>NZ_JBIRVJ010000003.1:0-102580 GCF_044386705.1 Streptomyces sp. NPDC020422 | reverse complement strand
AGGCCCCGAAGGCCCCGCGCAAGCGCGTGACCAAGAAGGCCGTGGCCGCCGTGGCGCCGGACGCCTCGGAGCCGCAGGCCCCGAAGGCGCCGCGCAAGCGGGTCGCCAAGAAGGCCGTCGCCGCCGAGGCCCCCGAGGCCGAGGCCGCCGCCCCCAGGGCCCCGCGCAAGCGGGCCGCCAAGAAGGCGGTCGCCGAGCCGGAGGCGTAAGCGCACAGGCGTCACCGCGGCCCGGTCCCTCGTCGAGGGGCCGGGCCGCGGTGCGTGGGGCGGCGGTTACAGTCCCTGTATGAGCAAGCCCCGGTCCCTGGCGCTGCCGCCGCGCACCCGTGCCTATCGGCTCACGACCGCGCGCGGTTCCTTCGCCGTCCTCGACACCGCCCCGGCGGGCGCGCCGCGCGGCACCGCGCTGCTGCTGCCGGGCTACACGGGCAGCAAGGAGGACTTCCTCGCCCTGCTGGGCCCGCTGAGCGAGGCCGGCTACCGGGCGGTGGCGGTCGACGGGCGGGGGCAGCACGAGTCGCCGGGGCCGCGCGGCCGGGCCGCCTACCGGCGCAAGGCGCTGGCGCTGGACGCCGTGGCGCAGGCGGCGGCGCTGGGCGACGGGCCCGTGCATCTGCTGGGTCACTCGTTCGGCGGTCTGGTGGCCCGCGCGGCCGCCGCGCTCGCGCCGGACGCGTTCCGTTCGCTGACGCTGCTGTCCTCGGGGCCCGGCCGGGTCGCCCGCTCCCAGCGGGTGCGGGTCAGGGCCTTGCGCGGCGCGCTCGCGGTGCTGCCGAAGGAGCGGGTGTGGCGGGCCACGCGCTGGCTGGACAGCCGGGGCGAGGAGCCGGGCGCCCAGGATCCGCAGGAGATCGTGGCCTTTCTACGGACGCGCTGGATGCGGACCCGGATCGCCCAGCTCGCCGGGGCGGGCCGGCTGCTGCTCGGTGATCCGGACGGCACGGCCGCCCTGGCGGCGCTGCCGTTGCCGCTGCACCTCGCGTACGGCGACGAGGAGACGGTGTGGCCGGTGCCGGAGCTGGCCGCGGCGGCGGCCCGTACCGGGGCGCACCACACGGTGGTGGTGGGCGCGGGTCACTCGCCGAACGTGTCGCACCCCCAGGAGCTCGCCGACCGGCTGACCGCCTTCTGGGACCTGGCCGCGCAGGTCAGTACTGGGTCTGCAGGTGCTGCCAGAAGCCGTCGCGCAGTGCACGGCGCAGGGCGGCGTGGCCCCGCAGGGAGCGGCTGAGCAGCCGTTCCGCCTCGACCAGGAGCTCCTGGTCGACGGGGCCGGGCAGATAGGGGTGGCCCGGCAGGAGTTCGGCGAGCTGGTCGCGGCCGCGGCCGGCGAGCCAGGAGGCGGCGATCTGGGCGCCGATGAAGCGCACCTCGTCGCGTGAGGGCGGCGGCTCGCCCTCGTTCTCGTACATGGTGACGGGCTTGCGGGTGACGTAGGGGCGGCAGAAGTCGAGCTCGAAGGTGCGCTGGCTGTCGACCTCCCACAGCAGGGGCTCGGCCTGGTTGCGGCCCTCGGCGGCCTCGATGCCCCACAGGTGGACGCGGGCGCCGTAGCCCTGGGCGGCCTCGACGGCGGAGACCAGGTCCTCGTCGCCGCCGACGAGGGCGGCGTCGCTGATGGCGCGGTGGCGGGCGAGGGACTCCAGGTCGGAGCGGATGAGGGAGTCGACGCCCTTCTGCTGGTTGTTGGCGTTGAGGTTGCCGAGGCGGACCTTGACGTCGGGGAGTTCGGCGATGGACTGCTGCTCGGGGGTGTGGATGCGGCGCCGGGCGCCGTCGTACCAGTAGACGCGGAGCAGTCTGCTGTCCGCGAAGATCGTGCGGGCGGTGTCGATGAAGGCGTCGATCAGGCCCTCGGCGTCGAGGTCGAAGGAGCGCCGGTCCTCGGTGCCCGCTACCAGCAATCCGGCCGCAGCATAGACGTAACCTGCGTCGACGAAGATGGCATGGGTCGAGGGGGTCTTCGCCACCTCGGCCAGCATCCGCTGCAGGAGCTCGTTCGTGCGCTCCAGGCGGGCCTCGATCGTGTCCGTCCCGTCCCTCCCTACCGGCACGTAGTTAGTCATCCGAAAAATTTCCTTAGCGTAGGGAATGTTTGCAGGATGCACATCGTTGGACCCGTACGTAAGACAGTTCTCCACCAGGAGGAACACCTCAGACGAAGGGAGAAGCCCGTGCGCTTCGAAATCCTGCGACTCGACGACATCGACGGTACGCCCGTCGACCGGACCGTCGTGGACGCCGCCTCCGTCAACCGGATCGTGCAGCAGGCCGCCGCGGTCGGTCAGCGCATCTGGATCCGCCCGGCCGACAGCACGGCCTCGTAACGCGTAAGAGACGCACCGCGCCCCCGCATGGACTCCGCAGAGCGGAATCCGTACGGGGGCGCAGTGGTGTCCGGGGCCGGTCAGGCGCCCTGGATGACCTGGGTGACGCCGTTGATGATCTGCTGCACGGCGATGGCCGAGAGCATCATGCCGGCGAGCCGGGTCACCAGCACCACGCCGCCGTCCTTGATGACCCGGATGATCAGCAGCGAGTAGCGCATGGTCAGCCAGAGCACCAGGTGCATGGCGGCGATGGCGGTCCAGACGGAGATCTGGGAGGCCACGCTGTCGGCGTTCTGCACCGCGAGGATGACCGAGACGATGGCGCCGGGACCGGCGAGCAGCGGCATGCCCAGCGGTACGAGGGCGACGTTGACGTCCTTGGTCTGCTTGGGCTCGTCGGTCTTGCCGGTGAGCAGGTCGAGCGCGATCAGCAGCAGGAGCAGACCGCCCGCGATCATCAGGGCGGGGACGGAGACGTGCAGATAGGCGAGGATCTGCTGGCCGAGGATGCCGAAGACGGTGATGACACCGAAGGCGACGGCCACGGCCTGCCAGGCCATGCGCCGCTGGACCTTGGCGGCGCGGCCCGAGGTGAGGGCGAGGAAGATCGGGGTGATCCCGGGGGGATCCATGATCACGAAGAGAGTAAGGAACAGCGAGCCGAAGACGGCGACGTCGAACACGGTGTGGCCTTGCGGGAAAGGGGTGTACAAGAACATCCGGAACTGGGGGTTCCGGAGAGCGGGCAGGTCGGTGCCCCGCGGGGGCCGGGGCCCCGAGGAAGGAAGAGCGGACCCGCCGGGCGGGCCCTGACGGGGCCCGGGCCCGCATGGAGGTCCGGTGAGCGGCGGGCTAGCGGCGTCCGCCGGCGCCCGGGACCGGGAAGGCCCCGGTGGCCCGGCGGGTGATCTCGCCGTAGATCTCGGGGTCGGTCGTACAGCCCCCGAGACCGCAGGTCTTGCGGCTGCCGTGGTAGTCGCTGGAGCCCGTGGCCAGCAGACCGAGCTCGTCCGCCAGGCCGCGCAGCCGCGCGCGGGTCGGCAGGTCGTGGTCCATGTGGTCGACCTCGATGCCATCGAGACCGGCCTCGGCCAGCAGGGCTATGGCGGACTCAGGAACGCACTCGCCGCGCTTGACGGCCAGCGGGTGGGCGAAGACGGTGACACCGCCGGCCGCCTTGACCAGACGGATCGCCTCGACCGGGTCCAGCTCGTGCTTCTCGACGTGCGCCCGGCCGCCGTCGGCCAGCCACTCGGGCGTGAAGGCGCCGGAGACGTCCGGCACGACTCCGAGCTCGACCAGCGCCTCCGCGACGTGCGGGCGGCCCACCGAGCCGTCGCCGGCGATCCGGGCGACCTGCTCCCAGGTGACGGGGACGCCGAGCTCCCGGAGCTTGCCGACCATGGCCTGCGCGCGCGGCACCCGGTCGTCGCGCACCAGCTCGCGCTCGGCGGCGAGGGCGGGCTCCTCGGGGTCGAAGAGGTAGGCCAGCATGTGCAGGCTCACCCCGTCGAGGCGGCAGGACAGCTCGGCGCCGGTGACCAGGGTGAGCCCCTCGGGCAGCGCGGCGATCGCCTCCGCGTAGCCGCGCGTGGTGTCGTGGTCGGTCAGCGCGACCACGTCGAGCCCGGCCGCGGCCGCGTTCCGGACCAGCTCGGCCGGGGTGTCCGTACCGTCCGACGCCGTGGAGTGGGTGTGCAGATCGATGCGCACGACGCGTGACTCCGGGAGGCTCGGGGCGGACTGAGGGGACGCTCCAGCATAACGGGCGATTCGAACACTTCCGTACGGACCCGGGAGAGCCGCCGCCCCTTACGTGAGCAGCCTCGGCGTCAGCGCCCCGCAGGGCAGCAGCTCGACCTCGGAGCCGGCGTCGCGCAGATCGGTCAGGACCAGCTCGTCGTACATGAGGAGGCCGGACTGCTCGGGCCACACGATGGCCCACAGCCACAGCCCGCGCGCCTCGCCGGCGAAGACCGCCCGGTCCTGCGGGGCGCCGTTGACGTGCCAGAGCGGGGTCGGACGGCCGGCGGCGAGGACCTTGACCTGGGGCGGTCCGTCGATCGCCATGCCGGGTCCTGGATCGGGCCCGTCGATGCCCGCGTACCGCGCGCCGAGTCCGACGCCGAGCTCCTCCGCGACGAGGAGCAGCTCCCCGATGCCGCCGAGCGGACCGGGTCCGGAGCAGGCGACGGCGGTCGCGCGCCCGCCGCTGCGGTCGTCACCGGCGTACGCGACGCCCGTGAAGAGCCAGCCGACGGGCAGGGGCCACGGCATCCAGACCGGCACGTGCGCTCGGTGCACCACGACACCGAGGGCCTCGACGCTGGGCGGGATCACGGGCTGCAGCGGGTGCACCGAGCCATGCACGTCGCACTGCCAGAAGTCGGCAAAGAGACCGGGCGCCCTGACCCGGCCACCGCACTTCGGGCAACTGGGTTCGCCCCTCATAGGGCTCAACGGTCCTACCACCCGGGCCCCGCGTCAAGGACGATCACCGATGATCACCCGTCCGGCCCGTGCCGTTCACCCCGGGCGGTCCGCCCGGCCAGGCCGGGCTCAGTCCAGCGTCACCGAGCGGCGCCGCGGATCGCGCAGGTCCGTGCCGTTCGCCAGCCAGCGCTCCTCCAGGGCCTGCGCCCCGTGCACCCGCTTCCACGCGGCCTCGTTGGAGGTCATCGGCAGCAGCGGCAGGAAGCGCACCGGGTCCAGCGGCTCGTCCAGCTCCAGGTCCGCCACGAGACCGCCCGACTCGGCGACCAGGACCGAGCTGAAGGGGGCGCCCGGCCACAGCGGCTCGCCCACGTCGAGCGAGGCGCCCGGGGCCACGACGACACCCTCGACCTGCGGGGTGGCGGCGAGCACGGCGAGCGGGCGGAGCACCTTGTCGGTGTCGGCGAGCCCGGCCCGCACCGAGAGGACCAGCTCGGCGCGCGGGCCCTTCACCGGGTCGGCGAGGACGGCCGTCGGGTCGGCCATCGGCTGGGCGGACATGCCGAGGGTCGCGTAGCGCACCAGACCGGCGTCGGCGTCCACGAAGCGCAGCACCTCGATGCGATCGGTGCCGAGGAAGGTCACCGCGGCCCGTGCGTCCGGCTCGCCGAGGGCGGTACGGAGCCGGGCCTCGACCAGAGCGAGAATTTCTGCCATGCGGCGAGCATAAAGCGCGTATCGAACGGGCAAAGTAAGGGATTGACCCTCAGTCGGCTGATAGTCTTTGCCACTGGTCGGGATTCCCGACTGCTCGTCACACGTCATCCCTCACGAGGGACCGGCCGGAGGAGGTGGGACTGCGGTGGATCGAAGTCGATCGGGCAGTACCAAGCGCTCTTCCGCCCCGCACCCCAGCCCGGTGCGTTCCTCCCTCCGGTGACGCAGGCCCCGTTCGGGCCCATCCTCTCCGGCATCTCGCACGACGGAAGAGCACCTCTCTCTTTGCCTGTCTGTAGCGAACGCCGTCACCGCGATCCCGCGGTGCCGCCCGCTTTGTGGACGACGTAGCACCACGTCCCCATTCCGGGCTGCGCCATGCTCGCCGGCGGCCTCTCCGTGAAGGAGCATGCCCATGTCGATGATCCGTGACCTGCGCGCCGCCGTCCGCCCGTCCCTGCGGCACTCCCTTCGGCACCCCCTGCGCAAGCCGAACACCGCCTCCCCGTACGCCAACTACGACGCCACCCGCGACCCCACGGCCGCCACCGCCGTCGTCGACTGCGCCGTCTACCGCGACGGGCGCCGGGTCGACGACCGCGACTGCCTCACGCCGCGCGGCGCGATGCGCCAGGTACGGGAGAGCGGCGGCTTCGCCTGGATCGGGCTGCACGAGCCGACCGAAGCCGAATTCGCCGGTATCGCCGCCGAGTTCGGGCTGCACCCGCTCGCCGTCGAGGACGCCGTCCACGCCCACCAGCGGCCCAAGCTGGAGCGGTACGACGACACCCTCTTCACCGTCTTCAAGACGATCCACTACGTCGAGCACGCCGAACTCACCGCCACCAGCGAGGTCGTCGAGACCGGCGAGGTCATGTGCTTCACCGGCCCCGACTTCGTCATCACCGTCCGGCACGGCGGCCAGGGCTCGCTGCGCAACCTCCGCCACCGCCTCCAGGGCGAGCCCGAGCTGCTCGCCAAGGGCCCCTCGGCCGTGCTGCACGCCATCGCCGACCACGTCGTCGACGGCTACATCGCGGTCGCCGACGCCGTCGAGCTCGACATCGACCAGATCGAGATCGACGTCTTCTCGCCGCCCGCCAAGGGCTCCACGCGCGGCGCCGACACCGGCCGGATCTACCAGCTCAAGCGCGAGGTCCTGGAGTTCAAGCGGGCCGTCACCCCGCTGCTGCGCCCCATGCAGCTGCTGAGCGAGCGGCCGATGCGGCTCGTCGACCCCGACATCCAGAAGTACTTCCGTGACGTCGCCGACCACCTCGCCCGCGTCCAGGAGCAGGTCGTCGGCTTCGACGAGCTGCTGAACTCGATCCTCCAGGCCAACCTGGCGCAGGCGACCGTCGCGCAGAACGAGGACATGCGCAAGATCACCTCGTGGGCGGCCATCGTCGCCGTCCCCACGGCGGTCTGCGGCGTGTACGGCATGAACTTCGACCACATGCCGGAGCTGCACTGGCGCTTCGGCTACCCGATGGTGCTCGGCGGCATCGCCGTCATCTGCTTCGCCATCCACCGCACCCTCAAGCGCAACGGCTGGCTGTAGGACCGGCGGCGGGTGCCCCGTCGGTGCCTGTCGATAGGCTGCGGGGCATGACAGACGCGCTGCTCGGGTCCGCCCTCGTCGAGGAGGCCACCAAGAAGTCCGGCCTCATCTGGGTACGGGGCCAGGCCCCGGCCGCCCGTGCGCTCTGGCACGTCTGGCTCGACGGCGCCGCCCTCGTCGTCGGCGACGGCCCCGGCGAGCAGCCCCTGCCCGGTCTGGTGGACGGCGGCACGGCCGAGGTCACCGTCCGCAGCAAGGACAAGGGCGGCCGGATCGTCGCCTGGACCGCCGCGGTGAGCGAGCTCGCCCCGCGCGGCGAGGCCTGGGAGGCGGCGGTCGCCGAGCTCAAGGGCAAGCGGCTCAACGCGCACGACGGCGAGGCGATGCCGGAGCGCTGGGCGCGCGAGTGCCGGGTGGTGCGCCTGGAACCCCGCTCCTCGACCACGGACCTCCCGGACGGCTCGCTGGCGGCCGTACCGCTGCCCTCGCCGGTGATCACCCGCCGGCCGATCCCGGCGGGCCTGCCGAAGCTGCTCCTGAAGAAGCGCGGCCGCAGGCGCTGAGCGCCGGGCCGTGTCCCGACACGGCCCGGGCCGCGTCCGCTACGCGCGCGGCAGCTGCTTGCCGTAGTCCAGGGTCTGCTCCTTCGACGGCTCGGCGAGCGGGAAGTCCTTGTCCCACTCGGAGAGGATCACCACGCCCGCGCCGCCGCCGCGCGCGAAGCGCAGCGGGAACGGGGTGCCGTCCAGGGCCACGTCGAGCGAGCCGCCCTCGGCGTCCTCGCCGCCCTTGACGTTGACGGTGCGGATGCCGCCGATCTTGTCGCGGTCGCCCTTGACGACCTCGCCGTGCAGCCCGATCAGCCCGTCGAGCAGCAGGTCCATGTCGGTGAAGCCGCGCAGCTGCTTGTACGAGGGGTCGTCCTGCGGGACCTTCACGTACATGTCGTCGAGCTTGTCGGCGGCCTCGGCGCCGGCGTCGGAGGGCTCCTCCGTGGTGGGGTCCTCGTGCGCCCAGAAGCCCGCGTCGGCCTTCATGTAGAGCGCGTCGCCGACCCGCAGCAGTTCAAAGGTGCTGTTCTTCGTGGTCACCGAGCCGCTCGCGCCGTCCTGCTTGAGCCGCATGTTCAGCTTGTACGTGCCGCCCTTGCTGACCAGCGTGCCCGCGAGGCGCACCGCCTTGGCGGCGTCCGCCGCCGACTGGGCCTTCTGCTCGATGGCGTTCGCCGGGAGCCTGCCGACCCCGTTGGTCCCCTCGTCCGGATCGGCGGCGCAGCCGCCCAGCGAGGCCGCCAGGCCCGCGCAGAGCGCCAGGGGCAGGGCGGCCCTGCGGATGCGCGAGGACGGAAGGAGAACGGTCACCAGGGCTGCCTCTCGTGTCGGTGGGGGACGGGCCTGTGGGAGCCGGGTGCCGGTGGGGACGGCAGACCGCAGCGTACCCGGGCCGGGCGAGGGGGCCGCAGGCAGCCGGACGGGCGCTCCCCCGAAGCGCCGTGCAACGGCACGGGCTAGCCTGAACCAGGCAAAGCTGGAAAAGACGCGAATCGTGCGGCACCGAGGAGGCGCGTGGCATGGCGGCAGGCGCCCCCCGGATCTTCGTCTCGCACCTCGCGGGTGTCCCCGTCTTCGATCCCGTCGGCGACCAGGTCGGCCGGGTCAGCGATCTGGTGGCCATGCTGCGGGTGGGCCGGCGCCCGCCCCGGCTGCTCGGCATGGTGGTCGAGGTGCTCTCCCGCCGCCGGGTCTTCGTGCCGATGACCCGCATCACCGGCGTCGAGTCCGGCCAGGTCATCACCACCGGCGTGGTCAACATGCGGCGCTTCGAGCAGCGCCCGACCGAGCGCCTCGTCCTCGGCGAGCTGCTCGACCGGCGGGTCAGGCTCGTCGGACCGCGCGGCGAGGAGGGCGAGGAGGTCACCGTCCTCGACGTCGCCATCCAGCAGCTGCCGGCCCGCCGCGAGTGGGAGATCGACAAGGTCTTCGTACGGCGCGGCAAGGGCGGGGCGCTGCGCCGCAAGGGCGAGACGCTGACCGTGGAGTGGTCCGCCGTCACCGGCTTCTCCCTGGAGGAGCACGGCCAGGGCGCCGAGAACCTGGTCGCCACGTTCGAGAAGCTGCGCCCCGCCGACCTCGCCAACGTGCTGCACCACCTCTCCCCCAAGCGCCGCTCGGAGGTCGCCGCCGCCCTCGACGACGACCGGCTCGCCGACGTCCTGGAGGAGCTGCCGGAGGACGACCAGATCGAGATCCTCGGCAAGCTGAAGGAGGAGCGGGCCGCCGACGTCCTGGAGGCGATGGACCCGGACGACGCGGCCGACCTGCTCTCCGAGCTGCCGGAGGAGGACAAGGAGCGGCTGCTGACGCTGATGCGGCCGGACGAGGCGGCGGACGTGCGGCGGCTGATGGCGTACGAGGAGCGGACCGCGGGCGGTCTGATGACCACCGAGCCGATCGTGCTGCGCCCGGACGCCACGGTCGCCGACGCGCTGGCCCGGGTGCGCCAGCAGGACCTGTCCCCGGCGCTCGCGGCCCAGGTGTACGTGTGCCGGCCGCCGGACGAGACGCCGACCGGCAAGTACCTGGGCACGGTGCACTTCCAGCGGCTGCTGCGGGACCCGCCGTTCACCCTGGTCGGCTCGCTCGTCGACAGCGACCTGCCGCCGCTCGGCCCGGACACCCCGCTGCCGGCCGTCACCAGTTACTTCGCCGCGTACAACCTGGTCGCGGCGCCGGTGGTGGACGAGAGCGGTTCGCTGCTCGGCGCGGTGACCGTCGACGACGTGCTCGACCACCTGCTGCCGGAGGACTGGCGCGAGACGGAGTTCCACGAGGAGGGGGTGCACGGTGGCTGAGCGCACACAGGAGCGCGAGCGGGAGCGGGAGCGGCAGCTGCCCAGGATCCGGCTGGACCAGCCGCGCGTCCGGCGGCCGCGGTTCCTGCCCGAGTACGACCCGGAGGCCTTCGGGCGGCTGTCGGAGCGGATCGCGCGGTTCCTGGGGACGGGGCGGTTCATCGTCTGGATGACGGTGATCATCATCGCCTGGGTGGTCTGGAACGTCTCCGCCCCCGACGCGCTCCGCTTCGACAACTACCCCTTCATCTTCCTGACCCTGATGCTCTCGCTCCAGGCCTCCTACGCGGCCCCGCTGATCCTGCTCGCGCAGAACCGGCAGGACGACCGGGACCGGGTCAACCTGGAACAGGACCGCAAGCAGAACGAGCGCTCGATCGCGGACACCGAGTACCTGACCCGGGAGATCGCGGCGCTGCGGATGGGCCTGGGCGAGGTGGCGACCCGCGACTGGATGCGCTCGGAGCTCCAGGACCTGCTGAAGGAGCTGGAGGAGCGGCGCGATCTATTCCCGGACGGGGGGCCGCAGGGGAGTGACGTACCCGACCGTTGACAGGGCTTTCACCAGCCGGTGGTCGTCGCCGTACCATCTCCCTATGGCTACGGTAGACGCGGTGCGCGAGGCACTGTCGACGGTGAACGACCCCGAGATCAACAAACCGATCACCGAACTCGGCATGGTCAAGTCGGTGGAGATCGGTGACGACGGCAAGGTCGCCGTGACGGTCTACCTCACCGTCTCCGGCTGCCCGATGCGCGACACCATCACCCAGCGCGTGACGGACGCCGTCTCCCGCGTCGAGGGCGTCACGGGCGTGGACGTCACGCTGGACGTGATGAGCGACGAGCAGCGCAAGGAGCTCGCCTCGGCGCTGCGCGGCACCACCGCCGAGCGCGAGGTGCCGTTCGCCAAGCCCGGTTCGCTGACCCGGGTGTACGCGGTGGCCTCCGGCAAGGGCGGCGTCGGCAAGTCCTCGGTGACGGTCAACCTGGCGGCGGCGATGGCGGCCGACGGGCTGAAGGTCGGTGTCGTGGACGCCGACATCTACGGTCACAGCGTGCCGCGGATGCTGGGCGCGGACGGGCGTCCGACCCAGGTCGAGAACATGATCATGCCGCCGTCGGCGAACGGCGTGAAGGTCATCTCCATCGGCATGTTCACCCCGGGCAACGCCCCGGTGGTGTGGCGCGGCCCGATGCTGCACCGGGCGCTCCAGCAGTTCCTCGCCGACGTGTACTGGGGCGACCTGGACGTCCTCCTCCTCGACCTGCCCCCGGGCACCGGCGACATCGCGATCTCGGTGGCGCAGCTCGTCCCGAACGCGGAGATCCTGGTCGTCACCACCCCGCAGCAGGCGGCGGCCGAGGTCGCCGAGCGGGCCGGCTCGATCGCCGTGCAGACCCACCAGAAGATCGTCGGCGTCGTCGAGAACATGTCGGGCCTGCCGTGTCCGCACTGCGACGAGATGGTCGACGTGTTCGGCACGGGCGGCGGCCAGAAGGTCGCCGACGGCCTGACCAAGACCACCGGCGCGACCGTTCCGGTCCTCGGCTCCATCCCGATCGACGTGCGGCTGCGCGAGGGCGGCGACGAGGGCAAGCCGGTCGTCCTGTCCGACCCGGACTCCCCGGCGGGCGCGGCCCTGCGCGCCATCGCCGGCAAGCTGGGCGGCCGCCAGCGCGGTCTGTCGGGCATGAGCCTGGGCATCACGCCGCGGAACAAGTTCTAGCGACCGGCCCGCGCGGGCCGAGCAGCGTGAAGGGCGCCCCCGGGAACGGGGGCGCCCTTCGTCGTACCGTCAGGCGTAGAGCGCCAGGTCCTTCACCGCGGCGAAGCCCAGGCCGTACGCGCTCATCCCCCGCCCGTACGCCCCGATGTGCACCCCGTCCGCCGACCCGGCCAGCACCCACCCGAACTCGGTCTCGCGGTAGTGGAACGGCACCGGGACCCCGTCCACCGGCAGCGAGAGCGTCGACCAGGCCGGCCCTTCGAGGTCGTCGGCGAGTTCGAAGGCCGTCTCGGTCTGCTGGTCCAGCCAGTTGTCGCGCAGCGCGTGGTCGAGGTTGGCGGGCCAGGTGTGGGCGAGCAGGCCCGAGCCGGCCAGCCAGGCCGCGGAGGAGACCGTGGTGGCCTCCAGGACGCCCGTGCCGTCGCCGGTGCGGCGCACCGGGTTGGCGGCGACGGTCACGACGACCGCGAAGCGCTCCTTCTCGGCGCCGCCGGCCTCGGACTTTATCGACGGCTCGTCGCCGTGGCCCATCGAGCCGTACTGGACGGTGCCGTCCGCGGCCGTCCCGATCTGCATCAGCCGGCGCGGGCCGCTGAACGCCTCGTCGAGCCCGTACCAGGCGAAGGGTGCCCGCAGGAACCCCTCGGTCTCCACCCGACTCGTGGTCGTCATCTCGGCCGCCTCCTCTTCAGGTCAACAGAGGGAGGATAGCCACCACGGCGCAGCGGTTCGGTGACAGGACGTCGTCAGGTGGCGTCGGAGTCGTACGGCGGACGCTCGGAGGTGTCCGGCTTGTCCTGCTTCTTCAGGAGGTCCGGGGTGCCGGAGCCGTTGACCGCGGCCGTCGGCGCGGGCGCGGTCTCGCGGCCGTGGACGGCGTCGGCGACCTCGTTCATCTCCTTCTTCAGGTCGAAGCTGGAGCGGAGCTCGTTGAGCTCCTTGAAGTCCTCGTTCTCCGCGAGCTGCTTGCGGATGAAGTTCTTCGGGTTGAGGTCCTCGAACTCGAAGTCCTTGAACTCCGGGCCGAGCTCGCTGCGGATGTCCGCCTTGGCGCTGTCCGAGAACTCCCGGATCTTGCGGATGAAGCGGGAGACGTCCTGGATGACCTTCGGCAGCTTGTCCGGTCCGAAGATGAGCACGGCGAGCACTACGAGCGTCACCAGTTCGAGTGCGCCTATGTCGCTGAACACCCTGTAGCTCCTTCACGCCGGTCCCGGGCCCGGTCCACGGTACCCGCCGAAACTGTCAGGCGGGTACCGCGTGATGTCCTCCACATGGCGGCTAGGCGCCCGTGGAGGAACCGAGCGTCAACGTCTTTGTCTGCTCTTTGCCGTCGCGGGTCAGCGTGAGCTTCAGCCGGTCGCCGGGACGGTGGGCTCGGATCTTCACGATCAGCTCCTCGCCGCTGTGCACGCGCTGGCCGTCGACCTTGGTGATGACGTCGCCCGGCCTGATCCCGGCGCGGGCGGCGGGGCCGTCGGGCGTCACCGAGGAGCTGCCGTCCTTGCCCTTCGCCCCGACGCGGGCGCCGTCGCCGGCGTACTGCATGTCGAGGCTCACGCCGATGACCGGGTGGGCGGCCTTGCCGGTGTTGATCAGCTCCTCGGCGACCCGCTTGCCCTGGTTGACCGGGATGGCGAAGCCGAGGCCGATGGAGCCCGCCTGGCCGCCGCCCTCGCCGGAGCCGTTGCCCGCGGCGCGGATGGCGCTGTTGATGCCGATGACCCGGCCCTTGGAGTCGAGCAGCGGACCGCCGGAGTTGCCGGGGTTTATCGGCGCGTCGGTCTGCAGCGCGTCGACGTAGCTGATGTCGGTGCCGTCGCCCTTCTCGCCGCCGGCGGTGATCGGGCGCTCCTTGGCGCTGATGATGCCGGAGGTGACCGTGTTGGAGAGGTCGAAGGGGGCTCCGATGGCGACGACGGGGTCGCCGACGCGGACGGCGTCGGAGTTGCCGAGCGGCAGCGGCCTGAGGCCGGAGACGCCGGACACCTGGATCACGGCGAGGTCGTAGCCGGTGTCGCGGCCGATGAGCTTGGCGCGGGCGGACTCGCCGTTGCTGAAGGTGACGGAGATCTCGCCGGAGGAGGCGGCCGCGTCCACGACGTGGTTGTTGGTGAGGATGTTGCCGCGGGTGTCGAGCACGAAGCCGGTGCCGGTGCCGGAGGAGCCGCTGCCGCTGACGTGGATGGTGACGACGCCGGGCAGGGCGCCGGCGGCGATGCCGGCGACGCTGTCGGGGGCGCGGCCGGTGTTCTCCGGCCCCGCCTGGGGCAGTTCGACGGTGGTGAGTCCGCCGTTGCGCTCGATGTACGCGCCGACGCCTCCGCCGACGACGCCGGTGACCAGGGCGAAGGCGAGGGCCCCGACGAGCGCGAGGCCGCGCCGCGACTTCTTCGGCTTGGCCACGACGGGCGTGATCACCGGCCCGGCCGCGAGCGGCGCGCTCGCCGCCCACGGGTCGTATGCCGGCGCCACGACCATCGGGCGCTGCACGGGCGGCGCGGGCGCCCAGGGCCCGGGCTCGCCGTAGGGCGGCGTCCGGTACGGGTCGGGTGCGTGCCGGGGCTCCATGGGTGCGGGGGTCGCGTGCGCGGCGTCGACCGGCGCGGGCGCGGCGGCGGGCGCCGGATGCGCGGGCGCAGGTGCGGCGTCGGCCACGGCGGGTGCCGGGAGCGCCGCGGCGGGAGCGACCTCGGCCAGGGCGGTTCCCGCGGGTCCCGCGAGCGGCCGGTCAGGTGCGGCCTCGGCTGCCGGGGCGCCGGCGAGGGCCAGGTGGTCCTGGCTCGGTGCGGGGTCGAAGGACGCGGGGGCCGGGGGCGCGGCCTCGGCCGGCACCGTCCCCGCCGGCTCCGCCTGGCGCGGATCGGCGGACGCCGGCGCCTCCACGGCCGCGGACGTCTCGGGGACGGCCGTTCCCGGGGCGGGGGCCTCCCCCGGCGCGGCGGCCGGTGCCGGGGCCGGGGCCGGGGCCGGGGCCGGTGCCGGGGCCGAGGCCGGGGCCGGGGCCGGGGCCGGTGCCGGGGCCGCGAGGGTGAAGTCCGCGTCCCCGGCCGGGGGTACGGGCGTCTCCGGGGCCGGGGGGTGCTCAGGCGGCGGGATAGGTGTGGTCGACGGACGGCTCCACCATGTCGGCTTCCCGTTCTTCATGCTCTCCCCGCAACAGATGACCTGTCCGCGCCCACCGGTTCGGGCGCGCCCCTGCCCCTGGATTCAACCAGGTCGCCGGTCAGCGATGGGAGGGGCTGGGTGCGGGAGTGACCGTCGGGGCGGTTCCGGGCGCGTAGGAGAGCCGGAGCGCGGGAGCCGCCGGGCGTATGAACGGGGACAGTTCGAGGCGGGCCGGCACCACGGTGGGCGCCACCCCCTCCGGTGCCGCTTCGCGGCGCGAGCCCGAGGCGAAGGTCGCGGGGGCCCGCAGCGGGGTCACATTGCTTCCCGTGCCCTGGCCGCGCGCCCCGTCGAGGGGCAGCGTGCCGCCGAGCGCGATCGCGGCGAAGGAGACCGCGCTCGCCGCCACGAAGGCGAAGCGCCTGCCGCGCCCCGAGGAGCGGTCGCCGACCTCGTGGATGCGGAAGCCCGAGTGCGGGGTGACCGGCGCGGCCGTGGCGAAGCCGTCGGACCTCAGTCCTCCGCCGCGCAGGAGGTCGTCGAAGGGACCCCCCTGGTCATTCGGTCCCCCCGGCAGCCCCTGGAGGCGCGCCAACAGCCCCTCCGAGGGCGGAGGGGGCGCGCTGGTCGCGAAGACGCTCTTCAGGGTGCGCTGGGCGTCCGCCTCGGCCTTGCACTTGGGGCAGGTGGCGAGGTGGGCCAGGACCCGCTCGCGGGCGTCATGGCCGAGCTCGCCGTCGACGAGCGCGGCGAGCCGGTCCCCGAGGTGCTGCTCCGCGAGGTGCTGCCCGGTGGGGATGGGTGACGGACTCGTGCCGCTCACGCTGTTCCGCCCTCCCAGCCGACCGAGGCGAGCGCCCGCCCCGCGCGCGCCTCGGGCGAGCGGTGCTTGAGCGCCTTGCGCAGGTGGGAGCGGCCGCGGTGGATGCGGCTGCGCACGGTGCCGAGCTTCACGCCGAGGGTCGCGGCGATCTCCTCGTACGAGAGGCCCTCGATGTCGCAGAGGACGACGGCCGCGCGGAACTCGGGCGCGAGGGTGTCCAGGGCCTGCTGGACGTCCGCGTCGAAGTGGGTGTCGTTGAACGCCTGCTGCGGGGACGGCTCACGGCTGGGCAGCCGCTCGGCGGCGTCGTCGGCGAGCGCGTCGAACCGGATGCGCTGCTTGCGGCGGACCATGTCCAGGAACAGGTTGGTCGTGATGCGGTGCAGCCAGCCCTCGAAGGTGCCCGGCGTGTAGGACGACAGCGAGCGGAAGACCCGGACGAAGACCTCTTGGGTCAGGTCCTCGGCGTCGTGCTGGTTGCCGGTGAGGCGGTAGGCGAGGCGGTAGACCCGGCCGCTGTGGGTGCTGACGATCTCCTCCCAGCTGGGCGGAGTCCACGCCTGCGATTCCGCATCCGATGCGAAGGTCGCGGTGGTGGGTGCGGAGTCGGCGGTGCGCGAACGGTCAGCGGTGTCAGTCACGGATTTCGGCTCACCCGCTGATCCGAGAAGGCGCCGCAGCACTCCTCTCCGATCCACAGGCGCAGCCGCACCTCCCCTGTCGGCTCTGGTGGTGTCCAGTGGAGCCCCTACCATAGCCACCTCGCCCGTTAGCTCCGGATAAGAATCTTTACGCGAATTTGGGGCCGGCTCATTCCCCCGGACTCCGTCCGGAGGGACCCGTGCCCCGCCTCGCCTTCCGTCTCCAGTAACGCGCGGTCCCATCTGCGGGTTCCCGTGCGCAGCGGATACAGTCGACGCCTGCGTCAACTACGGGGACAGGAGAGGGCCATTACCGCCAACCGGCAGACGAGCTGGGCGTTCGCAGACGCCTTTGTCGCCGAGGACGAAGCGCTGCGCTGGGCTCGGGAGCGGGCCCGGGAGGCAGGGCTGCCCTCGGTGTCGCCCGGCACCGGTGCGGCCCTGCGCCTGCTGGCGGCCACGGCGGACGCCAAGGCGGTGGCGGAGATCGGCACGGGCACGGGCGTGTCGGGGATCTATCTGCTGCTCGGGATGCGCCCGGACGGGGTGCTGACGACCGTGGACATGGACCCGGAGCGGCAGGCGCACGCGAAGGCGGCGTTCCGCGCGGCGGGCTTCGCGGG
Organism: Streptomyces sp. NPDC020422; assembly: GCF_044386705.1. NCBI lineage: Bacteria > Bacillati > Actinomycetota > Actinomycetes > Kitasatosporales > Streptomycetaceae > Streptomyces > Streptomyces sp. NPDC020422. The sequence goes on along the minus strand of NZ_JBIRVJ010000003.1, from coordinate 85,761 downwards.
CAACCGGGCCCGGTTCATCCCGGGCCGCGCCCTGGACGTGCTGCCCCGGCTCGCGGACGGCGGCTACGACCTCGTGTTCTGCGACGGCGACCGCACGGAGTCGCTGGACTATCTCGCTGAATCGTTGCGCCTGCTGCGACCGGGCGGTCTGGTCTGCTTCGAGGGCGTCTTCGCGGACGGCCGCACGGTGGACTCGGCGGCCCAGCCGGCCGAGGTGCTGCGGATACGCGAGCTGCTGCGCACGGTGCGGGAGAGCCCGGCGCTGCTGCCCACGCTGCTGCCGGTGGGCGACGGCCTGCTGTGCGCGGTGCGCAGGGGCGCCTGAGCCCGGTCCGGTGCGCCGGATCCGGCCCCGGTACACCGCTGCCCCGGTGCGGTGGGTACCGTACCGGGGCAGAAGCGGAAATCCTGGCAGGGGCGCGTCAGCCGACGACGTCCTTCAGTGCGTCACCGAGCGCCTTCGCCTCGTCCGGGGTCAGCTCGACGACGAGCCGGCCGCCGCCTTCGAGCGGAACGCGCATGACGATGCCCCGCCCCTCCTTGGTCACCTCGAGCGGGCCGTCACCCGTCCGCGGCTTCATGGCCGCCATGCTCGTTCCCCTTCCTGAAACCAGCTCATCGTCAGCATCGAACACGATTGCTTCCCGGTCATTATCCCGCATCACAGGACCCGATGACCAACATCAGGTGGCATCGCTTCCGCAACGCGCTTTCACAAAACCGCATATTTCGCCGATCCACCTGCGATACTTCGCCGCCACCACTCCGCGCGGGGGCGCCGATTCTTTGACGCAGGTCACATGTGCGGGGCGGGTGATCTCCGCCATGCTGATCAGGTCAATCGACGCAATGAGGCGAAGGGATCCGCGATGGCCGACACGGTGCTGTACGAGGTGAGCGACGGGCTTGCCACCATCACCATCAACCGCCCCGAGGCCATGAACGCGATGAACGTCGCGGCGAAGCTCGCCCTGCGCGACGCGGTGGAGGCGGCCGCCGCCGACCCGGCCGTGCGGGCGGTGCTGCTGACCGCGGCCGGCGACCGGGCGTTCTGCGTGGGCCAGGACCTGAAGGAGCACGTCGGGCTGCTGCTCCAGGACAAGGAGTCGGGCACGCAGGCCACGATGAACACGGTCCGCGACCACTACAACCCGATCGTGCGGGCGCTCACCGGCATGGCGAAGCCGGTGGTCGCGGCCGTCAACGGGGTCGCGGCCGGGGCCGGATTCGGCTTCGCGCTCGCGGCGGACTACCGGGTGGTGGCGGACACGGCCGCCTTCAACACCTCCTTCGCCGGGGTCGCCCTCACCGCCGACTCGGGCATGTCCTGGACGCTGCCGCGCCTCATCGGCCACAGCCGGGCGGCCGACCTGCTGCTCTTCCCGCGCTCGATCAGCGCCCAGGAGGCGTACGAGCTGGGCATCGTCAACCGGCTCGTACCGGCGGACTCGCTGGCCGAGGAGGCCGCGAAGGTGGCCCGCAAGCTGGCCGAGGGCCCGACCGTCGCCTACGCGGCGCTGAAGGAGTCCCTGGCCTACGGGGCGGACCACTCGCTCGCCGAGGCGCTGGAGAAGGAGGACGAGCTCCAGACGAAGGCGGGCGCGTCCGAGGACCACACGATCGCCGTGCAGGCCTTCATCGCCAAGGAGAAGCCCCGGTACCTGGGCCGCTGAGCCCCGGGAGCGGGCGCGGGCGCCGTCTCAGCGGGCGGCGCCGCGTGCCACGCAGTCGGCGACGTGGTCGTCGACCAGGCCGCAGGCCTGCATCAGCGCGTACGCCGTGGTGGGGCCGATGAACCGCAGGCCGCGCTTCTTCAGGGCCTTGGAGAGCGCCGTCGACTCGTCCGTCACGGCCGGCACCTCGCCGACGGTGGCCGGGGCCGGGCGGGTCGCCGGGTCCGGTGCGAACGACCAGATCAGCGTGTCCAGCTCGCCCGGGGCCCAGTCGGCGAGCAGCCGGGCGTTGGCCAGGGTGGCGTCGATCTTGGCGCGGTTGCGGATGATCCCCTCGTCGCCGAGGAGCCGCTCCCGGTCGGCTTCGGTGAACCGGGCCACCTCGGCGATCCGGAAGCCGGAGAAGGCCTTGCGGAAGCCCTCACGGCGGCGCAGGATCGTGATCCACGACAGGCCGGACTGGAAGGCCTCCAGGCACAGGCGCTCGAAGAGCGCGTCGTCGCCGTGGACCGGGCGGCCCCACTCCTCGTCGTGGTACGCCACGTAGTCCTCGGTCGACAGGCCCCACGGGCAGCGCAGCCGGCCGTCGGGACCCGCGATCGCCCCGCCGTCGCTCACGCGCCCCCCTCCTCGTCCCCGGGACGGGCGTCGCGCGGGGCGGGACCCGCGAGCGCGGTCTCCAGCTCCGCGATCCGGGCGTCGCGCTCGGCGAGCTCGGCGCCGAGCCGGCCGAGGACGTCGTCGACGTCCGCCATCCGGTATCCCCGGACGACGACCGGCAGCCGCAGCGCCTCGACGTCGGCCTGGGCGACCGGGCGGGTCGCGGGGAGCGGGTCGATGAGCCCCTCGGGCGCCACGTCGGGCAGCACCGCCTCGGGCCGGGCCTCGCCGTCGCCGTTGCCGACCACCGCCAGGGTGACCGCCGCGACGACCACGACCATCGTGATCAGCAGAAACCAGAACACCAGCGCGCGCCTCTCCCCGTCCGTGGAAAACGTCCGGTGTCGATCGTGCCATGCGGCACCGACAGTTAGGGTCGCAGACGATGCGGCGACCGGTCGCGAGGGAGGACATAAGGGATGCTGCGCTTGGGACCGCGGGAATTCGGGCCGCACGAGCCGGTGATCATGGCGATCGTGAACCGGACCCCGGACTCCTTCTACGACCAGGGGGCGACCTTCCGGGACGAGCCGGCGCTCGCCCGGGTCGAGCAGGCCGTCGCCGAGGGCGCCGCGATCATCGACATCGGCGGGGTCAAGGCCGGCCCCGGCGAGGAGGTCACGGCCGAGGAGGAGGCACGGCGCACGGTGGGCTTCGTGGCCGAGGTGCGGCGGCGCCACCCGGATGTGGTGATCAGCGTGGACACCTGGCGGGCGGACGTCGGCGAGGCGGTGTGCGAGGCCGGGGCGGACGTCCTCAACGACGCCTGGGGCGGGGTCGACCCGCGGCTCGCGGAGGTCGCCGCGAAGTACGGCGCGGGGCTCGTCTGCACCCACGCGGGCGGCGTGGAGCCGCGGACCCGGCCGCACCGGGTGGCGTACGAGGACGTGATGGCCGACATCCTGCGGGTGACGGTCGGACTCGCGGAGCGGGCGGTGGCCCTGGGCGTCCGGCGCGACGGGATCATGATCGATCCGGGTCACGACTTCGGGAAGAACACGCGGCACAGCCTGGAGGCGACGCGGCGGCTCCCGGAGATGGCGGCGACGGGGTGGCCCGTGCTCGTCTCGCTGTCCAACAAGGACTTCGTCGGCGAGACGCTGGACCGGCCGGTCAAGGAACGGGTCCTGGGGACCCTGGCCACGACGGCGGTGTCGGCGTGGCTGGGGGCGCAGGTGTACCGCGTGCACGAGGTGGCCGAGACGCGGCAGGTCCTGGACATGGTGGCGTCCATCGCCGGGCACCGGGCGCCCGCGGTCGCTCGGCGCGGGCTGGCGTAGCGGGGCGGCCGGGGGCCGGGGGCCGGTTGTGCACCCGTTCCGCCCCGAGCGGAACGGATGCCCACAACCGACCGGCGCGCCCGAAGGCCTCGGCGGCCGCTAGCGGCCGACCTCCTTCGTCACCAGGGCCACCGCCTCGTCCACGTCGTCCGTGACGTGGAAGAGGAGGAGGTCGTGCTCGGAGGCCTTGCCGCCGGCGACGACCGAGTCGCGGAGCCAGTCCACGAGGCCCTTCCAGTACTCCGTGCCGAAGAGCACGATCGGGAAGCGGGTGACCTTGCGGGTCTGGACCAGGGTCAGCGCCTCGAAGAGCTCGTCGAGGGTGCCGAGGCCGCCGGGCAGGACGACGAAGCCCTGCGCGTACTTCACGAACATCGTCTTGCGGACGAAGAAGTAGCGGAAGTTGACGCCGATGTCGACGTGCGGGTTGAGGCCCTGCTCGAAGGGGAGCTCGATGCCGAGGCCCACCGAGACGCCCTTGGCCTCCCGGGCGCCCTTGTTGGCCGCCTCCATGGCGCCCGGGCCGCCGCCGGTGATGACCGCGAAGCCCGCCTCGACGAGCGCGCGGCCGATCCGTACGCCGGCCTCGTACTCGGGCGAGTCGGGCTTGGTGCGGGCCGAGCCGAAGACGCTGATCGCGCTCGGCAGTTCGGCCAGCGCGCCGAAGCCCTCCACGAACTCGGACTGGATGCGCATGACCCGCCAGGGGTCGGTGTGCACCCACTCCGAATCGCCCTCGGTGTCGAGCAGGCGCTGGTCCGTGGTGCCGGGCTGGACCTGATCACGGCGCCTGAGCACCGGTCCCAGCCTCTGCTCCTCCGGCTTCCTCGGGTCCGCGGGTACACCCATGGCCTGCTCCTTTCACCGTTCCACTGATCTTCCGGTCCGGTCAGGGTAGGTCCACAGAGGTGACGAATAGCGAAATTCCGGGAATCAGTCCGTGAGCCAGTCGCGGAGCCTCGCCTCGCAGTGGTGGATCCGCTCGACGTGCACGTGCTCGTCGCGCTTGTGCGCGTAGAGCGGGTCGCCGGGCCCGTAGTTGACGGCGGGGACGCCCAGGGCGCTGAAGCGCGCGACGTCGGTCCAGCCGAACTTGGGGTGGGCGCTGCCGCCGACCGCCTTCATGAAGGCCGCGGCGGCGGGGTGGGACAGGCCCGGCAGGGCACCGCCGGCCTCGTCGTCGACCACGAACTCGGCGACGCCGCAGTCCGCGAAGACCTCGCGGACGTGCGCGACGGCCTGCTCCGGGGAGAGGTCGGGGGCGTAGCGGTAGTTGACGGTGACCACACAGGCGTCGGGGATGACGTTGGTGGCGACGCCGCCCTCGATGCCGACGGCGTTGAGGCCCTCGTGGAACTCCAGGCCGTCGATGACCGGCTTGCGCGGCTCGTAGGCGGCGAGGCGGGCGAGGATGGGGGCGGCGGCGTGGATGGCGTTGGAGCCCATCCAGGAGCGCGCGGAGTGGGCCCGCTCGCCCGCCGTGTGCAGCTTGACCCGCAGGGTGCCCTGGCAGCCGCCCTCGACCTGCCCGAAGGAGGGCTCCAGGAGCACGGCGAAGTCGCCCGCGAGCCAGTCGGGGTGGGCCGCGGCGACGTGGCCGAGGCCGTTGAGGTGGGAGGCGACCTCCTCGTTGTCGTAGAAGACGAACGTGAGGTCGCGGTTGGGCGCGGGGACGGTGGCCGCGATCCGCAGCTGGACGGCGACGCCCGACTTCATGTCGGAGGTGCCGCAGCCCCACAGGATGCCGTCCTCGTCGAGACGGGAGGGCACGTTGTCGGCGATGGGCACGGTGTCGATGTGTCCGGCGAGGACGACCCGCTCGTCGCGGCCGAGGTCCGTGCGGGCGACGACGTTGTTGCCGTAGCGGTCCACGGTGAGGTGGGGCAGGGCGCGCAGGGCGTGCTCGATCGCGTCGGCGAGCGGCTTCTCGGTGCCGCTGACGGACGGGAAGTCGACCAGGGCGGCGGTCAGCGCGGCGCCGTCGAGCGTGAGGTCCAGCGGGGTCTCTCCAGGAGCGGTGTCAGCCATGTGCCGACCCTAACGCGGCCTCCAGTACGGTGGGGCGCGTGTCCGAGCCCACCCGCCCCTCCCGCCCCGCCCGTCGCGGTCGCCTCGCCCGGTTCACGGCCGCGTTCGCCGTCCTCCTCGGCCTGGTCGCCTATGTGGCCGTGCATTACGTCACGGGGAGCAAGGGCGCGCCGCGGTGCAGCATCGGAACCGGGGCGAACCAGTACGAGTTCACCCCGGAGCAGGCGTCGAACGCGGCGACGATCGCGGCGGTGGGCTCCACCCGGGGGATGCCGGAGCGGGCGGTGACGATCGCGCTGGCGACGGCACTGCAGGAGTCGGGGCTGCGCAACATCGAGCACGGCGACCGGGACTCGCTCGGACTGTTCCAGCAGCGGCCCTCGCAGGGCTGGGGGACGCCGGCGCAGATCCTCGATCCCGTGTACTCCTCGGGGAAGTTCTACGAAGGCCTGGAGAAGGTCCCGGGGTACTCGCGGCTGCCGCTGACGGTGGCGGCGCAGAAGGTGCAGCGCAGCGGCTACCCGCAGGCGTACGCGAAGCACGAGCCGGACGCCACTCTCCTCTCGGCGGCGCTGACCGGCCGGGCGCCGGGCTCGCTGGCGTGCACGGCGGACGTGACGGAGGGCCGGCCGGGCGACCCGGCGCGGGTCCGGGACGAGCTGGTGCGGGCCTTCGGCGAGCACGCGGCTCCGAAGCGGGCGCCGGGCCGGGCTCCGGCGGGCGGCACCAGCACGCCGCCCGCGGCCGGGGCGAACGGTGCGGCGGCGGCCGTCGAGCTCTCGGTGCCGGTGCGGCCGGTCACGGGGACGCGGGAGCAGCGCGGCTGGGAGCTGGCGCAGTGGGCGGTGGCGCGGGCGGACGAGCTGCGCGTCGCGGAGGTGGCGTACGGGGACCGGGTATGGCGGGCGGACGACTCGTCGGGCGAGTGGGAGCCGGCGCGGGCCGCGAGCGGCACCGACGGCACCTGGGTCCGCCTCCGCCTGTCCCGCTGAGCCCCACGGGCCGCCCACGGACCGCCCACGGACTGCCCGTAGGCGGCCCCCGCAGACCGCCCTTGGACCGCCCGCGCACCGCCCGCGGACTGCCCGCGCACCGCCCACGGACTACCCACGGACCGCCCGCGCACCGCCCGCAGACTGCCCGCGCACCGCCCGCAGACCGCCCTCGGGCCAGCCGCACGCCACCCTTGGACCGGCCCGCACACCACCCGCACCTCGCCGGCAGACCGCCGCACATCGCCCGCAGACCGCCCGCAGACCGCCGTACCCCGCCCGCAGGACGCCCCTACGCCCACGCGGGCAGCCGTACGGACTGTCACTCGGACGTGTCATCCGGCGCGCGCGCCGCAGAGCTCTCCGGGAAGCTTTCCCGCACCGTGTCATGTCTCCGCAATCCCCTTGCGGCACAAGGGAAGTGACGGTTCGGCAAGCGGCGGCGCATTGACGCGTTCGTCCGCTTTCCTCCCCACCCGACAATACGACGCATTGCCCAGTCTTTACCTTCGGCGTCCGCAACCTCCCCCTCCCCGGGGCCGGTTGTCACAGCGTCCGAACGCCGGACAGCACCACGTCCCCTCCGTCGAAGGAGCACCATGTCCCTCCCCCTGACCCGTCGGATCGCCCGCGCCGCCCTGCTCGTCGCGGCCGGCGCAGCGCCCGTGGTCGGTGCGGCCGGGTCCGCGAGCGCCGTGGACCAGTCCCTCGCGCCGACCGGCGCCCTTTCGGGTCTGACCCAGCTCGACGGCGCCGCCACCGGCGCCACCCTCGACACCGCCGCGCAGACCGCGACCGGCGTCGTGGGCGAGACCGGCAGCTCGGCCGTCGGCACGGGCGTCCCCGCGGCCGGCAAGACCCTCGGCACGGCGGGCAAGACCGCCACCCCGGCCGCCCAGCAGGTCGCCGGCGACGCCGCGGGCAGCGCGGGCGAGGTCCTCGGCAAGACCGCGGGCGCGGCCGCCGAGAGCGCCGAGGGCCCCACCGGCGGCTCGCTGGGCGGCCTGCCCACGCAGGGCGTGCCCGCCCCGTCCCTGCCGCTCGGCGGCGGGCTGCCGCTCGGCGGCTGACCTCCGCCGCACACACGTGAGGGCCCGGGGAGCACCGTCCCCCGGGCCCTCACTCATGCGGCGGGGCCTGGCTCAGCCCAGGCGCTTGACGGCGGCCTCGACCCGCTCGTCGGTCGCCGTGAAGGCCACCCGCACGAAGCGCTCGCCCGCCTCGCCGTAGAAGTCGCCGGGCGCCACGAGGACGCCCTTCTCCGCCAGGTAGGCCACCGTGTCCCAGCACGGCTCGTCGCGGGTCGCCCACAGGTAGAGGCTGGCCTCGCTGTGCTCGATGCGGAAGCCGTGCGCCTCCAGGGCCGCGCGCAGGGCGGCGCGCCGGGCCGCGTACCGCTCGCGCTGCTCCGCCACGTGGGCGTCGTCGCCGAGCGCGGCGACCGTGGCCGCCTGGACCGGGGCGGCCGTCATCATGCCGCCGTGCTTGCGGATCGCGAGCAGCTCGCCGAGGACTGCCGGGTCGCCCGCGATGAACGCGGCGCGGTAGCCGGCCAGGTTCGAGCGCTTGGAGAGCGAGTGGACGGCGACGATCCCCTCGTACGAGCCGCCGGACACGTCCGGGTGCAGCACGGAGACCGGGTCGGCCTCCCAGCCCAGCTCCAGGTAGCACTCGTCGGAGAAGACCAGGACGCCGTGCTCGCGCGCCCAGGCCACGATCCGGGCCAGCTCGTCCTTGCCCAGGACCTTGCCGGTCGGGTTGGACGGGGAGTTGAGCCAGAGCAGCTTCAGACCGGCCGGGTCGAGCGCGGTCGGGTCGTCGTAGACGACGGGCTCCGCGCCGCACAGCCGGGCGCCCACCTCGTACGTCGGGTAGGCGAGCCGCGGGTAGGCGACCTTGTCGCCGGCGCCGAGGCCGAGCTGGGTCGGCAGCCAGGCGACCAGCTCCTTGGAGCCGACCACGGGCAGCACGTTCTCGTGGGCGAAGCCGGTGGCGCCCAGGCGCCGCTCGCACCAGCCGGTGAGCGCGTCGCGCAGTTCCTTCGTACCCCACACCGTGGGATAGCCCGGCGAGTCCGCCGCCGCGACCAGGGCGTCCTGGATCAGCGCGGGGACGGGGTCGACGGGGGTGCCCACGGACAGGTCGACGATCCCGTCGGGATGGGCGGAAGCGGTCGCCTTGTAGGGCTCCAGCTTGTCCCAGGGGAAGACGGGAAGACGCGAAGAGACGGCGCTCACGGGTTGGCTCCTGGTTGGTACGCGATACGCGTCGGTCCCGTACAGCGGGCGATGCCGTACGGGACCGAGGGCGGATGATCAGCCGTTCTGCGGCGGCAGGGCGGCGATGAAGGGGTGGTCGCGCTCGATCAGGCCGAGCTTGGAGGCACCACCGGGCGAACCCAGCTCGTCGAAGAACTCGACGTTCGCCTTGTAGTAGTCCTTCCACTCCTCCGGGGTGTCGTCCTCGTAGAAGATCGCCTCCACCGGACAGACCGGCTCACAGGCCCCGCAGTCGACGCACTCGTCCGGGTGGATGTACAAGGACCGCTGGCCCTCGTAGATGCAGTCGACGGGGCACTCCTCGATGCACGCCTTGTCCTTGACGTCGACACAAGGCTGCGCGATGACGTAGGTCACGCTGTCGTTCCTCCTCGATAGGGCTGGTCTGCGCGGGAGCGCGGTGTCGTCGATGCCCGCCCCTAGTATCTCCGTTCTTGGGGACGATCCGAACAGGAGGGGCTAAGAAGCTGTGGAATTCGCCGGTGGAGGACGTCTCGAAGTGCGCATTACCGCCGCTGACGTGGGAAAACGCGTCTCTGTTCGGTACGTGACGGACTCGGGTGTGGCGGGTGGGAGGTTCACCGACGCGGTCGGCGTTCTCACATCGTGGGAATCCGGTGTGCTGCTGATCACACGCAGGAACGGTGAGGGCGTCCGTATCGCGGAATCCGCCCTCGTCGCGGGCAAGGTCGTCCCCGCCGCCCCGGCCCGCCGCCGCGGCCCCTCCGCGACGTTCCCCGAGCTCGCCCGCGCCACCGCCCGCGCCTGGCAGCCGGTGGAGAGCGAGCGGCTCGGCGAGTGGACCCTGCGGGCCTCCGCCGGATTCACCCGGCGGGCCAACTCGGTGCTGCCGCTGGGCGATCCCGGGCTTCCCCTGGACGCCGCCCTCGACCGCGTACGGGAGTGGTACGCGGCCCGGGAACTGCCCGCCTACGTCCAGACCGCCACCGGCGCCGAGGGCGCCCAGGAACTGCTCGGCGCCGAGCTGGAGCGGCGCGCGTGGCGGCGCGAGGTCTCCGCCGAGGTGCGGATCGCGGCGCTCGCCCCGATCGGCGACATCGACGCCGACGTGTCCGCCGTCCGGCTCGCCCGCTCCTTCGACGAGGACTGGCTGCGCCGCTACCAGCGCTTCGGCACGCCGGGCCCGGAGGTCCTGAAGGTGCTCGGCAGCGGCCCCAGTGTGTGGTTCGCCTCCGTACCGGGCACGGAAGACATACCGGCGGCGATCGGCCGCTGCGTGGTGGACGGACGCTGGGCCGGGTTCATGGCCGTGGAGGTCGCCCCCGCGGAGCGGCGCCGCGGCCTCGCCACGACCGTCATGACGGCGCTCGCCCGCCGGGCGCTCGACGAGGGCGCGTCGGCCGCCTGGCTCCAGGTGGAGACGGACAACGACGGCGCGCGGGCGCTCTACGAGGGGATGGGCTTCGCCGTCCATCACCACTACCACCACTACCGATGGACGGGCGCATGACGGACTGGCGGCGGGAGTTCGCGGAGGAGGCCAGGGCCGAGCAGCCCGACCTCGCCCGCCTCTGCCTGCTGGTCGGCGCGGTGGCCGACCCGTCGGTGACCCAGGCCGACCTGGACGCGGCCGAGATCGAGCTCGACCGGCTCGCCGGGCTCGTGCCGTACGGGACGCGCGCAGCCGACGCCTGGGTCGCCGCGCTCTCCGAGCTCCTCGGGCGCCGCGAGGGCTTCCAGGGCGTGCCCGCCGACTACCAGCGGCTGGAGTCCTCCCTCCTGCACGAGGTGCTGCGGCGCCGACGCGGTCTGCCGATCCTGCTCTCGGTGGTGTGGATGGAGGTCGCCCGCCGGGCCGGGGCGCACGTCTACGGCCTGGGCCTGCCCGGCCACTTCGTCGTCGGCTTCGGCGACCCGGGCGACGTCGACCTCGACCGCCTGTGCCTCGCCGACCCCTTCGCCGGCGGGCGGGCGATGACCGGCGCCGACGCGGAACTCCTCGTCGCGGGCGCCACCGGCGAGGCGCTCGACCCCTCGATGCTGCGCCCCGCCTCGCCGACCGCGATCGTGCTGCGGGTCCTCAACAACATCCGCGCCTGGGCGACCGCGCGCCCCGAGCGCTCCGACGTCGCCCTGTGGGCGGTCGACCTCTCCCTGATGCTGCCCTCCCACCCGGCCCGGCTGCGCTACGAGCGGGCCGAGCTGCTCGTCCAGCGCGGCGACTTCCTCACCGGGGCGGCCGAGATGGAGGCGTACGCGACGGTCATGGACGCGGTGGAGCCGAGCGCCGCCGAGACCATCCGGCAGCGGGCCAGGGCCGCCCGGGCACTGCTGAACTGAGCAGGCCGCCCCGCCGCCGAACGGCCCCTGCCGGTAGGCTCCTTCGCGTCTTCGGGGGAGGACGTCTTCGGGGGAGGATGCATGCAGTCAGTCGGGGCCGACGATCCCGCCCAGGTGGGGCCGTTCCGGATCGTCGCCGTGCTCGGCCAGGGCGGGATGGGCCGGGTGCTGCTCGGCGCCGCGGCGGACGGGCGCCTCGTCGCCGTCAAGCGGGTGCACGCGGACCTGGCCGAGGACGGCGGGTTCAGGGCGCGCTTCCGGCGCGAGGTGGACGCCTCGCGCAGGGTGTCCGGGGCCTACACCGCGCCCGTCGTCGACGCCGACCCGGACGCCCCGACGCCCTGGCTCGCCTCGCTCTACCTGCCGGGGCCCACGCTCGGCGAGGCCGTGGAGACGCTGGGCCCGCTCGGCGAGGGGTCGGTCAGGACGCTGGCCGCGGGGCTCGCGCGGGCCCTGGCGGACATCCACCGGGCCGGACTCGTGCACCGGGACCTGAAGCCGTCGAACGTGCTGCTCGCCGAGGACGGGGTGCGGGTGCTGGACTTCGGCATCGCCCGGGCCGCCGACCACGAGACGAGGCTGACCCACACCGGCGCGCTGATCGGCTCCCCCGCCTTCATGTCGCCGGAGCAGGTGCGCGGCGAGCGGCCGGGGCCGGCGAGCGACGTGTTCTCGCTGGGCGTCACGCTGGCCGTCGCCGCGACCGGCCGCACCCCCTACGCCGGGGCCTCGCCGCTGGCCGTGATGCACGCCGTCGCCCACGAGGCCCCCGACCTCGGCGCCGTACCGCCCTCGCTGCGCGGGCTCGTCGGCGCGTGCCTCGCCCCGGAGCCCGGGCTTCGGCCCACGCCGGAGGAGCTGCTCGCCCTGGTCGGCCGGGTGGAGCCCGCGGCACGGCCCTGGCCGGAGGGCGTGCACCGGCGGATCGGGGAGCAGACCGCGGAGGTCGGACGTCGCGTCCGCGCCCTGCCGGCGCCGGCGGTCTTCGAGCACGGGGCCTTCGCCTCCGCCGGTGCGCCGGCCGACCCCGCCGTCGCGACGACGCCCGCCACCGCCCGCGCGACCCGGCGTCGGCGCCGATGGCTCGCCGCCGCCGTCACGGCCGGGGTGCTCGCCGTCACCGGTGGGGTGCTCGCGGCGACGGGCGTGGCCGCCGACCTCTACTACACGGTGGTGCCGGAGCCCGTGCCGACGCCGGGGAACGTGCCGCTGAGCCAGGTCGCCGACAAGTACGCCGCGCCCCTCCCCGCCTGCAAGGAGCTCTACGCCAAGGTGAAGGCGCCGACCGGCTTCACCCCCTTCCCGGTCGGCAAGGACGGCGGGGCGGCGGGGACCCAGTACGACGGCTCCTGGACCGACCAGTGCACCTGGAACAGCCGCTCCGGCGACGAGATCTCCGTCGGCCTCACCCTCTACCAGGGCAAGAGCGGCGCCCCCACCGGTGCCGAACTGGCCAAGCGCCGGCACGAGGGCTACTACCTGCGCGGCGACACCGCGCGCGTCTACGACCTGCCCTTCCTGGAGGAGGCCCTCTGGTACAAGCCCGACGGCAACCGCTGCGTGCTGTACGGCCGGGACGTGAACATGGACCTGTTCGTGCTGGTGCAGGGCCCCCACTACCCCGTGGGCCGCTGTGAGGCGCTCACCGAGGAGACCGGTCGGCAGGTCATGGCGGCGGTGAGCCCCCGATGACCCGGCCGCTGCGCCCCGGTGAGCCGCGCGAGGCGGGACCGTACCGGCTGCTCGCCGAGCTCGGCCGCGGCGGGATGGGGCGGGTGCTGCTCGGCGCCGGGCCCGACGGGCGGCTGGCCGCCGTGAAGCAGGTGCACGCCCGGCTCGCCGCCGACGAGAACTTCCGGGCCCGGTTCCGGCGCGAGGTCGACGCCTCCCGCCGGGTCTCCGGCGCGTGCACGGCGCCCGTCATGGACGCCGACACCGAAGCGGACCCGCCCTGGTACGCCTCGGTGTTCGTCGCCGGGCCCTCGCTCGGGGCAGCCGTGGAGCGCACCGGCACCCTGCCCGTGGAGAGCGCCCGGCGGCTGGCCGTCGGGCTGGCGACGGCGCTCGACGAGATCCACCGGGCCGGGCTCGTCCACCGCGACCTCAAACCGGAGAACGTGCTGCTCGCCGAGGACGGCGTCCGGGTCATCGACTTCGGCATCGCCCGGGCGGCCGAGGCCGGGCACGCCACCGAGCTCACCGGCACCGGGCACGTCGTGGGCTCGCCCCCGTTCATGTCGCCGGAGCAGGCGGAGGGGAAGGAACTCGGCCCGGCGAGCGACGTGTTCTCGCTGGGCTCCGTGCTGGCGCTCGCCTCGACCGGCACCAGCCCCTTCGCCGGGCCCTCGGCCCTCCAGGCGCTCTACAACGTCGTCCACACCGAGCCGGAGCTCGGCGCCGTACCGTCCGAGCTGCGCGGGCTCGTGGCCGCGTGCCTGGCCAAGGACCCGGCGGCCCGGCCGACCCCGGCGCAGCTGCTCGCCGCCCTGGGCCCCGCCTCGCCGGTCGTCCGGCCCTGGCCGCCCGCGGTGCACGCGATGATCGCCGACCAGCAGGCGGCCGTGGCGGCCCTCCTCGACCGGGGCGGGGACCCGGAGCGCACGGTGGTGCTGCCGCCGGGCGGGAGCGCGGCCCCGACCGCCGTCGCCACCGTGGTGGCCGGTCCCTCCCCCGCGCCCGCCCGGTCGCGCCGCCGCGGCGCGCTCGCCGCCGCGGCCCTCGCCCTGTGCGTGCTGGGCGCCGGGGCCTGGTGGTACGCGCGGGACGGCGGAGCGGGCGGACCTGCGGACCGGTACGTGACGATGCCGGTCTGCGCGGAGGTCGCCGGGAGGCTGCCGCTGCCCGTACAGGAGCACGTGCCGGACCGGGACGGGTACACCGAGTACTCCGACCGGGCCGACAGCAGCTGTTCGTGGGCGGTCCGGGACGCGACGCAGGCGGACGGCTGGGCGTACTACGCCCATGCGGTGGTCCGCTGGGAGCTGCGCCGCACCGTGGGCACGGACGAGAACGCCACCGAGGCGCAGGAGGAGGAGTTCGCCCGCAGCGCCGAGGGCGAGCGGCCCGCGAGCGGCGTCCCCTTCGCCGACGAGGCCTTCTGGAGCGCTCCGCGCAACGCGCAGACCACGTGCACGCTGTACGTCCGCAAGGGGAACCTGCTGGTGTACGTGTCCCTGGGCGGCGAGCGGCACCCGGCCGAGGGCTGCGAGGCGGAGGCCGTGAGGATCTCCGCCGCGGCGGTGGCGGCGATGCCGGGATGAGCCCGTAGGGCGTGTACCGCTTCGGGGGCGGCGCGATCCACGCCACTGTGGGAGCGGAACCCCACAGCAACGAGCGGAAGGCGCGCGATGGAAACCCCCCACGGTCCCGGCAGCTTCGTCGCCCACACGGGCACCGACGTCTACGGTCCCGGCAAGGTCATCGGTGTGGACGGGCGGCACCGGCGGGTGCGGTTCGTGCACTACGTGGCGACGGTGCGGGCCGAGGACCTGCGGGCGGCGACCTCCGCCGAGACCAGGCAGATCAAGGCGTGGCTGCGGGAGCGCAAGGCGCGGTACGGGGGCGACTGGTAGTCCGTCCCCGTACCGCGGTGTCCGGTGTGCCGGGCGTCAGCCCTCGCCGTCGAGGTCGATCGTCTTGGTGCGCTCGGCGAGGCCCTTGCCGCGCAGCGCGTCACGCATCACGAAGGCGACGTCGTCGGCGGAGACCTCGTGCTTGCTGCCGTCGCCCTTGGTGATCATGATGCCGTCGAAGACGCCGTCGAGCAGCTCGGTGATCGCCTTCTTGTTGTAGACCTCGACCAGCCTGCCGTCGACGGCCCGCATGGAGAGGATCTTCGGCAGCGAGCGGGCCGGTCCGAAGTCGATCTGCTTCGTGCCCGCCTTGATCCGGATGACGCCGGACATCGCGGGCTCGGCGAACTCCTTCATCGCCCGGTCGAGCTCGGCCTTGGTGATGGTGGGCTGCCGGGTGACGACCGGGAGGGCGACGGCCTTCGCCGTGCCCGTCTCGACCTGGGTCCGGTAGGCGTCCTTCACGGCGATCATCGAGCGCTGCACGTCCAGGCCCTTGCCCGGCTTGCCCTCGACCGCGGTGACCTTGCCCGGGCTGAAGAGGATCGTGCCCTCGGTCGCCGAGCCGGAGCTGCCGGCCAGGTCCGTGAGGGCGACGCCCAGCTTCTCCTCGTCGACCGGGAAGACCGGCTCGGCGACCCGCTCGCCGCCGAAGAGGGAGCCGATGACCGAGACGGGGTTGTAGTCGCTGCCGGCCGCGCCGCGCACGGTGGCCTGCGTGTCGAGGCCGAGGCCGGCCTTGTCGGGGGCGAGCTCGGCCTGCTTGCCGCCGACGTCGAGCCGGAGCGGGGCGTGGGCGCGCTTGCCGAGGGCCGCCTCCAGCTTGTTGACGGCCTCCTCCTTCGTACCGCCGCCGATGTCCACGCCGAGCACGGTGGTGCCCTTGGGGACGTCCGAGTGGTTGAGGAGGAGTCCGGCGCCGTAGGCGACACCGGCGAGGCCGATCACGCCGACACCGGCCAGGACCAGCTTGGAGCGGCCCTTCTTGGCGGGGGCCGGGGCGGGCTTGCGGGCCGGGGCGGGGGCGGGCGCCGGGGCGGGCTCGTCGTATCCGCCGGGGCCGGCCGGTCCGTCGAAGGAGTCGTAGCCGCCGCCGTCGAACGGCGCCTCGTGCCGCTCGGGGATGCGCGGGGTGAGGTCCGGGCGGGGGGCCGCGGCCGGCGGGACGACCGGGATGCCGCTGGTGAGCGTGTCGCCCGAGATGTGGGGGGCGCCGTCGGCCGGGCCCGGGAAGGGCGCCGGGGTCTGCGGCGTCAGGATCGCGGTGTCGTCCGACAGGTGCGGCATGCCCGGCGCCTGGGGCGCGGGGGCACCGCCCTGCCGGGGGCCGGGACCGACGACCGGGCTGCTGCCGGTGACGCCGGTGGTCGGGCCGGAGGGCGGGGTGACGGCCGGCGTGCCGCCCGCGGGCGTGTGGCCGGGGCCGACGTCGTAGAGCGGGTTGCCCGCGCCGGGGTCGAAGACCGGCGTGCCGCCGGCGGGCGTGTGGCCAGCGCCGCCGCCCGTGAGGGGCGTGACGATCGGCATGCTCTGGGTGGTGCTCGCGGCCGACGGGACGCCGTCGGAGGCCGAGCCGCCGGCGAAGCCGGGAGCGGCGGCGCCCGGGGTGGGCGCCGGGGCCGCGACCGGGCCGGACGCCGGGGCGGTAGGGGCCGGGGCGGCGGCGGGCTTCGGGGCGGGGGCCGGCTTGCGCGGGGCGAACCAGTCGCTGGTGGGCTTCTCCTCGGCCCGGGGCGGCTCGGCCGCGGCGGCCGGCTCCGGCTCGGGCACCGGTTCGGGGCGGGGCGGCTCGGGCTCCGCGGGCGCCGGGGACGGGGCCTCGGCACCGCCGGCCTCGGCGACCGGCTTGCGGACGACCACGGGCGGGATCGGCCGCGAACCCGGGATGTTGATCCGGATACGGGTCGTCAGCGTGGTCTCGGTCTTGGGCTCCTCCGGCGGTGCGGAGGCCGCGGGGGCCTCCTCCATCGCCTCCTGGCCCGGGCGGAGCCCGTACGGAGGGGTGCCCGAGGGGTACGCGGCCCCGCCGCGCGCCTGGGCGCCGGAGGACGAACTGTCAGTCTCTCGACCAGTTTCACGACTCAAAGCAGGATCTCCCGGTTGGCTCCGCCGCCCGCTCTTGCTGATGCTCGTGCTGATCGGGGCGGTCGACGGCGCGCACCACCATACTGGCCGCCGCCGATCCGTACCCGATCCGGCGTGGATCGGCCATGGGCATTCCGGCCGAAGTCAGGACGGGCCGGGGGATGTCCGGCCCGTCCGGCCGGACCGGGGCGGGTCAAGTCGGCCTGTTCACGGGGCCGGTCGGGAGAACCGGGTCATCGTGGCGCACATCACAGCGAGGGCCATGCCGCCGAGCAGGAAGACCATCTCCCCGAGTCCGCCGCCGAAGAGCCCGTCGCCCTCGGGGCGTCCGAAGCTGAGCACCACGATGGCGAGCAGCCAGCCGCCGCCGGAGGCGGCGACGCCCAGCTGGGTGCCGGTGGCGATCCGCCCGCCGTAGAAGACGGCGGCGGAGGCGAGCAGGGCCAGGAGCAATCCGGCCGGGAACCAGGCCGCTTGGACCAGGGAGCCGGCGGCCCCGACGAGGGCGCCGAGGACGACGAGCACCGCGTACCAGACGTAACGCCCCTTCACGAGACGACTCCGGCGAACAGGTCGGTCTCGCGTTCGCCCGTGGGCGCGCCGGACGTGCCGTGGACCAACTCGTAGTACTCGGTGGTGAAGATCGGCTGGCCCAGGTCGTTCGAGAGGGCGAAGAAGGTCCCGTCCACGGCGATTTGGGTGGCGTGCGCGGCCATGGCGGCGGTCTTGCGGGCCGCGTGGGCGCTGCCGCCGTCGATCTCCGCGGTGATCCGGGACTCCTCGACGACGCCGGGGAGGTCGTCGATCCGGGCCGCGGCGGGGAAGGCGGAGCCCTCGGCGCGCAGCCGCTCGAAGCCGGCCTCGGCGACCGGGCGCGGGATCCGGTTCCAGTAGATCTTGGCGATCTCGTGGGCGGGTCCGAGCTCGGGCCGGTAGCCGGGGTCGGCGGCCAGTTCGGCGGCACGGGTGGCGACCCGGTGGGCCTGGATGTGGTCGGGGTGGCCGTAGCCGCCGTCGGGGTCGTAGGTGACGAGGACCTGCGGCCGGGTCTCGCGGATGATCTCGACCAGGTACGGCGCGGCGGTGTCGACGTCCGTGTTCCAGAAGGCGTTCGGGCGCAGGTTCTGCTCGGCGCCCATCATCCCGGAGTCGCGGAAGCGCCCCCGGCCGCCGAGGAAGCGGTGGTCGGTGACGCCCAGCTCCTTCATCGCGGCGGCGAGTTCGCCGACGCGGTGCTCGCCGAGCCGGTCCTCCCGGTCGGGCGCCAGGTGGGCGAGTGCGGGCGGGATGACCTCGCCCTCCTCGCCCAGGGTGCAGGTGACCAGGGTGACCTGGGCGCCCTCGGCCGCGTACCTGGCCATGGTGGCGCCGTTGTTGATCGACTCGTCGTCCGGGTGGGCGTGCACCAGGAGCAGACGACGGGCAGGGAGAACCGTCATGGCCCCACCCTACGAGGTCAGAACTTCAGGCCGCCGATCATGCTCGCCACGTTGGTGGTGAGGGTGCTGATGGACGGGGCGATGGACGAGCTCGCGAGGTAGAAGCCGAGGAGGGCGCAGATCGCCGCGTGCCCGGCCTTGAGCCCGGATTTCCGGATGAGCAGGAAGACGACGATCGCCAGCAGCACAACCACCGAAATCGAGAGTGCCACGGCGGTTCACCTCCATACTTCTTCGGTCGGACCTTCGGTTGGCATGTGCCAGGGGATGCATACCCACCTAGCGCTACGGATCATAACTATCCGTGCCATCGCATCGATCGGTGTACGGGGGCATGAGGGGGCGCACGGACGCTAGTTTCGGTCACATGACTTCGTCACGAGACTCCCTGTCGTTCCCCCGTCAGTACGCGCGGACGCAGCGTTTCACGCTCGGCGCGCCGCGTGCGTTCAGCGTCTCGCCGGACGGCGAGCGGGTGGTGTTCGTCCGGTCCGCTTCGGGGACGGACCGCTCGCACGGCCTGTGGGTGCTCGACCTGGGCGGTCCCGGCGGTCCCGCCGAGCGGCTCGCGGCCGATCCGGAGGTGCTGCTCGCGGGCGCGGCGGAGGAGCTGTCGGCCGAGGAGCGGGCGCGCCGGGAGCGCAGCCGGGAGGGCTCGGGCGGCATCGTTGCCTATGCGGTGGACGGGGCCGTGGAGTTGGCGGCCTTCGCGCTGTCGGGGCGCCTGTTCACGGCGGAGCTGCGGGCGGGCACGGCGCGCGAACTGCCGGTGCCGGGGCCCGTGGTCGACCCGCGGCCCTCGCCGGACGGACGGTTCGTGGCGTACGCGGCGGGCGGCGCGCTGCGGGTGGCGGGCGCCGACGGGGGCGCCGGGGACCGGGCGCTCGCCGAACCGGAGGCGGAGGGCGTCACGTACGGCCTCGCGGAGTTCGCGGCCTCGGAGGAGATGGGCCGCAGCCGGGGGTACTGGTGGGCGCCGTCCTCGGACCGGCTGCTGGTCGCGCGGGTGGACGAGCGCCCGGTGCGGCGCTGGTGGATCGCCGATCCGGCGCACCCGGAGCGGGCGCCGCACCCGGTGGCGTACCCGGCGGCGGGCACCCCCAACGCGGAGGTCGGCCTCTTCGTGGTGGACCTGGCCGGGGCCCGCACCGAGGTGGTGTGGGACCGGGCGGCGTACCCGTACCTCGCCCGGGCCTCCTGGTCGGGCGACGGGGATCCGCTGCTCCTGGTGCAGGCCAGGGACCAGCGGTCGCAGGCGTATCTGGCGGTCGACCCGGAGTCGGGGGCGACCCGGGTGGTGCGCCGGGAGGAGGACCCGGTGTGGCTGGAGCTGTTCCGGGGGGTCCCGGCCCGGACGCCGGCGGGGGAGCTCGTGCGGATCACCGACGAGGGCGGGGCGCGGGTCCTCGCGGTCGGGGACCGGGCGCTCACCGACGCGGGTCTGCATGTGCGGGCGGTCCTGGACGTGGGTGCGGAAGATGTCCTGATCTCGGCGTCCGCCGGCGAGGCCGCGGGGGCCGCCGGGACGCCTGCGGCTCCCGAGATCGGCGAGATCCATGTGTACCGGGTCGGCGAGCGGGGCGTGGAGCGGGTCTCGGAGGGGGCCGGGGTGCACGGGGCGGTGCGGTGCGGGGCGGTGACGGTGCTGTCCTCGGCGCGGCCGGACGTGCCGGGGACCGTGACGCGGGTGCTGCGGGACGGGAAGGCGGTCGCCGAGGTCGCCTCGTACGCGCAGGTGCCCGGGCTCGCCGCCGGGGTGCGGCTGGTCGAGGGGGGCGCACGGCGGATTCCGTGCGCCGTGCTGCTTCCGTCGGGCTGGTCGGAGGGGGACGGCCCGCTTCCGGTGCTGATGGACCCGTACGGGGGTCCGCACGGGCAGCGGGTGGTCGCCGCGCACAACCCGTATCTGACCTCCCGTTGGTTCGCCGAGCAGGGCTTCGCGGTGATCGTGGCCGACGGGCGCGGCATGCCGGGCCGCTCCCCCGCCTGGGAGAAGTCGGTGAGCCGTGACCTCGTGGGCGCCCTGGACGACCAGGTGGAGGCGCTGCACGCGCTCGCCGGGCGCTTCCCGCTGGACCTCGGGCGGGTGGCCATCCGCGGCTGGTCGTTCGGCGGCTATCTCGCCGGACTGGCCGCGCTGCGCCGCCCGGACGTCTTCCACGCGGCCGTGGTGGGGGCCCCGGTCACCGACTGGCGGCTCTACGACACCCACTACACCGAACGCTATCTGGGGCACCCGGACGAGGAGCCGGCCGTCTACGCGAGGAACTCGCTGCTGACGGACGAGGGACTCACCGAACCGGCGGAGCCCGCCCGGCCGATGATGATCGTGCACGGTCTGGCCGACGACAACGTGGTGATGGCGCACACCCTGCGGCTCTCCTCCGCGCTCCTCGCGGCCGGCCGTCCGCACGAGGTGCTGCCGCTCTCCGGCGTCACGCACATGACGCCGCAGGAACAGGTGGCGGAGAACCTGCTGCTGCTCCAGGTCGACTTCCTGAAGCGCTCGCTGGGCGTGGCCTGACGGGAGCGCTCGCTGGGCGTGGCCTGACGGAAGCGCTCGCTGGGCGTGGCCTGACGGAAGCGCTCGCTGGGCGTGGCCTAACGGGAGCGCTCGCTCGGCGTGCCTGGTCACCAGCCGGGCGGCGGCGTCCCGGGCGGGGCAGGGGGAAGGGCGGCGGCGGGCCGGTAAGGGAGCCGCCGTGGCTCCCCCGGCCGCGCCAGCAGCACCAGGACGGCCGCTCCGGCGAGCACGCCGAACACGGAGGTGAGGACGGAGAGCAGGGCGTCCGGCTCCAGGCCGGGGAAGTGCGCGAACCATCCGGCGCGCAGCGCGGTGGCGACGCCCCCGGTCCCCCAGCCGGCGAGCAGCAGTCCGGCGAGCAGGCCGACCGGGCGGGCGTGCCCGGCGCGGGTGAAGGCGCTGACGGCGGCGGCGAGCAGCAGCAGGATGAGCACGAGGTCCAGCCAGCCGGGCGGGACGGCGAGGGAGGCGAGCAGCAGGGAGCGGCCTCCGGTGAACCGGTCGACGGTGAACTCGAACGGCAGCGCGCTCGCCCAGTGCGCCTCCCAGGCGGCCCAGACCAGGGCGGCCAGCGCGCACAGCGTCCCGGCGGCGACGGCGGGGCCGGTGCGCGGGCGGGCCGGTCCGCCGGTCTCGTCCTCGGCGTCGTCGCGGCGGCCCGCGGCGGCGGTGACGACGAGGCCCGCGGCGAGGGCGAGCGAGAGCAGGGTGGTGACGAGGGCGTCGACGCCGGAGGCCCACAGGCCGGGCAGCCGCAGCGCGAGCGTGGTGAGTCCGGTGACGGCGAGCGCGGGCCCGGCGAGCGAGGAGCGCAGGGCGGCGAACGCGGTGGCGACGTAGGCGACGAGCAGCACGGGTTCGACGAGCGAGGTGGCGGCCCTGCGGCGGAGCAGGAAGGCGCGGTCCCCCGCCCAGTACCAGAGCAGTTCGGAGGGCGACCGGAAGGCGGCGAGGTCGCTCAGCAGCCAGACGACGATGACGAGGGCGAGTGCGGCGCACAGGGCGGCGCCGGTGAGACGTGCCGTTCGTGTCACAGTCACGGGGCCGATACTCACGGTCGCCATCGGCCGAAACAAGCGGTTCCGCATATGCGGGGGGATTGTGCGTCAAGTCGCTTCGGCGGGCGACCGGCCGGGGCGACATGGCGCGCCCCGGCCGGTCGAACGGCACCCGCACGGCCGTACGCTGTTCAGCGTGCTGCGTCCGTATATCGGATCCAATTCCACCAAGTTGCCCCGGCGTTAAGCCTCCGGCGGCGTCTCGGGGGCCTGCGGATCCCCGGGCGCCTCGGGCGCCTCGGGCTCCAGGAGCTCCCCGGGCGCCTTGGGCTCCAGGGGCCCCTCGGGCGCCGCCGCGCCGTTCTCCGGCGGCACGACCTGCTTCTCCTCCGCGAAGTGGCAGGCCGAGTCGTGCCTGGCCGGGGAGTCGGTCAGCCGGAATACCGCCGGGACGGCGAGCAGCGGGACCTCCAGGGCGCAGCGCTCCTGGGCCTTCCAGCAGCGGGTGCGGAAGCGGCAGCCGGAGGGGATGTTGGCCGGGGAGGGCACGTCGCCGGCGAGGATGATCCGCTCGCGCTGGGTGCGGGCCTCGGGGTCCGGCACCGGCACGGCGGAGAGCAGCGCCTGGGTGTAGGGGTGGGTGGGGTGGTCGTAGATCTCGGCATCGGAACCGATCTCCACGATCCGGCCGAGGTACATCACGCCGACCCGGTCGGAGATGTGCCGGACGATCGACAGGTCGTGCGCGATGAAGACGTACGAGAGGCTGAACTCGTTCTGCAGCCGTTCCAGCAGGTTCACCACCTGCGCCTGGACGGAGACGTCCAGGGCCGAGACGGGCTCGTCGGCGACGATGATCTCGGGCCGCAGGGCGAGGCCGCGGGCGATGCCGATGCGCTGGCGCTGGCCGCCGGAGAACTGGTGCGGATAGCGGTTGATGTACTCGGGGTTGAGGCCGACGACGTCGAGCAGGTCCTGCACCTTGCGGCGCCGGTCGCCCTTGGGCGCGACCTCGGGGTGGATCTCGTACGGCTCGCCGATGATGTCGCCGACGGTCATGCGCGGGTTGAGCGAGGTGTACGGGTCCTGGAACACCATCTGGATGTTGCGGCGCACGGCCTTGAGGGCCCGCGGCGACATCCTGGTGAGGTCCTCGCCCTTGTACGAGATGGAGCCGGCGGTCGGCTTCTCCAGGTTGACCAGCATCTTGGCCACGGTCGACTTGCCGCAGCCGGACTCGCCGACGATGCCGAGGGTCTCGCCCGCGGCGAGGTCGAAGTCGACGCCGTCGACCGCCCTGACCGCGCCGACCTGCTTCTTGAAGACGATGCCCTGGGTCAGCGGATAGTGCTTGACCAGGTCGCGGACCTGCAGAATCGCCTCAGCCATGGAGGCACTCCTTCCAGAAGTGGCAGGCGCTCGTGCGCGGTACGGGCGATTCGATGACGTCGTACAGCGGCGGCACGTCGGTGCGGCACACGTCCTGGGCGAGCGGGCAGCGCGGGTTGAAGGCGCAGCCGGGCGGGATGGCGAGCAGGTTGGGCGGCAGGCCCTTGATCGCGTAGAGCTCCTGGCCCTTCTGGTCCAGGCGCGGGATGGAGTCCAGCAGTCCGCGCGTGTACGGGTGGGCGGGCGCCTTGTAGATCTCGTGGACGGGGGCCTGTTCGACGATGCGGCCCGCGTACATCACGGCGATCTTGTCGGCGACGTCGGCGACGACGCCGAGGTCGTGGGTGATGAGGATGAGCCCCATGTTGAGCTCGCGCTGGAGCTCCGCGAGCAGGTCCATGACCTGGGCCTGAACGGTGACGTCGAGGGCGGTGGTGGGCTCGTCGGCGATGATCAGCTCGGGTTCGAGGGCGAGCGCCATCGCGATCATGATGCGCTGGCGCATGCCGCCGGAGAACTGGTGCGGGTACTGGCCCACCCGTTCCTTGGCGGCGGGGATGCGGACCCGGTCCATCAGTTCGACGGCCTTGGCCCGGGAGTCCTTCTTCGACATCCCCTTGTGGACCTGGAACATCTCGCCCAGTTGCTCGCCCACGCTGATCACCGGGTTGAGGGAGGAGAGCGCGTCCTGGAAGATCATCGCCATCTTGGCGCCGCGGATCTTCCTGCGCTCCTCCTCCTTGAGCTTGAGCAGGTCCTGTCCCTGGAAGCGGATCTCCCCGCCGGTGATCTTCCCGGGGGGCATGTCGAGGATGCCCATGACGGCCTGGGCGGTGACGGACTTGCCGGAGCCGGACTCGCCGAGCACGGCCAGCGTCTCCCCCGCGTCGACCGAGTAGTCGACGCCGTTGACCGCCTTGGCCACCCCGTCCCGGGTGTGGAACTCCACGTGCAGGTCGCGCACTTCGAGCAGCATGGTCCCCTACCTCAGCTTGGGGTCGAGGGCGTCGCGCACCGCGTCGCCGAGCATGATGAAGGCGAGCACCGTGACGGCGAGCGCGCCGGCCGGCCAGAGCAGCATGTGCGGGGCGTTGCGGATGTACTGCGAGGCCGAGGAGATGTCGATGCCCCAGGACACCGTCGGCGGCTTCAGACCGACGCCGAGGTACGACAGGGTCGCCTCCAGCGCGATGTAGGTGCCGAGCGCGATGGTCGCGACGACGATCACGGGGGCGATCGCGTTGGGCGCGATGTGGCGCAGCAGCATCCGGGAGTTGGAGGCGCCCAGCGCCCGGGCGGCCTGGACGTAGTCGTTCTGTTTGGCGGTGATGACGGAGCCGCGGGCGATGCGGGAGATCTGCGGCCAGCCGAGGAGCACCATGAAGCCGATGACGGGCCAGACGGTGGCGCTGGTCACCACGGAGAGCAGCACCAGGCCGCCGAGGACGACGGGGATGGCGAAGAAGACGTCGGTGATCCGGGACAGGATGCCGTCCCAGGCGCCGCCGAAGAATCCGGCGAGCCCGCCGAGGACACCGCCGAGTACGGCGACGCCGAGGGTGGCGAGGACGCCGACGGTGACGGAGGTCCGGGCGCCGTAGACGACCCGGGTGTAGACGTCGCAGCCCTGGCCGTTGAAGCCGAAGGGGTGGCCGGGCTGGGAGCCCTCCTGGGCCTTGGACAGATCGCAGTCCAGGGGATCGCCGGAGGCGATCAGCGAGGGCCAGATCGAGATGATCACCAGGAAGAGGATGATCAGCCCGGAGACGATGAAGACGGGGTTGCGGCGCAGGTCGTGCCAGGCGTCGGACCACAGGGACCGGGCCTTCTTGTCGGGGCCCGTGCCCTCCGGGCCGCCTGGCGTCTTCTCCAGGGTCTCGGCCTCGGCCGTGGCGAGATCGGACGCGCCCCCCGCTCCGGTGGAAGCCACGGCACGCCCCTCGCTGCCGTACGACTCAAGCGGCTCATACGGTTCAAGCGGCTCAGGCATAGCGAATCCTCGGGTCAAGGACGGCGTACAGGAGGTCGACCAGCAGGTTGGCCAGGAGGAAGACCAGGACGAGGACGGTCACGAAGCCGACGACGGTCTGGGTGTTCTGGCGGACGATGCCCTGGTAGAGCTGGTAGCCCACGCCGTGGATGTTGAAGATCCGTTCGGTGACGATGGCGCCGCCCATCAGCGCGCCGACGTCGGCGCCGATGAAGGTCACCACGGGGATCAGGCTGTTGCGCAGCAGATGGCGGGTGATGACCCGGCGGCGCGGGAGGCCCTTGGCGACGGCCGTGCGGACGTAGTCGGCCCGCTTGTTCTCGGCGATCGAGGTACGGGTGAGCCGGGTGACGTAGGCGAGCGAGACAGAGGCGAGGACCAGGCCGGGGACGATGAGCTCGTTGAAGGGCGCCTCCGGCGACACGGCCGGTTTGATCCAGCCCCACTTCACGCCGAGCAGCAGCTGGATCAGCAGACCGGTGACGAAGGTGGGCACGGAGAGCACGACCAGGGTCAGCAGCAGCACGGTGGTGTCGACGGGACGGCCGCGCTTGAGGCCGGTGAGGACGCCCAGGGTGATGCCGATGACGATCTCGAAGAAGATCGCGACGATGGTGAGCCGGATGGTGACCGGGAAGGCGCTGGACATCAGCTCGGTGACGGGCTGTCCGTTGAAGGCGGTGCCGAAGTCGCCGGTGAACACGTTGCCCATGTAGATCAGGTATTGCTGCCAGACGGGCTTGTCGAGGCCGAACTCCTTCTCCAGCTGGGCGGCGGTCGCCGGGTCGCACTGGCGGTCGCCGCACAGTCCGGCGATGGGGTCGCCCATCACGTTCACCATCAGGAAGATCAACAGCGTGGCGCCGAAGAAGACCGGGATCATCTGCAGCAGCCGCCGGATCACGTACCGGCCCACGGAAACCTCCAGGAAGAGGAGAGGAGTGCGGGAGGGCGGGAGGGGGGAACACGGAGGGCCCGGCGCGGAGTTCCGCTGGCCGGGCCTTCCCCAGGCTCTCGGCGACGCTCGAGCTGGGGAGGCCCCGATGCCGCCGACCTGCTACGACGTCACTTGACCTTGATCTGGTCGTAGACCGGGACGCTGAACGGGTTGAGCAGCACGTTCTCCACCCGGTCCGAGTAGCCGGCGCTGCCGTTCTGGTACCAGAGCGGGATGGCGCCCATGTCGTTCTTCAGGACGCCCTCGGCCTGCTGGAAGATCCCGACGGCCTTGCCGATGTCGGTCTCGGCGTTGGCCTGGTCGACCAGCTTGTCGAACTCCGGGTTGGAGTACTTGCCGTCGTTGGAGGGGGCGTTGGTGTAGTACAGCGGCTGGAGGAAGTTCTGGATGAGCGGGTAGTCCATCTGCCAGCCCGCCCGGAACAGGCCCTTCATCTTCTGCGTGCTGACCTGGCTGCGGTAGTCGGCGAAGGTGCCGATGGGGTTGCCGACGCAGGCCTTGTTGTTGCCGAGGGCGCGGTTGATGGAGTTGCAGACGGCGTCCACCCACTCCTTGTGGGAGCCGGTGTCGGCGTTGTACGAGATCGTCATCGTGCCGCCGGGGATGCCACCGCCCTCGGCCACCAGCTTCTTCGCCTCGGTGGGGTTGTACACGCAGGCCGAGCCGCAGACGTCCTTGTAGCCGCCGTCGGCACCGAGCACCGGCGAGGTCCAGTCCTTGGCGGGGGTGCGGGTCTTCTGGAAGATCGTCTGGGTGATCTGCTGGCGGTCGATCGCCATCGACAGGCCGGTGCGCAGCTTCTCCTGGCCCGGCTTGTTCCAGGCCGGGTCGTAGAAGGGGAAGCCGAGCGTCTGGATGATGCCGGCGGGGGTGTTGATGTACCGGTCGCCGAGGTCCGCGGAGACGTTCTTGAGCTGCGAGGCCGGCACGTCGTCGACGAGGTCGAGGTTCCCGGCCGTCAGGTCCGTGTAGGCGGTGTTGTTGTCGGTGTAGACCTTGAGGGTGATGCCGCCGTTCTGGGCCTTGTCGGTGCCGGGGTAGCCGTCCCACTTCTTGAGCACCATCTGGGAGCCCTTGGCGTAGGAGTCCACGGTGTACGGGCCGTTGCCGACGGGCTTGGAGAGCCAGCCGGCGTGGTCGTCGTAGAAGGCCTTCGGCAGCGGGGCGAAGGCCGGGTAGCCGAGGGTGTCGGGGAAGGTCGAGAACTTCTGCGTCAGCTTGACCGTGAAGGTCGTGTCGTCGACGACCTTGAGGCCGGACATGGTGGTGGCGGACGGCTCGCCCTTGTCGGGGTGGACCTTGTCGTAGCCCTCGATGTAACCGAAGAAGTAGGCGTTCTTCTGGTTGTTCTTCAGGTTGGCGCCGTAGTTCCAGGCGTCCACGAAGGACTTGGCGGTCACCTTCTCGCCGTTGGAGAAGGTCCAGCCGCTCTTGAGGGTGATGGTGAAGTTGATCGAGTCGGTGGTGTCGATCTTCTCGGCCAGCATGTTCTTGGCCTCGCCGGTCTTCGGGTCGTACTCCTTGAGACCGCGGAAGATCATCGAGAGGACCTTGCCGCCCTGCACCTCGTTGGTGTTCGCGGGTTCCAGCGGGTTCTGCGGATCACCCCAGGAAGAGGTCACGACGCCGCCGGCCCCTCCGCCGCCGCTGTCGCCGCCCCCGCCGCAGGCGGTCGCCGCGAGGGCGACGGCGGTGGCCAGAGCGGCCCACTTGGCGTGCGTGGCTCCGCGCATGGAGTGCCTCCCGAATGTCCTCAGTCTGACTTAGGCCCCAATATCACCCGATATTGACGGGAGTGCACTTTTACGGCGTCCGGATGAACGGGCCCGCGGGGGGGCGGGCAACGCGAAGGCCCCCGGCACCCTTGCGGGTGACGGGGGCCTGGAACGCGCGGGGGATCAGACGGGGAGGACCGTCTTCTCCTCGGCGAAGTGGCACGCGGACTCGTGCGCGGCCGGGGTGTCCTGCCCCTGGAAGCGCTCGGGGATCGCGAGCACCGGGATCTCGGTGCTGCACTTGTCCTGCGCCTTCCAGCAACGGGTGCGGAAGCGGCAGCCCGACGGCGGGTTGGCCGGCGAGGGCACGTCACCGGTGAGGATGATCCGCTCGCGGTGCGCGCGGGCCTCCGGGTCCGGCACCGGCACCGCGGAGAGCAGCGCCTGGGTGTACGGGTGGGTCGGGTGCTCGTAGATCTGCTCGTCCGTACCGATCTCGGCCAGCTTGCCGAGGTACATCACGCCGACGCGGTCGGAGATGTGCCGGACGATCGACAGGTCGTGCGCGATGAAGATGTAGGAGAGGTTGAACTCGTCCTGCAGCTTCTCCATCAGGTTGATGACCTGCGCCTGGACGGAGACGTCCAGGGCCGAGACCGGCTCGTCGCAGATGATGATCTCCGGGTTGAGCGCGAGGCCGCGGGCGATGCCGATGCGCTGGCGCTGACCGCCGGAGAACTGGTGCGGGTACCGGTTGATGTACTCCGGGTTCAGACCGACGACGTCGAGCAGCTCCTGCACCTTGCGGCGCCGGTCGCCCTTCGGGGCCACCTCGGGGTGGATGTCGAAGGGCTCGCCGATGATGTCGCCGACCGTCATGCGCGGGTTCAGCGAGGTGTACGGGTCCTGGAACACCATCTGGATGTTGCGGCGCACGGCCTTGAGGGCGCGGCCCGACAGCCGGGTGATGTCCTGGCCCTTGTAGAAGACCTCGCCGGCGGTGGCCCGCTCCAGGTTCATCAGGAGCTTGGCGACCGTGGACTTGCCACAGCCGGACTCGCCCACGATGCCCAGCGTCTCGCCCTGGTAGAGGTCGAAGGAGACCCCGTCCACGGCCTTGACCGCGCCGACCTGCTTCTTGAACAGGATGCCCTGGGTCAGCGGGAAGTGCTTCTGCAGGTTGCGCACCTGGAGGATGGGCTCACCGCGCTCGACGGGAGCCTCGAGGGCGGCGGCCACGGCCTCCTCGTTCTTGCTGAGCTCAGCCATGGATCGTCTCCTTCCAGAAGTGGCAGGCGCTCTTGCGGCCCGGCAGATCGGCGCCGTCCTGCTCGGTGACCGGCGCCAGGGCCGGGATCTCCGTACGGCAGATGTCGTCGGCCTTGGGACAGCGCGGGTTGAAGGCGCAGCCGGTCGGCACGGCGAGCAGGTTGGGCGGCAGGCCCTTGATCGCGTAGAGCTCCTGGCCCTTCTGGTCCAGGCGCGGGATCGAGTCCAGCAGACCGCGGGTGTACGGGTGCGCCGGGCGCTTGTACAGCTCGTGCACGGGCGCCTGCTCGACGATCCGGCCGGCGTACATGACCGCGATCTTGTCCGCGACGTCGGCGACCACGCCGAGGTCGTGGGTGATCAGGATCAGACCCATGTTGTACTCGCGCTGGAGCTCCGCGAGCAGGTCCATGACCTGGGCCTGGACGGTCACGTCGAGCGCCGTGGTGGGCTCGTCCGCGATGATCAGGTCCGGCTCGAGGGCGAGCGCCATGGCGATCATGATGCGCTGGCGCATACCGCCGGAGAACTGGTGGGGGTAGTCGGAGACCCGCGCCTTGGCGGCGGGGATCTTGACCTTGTCCATCAGCTCGACGGCCTTGGCCTTGGCGTCCTTCTTGGACAGGCCCTGGTGCACGCGGAACATCTCGCCGAGCTGGTAGCCGACGGAGAGGACCGGGTTGAGGGAGGACAGCGCGTCCTGGAAGATCATCGCGATCTTCCGGCCGCGGATCTGCCGGCGCTCCTCGTTGGACATCTTCAGCATGTCCTGGCCGCGGAAGAAGATCTCGCCCTGCGGGATCTTGCCGGGCGGCATGTCGAGGATGCCCATGATGGCCTGGGCGGTGACGGACTTGCCGGAGCCGGACTCGCCGAGCACGGCCAGCGTCTCACCGGCGTTCACCGAGTAGTTGACGCCGTTGACCGCCTTGGCCACACCGTCACGGGTGTGGAACTCGACGTGCAGGTCACGGACTTCGAGCAGCGGACCGGTGTGGCCGTCGCCGTCGCGCGGCGCGGGGACCGTCGCGGTGTTGTCGATGATGGTCATCTGTACGCCCTCCTCAGCGCAGCTTCGGGTCGAGGGCGTTGCGGACGGCTTCGCCGAGCATGATGAACGCCAGCACGGTGATGCTCAGCATGATCGAGGGCCACAGCAGGATGTGCGGGGACACTCGGATCTGGTCGACGGCGGTGGAGATGTCGACGCCCCAGGAGACGGTCGGGGACGCGAGGCCCAGACCCAGGTAGGACAGGGTCGCCTCGGCGGAGATGTAGCCGCCGAGCGAGATGGTGGCGACGACGATCAGCGGGGCCATGGCGTTCGGCAGGATGTGCCGGAACAGGATCCGCGAGGTGCCGGCGCCGAGGGCGGTGGCGGCGTGGACGTAGTCGGCCTGCTTGACCGTGATCACGGCACCGCGCATGACGCGGGCCATCTGGGTCCAGCCGAGGAAGGCCAGCGCTCCGACGACGACCCAGACGGTGCGCTCGGTGAAGGACTGGAGCACGACCATGGCGCCGAGCAGGAACGGGATGCCGAAGAAGATGTCGGTGACCCGGGACAGGAGCGCGTCGATCCAGCCGCCGAAGTAGCCGGCGAGCATGCCGATCAGACCGCCGAAGATGGTCACGACGAGGGTGACGCAGACGCCGACGATGATCGAGGCGCGGGTGCCGTGGATCAGTCGGGCGTACACGGAACGGCCCTGGCCGTCGTAACCGAGCCACTCGGGCGAACCGATGTGGCTGAGCTCCGGCTTGCCCAGGAAGTGCTTCACGAGGTCGCCGCTGGTCGGCGAGGCGCTGGTGAAGAGGCTGGGGAAGGCGGCGATCAGCAGCAGGAAGAAGATCATCACCGCCGAGACGATGAAGTACGGGTTGCGGCGCAGGTCCGACCACGCGTCGCCCCAGAGGCTGCGGGTCTTCTCCGGCTTCGCGGCGGCGGGGACCGGCGCGTCGACCGAGGGGGTGGCGACGGCGTCCTCGACGGCGGCCGCGGTCTTGGTCACGTCAGGCATAACGGATCCTCGGGTCCAGGACCGCGTACAGCAGGTCGATGAGAAGGCTGGTGATGAGGTAGACGATCACCAGGATGGTGACGAGGCCGACCAGGGTGCCGCCCTCGCGCCGGGAGATCGACTCGGCGATCAGGCCACCGACGCCCTTGATGTTGAAGATCTTCTCGGTGACGACCGCACCGCCCATGAGGGCGCCGATGTCGGTGCCGAGGAAGGTGACGACCGGGATCATCGAGTTGCGCATCAGGTGGACACCGATGATGCGGCGCTTCGGCAGGCCCTTGGCGATGGCCGTGCGCATGTAGTCGGCGCGCAGGTTCTCCGCCATGGTGGTCCGGGTCAGTCGCGCCACGTAGGCGAGCGAGAGTCCGCCGAGCACGATCGCCGGGGCGATGAGCTCGTCCCAGTTGACCTCGGTGGAGACGTTCGGCGCGATCCAGCCCAGGTTGAACGCGAACTGCATCTTGATGAGGAAGCCGAGCACGAAGACCGGGATCGAGATGATCAGCAGCGTGAAGATCAGGATGGCGTTGTCGGCCAGGCGACCGGCGCGCAGACCGGCGATGATGCCGAGGCCGATGCCGAAGAGGAGCTCGAACGTGAAGGCCAGGAAGGCCAGCTGGAGCGTGACGGGGAACGCGTCGCCCAGCACCTCGGTGACCGGCCGGCCGTTGCGGATCTGCGTACCGAAGTCGAAGTGCAGGAGCATGTCCCGCATGTAGACGTAGTACTGCTCCGGGAGCGAGCGGTCGAGACCCAGTTCATGGCGCTTCGCGGCCAGGGTCGCAGGATCTGCCCCCTTGTCACCGAACATCGCCAGCACGGGGTCACCGGGCAGGCTGTGCACCATGAGGAAGATCAGCAGGGTTGTCCCGAGGAAAACCGGGATCATCTGGAGCAGTCGTCGTGCGACATAGCGCCCCATCATGCCTCCGTTGAGATGTGACGGCCGCAGCCGACGGGCCCTCCCCCGACAGCGTGCCCGCGTTCGGGCATGCTGATGTCGTGGAAGGGCCCCCCAGCCACTGCGTAAGGCACCGAGGCGGGGCTGACGATCCGTCAGCCCCGCGGACGGCGAGCGGACTACGCTTGGGTGATTACTTCTTGACCTGGACGGTGTTCAGGATCGGGTCGCCGTCCTGGCCGTACTGCACGCCGGAAACCTTCTCCGAGTAGCCCGCGTTGACCTTGTAGTACCAGAGCGGGATCGACGGCATGTAGTTGACCAGGTCCTTCTCGATGGCCTGGTATGCCTTGACCGACTCGTCGAGCGTCTTGGCCGAGTCGGCCTTCGCGATCTTGGCGTCCAGCTCCTTGTTGGAGAAGTCGCCCTGGTTGCCGCCCGCACCCGTACGGAACAGGTCGGAGATGAAGTTGGCGTTCACCGGGTAGTCGAGCACCCAGCCGGAGCGGTACAGGGACTTGACCTGCTTGCCCTTACGAGCGGTCAGGTCGGCCTGGAAGTCCGGCTTGCCGTCGCCGACGCACTGGACGCCGGTGGACTGGGTGATGCTGTTGCAGACAGCCTCCACCCACTCCTTGTGACCGCCATCAGCGTTGTACTGGATGGAGATCTTGTTGCCGGGGACGCCGCCGCCGGCCTTGATGAGCTCCTTGGCCTTGGCCGGGTCGAACTTCGTGACCTCGACCGCGTTCGGCTGGTAGCCGAGCACGCCCTTGGCGACCCAGCCGGTCGCCGGCTCACGGGTGCCGTTCAGCACCGTCTTGGTGATGGTGGCGCGGTCGATACCCATGGACAGGCCCTGGATGACGCGCGGGTCGATCTGCTTGGGCTTCTTCCACTGGTCGGCGTAGAAGGCGACGGCGATCGTCTGGATCGCGGAGTACGCCTGGTCGACCGCGCGGTCGCCGAGGTCCTGGCGGTAGACCGGCAGGTCCTTCGGGGCGAGCTGACGCAGGACGTCGACGTTGCCCGACTTCAGGTCCTCGTAGGCGGCCTCGAGGGTGGTGTAGTTCTTGAAGATCACACCACCGTTCTGCGCCTTGTTCGGGCCCTTGTAGCCGTCGAAGCGAGTGATCTCGATCGACTTCTTGTGGTCCCAGCTCTTGAACTTGTAGGGACCGTTGCCGACCGGCTTCTCGCCGCCGGCCTTCGGGTCCTTGTAGAAGGACTCCGGCAGCGGGGCGAACGCGATGTACGCCAGCTTGTGGGCGAAGTACGGAACGGAGCTGTTGAGCTCGATCGTGAACGTGTTGTCGTCGACGATCTTCAGACCCTCGAGCTTGTCCGCGGTCGGCTTGGCGCCCTCGGCCTCGGGGTGGACCTTGTCGAAGCCCTTGATGTCCGCGAACCAGGACGCGAGGCCCTGGGCGTTCTTGACGTTGGCGTTCCAGTTCCACGCGTCCACGAAGGACTTCGAGGTGACCGGGG
Organism: Streptomyces sp. NPDC020422; assembly: GCF_044386705.1. Classification (NCBI taxonomy): domain Bacteria; kingdom Bacillati; phylum Actinomycetota; class Actinomycetes; order Kitasatosporales; family Streptomycetaceae; genus Streptomyces; species Streptomyces sp. NPDC020422. The sequence continues at coordinate 52,196 of NZ_JBIRVJ010000003.1, read as the reverse complement.
TGCCGTCGTGGAAGGTCCAGCCCGGCTTGAGCTTGACCGTCCAGGTCTTCGAGTCCGTCGTGGTGACCGACTCGGCGTTGATGTACTCCAGCGAACCGTCCGCCTTGTAGTCGACCAGGGTCGAGAACAGGCCGGACATCACCAGGGAGCCGTTGGACTCCATCGTGTCGCCGGTGAGCAGGGGCTTCTCGGGCTCGCCCAGCTCGATGGAGTAGATACCGTTCGGGTCAACAGCGCCCTTGGCGTCGCTGCCGCCGTCGCTCTTGCCCCCGCCGCAGGCGGTCGCTGCCAGGGCGACGACGATCGCGCCCGCTACCCACTTGGCGCTCTTGGCACCGCGCATGGGTTCCTCCTCATGAGTCCACTTGTCACTACAAGAGGGGCACTCCGAGTTCTGCCGACACCCCTGACGGCGTTGCACTCAAGTGCCCCGAGTGTGCTCGTGAGTCGGCACTCCCCACAGTGCGTGACCCATTGACCCGAGCTCAATGGAGCCAACTATTAAGTACGTCCGGGCTGTAAACCACACTTAAGTGGTCTCGTTTTGACAACATCGCCAAGCCACGGAAGACCGAAATCCGGACAAAGCGAGCACAGACAGACACCGACGAAACGGACCGTTAACACACGTTCCGGAGAGCGACGACCGATATCCGGACAGCGGGGTTCCGTAATGAACTTGACTAAACGTTGAAGAAGGGCCCGGTCCCCCCGCCGTGTCGGCGGGGGGACCGGGCCCTTCAGTGCGCTCGGTCGCGCGGTGCTACGGAGCCGCGTCAGGCGTTCTTGGCGCGCGAGGCGGAGCGGCTGCGCTCCTTCTGGTCCAGGACGACCTTGCGGATGCGCACGGCCTCCGGGGTCACCTCGACGCACTCGTCGTCGCGGCAGAACTCCAGGGACTGCTCCAGGGAGAGCTTGCGCGGCGGCACGATCGCCTCGAAGGAGTCGGCGGAGGAGGAGCGCATGTTGGTGAGCTTCTTCTCCTTGGTGATGTTCACGTCCATGTCGTCGGAGCGGGAGTTCTCGCCGACGATCATGCCCTCGTACACCTCGGTGCCGGGGTCGGTGAACAGCACGCCGCGCTCCTGCAGGTTCGTCATCGCGAAGGCGGTGACGGCACCGGCGCGGTCGGCGACCAGGGAGCCGTTGTTACGGGTCTGCAGCGGGCCGAACCAGGGCTCGTGGCCCTCGTGGATGGAGTGGGCGATGCCCGTGCCGCGGGTCTGGGTCAGGAACTCCGTACGGAAGCCGATGAGGCCACGGGACGGGACGACGAACTCCATGCGGACCCAGCCGGAGCCGTGGTTCGACATGTTGTCCATGCGGCCCTTGCGGACGCCCATGAGCTGGGTGACGGCGCCCATGTGCTCCTCGGGCACGTCGATCGTCATGCGCTCGACCGGCTCGTGGACCTTGCCGTCGACCTCGCGGGTGACGACCTGCGGCTTGCCGATGGTGAGCTCGAAGCCCTCGCGGCGCATCTGCTCGACCAGGATGGCCAGCGCCAGCTCGCCGCGGCCCTGGACCTCCCAGGCGTCCGGGCGCTCGGTGTCGAGGACGCGGAGCGAGACGTTGCCGATCAGCTCGCGGTCCAGCCGGTCCTTGACCTGGCGGGCGGTGACCTTGCGGTCCTTGACCGCGGTCTTGGCGTCCGCGCCCTTGCCGGTGCCGCCACGGCCGACCAGCGGGGAGGTGTTGGTGCCGATGACCATGGAGATGGCCGGCTCGTCCACCGTGATGAGCGGCAGCGCGATCGGGTTCTCCGGGTCGGCCAGGGTCTCGCCGATCATGATCTCGGGGATACCGGCGACGGCGCAGATGTCACCGGGGCCCGCCACCTCGGCCGGCTTGCGGGTGAGCGCCTCGGTCATCATCAGCTCGGTGATGCGGACGTTCTGGATCGAGCCGTCGCGCTTGATCCACGCGACCGTCTGGCCCTTGCGCAGCTCGCCCTGCTCGACGCGGAGCAGCGCGATGCGGCCGAGGAAGTTGTCGGCGTCGAGGTTGGTGACGTGCGCCTGGAGCGGCGCCTCCTCGTCGTACGACGGGGCCGGGACGTGCTCCAGGATGGTGGAGAAGAACGGCTCCAGGTTGTCGGAGTCCTGCGGGACCGTGCCGTCGGCCGGCTTGGTCAGCGAGGCGATGCCGTCGCGGCCGCAGGCGTAGACGATCGGGAACTCGATCTGGTCCTCGTCGGCGTCCAGGTCGAGGAAGAGGTCGTAGGTCTCGTTGACGACCTCGTCGATCCGGGAGTCCGGGCGGTCCGTCTTGTTGATGCAGAGGATGACGGGCTTGCGCTGCTGGAGGGCCTTGCGCAGCACGAAGCGGGTCTGCGGGAGCGGACCCTCGGAGGCGTCCACGAGGAGGACGACCGCGTCCACCATCGACAGACCGCGCTCGACCTCGCCACCGAAGTCGGCGTGACCGGGGGTGTCGATGATGTTGATCGTGATCGGGGCCCCGCCGTCCTTGGGGTGATACTTCACCGCCGTGTTCTTGGCGAGGATCGTGATGCCCTTCTCACGCTCCAGGTCGTTCGAGTCCATCATGCGGTCGTCGAGCTGCTGGTGGGCGGCGAAGGCACCGGCCTGCTTGAGCATGGCGTCGACGATGGTCGTCTTGCCATGGTCGACGTGGGCGACGATGGCGACGTTACGGATGTCGTGGCGCGTGGGCATGGGTGCTTGCGCTTCTCTCGGATCGTGGGATGCGGCGTCAGTTCCTCTTACGCCCGCCGGGCGGACGCGCCACGGCTATGTCCTATGGTACGGGGCTGCCGTGCAAGGGGCTTCCCCACCCGGGATCCGAGGGGTTCTACTGGGGGGTTCGCTGCTGTGGGAGGCGTGACAGTGGTGCTGAGGAGGTCGTGCGGCCGGGTCAAGCGGCCGACGCGATCCTGCCCGCCGGGATCACCGGCGGGCAAGGAAATTGAGCTGCTTCTGAGCTTGCGGTTTTGAGTTTCGGCGGCTTTAGGGTATTGCGCTCACTTGCGGGTGTTGCGCTCCGCGCCCTGGGCCGACGCCGGCTTCTTGAAGCCGATGTCCTGGTAGCGGGGGGAGGCGAGCCCCCAGGCCCCGGCGTTCACCACGTCGTTCTTGGCGGCGACCAGCTGGGGGCGCTGGTAGAGGGGGATGGAGCCCGCCGCGGCCCAGATCCGGGCGTCGGCCTGGCGGACCAGGTCGCGGGCCTCGTCCTCGTCGAGGGTGGCCACCGCCTGGTCGAAGAGCTGGTCGATGCGGTCCGTGCCGACCCGGGCGTAGTTCTGCTCGACCATCAGCGAGCCGTCGGACGCGGGCTCCGGCTTGGCGAAGATGGGCCGGGCGTCGGTCGCCGGGAAGGCGCTGGCGGGCCAGGAGTAGAGGGCCAGGTCGTAGTCGCCGGAGGCGATGTGGTCCTTGAAGAAGCTCTCGTCGGAGACCTTCGTCACCTCGGTGCGGATGCCGACGGCGTCGAGCATCCGGACGATCCGGTCCCCGACCGCCCGCAGCGACTCCGAGCCGGGGCCAGAGGGCAGGACGAAGCGGAGGCTGAGCGGCTTGCCGTCCTTGCCCAGCGCCTGCGAGGCCGCGTCCACGACGGCCGGGGCGGCGCTGCCGCGCGGGGCGTAGGCCCCGGCCACCCCCTTGGCCCCCGACTTCCCCTGCGCCTGCGCGGCGGCCTGGGCGCCGGCGCCGGTGCCGGTGCCGGTGTCCAGTGCCTCGGCCTGGCGGAGCACGGCCGCGCCCTGGAAGGCGGCGGCGGGCGCCGGGGCGAGGATGTTCGTGCCGTTCTCGGGTCCGCCGGCGCCGATCTGCGGGGCGGCCGGGCGGTCGCCGGGCTTGTCGTCGCCGACGATGTACAGGCCGTCGTCGGAGGCGGCGTCGCCCTCCTTCTTCTTCGCGGTCTGCTCGGCGGCCTTATCGCCGGTCTTCTCGGCGGCCTTCTCCTGGGCCTGCTCCCCCGCCTTCTTGGCGGCGGTGCTGCCCGCCTTCGCCCCGGCCGGTTTGCGCTGGGCGCCGCCCGGCACCCAGCCCGCGTCGGCGAGGAGCGCCCGAGCCTCCTTGGTGTCCTGGTCGCCGAGGGCGTCGCTGCTGTCGGCGTAGGCGGCCTGTCCGGCGAGCGCCAGGTGGCTGCCCGGGGGCCTGGCCGGCAGGCCGAGCGGCTTCAGCACCGTCTCGGCGAGCTCCTGGCGGTTGATCGCGCGGGCCACCGCCCGGCGGACCCGCTCGTCGGACAGCGCGCCGGACTCGCCGTTGAGGGAGAGCTGGGTGTACGCGGGCTCCAGGGACTTCCGTACGACGAAGCGGGCCAGGGCGTTCTGCTCGGTCGCGTAGCGGGCGATGGCCTGCTGGTTCTTCTCCCGGGCGGCCTGGACCTCGGCGGCCTTCTCCTCGTCGGAGCCGTGCGCGAGGGCCCAGGAGCGCAGGGCGGCGGCGGGGGTGATCCCGGCGCCGGGCCCGTGGGTGAGGGCCTGCCCGCCGTTCCGGCCGGCCCGGGCGTCCCGTACCGCCAGCGCGATCCGCTCGGCGACGGACCGGTCGATCTCGGCCAGGTCCAGCTTGCCGGCGGCGAGCGCGGCGGCCCGGTCGGCGCGGGGGACGGCCTTGAGGACGATGCTGTCGAGCTTCGGCGTCTGCCCCCACCAGCGGGGGTTGCGGGTGAGCGCGATGTCGCCGCTCTTGCGGTCGATCCCCTTCAGCAGGAACGGTCCTGCGGTGGCCTTCAGGGAGGTGCGCGCCCCGTCGTTGAAGGTGCCGGGGGAGCCCATGACCTGCTTGGGGTAGAGGGGGCTGAAGAGCGAGCGCCAGTCGGCGTACGGCTTGCCGAAGGTGACCCGCACCTCCAGGTCGTTCTTGCCGCGCTCGATCTTCTCGATCCGCTCGTAGCCGGCGTTGCGCGCGGTCCAGTACGCGGTGTCCCGGCCGCTCAGCGCCCGCCACTGGGCGACGAAGTCCGGGGCGCCGATCTCGCGCCCGTCGCTCCAGACCGCCTGCTGGTTGAGCTTGTAGAGGACGACCTGCTTGGGCTCGGTCTCGACGACCTCGGCGGATTCCAGGTAGTCCGGGTTGAGCTTCGGCCTGCCGTGGTCGTCCAGGGTGTAGAGGGAGGGGAGCACGGCGCCGGCGATGCGGCCGGTGGTGCCGTCGGCGTCCGCCTGGAAGGCGTTGAGCGTGGTGGGCAGCGCGTCGACGGCCCAGCGCAGCGTCCCTCCGTCGGCGACCTGGTCGCGGGCGGCCGGCGCGTTGTCCTGGGCGGCGGCGGGGGCCTCGTCGGCGTCGCCGGAGCTGCACCCGGCGAGTACGGCGAGGGCGAGCACGGCACTGCTGAGGGTGGTCACGGAGCGGAGCGTGCGGGAGCGGGGGCTCCTGGAGCATGTCCTCCCGCGAGGGGCGCCGACCTGGGACATGACTTGTACCCCTTCGTCCAGTTTTATGCCATTTGGAGATGATCACACCTATTGCTCATACACTGAAAAGGACGGAGCGGATCCGGCCACGGCGACACGGCGGCACGGACGGCAAACCCCACTCGTGCGGCCCAACCACCGGCAGACCGGGGCGCTCCGGACGGGTGGAAACAGGTACGCACGGCTTCACAAGCGGGATGTGACGCGCGACACTCGCGTGGGACCCGCGCTCGCGGAAGTGAGGGCAGCCATGTCCGTTCAGGACGACCTGGCGGCGGTCAAGCGTCGCCTGCAGGACCTGGAGCACACGGTCGAAGAGCTGGAACGCCGCGTCGGAGCGAAGGGCAACGCGCCCACCCCGACCGGCGGCCGGGCGGACAGCATGGTGACGATCCCCGACACGCCGTACGACTCCCAGAAGTGGACCGACATCGACGACGAGGGACTGGGAGCCCGCGACCGCCACGCGCCGTAACGCCGAGGAGGCCCCGTTGGCCACAGGCACCGAACCCCCGCCGAGCCCCGCGGCGGCGACGGGGGTGCGCTCCCCGGGGCGCGCCTCCCTCGCCGCCCGCCATCTGCGTACCGACCGCTGGTGGCTGGCGCCCGCCGCCACCGCGGCCGGACTGCTCGCCTTCGTCGCCTACTCGACCTGGCGGGCCTTCGCGAACGCGGACTACTACGCCGCCCCCTACGTCTCCCCGTTCTACTCGCCCTGCCTCGCGGACAACTGCGCCCCCATGCGCGGCGGCCCCAACTGGGCGCTCTTCGGCAGCTGGTGGAGCCTGTCCCCCGCGCTGCTCATCCTGGTCTTCCCGCTCGGCTTCCGGCTGACCTGCTACTACTACCGCAAGGCGTACTACCGGAGCTTCTGGGCCTCTCCCCCGGCCTGCGCGGTCGCCGAACCGCACCGCGCGTACACCGGCGAGTCCCGCCTCCCGCTGATCCTGCAGAACGTCCACCGCTACTTCTTCTACCTGGCCCTGCCGGTCGCCGGGATCCTCACCTACGACACCGTGCTCGCCTTCCGGGACTCCTCCTACGCATGGGGCCACGCGGGGCTCGGCACGCTGGTCTTCCTCGTCAACATCGTCCTCATCTGGTCGTACACGCTCTCCTGCCACTCCTGCCGCCACGTCGTCGGCGGGCGGCTGCGGCACTTCTCGAAGCATCCGGTCCGCTACCGGCTGTGGACCTGGGTGGGCCGGCTGAACCGGCGTCACATGCTGCTCGCCTGGGCCTCGCTGATCAGCGTCGCCGTCTGCGACCTGTACGTGTACCTGCTCGCCACCGGCGCCTTCGACGACCCGAGGTTCTTCTGAGATGACTGCTGTGGAACGACAGTCGTGGGACGTGATCGTGGTCGGCGCGGGCGGCGCCGGGCTGCGGGCGGCGATCGAGGCGCGGCGCCGGGGCGCCCGTACCGCCGTGATCTGCAAGTCCCTCTTCGGCAAGGCCCACACGGTGATGGCGGAGGGCGGCATCGCCGCCTCCATGGCCAACGCCAACCCGCACGACACCTGGCAGGTCCACTTCCGCGACACCATGCGCGGCGGGAAGTTCCTCAACCAGTGGCGGATGGCCGAGCTGCACGCCCAGGAGGCCCCGGAGCGGGTGTGGGAGCTGGAGACCTGGGGCGCGCTCTTCGACCGCACCCCCGACGGGCGCATCTCCCAGCGCAACTTCGGCGGCCACGAGTACCCCCGGCTCGCGCACGTCGGCGACCGGACCGGGCTCGAACTCATCCGCACCCTCCAGCAGAAGATCGTCTCCCTCCAGCAGGAGGACTTCAGGGAGACCGGCGACCACGAGAGCCGGCTCAGGGTCTTCCAGGAGTGCACGGTCACCCGTGTCCTGAAGACCGCGTCCGGGGAGCGCGTGGGCGGTGTCTTCTGCTACGAGCGGGAGACCGGACGCTTCTTCGTCCTCCAGGCGCCGTCGGTGGTCCTGGCGACCGGCGGGATCGGCAAGTCCTTCAAGGTGACGTCCAACTCCTGGGAGTACACCGGGGACGGGCACGCGCTCGCCCTGCTCGCGGGGGCGCCACTGGTCAACATGGAGTTCGTGCAGTTCCACCCGACCGGGATGGTCTGGCCGCCCTCGGTGAAGGGCATCCTCGTCACCGAGTCGGTGCGCGGCGACGGCGGTGTGCTGCGCAACTCCGAGGGCCGGCGCTTCATGTTCGACTACGTCCCCGACGTCTTCAAGGAGAAGTACGCGCAGTCGGAGGAGGAGGGCGACCGCTGGTACGAGGACCCCGACCACAACCGCCGCCCGCCCGAGCTGCTGCCGCGCGACGAGGTGGCGCGGGCGATCAACGCCGAGGTCAAGGCCGGGCGCGGCTCCCCGCACGGCGGGGTCTTCCTCGACGTGTCGACCCGGATGCCGGCGGAGGTGATCCGGCGCCGGCTGCCGTCGATGTACCACCAGTTCAAGGAGCTGGCGGACGTGGACATCACGGCCGAGGCGATGGAGGTCGGCCCGACCTGCCACTACGTGATGGGCGGGGTGGCCGTCGACTCGGAGACGGCGGCGACGCTCGGCGTCCCGGGACTCTTCGCGGCCGGCGAGGTCGCGGGCGGGATGCACGGCTCCAACCGGCTCGGCGGCAACTCCCTGTCGGACCTGCTGGTGTTCGGGCGCCGGGCCGGGCTGCACGCGGCGGAGTACGCGGTGGGGCGGGGTGAGGGGTCCGGGTACGGGTCCCGGGGCGGGGCGGGCGACGGCGACGGCGACCGGCTCGACGAGGAAGCCGTGGCCGCCGCCCGCGCCGAGGCCCTCGCCCCCTTCGACGGCGGCGTCGGCGGCACCGCCCCCGAGAACCCGTACACGCTCCACCAGGAGCTCCAGCAGACGATGAACGACCTCGTCGGGATCATCCGGCGCGCGGGCGAGATGGCCGAGGCCCTGGAGCGGATCGCGGAGCTCCGCGCACGGGCGGAACGGGTCGTCGTGGAGGGGCACCGGCAGTTCAACCCCGGCTGGCACCTCGCGCTCGACCTGCGCAACATGCTGCTCGTCAGCGAGTGCGTGGCCCGGGCGGCCCTGGAGCGCACCGAGAGCAGGGGCGGGCACACCCGCGAGGACTACCCGGCGATGGACCGCGCCTGGCGGCCGGTGAACCTGCTGTGCCGGGCGGAGGAACAGCGGATCGCCCTGGAACGGGTCGGCACCGAACCGATCAGGGCCGATCTGCTCGCGCTCTTCGAGCAGGAGGAGCTGGCCAAGTACCTGTCCGCGGAGGAGCTGGACGCATGAGTACGTACGATGCCCGCTTCCGGATCTGGCGGGGCGACGCCGACGGCGGCGCCCTGACCGACTACACGGTGGAGGTGCACGACGGCGAGGTGGTCCTCGACGTCGTGCACCGGCTCCAGGCCACCCAGGCGCCCGACCTGGCGGTGCGCTGGAACTGCAAGGCCGGCAAGTGCGGATCCTGTTCGGCGGAGGTCAACGGCCGGCCGCGGCTGCTGTGCATGACCCGCATGTCGGTCTTCGGGCGCGAGGAGACCGTCACCGTGACCCCGATGCGGGCCTTCCCCGTGGTGCGGGACCTGGTGACGGACGTGTCCTTCAACTACGCGAAGGCCCGGGAGATCCCGGCCTTCGTGCCGCCGGCCGGCCTCGCGCCGGGCGAGTACCGGATGCGGCAGGAGGACGTCGACCGCTCGCAGGAGTTCCGCAAGTGCATCGAGTGCTTCCTGTGCCAGAACACCTGCCATGTGGTCCGCGACCACGAGGAGAACAAGGCCGTCTTCGCCGGGCCGCGCTTCCTGATGCGGATCGCCGAGCTCGACATGCACCCGCTCGACGCGGCGCGGGAGGCGGGCCTCGACCGCCGGCGCACCGCCCAGGACGAGCACGGACTGGGCTACTGCAACATCACCAAGTGCTGCACGGAGGTGTGCCCGGAGGACATCGGGATCACGGACAACGCGCTGATCCCGATGAAGGAGCGGGTCGTGGACCGCTCGTACGACCCCCTGGTGTGGCTGGGGAACAGGATCCGGCGGCGGGACTCCCGGGACGCCCCCTAGGCACCGGCTTCACCGGGGCGCCGCCCAGCCCGCGCGGTAGGCCGCCCAGTCCTCCTCCCGGGCCGCGAAGTCGACGTACAGCGCGAGGCCGAAGCGCGCGCGTCCCGGGTCGGTGCGGCCCAGGCCCAGGCGGGCGCCGCGGACCGCGGCCGTGACCGTCTCGGCGGACTCGTGGTGGCCCAGGTCGTCCTCGTGGAAGAAGGGCAGCCCCATCAGCAGGTCCGTCCCCTCGGGGGTGACCTCCAGGGCGAGGCTGGTCTGCTGGGCGACGTAACCGCCGTACGTCCCCTCCCACGGCATCCAGGTGTCGTACGACATGACGGCGATCTGGTCGACGCGCCGGGCGACCTGGCCGAAGAACTCCTGCGACCACCACTTCTCGCTGCCGCTGAGCGCGCCGAGGAGCACGTGGGCGGCCGGCAGCGGGTCGATCTGGTGCGCCGCGACCGAGAGCGTCGCCCCTCGGGAGCGGGTCAGCGCGCCGAGGTCGTCGAGGAGGGAGAGGTAGTTCCCGTCGTCGGAGTGCAGGGGCTCCAGGTCGAAGTGGACGCCGTCGAAGCCGGCGTCCAGGACCTGCCGGGCCGAGGCGACCACGGCGGCGCGGGACCCGGGCCGCTCCAGGCGCAGCCCCTCGGGTCCCTCCGTGGCCAGGACGTCGCCCAGCCAGGCGTGCACCCGTATGCCGGGCATCGCCCGGTGGACCGCCGCGACGAGCCAGGCCGCCCCGGGGTGGCGGTCGGCGGGCAGGGTGCCGTCGTGCTCCAGGGGCCCGGCGTGCACGTACAGGTCGCGGATGCCCGTGCCTCTGATCCGGCCGGCGAAGGCGGCGAGATCGGCGTCCTTCTTCCGGCCGTCGACCCAGGCGTGGCCGAGCCAGACGGCGTCCTTGCCCCGGCTCCGCGTGCCCTCGGCCGGATCGCCCGCGTAGTTCAGGCGCAGGGCGGCGGCGCCGGCGAGCGGCGGGAGCACGAGCAGGACCACGAGCGCGAGCACGATCCGTCGGCCGCGCCGCCACACGCCCTTCCAGCCTCCGTTCACCTGAGCCCCCCGGGAGTCGTCCGACCGCATGAGCCACCGTAGCGGTGGCCACCGACAGTGACGCCGGAAGATCCACAGCGGTTTCCACCCGCCCGGTCGCGGACCGGCAGACCCGGACATAGCCTCCCTTCTGTGACGCGAACAGCCACCCGAGCCCTGCTCGCGGTGCTGGTGGCGGCGTGGTGGCTGGTCGTGCCCGCCGTCCCCGGCGCCCGCGCCGACGACCCGGTCACGCTGTCCCGCGAGGGGCAGATCACCGACCGGGTCGGAGCGCTGGGCGACCGGCGGCCCGAGGTGGTCTCGGCCCTCGACGCGCTCTACGACGCCCGCCGGGTGCAGCTGTTCGTCGTGTACGTACGCGACTTCTCCGGCCGTCCCGCCCAGGGCTGGGCCGACGCGACCGCCGAACGCAACGGCCTCGGCCGCGACGACGTGCTGCTCGCCGTCGCCACCCACGACCGGCAGTACGGCTACTCCGCCGACCCCGACTCGCGCTTCACCCAGGCCCAGCTCGACGACGTGGCACGGACCGCGATCGAACCGGCGCTGCGGCAGAACGACTGGGCGGGTGCGGCGATCGGCGCCGCCGACGGCTACGCCGCCGTGCTCGCGGGTCAGCCCGTCCCCACCCCGGCGATCACCCCGGGCGCCGCCGATCCCGGCACCGGGTCCGACGCCTCCCCCTCGGCGACCGACCTCGTCCTTCCCGTCGTGCTGCTCGGCGGCGCCGGTGCCGTGGCGGCGTACGCGTACACCAGGCGCCGCCGCGGAACCGCCGCCCGCACCGCTCCCCGCGGTGCCCCGGACGGCGGGCGGCGCTGGGGCGCCTCCACGGCGCCCGCGCAGCCGTCCCTGGCGGAGCTCGACGGCAAGGCCCGGCAGGCGCTGGTCGCCACCGACGACGCCGTCCGCACGAGCAAGGAGGAGCTGGGCTTCGCGAGCGCCCAGTTCGGCGACGAGGCGGCCGAGCCGTTCACCGAGGCGGTCCGGTACGCGGAGGCCGAGCTCACGGCCGCGTTCCGGCTGCGCCAGCGGCTCGACGACGCGGTGCCCGAGGACGACGCGACCCGCCGCTCGATGCTGGAGGAGATCCTCGGGCGCTGCGCGGACGTCAACGCCCGGCTGGACGCCGAGTCCGCCGGCTTCGACCGGCTGCGCGCCCTGGAGCACAACGCCCCGCAGGCGCTGGCCACCGTCGAGGCGGCGTTCCGGGAGCAGGCCGGGCGGATGACCTCGGCGGAGGGCGCGCTCGTCGCCATGCGCGAGCGGTACACCGAGTCCGCGGCGGCCCCGGTCTCCGGCGACCTGGAACAGGCCAAGGACCGGCTCGTGTTCGCCACCTCCACCGTCAACCGGGCCCGGCAGCTGATCGACGACGGGGACAACGGCGGCGCGGCCGTGCAGATCAGGGCCGCCGAGGGCGCCGTGGACCAGGCGGCCCGGCTGATCGAGGCCGTGGACCGGCGGGCGAAGGAGCTGGCGGAGGCGGTGGGCGGCCTGCCGGGCGCGCTCGCCGAGACCGAGGCCGACCTGGCGGACGCCCGCGGGCTGCTCGAAGGCACGGCGGAGCACGTGTCGACGGCGGATCTGCGGGGCCGGATCGGCCGGGCCGAGGCGGTGCTCGCCGCGGTGCGCGGGGCGGTGGACTCCGGGCGGTACGACCCGATCGACGCGCTGCGCCGGGTCGAGGAGGCGGACGCCGCCCTGGACGAGGCGCTGGAGGGGGCGCGGGAGCGCGAGTCGGGCACCCGGCGCGCGCGGGCGCTCCTGGACCAGGCCCTGCTGACGGCCCGTTCCGCGGTCGGCGCGGCCGGCGACTACATCACGACGCACCGCGGCGCGGTCGGCTCCGAGGCCCGCACCCGCCTCGCCGAGGCCCAGCGGCGGCTCGACCGGGCGACGGGTCTGGCCGAGGGCGACCCGCAGTCGGCGCTGTCCGAGGCGCAGCAGGCGGACGTGCTGGCCCGCCGGGCCCAGGAGCTGGCCGAGCAGGACGTACGGACGTACGGGAACCCGAACGGGCTCGGCGGGACGACCGGGACGGTGGGCGCCGGCGGGGGCGGGCTCGGCGGGGCGGTGCTCGGCGGCATCATCCTCGGCGGCCTGTTCGGCGGCGGCCAGGGTGGCGGCGGGCGCGGGGGCGGCTTCGGGGGCGGTGGCTTCGGCGGTGGGCCCGGCAGCTTCGGCGGCGGGGGCACACGCGGCCGGCTGGGCGGCGGCGGGCGCTTCTGACCGTGCGCTCCCCTCGTGACAACCCGCAAGGAGACCGAGCATGAGCAAGCAGACCATCCTGGGCCGGGTCGCCCAGCTGGCGAAGGCCAACATCAACGCGCTCCTCGACCAGGCGGAGGATCCGCAGAAGATGCTGGACCAGCTGATCCGCGACTACTCCGCCAACATCACGGAGGCGGAGGAGGCGGTCGCGACGACCATCGGGAACCTGCGCCTGCTGGAGCAGGACCACCGGGAGGACGTGGACGCGGCGAAGGAGTGGGGCGAGAAGGCGCTGGCGGCGAGCCGCAAGGCGGACGAGCTGCGGGCCGGCGGGCAGTCGGCGGAGGCGGACCGCTTCGACAACCTGGCGAAGGTCGCGCTGGGCCGCCAGCTCCAGTCGGAGAAGGAGGCGCGGACGGCGGAGCCCACGATCGCCGCGCAGACCGAGGTGGTGGAGAAGCTCAAGGGCGGCCTCGACCAGATGAAGGCCAAGCTGGTCGAGCTCCAGGCCAAGCGGGACGAGCTGGTCGCGCGGGCGAAGTCGGCCCGGGCGCAGAACACGATGATGGACGCGGTGAAGAACATCGACGTCCTGGACCCGACGAGCGAGCTCAGCCGCTTCGAGGAGAAGGTCCGCCGCGAGGAGGCGAAGGCGCTGGGCAAGCAGGAGCTCGCCGCCTCCTCGCTGGACGCCCAGTTCGAGCAGCTGGACGCGCTGGGCGACCAGGCCGAGATCGAGGCCCGGCTGGCCGCGCTGAAGGGCTGACGATCCGAAGGGCTGACGATCCGAAGCTCTGACAGCCTGAAGGACTGAAGGACTGACCGCCTGACGGCCTGACGGACTGAAGTTCTGATGGCCTGAAAGGCTGAAGGGCTGAAGTTCTGACGGCCTATACGGCCTGTACGGCCTGTACGGCTGAAGGACTGGAGGGCTGAGCTCCCCGGGCCCCCTCTCTCCCCCCCGGGAGCGGTGGGCCCGCTGCTCAGAACATGCTGAGCAGCTGGTCCACCGTCGGCTCGGCGAGGCCGTCGCCGTCCGGCAGCGGCAGTTCGAACCAGACCGTCTTGCCGCGCGGGGTGCGGCGCGAGCCCCAGGCTGCGCTGAGCAGCCCGACCAGTTGCAGTCCGCGGCCGCCCTCGTCGGTGTCCTTGGCCCGGCGGCGGCGGGGCTGGACCAGGCCCGCGTCCCACACCTCGCAGACCAGGGTGCGATCGCGCAGCAGCCGCAGCCGGATCTCCCCCTCGCCGTAGCGCAGGGCGTTGGTGACGAGCTCGCTGACGAGCAGTTCGACGGTGTCGACCAGGGGCTCCAGCTCCCAGGCGGTCAGCTGGGCCCGGGCCAGCTCGCGGGCCCGCCCGACGGAGCGGGGCTCCCTGGGCAGCCGCCAGTCCCCCACCGACTCGGCGGGCAGTCCCTGGATACGGGCCATGAGCAGGGCGATGTCGTCCTCGCCGTGCCGGGTGTCGAGGGTGCTGAGGACGTGGTCGCAGACGTCCTCCAGGGGCCGGCCGGGGTTGGCGAGGGCGCTGCGGAACGCGCTCAGGCCCTCGTCGAGCGGATGGTCGCGGGACTCGACGAGCCCGTCGGTGTAGAGGGCGAGCAGCGCGCCCTCGGGCAGCTCGACCTCGACCTCCTCGAAGGGCTCCCCGCCGACGCCCAGCGGCATCCCCGGCGGTACGTCGAGGAGCAGGGCCTCCTCGCCGGGTTCCACGAGCACGGGCGGCAGGTGGCCCGCGTTGGCGAAGGTGCAGCGCCGGGTGACGGGGTCGTAGACGGCGTAGACGCAGGTGGCGAGGTACACCTCGGAGAGTTCCGGGCCGCGGGCCTTGTGGGCGCGGCCGGACTGCTGGGCGCCGACGGGGGCGCCGAGACCGCGGGCGATCTCGTCGAGGTGGGACAGCACCTCGGCGGGTTCGAGGTCGAGCTGGGCGAGGGTGCGCACGGCGGTGCGCAGTTCGCCCATGGCGACGGCGGCGCGCAGTCCGCGGCCCATGACGTCGCCGACGACCAGGGCGGTGCGGTGGCCGGGGAGCTGGATCACGTCGAACCAGTCGCCGCCGACCTCGGTGGCGGCGGTACCGGGCAGATAGCGGCAGGCGATGTCGAGGCCGGCCGCCTCCGGGTCGCCGGGCGGCAGGAGGCTGCGCTGCAGGATGAGGGCCCGCTCGTGTTCGCGCCGGTAGAGGCGGGCGTTGTCGATGCAGACGGCGGCGCGGGCGGCCAGCTCGACGGCGAGGGCGCGGTCGCGTTCGCCGAAGGGTTCGCTGCCCTTGGCGCGGGAGAACTGCACGAGTCCGACGACCGTGTCGTGGGCGACCATCGGGACCACGAGGGTGGACTGGACGAGGCTGCCCTCCGCGCCTGGCACGGTGCGGATCCGGCCGGTGCGCAGGGCGCCGGCGCACGGCGAGTTGAACGGGTAGCGGTGGACGGAGCCGACCTCGATGGGGCCGGTGTCGCAACAGACCTCGCCGTCCGCGCCGGTGGCCCGCTCCGGCTCGTCGTCCTGGGCGGAGCGGGGCCTGCCGACCCGGACCCGGCTGTCGGAGACGGCACTGGCGACGGCGACCCGGCGCAGCTCGGCACTGCCCGCCCCGTAGCCGACGTCATGGGAGCTGCCCAGGCGGCCGGGCGGGGCCTCGTCGCCGGTGAGCAGTCCCTGGTAGAGGTCGACGGCGGCGAGGTCGCAGAAGCCGGGGACGGCGACGCCGAGGAGCTCGCGGGCGGTGGCCTCCAGGTCGAGGGAGTTGCCTATGCGGGCGCCGGCCTCGTTGAGCAGGGCCAGGTTGCGGCGGGCGTTGGCGGCCTCGCGGGCCGCGTTGTGCCGGCGGGTGACGTCGATGCCGAGTCCGGCGACGCCGACCGGGCGGCCGGAGCCGCTGTGCACGCGGTAGAGGTTGACCGACCAGTGGCGGCGGTCGGTGGAGCCGGGGGCGGCGCCGACGATCTGCAGGTCGGCGACGGACTCCCCGGTCTCCAGCACCTTGCGCAGTGCGGCGGCCATCCGGTCGGCCTCGGCCCGGGGCAGGTAGTCGTGCACGGTCCGGCCGCGGTGGTCGTCGGCGGAGCCCCCGAAGACCGTGGCGAAGCGCCGGTTGGCGCGCTTCACGGTGAGGTCGGTGCCGAAGAGGAGGAAGCCGAAGGGGGATTGGCCGAAAATGGCCTGTGAGGCGGCGATGTCGGTCTCGATCCGGCGTAGGGCGCGCACATCCACGACGATGCAGAGGGCGGCCCGCTCCCCGCGCTCGGTCTCGCTCGGCATCACGTACAGCTCGGCGATGCCGTTCGGCCGCTCCTCGCCGGGGATGCGGAACGGGACCAGGCCCGTCCACTCCTTGCCGTCGAGGATCTCGCGGACCCTGCGGTGTCCGCGCGCCCGCAGGTCGGTGGGCATGAAGGCCTCGACCGGATCCTTGCCCCTGGCCTCCTCGGCGGTCACGCCGAAGAGCTCCGCGGCTCGTCTGCTCCACTGGTCGACGAGCCCGTCGGGGCCTATCGAGAAGGAGGCGACCCGGATGTAGTCATAGATCGACCCGGGCGGGCTGCTCTGCCACACGACACCGCTCGCCGTCTCAGGTATCTCGCTCACGCGACCGTCCCCTCCAGCTCACCGCACCGGACCGGCCATGACGGCAGTATTCAGCACCATCGGCCCCGTCGGCACGACGTTCACGATCACAGGGTGGTCTCGTTCGTTTCCGGCCGAGGCCCGCTGATCGTCGTCCCACCCTCTTTACTCACCAGGGAGAGCCAGCTCGAACCACACGGTTTTCCCCGTCCTGCCCGCGCGGGTGCCCCAGCGGCGTGCGGAACAGGCCACGAGCTGGAGGCCGCGGCCGCCCTCGTCGTCGGGTCCCGCGGGCCGTTCGGTGGGGCCGTCCGGAAGCGGATCGGAGACCTCCACGAGGAGGGCGGGGCCCCGCGGGCGCCCGCCCCCTTCGGCGGGGAGGCGCACCAGCCGTACGCCGATGGGCCCGGACGCATAGCGCAGGGAGTTGGTCACCAGCTCGCTGACCAGCAGGACGGTCACATCGCCGATCACCGCGTCGAGCCGCCAGGCCCTCAGGGTGTCCCGCACCGCGTGGCGGGCCGTGCGCACAGCGTTGGCCTCCGCCGGAAAGTGCCACTCGGCGCAGTCGCCTTCGGTGTCGATCACGAGGCCCACGTCCTATTTCGGGGGGTTATTCAGGACATACCCGATATTCGGAGTGGGTTATCCCGCCGATTGGCGGGGGCAGCGCACGGTGGTACGAACGGCGTAGGAGTCAGCCGCGCGCGCCGTCCGGCGGGCTCGCGGGCAGCAGTCGGGCGGCCTCGGCGACGGCCGGGCGGTCCTGGTCGAGCCAGTCGACGGAGTCCAGCTCGTGGCGGGCGAGCCAGCGCAGCCGGTCGTGGTCCTCCAGCGGCCGCGGCTCGCCGGAGAGCAGCCGGGCGGTCCACACCCGCAGGACGTATCCGGGCTTGAGCGGCCATTCGCCGGGGATGCGCTCGCCGGGCTCGGTCTCGACGCCGAGCTCCTCGCGCAACTCCCTGACCAGGGCTTCCTCGGGGGTTTCCCCCGGCTCCAGCTTGCCGCCGGGCAGCTCCCAGCGGCCGGCGAGCTCGGCGGGGGCGCTGCGGCGCGCGGCGAGCAGCCGCCCCTGGTCGTACAGCGCCCCGGCGACGACCACGACGACGGGGGCACGCTCGGGCGGGGCGGGGCGGGAGGGGTGATCGGTCATGGGGCGGAGCGTAACCCGGGCGGCCTCGACGACCGCCCGGGCAGGGGTCAGAGGGCGGGCGAACCGATCCGCTCGACCCAGTAGAGCTGCTTGTGTCCGCGGTCGTCGAGGCTGTCGGCGATCTTCTGCGCCTCGGCCTCCGTCGCGTACCGACCGACGCGATAGCGGTTGCCGTTGTCGTCCTGCCGTATGACCAGCCAGGGAAGGACGGGGCCGCTGTCGCTCATCGGGCTTCTCCCTCCACCGGTCCGGCCGTGTCCAACGATCTCCAGGAAACCGCAATCCGCATATGCCCGAGCTTACGCCTGACCTTTACACAGCGGATACGGGTTTTCACGAAGAGATATGTATCTGGCCGGTAACCGGCGGAGGGAGGCCGGTGTCACGCTCCGGGCGCCGCCCTGGGGACGGTCGGCACCGGCATCAGCACGGACCCGGCCGCCCCGGGATCCTTGCGGCAGAGGTCCCCGCACTCGGCGTCCAGCGAGCAGCACAGCGAGCAGACGGGTCCGCCGTGGGCGGGGCAGTCGGCGATGTCCGGCAGCTCGTACGCGGTCGCGCAGACCCCGCACTCGTGGGTGGCGCGCTCGTCGGCGACCGCCACGCCCGGTCCGTTCACCGGGTTCGGCCTGGCCAGGTAGTACTTCCCCCGGGTCGCCCAGGCGATGAGCGGGCAGAGCACGAGGGCGAGTCCGGCGGCGATGAAGGTGGAGAAGGCCTCCGCGTAGCTGCCGAAGAGTCCGAAGAAGGCGAGGATCGAGACGGCCGAGGCGATCGCCATGGCGCCGAAGCCGGCCGGGTTCACGGCGTACAGATAGGCCCGCTTGAACTCGATGTACGGCGGGCTCCAGCCGGCCCGCTTGTTGATGACGAGGTCGGCGGCGACGGCGGCGATCCAGGCGATGCCGACGTTGGAGTAGAACCCGAGCAGCTTGCCCAGGGCCGCGAACATGTTCATCTCCATCAGCGTCAGCGCGATGGCGAGGTTGAGGAAGATGTACCAGACCCGGCCCGGGTGGCGGTGGGTGATCCGGGAGAAGAAGTTCGACCAGGACAGCGAGCCGCTGTAGGCGTTGGTGACGTTGATCTTGATCTGGGAGACGATCACGAAGAGGGCCGCGGCCGGCAGCGCGAAGGAGCCGAGCCAGGGCCTCAGCGCCTCGATCTGCGGGGCGATCGGCTCCAGGGCGTGGGTCTTGCCGACGGCCTCCAGGGCGACGAAGGCGAGGAAGGCGCCGCCGAGCTGCTTGGCCGCGCCGATGACCACCCAGCCGGGTCCCGCGGCGAGCACGGCGAGGTTCCAGCGCCGCCGGTTCTCCTCGGTCTTGGCGGGCATGAAGCGCAGGTAGTCGGCCTGTTCGCCGATCTGGGCGATGAGGGAGAGGGCGACCCCGGTGCCGAGCCCGAAGCCGATCCAGGAGAAGCCGGAGCCGGCCCCCTCGGTGCCGCCGAAGGAGGCGAAGGCGCCCCAGGCCTCCGGCGCCTCGAAGGCGAGGACGAGGAAGGGCAGCACGAGGCCGACGATCCACAGGGGCTGGGTCCATGCCTGCACCTTGGCCAGCGCGCCCATGCCGCGGAAGACGATCGGGATCACGATCAGCGTGGTGACCAGGTAGCCGATCTCGACGGGCAGCCCGATGGCCTGGTGCATGGCCTGCGCCATGATCGAGCCTTCGAGCGCGAAGAAGATGAAGGTGAAGGAGGCGTAGATCAGCGAGGTGAGGGTCGAGCCGAAGTAGCCGAAGCCGGCGCCGCGGGTGATGAGGTCCATGTCCAGGCCGTAGCGGGCGCAGGCGCGGGCGATCGGGATGCCGGTGAGGAAGATGACGGCGGCGGCGGTGAGGATCGAGGCGAGACCGCTGGTGAAGCCGTAGGTGAAGACGATCGAGGCGCCGATGGCGAAGTCGGCGAGATAGGCGATGCCGCCGAGCGCGGTGCCGGCGACGGTCGCGGGCGACCAGCGCCGGAAGGAGTGGGGCGCATAGCGCAGCGAGTAGTCCTCGCGGCTCTCGTCGGCGGCCAGCGCGGCATAGCGGCGGCGGGGCGGCGGGGCGGGCGCCGAGGTCCCCGGCGGGGTGACCGTGTCCGTCATGAGGGTGCTGACTCCTGTCGTCCGACCGGATTGCGGGTACGGAGCAGGAAGGTAGGAGCCGGGCGTGACGAACCGTCGGGGCGCGCGGTTGCCCCGGCGTTACGGGAGTGGCCACTCCGTCAACTCGGTGTGAACACTCCCGGACACCGCGTACCGCTCAGCGCACCGGGAGGTGGTAGGCGATCCGATAGCGGTCGGCGGGGACGACGACGTCCGCGGTCTCGACCGCCAGACCCGAGGCGTAGTACGTGCGCTCGACGACCATCACCACGTGGCCGGGGACGCCGCCGAGGGTCAGCAGCTCCTCCGCGAGGCCCGGCCGGGCGCCGACCTCCTCCACCACGTTGTCCACGACCACGTCGATCGCGGCCATCCGCTCGACCACACCGCAGCCGCCCAGCGGCCCCTCCTCGGGGAGCATGACCGGCGTCCGGCCGGTGACCGAGAGCGGCTCCCAGGAGGTGGAGATCATCATCGGCTCGCCCGCGTCCCGGTAGACGTAGCGCGTGCGCATCACCCGCTCCCCCGGCTCGATGCCGAGCCGGGCGGCGACCTCGGCGCTCGCCGGCTCCTGCTCGCTGTTCGACTCCCAGGTGCCGCGGGCCCCCTCGGCCGCCTGCTCCTGACGGAACGGGGTGGCGCCCGAGGCGGGGCGGTAGCCGGAGCGGGCGATGCGGCGGGGCACCGGCCGCTCGCGCACATAGGTCCCGGAACCCGAACGGCCCTCGACCAGGCCCTCGGCCATCAGGACCTTGCGCGCCTCCAGTGCGACGGTGTCCGACACCCCGTACTCCTCGCGGATGCGCGCCTGCGAGGGGAGCCGGGTGTGCGGAGGAAGCGAGCCGTTGGCGATCTTCTCCCGGAGATCGCTCGCCACACGCAGATAGGCGGGCTGCTCACCGAACGTCACTGGACACTCCCCTCAGGTTGACTTACAGCTACAGAGTGACAACCGAGGGTGCGCGACCGCAAGCATGGGCCAGAGTTTCACTCGAAGTGATGACTTGCCTTTACGCGGGCCCTTGTCGCAGGTATAGCCACCGAACTCCCGTCGGAATCCTTGACGTTGATGGTCCAGACCAATACGTTCCGGCTCATGCGTCGCAGAACCCTTTCGCGGATGTCCGTCGCCGCCCTCTCCCTCGGCCTCCTCGCCGCCCTCGCGCCCGCCGCGGGCGCGGTCCCCACCCACGACAAGCCCGCCGGCCCCGCGTACAAGCGCGTGGGGTACTTCACCCAATGGGGCGTCTACGGACGCGACTTCCAGGTCAAGGATCTGGAAACGAGCGGGACGGCCGCCCGGCTGAGCCACGTCAACTACGCCTTCGGCAACGTCAGCGCCGAAGGGAAGTGCTTCACCGGCAACGTGCCCGGCGAGGCCGACGCCTGGGCCGACTACGTGCGCCCGCTCGACGCGGCCGACTCGGTCGACGGCGTCGCCGACACCCCGGACCAGCCGCTGGCCGGCAACTTCAACCAGCTGCGCGAGCTCAAGGCCGCGCACCCGGGCCTCAAGGTCATGATCTCGCTGGGCGGTTGGGGCTGGTCGACCCACTTCTCGGACGCCGCCCGCACCCCCGCCTCCCGCAAGGCCCTCGTCGCCTCCTGCATCGACCTCTACATCAAGGGCAACCTGCCCTCCGACGGCGCCCGTGGCGGCGCGGGAGCCGCCGCGGGCCTCTTCGACGGCATCGACATCGACTGGGAGTGGCCCGGCTCCGCGGGCGACACCGACACCGTCTTCCGGCCGGAGGACAAGCAGAACTTCACCGCCCTGGTACGGGAGTTCCGCACCCAGCTCGACGCCTACGCGCGCACCCTGAAGAAGCACCGGCACTACGAGCTGTCGGCGTTCGTGCCGACCGCCCCCGCCAAGATCGACGCGGGCTTCGAGGTCCCGAAGATCATGCGCGACCTCGACTTCGTCAACCTGCAGGGCTACGACTTCCACGGCAGCTGGGAGTCGACCACCGCCCAGCAGTCCGCGCTCTTCGCCCCGCGCGGCGACTTCAGCGTCGACCAGACCGTGAACGACTGGCTGCGGCGCGGCGCGCCCGCGCGCAAGCTGGTGGTCGGGATGCCGTTCTACGGCCAGGGCTGGACCGGCGTCACCGGCGGCGGCGACGGCCTCGGCCGGCCCGCGACCGGCCCCGCGACCGGCACCTGGGGCGCCGGCTCCGAGGACTACGAGGCCCTGAAGCGGCTCGCCGGATCGGGCGGCTACACGGTGCACCGGGACCTGCGGGGCGGCCACGCCTGGCTGTTCGACGGCACGACCCTGTGGACGTACGACGACCCGCGGGTCCTGCGTACCAAGTCGGCCTACGTACGGGCCAGGGGGCTCGGCGGTGCGATGTTCTGGTCGCTCGACGGGGACACCCCTGACGGCGAGCTGATCACCGCGGTGGACGGCGTGCTGGGACGCTGATCCGCCGCCCACGCGGACGGACGGGGCCCGGTCCCGCAGAGGACCGGGCCCCGTCGTCGGCGGCCGGAGTTCAGACCTCCTCGCCGCCGTCGGCCCGGGTGTCCGCGAGGTCCAGCGCCTGGCGGGACGGGGACTCGATCTCCGGGTCGAGCGCGTCGTAGGCCGCCTGGTACTCGGCCCAGAACGCCTCGTCGTCCGCGGCCGTGGCCAGCCTGTGCCACTTCTTCGCGGCGGCGTCGAGCTTCTTCACCAGCTCGGCCACGGGCTGGACGGCGGGGGCCGGCCAGCGGCGCGTGCGCAGCCCCTGGCTCTCCTCCGTGACGGCCGTGAAGACCTGCTGGGCCCACTCCTTGTTGGCGTCGAGGTCGACGTCGGCGTCGTCCTCGGGCTCCTCCAGCACGGCGTCGTCGATCGCGTTGACGGCCAGCAGGAAGGCGTGCTGGTCGGCGTTCAGGGTGAAGCCGTCGCGGCGCAGGGAGCCGGAGAAGCGCTCCTTGTCGGTGCCGTAGACGCAGGTCACCGTGCGGTCGCCGCCGCGCCAGGAGAGGCTGCTCGGCGGGTAGTAGTAGGTCGCCACCGTGTCCGGGACGGCCCAGCGGTCCAGGGTGTACCCGTCGTTGATCTCCTGGCAGCGCTCCTCGGCGAGGCCCACGAAGACCTTCTCGCCGGGCCACTTGGCGTAGCCGGTGACCTTGAAGCTGCCGGTGACCTCGCCCTCGTGCGGCTTCTTGCAGTCGATGACCCTGACGTCCTTGGTGGACGACTCGATCTTGCCCGGCACGTCGAAGCACTCGCCCTTGCGCAGCTCGAAGGCGGACTTGGAGGAGGAGGCCTCGTCCATGCCCTCCTCGAAGCCCTTCCAGAACTCGGCGAAGCCGCCGGTCGCGAAGCCGAGGACGACCAGGAGGCAGCTCACCGCGGACAGGGCTATGCCGGCGATGGCGAAGCCCTTGCCCTTCTGCTGCCGCTTCCTGATCCGGGGCAGGGCGACCAGGCCGAGGATCAGGCCGAGGGGCGGCAGACAGCAGACGACGCCGGAGACGAAGGAGGCGATGGCCAGCCCGCTGGTGCCGGGCGGCGGCTGCTGGGGCACCCCGTACGGGCCGCTGCCGCCGACTCCCGGAGGCCCGTAGGGGCCGCCGTACGGACCGTAGGGCCCCGGCGAGGAGTACGGTCCGGGGCCGCCGTACGGTCCGGGGCCGCCGTGCGGGCCGGGTGCGGCGGGCGGCGGCGTCGGGGGCTGGGACGGGTCCACGAGTGCGGGGCTCCTGATCGGGGCGGCGGTACGGGCAATCGAACGGGCGCGCGCATCGTACCGGGGCCCGGGGACGGCGTGAGGGGCGGTCGCCGGACCGGCGACCGCCCCTCACCCTCGTTCAGGGGTGCTCAGGTGCTCAGGTGTTTCCGGGGATTCCGGGGATTCCGGGGTTTCCGGGGTTTCAGAACTGCAGCGCCCAGGAGTCGATCTTCCCGGTGTCGTAGTTCGCGTTGTCCGTGACCCGGAGCTTCCAGGTGCCGTTCGCGACCTCCGAGGAGGCGTTGACGGTGTAGGTGGTGTTGATGTTGTCCGCGCTGCCGCCGGTGCCGAAGGCCTTCAGCGTGTACGCCGAGCCGTCGGGGGCTATCAGCTGGACCTGGAGGTCACCGATGTAGGTGTGCACGATGTTCACCGGCACCTGCAGGGCGGACGGCGCGTTGCCCGAGACGCCGCTGACGGTCACCGGGGACTCGACGGTCGCGTTGTCGTTGATCGCGTAGTCCGTGGTGTTCTCGAACTTCGGGCCGGTGGGCGGCGGGGTGGTGCCGCCGCCGACGTACAGCAGCCGGTTCGGGGAGCCGGTGCCGGGGCTGGTGACGACGTTCGGGGTGGCGGCGTTCACCAGCGCGGTGGCGACCGCGGCGGGGGTGGCCGTCGGGTTGGCGCCCAGGTAGAGCGCGGCGGCGCCGACCACGTGCGGGGTCGCCATCGAGGTGCCCGAGATGGTGTTGGTCGCCGAGTCGCTGGTGTTCCAGGACGAGGTGATGGACGAGCCGGGGGCGAACAGGTCCAGGCCGCTGCCGTAGTTGGAGTAGCTGGCCTTGGCGTCGCTCGACGTGGTGGCGCCGACCGTGATGGCCTCGGCGACCCGCGCGGGCGAGTGGTTGGCGGCGTTGTCGGTCTCGTTGCCGGCGGCGACGCCGTAGGTGACGCCGGAGGCGATGGACCGGCGCACGGCGTCGTCGAGGACGGAGTCGACCCCGCCGCCGAGGCTCATGTTGGCGACGGCCGGCTTCACGGCGTTCTGCGTCACCCAGTCGATGCCCGCGACGACCTGCTCGGTGGTGCCGGAGCCGGAGTTGTCGAGGACGCGGACGCCGACGATCTTGGCCTTCTTGGCGACGCCGTAGGAGGAGCCGGCGACGGTGCCGGCGACGTGCGTGCCGTGGCCGTGCCCGTCCTGCGCGGTGTTGTCGTTGTCGATGGCGTCGTAGCCGTAGGAGGCGCGGCCGCCGAAGTCGCTGTGGGTGATGCGGACGCCGGTGTCGATGATGTACGCCGTGACGCCCTGGCCCGCGCTGTCCGGGTAGGTGTAGCTCTGGTTGAGCGGCAGCGCCTTCTGGTCGATGCGGTCGAGACCCCAGGACGGCGGGGAGGGCTGGGTGCCGTCGATGTGGAAGACGCGGTTCTGGCTGACCTTCTCGACGGCCGGGTCGGCGGCGAGCTTCCTGGCCTGCGCCTCGGAGAGCTCGATGGAGTAGCCGTTGAGGGCCGCGGTGTACGTCCGCTTGATCTTCGCGCCGAACTTCGTCGCGATCGCCCGCCCCTGCGCGGTCTCCGCCTGGGCGGCGGACTCGCGGAGGGTGACGATGTAGCTGTTCGCGACGGTCCCTTCGGCCCCGGCGTTCAGGATGACGCCTTCGGCGGCGGTTCCGGCGGCGGTGGCCGGTACGGCGGAGAGGGAGCCGAGCGCGAGGGCTGCGACGGCTATGGCGCTCGCGGCGGCCAGCCTGCGCCGGGAATCACGCATCACGGACATGTGAGGGGTCCTCCTCATTGGTGGTGCGTCGCTGTGGGGGTAGGCAGGGACATGACAAACAGCCCTGGAGATCCAGGCCCTTCGTCATGTCCGGGTGCCGAGCGAAAGATTGGCGGATCCATAGGAATCACACAAGAGTTCCGAGCGCCCCGACACACGCCCGCCACACCGCTGCCATGCTGACGCGCATGACCGCCTATGTGTGCCCGCGCTGCCGCGTCCACGCCCCCGCGTCCGCTCTCACCTGGTGTTGTCCACGCTGCCGCGGCCCCTGGGACCTGGAGTTCACCGCGGCACCCGTGTCACTCGCGTCCCTCGCGTCACGTGTGAATTCCTTGTGGCGTTACGAGGAGGCCCTGCCGCTCGCCACCGCGGCCGCCCCGGCGCCCCAGGCGTCCCGGGTGACCCTCGGGGAGGGCCGCACCCCACTGGTCCCGCTGACCGGGACCGGACGCGGCACCGTTTCGGCCAAACTCGACTTCCTCATGCCGACCCTGTCCTTCAAGGACCGCGGCGCCGTGATGCTCGCCGAACTCGCCCGCCGCCTCGGGCCCGAGACCGTGATCGCCGACAGCAGCGGCAACGCGGGCACGGCGGTCGCCGCGTACTGCGCGCGGGCCGGGCTCGACTGCGCCGTGTACGTGCCCGAGGGGACCTCCCCCAAGAAGCTGGAGCAGATCCGCGCCCACGGCGCCCGTACGGTCGTCGTCCCCGGCGACCGCGAGGCGACGGCCCGCGCCGCCCGCGCCGCCGCCGACGAACCCGGCGTCTTCTACGCCTCGCACGTCTTCAACCCGCACTTCCTGCACGGCACGAAGACCTATGTGTACGAGCTCTGGGAGGAGGCCGGCGGCCGGCTCCCCGACACCCTCGTGCTGCCCGTCGGCAACGGGACGCTGCTGCTCGGCGCGGCCCTCGCCGTCGAGGAGCTGTACGGCCACGGGCTCGTCGAGCGGCGCCCCGCCCTCGTCGCCGTCCAGGCCGGGGCGGTCGCCCCGCTGGCCGCCGCCTTCCACGCCGGGGCCGCGGAGCCGGCCGCTCCCGCCGCCGTCCGGCCCACCCTCGCGGAGGGCATCGCCATCGCCGCCCCGCCGCGGGCCGCGCAGATCCTGAGCGCGGTCCGCGCCTCCGGCGGCACCTTCCTCACCGTGACGGAGGAGCAGATCCGGGCCGCGCAGCTCGACCTCGCCCGGCGCGGTCTGTACGTCGAGCCGACCGGGGTCGCCTGCTGGGCCGCCGTCCGCGCCGCCCCCGAACGCCCCGGCACGACGGTCCTGCCGCTGTGCGGGGCGGGGGCGAAGACCGGACTCGCCGCCTGAGCGGCGGCGGCTCAGTCGGTCCAGAAGGTGTCGTGCTTCAGGAAGAAATCGGCGCGCTCCTCCTCGGTCATCCCTGCGACCGTCGACACCTTCTCGAAGTACTCCTCGCGCGGCGCACCGGGCGCGAACAGCAGGAGCATGGAGGCCACGTCGTCCGAGTCGTTGCGGAAGGCGTGCAGCCCGCCGGTCGGCACGTAGACGGAGTCGCCCTTGCGCGCGTCGACCCAGCGGGCCCCGTCGAAGATCC
The DNA here is from genome assembly GCF_044386705.1 of Streptomyces sp. NPDC020422. Classification (NCBI taxonomy): domain Bacteria; kingdom Bacillati; phylum Actinomycetota; class Actinomycetes; order Kitasatosporales; family Streptomycetaceae; genus Streptomyces; species Streptomyces sp. NPDC020422. The sequence goes on along the minus strand of NZ_JBIRVJ010000003.1, from coordinate 25,696 downwards.
GCACCGTCCCGTCGAGGACGAAGAAGGTCTCGGAGATGGTGCGGTGGAAGTGGGTCGACGGGCCGCCGGCCCTGGCGGTCATGTCGATCCGGTAGAGGCCGAACTCGCCGCCGGTGGAGGCGGTGGTGGCGAGGTAGTGCGTCCGCGTCCCGTTCGGGGAGACCAGCTCCGGGGCGGTGTCGGCGGACCGGTAGGCGGCGCTGATCTCGCCCTGCTCACCGCGGTAGCGGACTTCGGGGTACGACATGGGGGCCTCCGTGAAGTGATCGTTCTCGACCCCCTGTTCGTATCAGAGCCGAACCCCGGACCCCTCAGAACTCGTCGGCGCCGTTGCGGAGCTCGTACGTCCAGTAGCCGGTCTTCGCGGCGGCCTCGTCGACGGCCAGGCCGCCCGCCGGGGCCTTGACGACGACGCTTCCCTCGGCGGGGTCGGAGCCCGCGAAGAGGTTCACGTTGAAGCTGGTGACGACCTTGTTGTCCTCGTGGGCGCCGCCGAGCGCGATCCGCACGTTGGCGTACGCGGGGGCGCCGGGGCGCAGCACGACCGGGGCGGCCGGCTTGCTCTTGGCGACGGCCGGCACGTCCTTGGCGGTCTGGATCGCGCCGAACGCGATCAGCGGGTAGCCGTCGAGGCGGCAGGTGCTGCCCGAGGTGTTGGTGGCCGTGAGGGTGATGTGCTCGGTGGGCGTCTCGTCGGCCTTCGCCGCCGTGATCCGCACGTCGCCGTAGGCGCAGGAGCGGGCGCCGGCCGCGGACGTGCCGGTGGAGGCGCTCTGCGCGGAACCCTTCGAGGCCCCGGTGCCCGAGCCGCTGCCGGAGCCCGTCGTGCCGCCGGTGGTCGAGCCCTTGGTGGCGGTGCCGCCGGTCGAACCGCCGGTCGTGGAGCCGCCGGCCGAACCGCCGGTCGTGGCGGCGGCGCCGGCCGCCGCCTGGTGCTGCCCCTGGGCGGGCGCGGCGCCCTCGTCGCGGGTGCCGGCGTCGCCGCCGCCGCAGGCGCTGAGGCCCAGCGAGAGGACGGCGGCGGCGGTGACGGCGAGGACGGTGTTCTTACGCTGGGTACGCATGGTGGTTCCCCCGTTGAGCTTGACGGTCGGTCGGTCCGCCGGCCCCGCTTCCGGTGCCGGCACGACCTACCCTCCCGTCCTGCCCTGGCGTCCTGCTTGCGTACCGCTAACGCCCCGCTGCCGCTTCCCCGGCGAGCCCCCGGGCCGCGGCCACGACGTCCGCGAGCAGGGCGTCGATGTCGTCCTCGGTCGTCGTCGGGTTGAGGAAGACCAGCTTCAGGTGGACCCGCGGGGTGCCGTCCGGTCCCGCGATCTTCGTCCGGGCCAGCAGCGCGCGGCCGTCCGTCATCAGTCGGCGGCGCACCGCGGCGTTCCAGGCGCTCTCGTCGTCCACGTAGGCGCCCTCGCCGGGGACGCAGCGGAAGATGACGGTGCTGAGCAGCGGGTCCGCCACGAGCTCCAGGCCGTCGGTGGCCGCGATCCGGCCCGCCGCGTACCGCGCCTGCTCGTGGCAGGCGTCCACCCAGGCACCCATGCCCTCGCGGCCGACGGTGAGCAGGGTGGCGGCCATCTTCAGGGCGTCGGAGCGGCGGGTGGTCTGCAGGGAGGTGCCCAGCAGGGCGGTGAAGCCGAGGGCCTCGTCGTCGGACGGGTTGAGGTAGACGGCCTGCTCGTCGAGGCACTCCATGTGGCGCTTGTCGCGGACCACGATCACGCTCGACGAGGCCGGCACCCAGCCGAACTTGTGCAGGTCGAAGGCGACCGAGTCGGCCCGGTCGAGGCCGTCGAGGAGCGGGGCGAGCTTCGGCGAGAACAGCGCGCCGATGCCGTACGCGGCGTCGACGTGCAGCCAGATCCCGAACTCGGCCGCGAGGGAGCTCAGTTCGGGCAGCGGGTCGAAGGAGCCGTGGTCGGTGGTGCCGGCCGTGGCGACGATGGCGACGGGGACCTCGTCGGCCTCGAAGCCCTCGACGATCCGGCGGGCCTCGTCGGCGAGCATCCGGCCCCGGTCGTCCACCGGCACCTTCACCACGGCGGACCGGCCGAGCCCGAGGAAGCCGGCGGCCCGCGCGACCGAGAAGTGGGCGGCGGCCGAGCACAGGATCCGGGGCCGGACCGGGCGTCCCGCGAGACCCGTCGCCGACACCTCGCCGGTGTCCTTCAGGGCACGGTCCCGGCTGAAGAGCAGGCCCATCAGGTTCGAGATGGAGCCGCCCGGCGTCAGGGTGCCGCCCGCCCCGGGGCCGAAGCCGACCCAGGAGGCCATCTCCGCGATCAGCCGCCGCTCCAGTTCCAGCGCGAACGGGCCGCTCTCCCAGGCGTGCAGCGACTGGTTGAGCGAGGCGGCGAGCAGCTCCGCGGCGGCGGACGCGGCCGTCGGGGCGCACTGCATCCGGGCCACGGCCGAGGGGTGCGTCAGGTCGACGGACCAGCGCGCGTACGCCTCGAAGAGCTCCGTCACCCGCTCGGCGCTGGGCTGCTCGGCGAGGAAGCGCCCGCCGTCGAGCACCTCCCCCACCGCGGCCACCGCCGCCTCCGGTCCGCCGGGCGCGACCGGGCCGCCGCGCTTGAGCGAGGCGTCACCGAGGGCGCCGAGCGCCGCGTCCAGGAGGCTCCTGAGCTGCTCCAGGCCCTCGGGACGGCCCGCGAGCGCTGCGTTGCTGCCGGTGGAGATCATGACTTGTCGGTTCCTTCGGTGAGGGTGGAGGGAGCGGGCGGGGCCTGTCGGGAGGCCGAGGACCTGCGGGAGCCGCGGATGACGCCGATCGAGGCCGCGACAACCGCGACGAGACCCGCCACCTGGGCCGGGGAGAGGGTCTCGCGGAGCACGAGGAGGGCGACCAGCGCGCCGATCGCCGGCTCCAGGCTGAGCAGCACCCCGAAGACGGTGGCCGAGACCCGGCGCAGCGTCTCCATCTCGCAGGTGTAGGGGACGAGCGAGGACAGCATGGCGACGCCGAAGCCGAAGGCCAGCACCTCGGGCCGGGCGAGCGCCCCGGCGCCCTCGGCGAGTCCCGCCGGCAGCGAGCACAGCGTGCCGAAGGCCATGGCGAGGGCGAGTCCGCCGCCGCCCGGCAGCACCTTGCCGACCCTGGCCGACAGCGGCACGTACGAGCCCCAGAAGACCGCGCAGGCCAGCGCGATCAGCAGACCGGTCAGGCCGGCCGCGCCGCCCTGCCAGCCGAGCAGCGCGATGCCGAGGGCCGCGAGCACGATCCACAGCCGGTCCGCCGCACGGCGCGAGGACAGTCCCGCGACGGCGAGCGGGCCCGCCATGCCGACGGTCAGCGCGACGCCGACCGGCATCCGGGCCATGGCCAGGTAGAAGCAGATGTTCATGCCCGCGATGGCCACGCCGAGCGCGGCCACCGCGCCCGCCGTGCGCCGGTCCAGGCGCGCGGAGGGCCGCCACCACAGCAACAGCACGAGGGCCGAGAAACCGAGCCGCATCAGGGTCACGGAGGCCGGGCCCACCGTGCCGAACAGCTGCTTGGCGAAGGCCGCGCCCAGCTGGGTGCTGACCATCCCGACGAGCATGAGCACGGGCGCGGGGACCACACCGATGCCGAAGCCCCTGCGGCCGGTGGCCGGGGCCGGGGCCGTCTCCGCGCGTACGCCCACGCCCGTCGGCGCGCTCGTTCCGATGTCGACACTCATGGCGTCAGCAGCACCTTGCCGGTGGTGCCGCGGCCCTCGAGCAGCTCGTGCGCCCGAGCCGCCTCGGCCAGCGGCAGCCGGGCCCGCACCTCGGGGCGGACGACGCCCTGGGCGACGTAACGGAAGAGCTCGGCCGCCGCCGCGCGCAGCGAGCCGGCGTCCGGCACGTGGTCGGCGAGGGTGGGGCGGGTGAGGTAGAGCGAGCCGTTGGTCCGCAGCAGCTCCACGTCGATGGGCGGTACGGGGCCGCTGGACAGGCCGCAGACGACGAGGGTGCCGCGGCGGCGCAGCGCCTTGACGCTGGTCTCGAAGGTGGCCGCGCCGACCGAGTCGTAGACCGCGTGCGCGCCCTCGCCGCCGGTGAGTCCGCGCACGGCCTCGTCGAAGTCCTCGTAGGGGACGGCGTGGTGGGCGCCCGCGGCGAGCGCGGTCTCCCGCTTCTCCTTGGTCGAGGCGACGGCGACGACGGTCGCGCCCCGGTGCGCGGCCAGCTGCACGAGCAGCTGCCCCAGGCCGCCGGCGGCGGCGAGGACGACGACGGTCTCGCCGGACGCCACGGGATGGGTGGTGTGGCTGAGGTAGTGCGCGGCCAGGCCCTGGAGCAGCACGGCCGCCGCGTCGTCCAGGGTCACGGCCTCCGGGACGGAGACCAGCTTGGCCGCCGGGACGGCCGTGTACTCGGCGTAGGCGCCGAGCTGGGTCGCGTACGCCACCCGGTCGCCCGGGGTGATCTCGTCGACGCCCTCGCCGACGGCGGTGACGATGCCGGCCGCCTCCTGTCCGGGGACGAGCGGGTACGCGGCCGGGTAGGTGCCGTTGCGGTAGTAGACGTCGATGAAGTTGAGGCCGATGGCGGCGTTGCGGACGACGACCTGGCCGGGGAGGGCGGTCGGTTCGGGCAGCTCGGCGAGGGTGAGGGCGGAGGGGGCACCGGCCTCGGTGACATGGACGGCTCGCATCGGATCAGTTCCTCGGTTCGGTGGGCACAGGGGTGGGGGCGGGAGGGGCGGTGGGAGAGGACAGGGCGGGGGCCGCGGCGGGCCGCTCCTCCTCCTGGAACACATGGCGGAAGTGGTTGATGTCGCCGGTCAGTCCGCGCATCAGCGCGTCGAGGGCGGGATCGGGGCCGTCGACCGCGTGCAGGAGCTCGGTGTTGCGGGCCACGTGGGCCGCCGAGAAGGGCAGCGCGCCCGTCGACAGGTAGCGGATGGCGCCGGAGCGGTCGCGCCGCGGGATCAGGTCGGAGCGGGCGTACCGGCTGGCGCTGAAGGGGATGTCGAGCCGGCCCTCGGCGAAGGCCTCGACGATCGCCCCGATCAGGTCGGGCTGCGCGAGCAGCGGCTCGACGAGGTCGGCGACCTCCGCGAGGATCCACTCCAGCTCCCGGCCCACCTGCGCCTCGTCGACCCGGATGAAGTCGAGCAGGGGCGAGTTGGCGCGGTCGGCGAGCCGCAGGCCCTCGACGTTCGCGGTGGTGTCCGGGATCCCGTACGCCTCCTGGTGGGTCTTGGTGATCAGCTTGGAGGCGCCGCCGAGCCGGGCGACCAGCGCGCCGTAGAAGATCAGGTCCTCGGCGTTGCCCCGGTCGCGGGGGAAGACGCCCATGAACTCGTGGAGCACCGCGTGGACGGTCACGTCCGGCGGCAGATAGCGCGCGGCGAGCACGGGGATGGCGCGCAGGGCGGCGACGTCCTGGGCGAGGTGGCCGCCCTGCGGGTAGGCGACCGAGATGCAGCGCACCCCGGCCCGGGCGGCGAGCACCGCCTCGAGGACGCTGACGGCGAGGCTGATCGAGGGCGGCACGAGCACGGCGGTCAGCGTGCCGAACAGCTCCCGGTCGACCACCACGCCGTGCTCGGCGAGCTCGCCGCAGCGGCGGTCCACGTCCTGCCAGGCGCCGAGCGACTCGGCGAGCGGCACGGCCTTGGAGTAGGGCAGGTTGTAGGAGATGCCGCCGCCCTCGAAGGAGGTGATGCCGGAGGCCACCGACACGTCGAAGAGGGTGCGGGCGTCCGGCGAGCCGTGCCGGATCTCCAGGGGCGCCGCGACCAGCTCGTTGAGCTCGCGGCCACGCCGCCAGCCGTGCGCCACCATCGGGTAGCCGTTGAGGTCGGCCGGGCGCAGGTTGAGGGTGCGCAGCGCCTCCTCGAAGCGCAGCAGCCGGGTGTGCGAGTCGATGGTGAGGGTCAGGATGTCGGGCGCGGCCTCGGCCTCCAGGGTGGCGAGGAGCGCCTTCATCTCCTCGTGGCCGCCGACCCCGCAGCGGGGCTGGATCGCGACCCGGCCCTGCGCCTTGCAGCGGTCCAGGACCTCGGCGGCGGTGGGCTTGCCGAGCGCGCGGATGTACGCGGCGGACTCGGCCGGCGTCGGCAGCGGCGCCGAGGCGGTGTCGGGGTGCGGGGCGTCGGCCCGGGCCGGGAGCGAGGTCAGGCTCATGACGCCGCCAGTCCGGAGGTCACGGCGGTGCGCTCGCGCTCGGCGCGCAGGGCGTCGAGCAGGCCGGGCAGTTCGGACGGGTCGGACAGGATGTGGTCCACGCCGGCCGCGTACAGGCGCTCGTGCGAGGAGCCGTCCTTGTGACTGCCGACGGACAGGTTGCCGCCGACGATCACGGGGCAGCCGATCCGGCCCGACTGCTTGGCCCGGTCGAGGCCGCGCAGGTCCTCGTGGACGTGTCCGTTGAGGCTGCCGATGACGACGGCCTCCGCCTCGGGGTGGCGGGCGCACGCCTCGGCGAACTCCTCGACCGGCGTGCAGGTGCCGAGGTTGACGACGTCGTAGCCGAGGCCGCGCAGCGAGTAGGCGATGAGGTGGTTGGCCACGGCGTGGCTGTCACTGGCGGCGACGCCGAGGATGACCGTACGAGCCGCTGGTTCCTGCTGGGATGTGGTCCGCATCGATGGGTTCCTGAGTCGAGTGGTGGGAGGAGGCTGGCGGGGCGGGGCCTGCGGCGGGCGGAGGCCGGCGGCGGTCTCAGTCGTCGAAGGCGGCGAAGAGCTCGCGCTTGCTGACGGCCTTCAGGCGGGCCTTGTCGAACTCCTCGGCGTCGGCGACGGCCAGCGAGTCGAAGACGTAGCTGATCGCGGGGACCAGGCCCCACACCTCGTGGTACGGCGGCCGGTTGGGGTCGCCGGCCGCGGCGGCCTCCTCGGCGTCCTGCTGGCGGGCGAAGATGTAGTTGGACCAGTCGTCGCTGCGCGGGTGGCGGTGGTGGTAGTCGTGGACGACGGTGTCACCGGTGAGCACCAGGTAGCGGGACGGGGCGTGCACGAACAGCATCCGCAGCGTCCAGCGGCTCCAGGCCAGGGCGCGCCGGACGGCCGGCAGCTCCGGCGAGGGGGCGCGGTCGCCGATGAAGATGGCGTTGGTCAGCGAGGTGAAGTACGCCCGGCTGCGCCGGTCCTCCTGGCCCGCGACCGGGAAGGTGTGCTTCACGCAGAGCCGCAGGGTGTTGCTGACCTGGAAGAGCGGGACCAGCGGCACGAACCAGACCACGAGCAGCGCCTGCCAGGTGCCGGTGAGGACGGTGGCGGCGACGGCCGTGCCGTACAGGGCGAGCGCGGTGACCTTCTCGCTGCGGGCCGAGTCCTTGGCGAAGGACAGCACGCGGGAGACGCCGAACGCGAAGTGGAAGCGCGGCGAGACCAGCTTGAGCAGGAGCCGGCGCCACATCTGGCGGCGGGTCATGCCCGGGTGCATGTCGAGGCTGACCAGGAAGGCCTGGACGGTGGGGTCCTGGAGCGTCATGTGACCGGTGGCGTGGTGGTCGGCGACGTGCTCGCGGCTGTAGCGGGCGAAGTTCTGGATGACCAGCAGGCTCGATATGGCGTGGCCGATGGCCTTGTCGGGCTTTCGGCTCCGGTACATGTTCCGGTGCGAGCACTGGTGGTAGATCATCATCCGGAGGTTGCGCATCCCGTGCAGGGTCATCGCCCAGCCGGGCAGCAGCAACAGCAGGCCGAGGCCGCCGAGCGCGTAGCCGGTGATGCTGACGGCGAGCCCGAGGAGCATCGAGACCGTCGCGGTCGCCAGGTGGAAGGTGGGCGTCCAGCCGAGGGAGCGCTGCCGCGGCAGGGCCTTGCCGGTGAAGACCGTGAGCGGGTACTGGAGGAAGCCGGGCAGCACGGCCATGCTCTGCCGGGGCTCGACGGCGGCCGGGCCCTCGACCCTGACGGCGGCCGGAGCGGGGCGGCCGGCGGGGCGCGCGGTGCGGCGGGTGGCGGGGGCTTCCGGGTTGATCACGGACATGAGGACTCCTAGAGGGAGGAGGTGAGGGAGGGGCCGGACTGGAGGCGGACGCCGACGGAGCAGGGGAAGACCCGGGACGGCGTCGCCGCCGGGGCCTCGGGTGCCTTCGGCGCCGACAGGAGCGCCCGGGCGTCGCCGCCGGTGAGGATGACCTCGATGTAGTCGCCGCCCTCGCCGGGCCCGTTGCGGACCTCGATGTGGAGGGAGAGGTTGCCCTCGGCGTCCACCGTGGGCGTGATGGTGCCGTCCACGACTCCGGGGATCGTCGCTGTGCTCATCGGGCTCCTCCTGCGGGTGTCGGGCCTGCGGCGCGGAAGCCCCGCCGGTACCAGAGGAGCGGCTTGGCCTCTCCGTGGGTGCGCAGACCGGTGAGTTCGCCGATGAGCAGCTGGTGGTCGCCCATCGGTATCCGGTCGACGGCCGTGCAGCGGAAGACGGCGGTGGCGTCGGTGAGGTACGGCAGTCCGCTCCCGGGCCATTCGGCGAAGCCGCCCTCGGCGAACCGGTCCACGCCCCGCCGGGCGAACCGGCCGGCGACCTCGGTGTGCTGCTCGCCCAGCACGTTGATCGTGAACTCGGGCGAGGAGCTCAGCGCCTCCCGGCAGCTGGAGTCGTTGCCCAGGCCGACCAGGACGAGCGGCGGATCCATCGACACCGAGGTCACCGCGCTGGCGGTGAAGCCCCAGCGGCGGCCGGTCGCGTCCCGGGTGGCGACGACGGTCAGCGGGGCCGCGAGGTGCGCCATCGCCTCGCGGAACGTCTCACTGTCCACCGGACAGGGCGGGCTCAGTTCCAGCGCCGACACGGGACACCTCCTTCGTGCGGAAGCTGCGGATGGTCAGCGGCATGAAGACCGCTCCGTACACCCCGAGCAGGACGGCCAGGCCGGCGACGAGCCGCTGCGGGCCCACGCTCGCCCCGAAGGTGCTGATCAGCAGTCCGCCCATCGGGTAGGAGAGCAGGCCGACCAGGAAGAAGGGGCCCATCACCTTGCCCAGGTGCTCCCGGGGGATGACCTTCACGCGCTGGGTGCGGTTGAAGATGTTGAAGTACGCGACCCCGGACATGGCGACCACGAAGGCCGCCGCGTACAGCCAGAAGGACGAGGCCGTGCCGAGCAGCAGCAGGCAGCCGGTGAGGACCGTGTAGCCGAGCGAGCCGAGGAAGTTCACGTCGAACTTGCGCAGCAGCACCGGCGTGAGCAGCAGGTTGAGCAGGCCGACGATGCCGACGAACATGTTGAGCATCGCGTACTGCGACTCGGGGGCCTTCAGGACGCCGGTGACCACCGCCGCGTTGGCGGCGAGGACGGTCGAGAAGACCAGGTTGATCGCGAAGTTCAGGCCGGCGAGCAGGATGACCGGGCGGTTGCCCACCAGGAGCCGCCAGCCGAGCCCGAGTTCGCCCAGGACCGCCCGGGCACCCCTGGCCTCGGCCGGCACCGCCGCGGCGGTCCGCGGCAGCACCAGCCAGCAGGAGGCGGCGGTCGCGAAGAGCGCCCCGGCGAGGGCGAGCAGCCAGATCTTCCCGAGGAACAGCACCGCCACCATCGCGAGGCCGGGCCCGAGGGCCATGGCGAGGAGCTCCATGTTCTGCACCAGGGACTGGGTCCTGGCCAGGTCGGAGCCGTGGGCGAGCTGCGGGACGACCTTCTCGATGGACATCCGGATCGGTGCGACCAGCGTGGAGAGCAGGGCGCCGGTCGCCATCAGGGTCGGCACCGTCCACGAGGGCCGCAGCGCGACCAGCAGCACGGCGCAGGCGATGACGACCGCGCGGGCGGTGTTGGCCCGGCTGAACAGCCGGGGGCCGCCGTCCCGGTCCGCGACGAGCCCCGCGAAGGGGTACGCGATGAGGCAGGGCAGCCACTCGACGGCGTAGGCGGTGCCGAGCGAGGAGACCTGGCGGGTCTGCTGGAAGATGAGCAGCGGGACGCTGAACAGCACGACCTGCTCGGCCATGAGGCCGACCAGGACGCCGGTGCCGAACAGGCCCCGGCGCGTCCGTGCGGCGGTCATCGCGCGCCCGCAAGGGAGCCGTCGTGCTCCTTCTCGTACGCCCGGACGACGGGCAGCACGTTGCGGAAGAAGTTCCGCATCTCGTCGCGGGCCGGCCAGCCGGAGAAGATGAACTGTCCGACGCCCGCCGCCTTGTACTCCATCAGATAGGCGGCGACCTCCTCGTAGCTGCCGACCAGGCAGAGCGCGGGGCCGCCCCGGTAGGCGACGGCTCCGGAGTAGAGGACCGGCGACATCCAGCCGTGTCCGGCCTGCTCGGCGAGGCGCATCGAGTTCTTGACCGCCTCGGAGTCGCCGGCCTCGACGAAGGCCTTCACGTACGCGCGGTGGTTCTCGTCGGTCTCGCTCATGATCTCGGCGAGCTCGGTGAGCGCCTCCTCGCGGGTCTCGCGGGCCAGCACCTGCAGGCGCAGGCCGACGTCGGTGCCCGCGGCGACGAGGGGGGCGGCCGCCTTGGCGATCTCCTCGGGGGTGTCCCCGTAGCGGAACCAGCAGTCGCCGTAGCGGATCGCGGTCTGCTGGGCGACGGCCGAGTTGCCGCTGATGTAGATCTCGGGGCGGCCGCCGCCCTTGTGCCCGAGGCCGAGCTGCGCGTCCACGATCCGGTAGTGGTCGCCGGTGAAGGACACCGGCTGCCCGTCGCCCCACAGCCGGTGCAGGACGTCGAGGAACTCGCCCTCCCGGGCGTAGCGCTCGTCGTGGGCGAGGAAGTCGCCGTAGTAGCCCTGCTCGACCGGGGAGGTGCCGGCGACGATGTTGAGCGCGATGCGGCGGTCCGAGATCCACGACACGGTGTTCACGATCTGGGTGAACAGCGTGGGCGAGAGCAGTCCGGGCCGGTACGCCAGGATGAACTTGACCCGCTCGGTCTCCCGCGCCAGCGCCCCGATGATCGGCAGCGGGTCCGGCAGGGTGTAGCTCTGCGCCATCAGCAGGGACTCGACGCCCAGCGCGTCCGCGTCCTGCGCGAACTCGATCGCGCCGTCCAGGTCGAGCAGGTCGGACCGGTACTTCTGCGTCGACTTCTTCTGGCCACTGTCCAGCGATGAGCCCCAGTGGAACCTGAGTTCGGCCATCTTCCTTCTTCTCTCTCGGTCTCTCGGGTGGTGGTCGCGCTCTGTGGGGCTCTAGGCGACCGGGTCGGGGACGCGGGGCGCCGCGGAGGTGCGCAGCGTCAGCGAGGCGAACAGGCGCGTCAGCCAGGCGCGCGTCCGGTCCGGGGAGTCGGTGCCGACGATGCCGGCGAGCGCGGTCTCGTGCGCGCCGTACGTGATGTGGTCGGGCAGCGGGGCGCCGGCCGGCAGCTCGTGCCAGGTGACGGTCTCCGGGGCGGACCGGAAGGGCTCGGCTCCGTCGAAGCCCTCGAAGACGCCCGTGCCGAGGTGGTGTCCGGGGTGGACGAACCAGCCGTACCAGGAGCGGTCGGCGGTCGGCTCGGGCAGCGTTCCGGCGACGGACTCGCCGGTCAGGACGCGCAGTTCGAAGGAGGGCAGGTGGATGCCGGTCGCCAGCTCGAAGGTGTCCACGACGTCCGCGCCGCCGACCCGGTTGCCGACCTCCAGGAAGACCGGGTCGGTCCCGTCGAGGATGGCCTCCAGGTGGAAGCTGCCGTCCTCGATGCGTACGGCGGCGAGCGCGGCGGCGACCCAGTCGCGCAGCGCGTCCGTCACCTCGAACTGGTAGGAGCCCATCGGTGTGCCCTGCGCGTACTGCAGGCAGGTCCCCACGTACTCGCTGGCTCCCAGGGCCAGTACCCTGCCCCGCTCGACCAGGCCGTCGAAGTGCTGGATCGGCCCCTCGACGAACTCCTCGACCTCGTGCTCCGGCAGGCCCCGGCCGTCCTCGTCGATCGAGGCGACGCCGGTGCGCCGCCCGACGAGGGCCGCGTGGGCCTGTGCGGCGCTGTCGAAGACGACGACGTCGACGCTGGAGGCGCCCCGGTGCGGCTTGAGGACGGTCTTCCCCGTCCAGGGCGAGGCCCCGTCGGCGGCGAGGAACTCCTCGACCGGCAGGAAGCGCGGCACCCGCAGCCCGGCCGCCTCGACCGCCCGCTTCATCAGGACCTTGTCGCGGGCCAGCTCGACCTGCTCCACGGTCGCGCCCTCGACCCCGAGGTCCGCGCGCAGCCGGGCCGCGTCGAGCAGCTCGTACTCCGACATGGAGATCACCCGGTCGAAGCCGCGGGGCTCCGCGTCGAGCCACTCCCGCGCCTCGTCGTAGGGCGCGCGCACCCCCGGCCGCTCGACCCGCTCGCAGCGCAGGTCGTCCGGGAGGGTGTCGAGCGCGGCCCGCCGCCCGAAGTAGGTGACCTCGTGCAGGTCGTGGTCGATGCCCCGGTGGTAGGCGATCTTCGGATACGGCACTCGGTGCAGGACCAGGATCCTCATCGGGCTGCCTCCATCATGGTGGTCGGTTCGAGGGGTGCCGCGGCCGCGAGCGCCTCGGCCCGGGGTCCCCGGCCGGTGCTCGCGTCGAGCGCGTCGGGCCAGGCTTCGCGCAGGGTGCGCACGACCTCGCTCATGTCGACGCCGCCGGCGGTCAGGACCACGCAGCCCTGGGCGGCGAAGTCCGCGTTGTCCCGGGCGGTGGCGTGCAGCTCGCGCCGCGCCGTGGAGAGCCAGGCGAACTCCTTGACGGCCAGCTCGTGCGGGAGCAGGCCGTGGGCGGCGGCGGTCGCGGCGACGGCGTCCTCGAAGGGCGTCGCGCCGGGCAGGACGTCCGCCGGGGCGAAGGACCGGTCGGTCCGCACGCCCAGCATCACGGTGGCGGCCGAGCACAGCGGCTCGGGCAGGGCGGAGCCCGCCGTGTGCCCGAAGGCCGCGTCGACCCAGCGGTGGTAGAAGTCGATGCCGTAGACCCAGCGGGCCAGCGACCAGATCTTCATGCCGGCCGGGCGCCGGTTGGGCTCGACGACCGCGGTCCCGCTGGCGTCGTCGCTCAGCCGGATCTCGTTGTGGAAGGGCCCGTCGACCTGCCCGACCAGCCAGTTGACCTGCCGCCCGGCCCGCTCGACGGCGGACCGCTCGGCGTGGTTGAGGCGCGCGGGCAGGATCTGGGCGACCTCGACGGGGTAGCGGCCGGTGGCGCTGACCTTCTCGGTGACGAAGGAGACCTGGCCGAGTCCGTCGAAGGAGTACTCCCGCCGGTAGGGCAGCAGTTCCTCGCAGATGACCCCGCCCTCCAGGTACGGGCCCACCTCGGCGAACGCCGCGTCCAGGGAGTCGCCGGGCCGGACCACGACCACGCCCCGGTTGTTGCCCTCCTTGGTCGGCTTCACCACGAAGCCGTCGGGGTGGCTGCGGGCGAACTCCGCGAGGCCCTCGCGCGAGTCGACCGTGACGAAGTCGGGCACGAGCAGCCGCTGGGCGGCGAGCAGCTTGCGGTGGGCGGCCTCGCTGAGCCGGTACTCGTGCTTGCAGAAGGCCCCGCCGGCGAGCTCCGGGGAGTCGATCCGCAGACCGAGCCGGTCCAGCAGCACGGCGCCGCTCTGGACCGCGTTGTCGGAGAAGACGACGCCCGCCCTGAACTCGGCGCGCCGGGGCCCGAGGAGCCGGACCGCCGTCTCGACGAAGTCGGCGCTCAGCGGGTCGAGGTCGATGACCTCGTCGCAGATCTCGGCGTCGACGGCGCTCGGGTCGGCACGGATCAGGGTGACCTCGGTGCCGTAGCGCTCGCGGGCGTACGCGCTCATGTGGCGCACGTCGTCGACGCGGGAAAGGTTGTAGTCGATGATCAGGAACCGGCCGGTCGATCGGCTCACCGCGGACCCCCTTCGTCCTGGCGCTCGTACTGGATGTCGATGGCGTGCGCGGACGCGCGCGCCAGTTCGGGGAAGAGCCGGTCGGCTTCGTCTCGCGGGTAGCGCCACAGCAGCTGCCCGAGGAAGACCTCGCGGGCGGTGGCGTCGACCGTGTCGCCGGCCTTGAGCAGGAGGTGCGTGACCACGGGCGGGAGCGGCAGCTCCTCGCTCACCCGCACCGAGGCGATACGCCCCTTCTCGGCGAAGAAGACCCGGAAGAAGGTGGCGTTCTGCGTCGGCGTCCGGCCGTCCGCGGTGTAGGAGAGGGCGGCGAGGCGCTCCCGGAACCCGTCGCCCGGCTCCGCGAGGAGCGCGTCGATCCAGAGGTCCAGCAGACTCGCGCCGCCGGTGAGCTCCCTGGTGCTGTGGGAGATCAGGCTGCCGCCGACCCGTGGGTTGATCTCGATGAGGTCCCAGTGGGAGTCCTCGTACCGGGCCTCGATGTGGAAGCAGCCCCAGCGCAGGTCGAGTTCCGTGAGCAGTCGGCGTACCCAGGCGATGCCCGCGGCGCGCTCGGCGGCGGTGACGCTCACCGGCGGGCTGGTGCAGGCGTTCTCCAGGACGGTGCCGGCGGTCTCGGTCACCTCGCACTTCTCGTGCAGGGCGACCACGTGGGCCGCTCCGTCGGTCACGACCACCTCGAAGCTGAACTCCCGCCCGGGCAGGTAGTCCTCGACGAGGAAGGTCAGGCCGTCGTCGCCGAAGGCCGAGGCGTAGACCGTGTCGTCGCGCGACTCGGCCGTGATCCGCTCGATGTCCGCCCAGGTGGTGCCGGGGCCGAGCGGGAAGGCCCCGTAGGAGGCGATGCCGCTCACGGGCTTGACGAAGTAGCGGCCGTCGAGGGCCTGGTGGGCCGCCAGCGAGGCGGGGGTGAGCTCGGCGGCCCGTACGCGGGTGAGGCCCGCCTCGAACAGCCGGTTGCGCAGGGTGAGTTTGTCGCGGAGTGCGAGGATCTGCTTCTCGCCGAGGTCGCTCACGCCGAGCGCCTCGTTGGCGAAGGACATCAGATGGCGGTAGCCCTCCCAGACCGTGACGCAGGCCAGGACGGTCTCGCCCCGGCGGTGCAGGTCCGCGAGGCAGTGCTCCACGTCCCGGTGGGTCAGGACGTGCGCGTCGGTGGCCGTGACGTCGTCGGCGAGGTGCCGCAGTTCGTCCAGCCGGCCGGTGTGCGCCGGTTCGGGGCGCGAGCTGAGGACGAAGGTCCTGAGCCCCCTGGCGCCGAGGGCCGACGCGAGGTCCTCCACGAAGGAGTACCCGACGTGGCTGAGAAGGAGGATCCCCCCGCCCGTGTGCTGTTTGTGCACGATGCTCCTTCCTCCGTTACGGAGGAGCCGGGCGCGGACGCCGCCGGTGGGGCGGCGGCGTCACGCGCGGTGCCGGACCGGACGGGATCAGACGGCCGTCTTCTCTTCCGCGGCGATGGTGTTGTCGGCGAGCTCCTTGAAGTACAGGGCCAGGACGGTCTGGTGCTCCTGGAGGTACTTCTTGAAGGCCGCGATGTCCTGCTCGTCACGGATCAGGTGGCGCACGGCCGCCCAGACCTCGCCCGGGTGGTCGTCGTTGATGTCCGTGTGGGAGTGGCTGATCTGGCCGGCGAGGTTCTTCTCGCCGATGGACTCCTTGAGCGCGACGAGCTTGCGCGGCTCCAGCTTCACGTTCACGTACTCGACGAGGTAGGAGTACGCGACCACGCCGAGCGGACCCTCGTGGTCCAGGAGGTACGAGAAGTAGCCGGCGAGCAGCTTGGTGGAGAGGTACGGCTCGGTGGCGAGGAACTCCTCGCGCGAGACGCCCACCTTGGCGAGGTCCTGGATGAAGAGCTCGTCGTGGAGCATCTCCTCCATCTCGTAGTTCGCCCAGACCTGGGCCGCCTCGGGGCTCTGCTTCGCGATCTCGGTGAGCGCCTTGGACTCGGCGACGCGCAGCAGGCGGATGCGCCAGGCGGTCTCTATGAGGTTGCGCTTGTAGTACTCGGAGTCGACGTTCTTGCTCTCCAGGTGCGCGGCCTCGGGGACGTTGGCGTACCACTCGACGACCTGCTCGTCGATCTGCCGGTCCATCTCCGCCCGCAGCTCGACCGCCGCGGCGGCGCTGAGGAAGGGCTTGCGGTTGCCGTAACCCACGTTGGTCACACGGTTGTTCATGACTCTCCTGTCAAAGGAACGGTGGTGCGCTGGTGAAACGGGCTAGCTCTCCACGACGCGGACGGTCGCGGAATCCAGGAGGCGGCACTGGCAGGCGAGACGGTGGTTGCCGTCCGCCCAGCCCAGGTCCTCCAGGAAGTCGGTTTCCTCGGGGTCGCTCTCCCCGAGGGCGTCGAAGCCGTCGATGACCTCGACGACGCAGGCTCCGCAGGCTCCGGAGCGGCAGCCGAACGGGATCAGCGGCTCGTCGGTCTCGTATTCGATGTCCGTCAGCGGCGAGCCCTGCGGGAGGGCTATCTGCACGCCGTCGGGCATGAGGGTGAGGGTGTTGAGCTTCATCGCTTCCAAGTCCCCTTTGGGCGGGTCGAAGTGGTGGTGGCGCCTCAGGGCGGGCGGCTCGGACCGGGTGGTGGCTCGGGGCGGCGGCTCAGGCGGGCACGGCGACCGGCTCGGCTGCCGGCTCGGCGGCCGCCGCGGCGACCGGCTCGGCTGCCGATTCGGCCGCGGCGAGCGGACCGGCTGCCGCGAGCGGTGCGGTCCGGGTCGCCTCCGCCGCAGCGGGCGCCGCCGCGGGCACGCCGCCGGGAGCCGTGTCGGACGAGTGCTCCGGTGCCAGGCGCTGCCCCGGGCGCAGCGCCACCGCCGCGTGGTTGACCGCGGTGCCGGCCTCGCCGAAGCCGACCGAGATCAGCGGGACCCGGCCCGGGTACGTGCAGCCGTCGCCGACCGCGTACACCTGCGGCAGGTTGGTGCGCATGGACTGGTCGACCCGGATGCGGCGGTGTTCGAGCTCCAGGCCCCAGTCGGCGACCGGGCCGAGCCCGGAGGAGAAGCCGAGCGCGGCCACCAGGGCCTCCGCCGGCAGCTCCAGGCTCCGGTCACCGGCGCGGACCTCGACCCGCTCCAGCCGCTGCGTGCCGTGGCAGGCGACGACCTGGGCGTCGGTGAGGACGCGTACCGGCGAGGCGGCCAGCTGCCGGACGCTGTAGTCGTGGGCGCGGAAGGTGTCCCGGCGGTGCACCAGGGTCACGCTCCGGGCGATCGGCGCCAGGGCCAGCGCCCAGTCCACGGCGCTGTCGCCGCCGCCGACGACCACCACGTCCCGGCCGGCGTGGTCGGCGAGCCGCGGCACGTGGTAGGCGACGCCCCGGCCCTCGTACGGGATCGAGCAGGGCAGCTTGCGCGGGACGAAGCGGCCCAGCCCCGCGGCGATCACGACGGCGCCGGCGTGCACCCGGGTGCCGTCGTCGGCGCCGAGCGTCCAGCCGGCCTCCCGCCGGGTGAGGCTGAGGGCCGTGCGGCCCAGGAGGTGGGTGGTCTCGAAGGGGGCGGCCTGTTCGAGCAGGTTGTCGATCAGGTGCCGGCCCTTGATGCCGGGGTGTCCGGCCACGTCGTACAGCAGCTTCTCCGGGTACATCGCCGAGACCTGGCCCCCGGGCTCGTCCAGCGCGTCGATCACGGCGACCGACAGACCGCGGAACCCGGCGTAGTAGGCGCCGTAGAGCCCGGCGGGTCCGGCACCCACGATCGCGACGTCCACCGTGGTCTCGGCGGGTCCAGTACGGGGCCTCATGCCGCACCCGCCTCGGTGCGCCGCCCGGCCTCGCGCTGCTCGGCCGCACGGGCCTCGCGGAGGCCGAGCACCTGGTAGAGGAAGCCGTTGACCGGGGTGGGGACGCCGTGGCTGCCGCCGAGGCGGACCACCGCGCCGGTCCACGCCTCCAGTTCGGAGGGCAGGCCCGCGGCGATGTCGCGCTGGAGCGAGGAGGTGCCCTCGGCCGGCTGCTGGTCGACGAAGTCGAGGGTGGTGGTGACGATGTCCTCCGGCAGGGTGGTGCCGGCGGCCCGACGTGCGACCTCCCGGATCTCGGTCATCGCCTCCGCGAGCAGCCGACGGGTGCCGGGCCGGGAGCGGAGGGCGCCGATCGGAGCGTCGGTCACCGCGCCGAGACCGCCGAACGGGGCCACGAAGAGGAACTTGGCCCAGAGTTCGGCCCAGATGTCCTTCGGCACCACGGCGGTCACACCGGCCTCGTCGAGCGCGCGGCGGAGGTTCTCCACCCGCGTGGAGGGGCGGTCGTCCCACTCGCCGAAGGTCAGGGAGCCGAGACCGCCGACGTGGCGGATCCGGCCGGGCCCCTCCACATACGTGATGATCTTCGCGCTGCCCGGCAGCACCGCCGCCCGGCCCACGGCCTCGGCGACCTCGGCCGGCGCCTCGACCCCGTTCTGCGTGGTGAGGACCCCCGTACCGTCCTCCACCAGCGGCTTCAGCAGGGGCAGGGCGGCCGGCAGCTGCCAGGTCTTGACGCCGAGCAGGACGTAGTCGACCGGGCCGATCCCGGCGGGGTCGTCGGTCGCGCCCAGCGCCGCGGCCGGCACCGAGAAGCCCGCCCCGCCCGAGGGGCCCTCGACGGTGAGTCCGTCGCGCCGGAGGGCCTCCAGGTGCCGGCCCCGCGCGACGAACCGGACGTCGTGTCCGGCCGCGGCGAGCCGGCCACCGAAGTAGCCGCCGATGCCGCCGGCCCCAACCACCGCTACTTTCACGGACTTCCCCGTTTCTCTGCGATGCGCCAAAGCGAACGCCCGATGGGCCCACGCCCCGGAGGCCGGATCGCCCCCGACTCGTTGAACCATACAGAACGTTCGCTTTGTTTTGCTAGTGGTTTCGGGCCCGGCCTGAAGAACGGCCCGGAGATCGACCCGGAGCGCACCGCGCGCACCAGGGGCAAGCCGTGCCCCTGCCCCCCCCGGCCCCTGGTCAGGCCTCGTCGAACAGCACCCCGGCCAGGGCCAGCCGCCAGATCCGCTCCAGCCGCTCGGCGACCGAGCGGGTCATGCTGGAAGCACCGCCCGAACCCGCTCTGACCTGCGATTCCGCACCGGCGAGCAGATACACGACCATGTCCGCCACGGTCTGTCTGACCTCCTCGACATGGGGCGAGCGGCCCCCGTCGTACGCCTGGCCCAACTGGTCCCGCACCGCGGGCAGCCAGACCTCGACCCAGCGGCCCACGCCCCCGGGCCGCTCCCGGGCGAGCCGGACGGAGGACCGTACGACGAGGTCCTCCTCAAGGAGCCCGACGAGCCCCACGGTCAGGCCGATGACGGCCTCAAGACCGGGCGCACGCCCCTCGCAGAGGCGCTCCACCAGGGCCTTCGTGATCGCGAGCCCCTCCTCCTCGACGGCGTCCGCCAGAGCCGACTTCGCCGGAAAATGGAAGGTCAGGGCCCCCATCGAGACCGCCGCCAACTCGCTGATGTGCGACAGCCTGGCGCCTTCGTAGCCGGCCTCGTCGAACTCCGCCGCCGCTGCCCGGACAAGTGCGCCGCGCGTACGCACGGCTCTCCCCTGGATCGCCATCCACGTGCTTCCCTTCCCTCGCCTCCGTCGCCCCCGCCGTTTCATCTACCCGCAAAAAATAGCAAGCGTTCTGTATGGTTTGGCGATCCAGGGCGGCATTGACGAAAAAGGGTCGGGCGCGGGAAGCACTCGGGGGGCGGCCGGGATCACCCGGCCGCCCCCCGAGGAGACGACACGCGAAGACTCACCACAGGCGCCGCAGGACGCCAGGACGCCCTACCGGGCGAGGACCCGCCCTACAGGGCGGTGGACCCCCCGTCGACGGCCATGGCGGTTCCGGTGACGAAGGAGGAGCGGTCGCTGCACAGCCAGGCCGCCGCCTGGGCGACCTCGACCGGCGCGGACATGCGGTGCTGCATCGCGTGCGACAGGAACGTCTCCTCCAACGCGGGGTGCGCGTCCAGGACTTCGTCCATCATCTCGGTCCTGGTGGCACCCACGACGAGCGCGTTGACGCGGATGCCCTGTTGCGCGTAGTCCAGGGCCGCGGCCTTGGACACCCCGATCACGGCGTGCTTCGCGGCGACGTACGCGGCCGAGGCGCCGGTGGCCTTGAGGCCGGCGACGCTCGACGTGTTGACGATCGAGCCGCCGGCACCCGAGGCGAGCATCACCGGCACCTGGTGGCGCATGCAGTTCCACACCCCGCGCAGGTTGACGTCGATCGTCCGCTCGTAGACCTCGTCGTCGATCTCGTGCAGCGGCGTGCCCGCCGTCGCGTAACCGGCGTTGTTGAAGGCCGCGTCGAGGCCCCCGAAGGCGTCCACCGCGGTCCCCACGGCCCGTGCGACCTCGTCCGAGGACGCCACGTCGGCGACCGCGGCGACGGCCCGGCCGCCGGCCGCGCGGATCTCCTCGACCAGCGCGTCGAGGCGCTCCTTCCGGCGCGCCACGAGCACCACGGCGGCCCCCTCCGCGGCGAACAGGCGGGCGGCCGCCGCCCCGATCCCGCTCGAAGCCCCCGTGACCATGGCCACCTTGCCGTCCAGCAACGTCATCCCGCTCCTCCGCTCCCCTGTACCCCTCGGAATCAGTGTCCGGACGCGGAGGCCGCCGCCTCCGCGTCGAGGACCCGCAACAGCTCTTCGTCGACGGCGCGCAGCGAGTCCACCACGTGCCGGACGCCGGCTTCCCGCATCAACTGCCTCTGGAAGCTGTGCTCGAAGGAGCTCGGGTGCCCGATGAACGGCATCCCGAGCCGCCCGGCCTCCTCCCCCACCCGGGCCACGTCGTCGATGACCAGCACCTGGTGGTGCTCGAGACCGAAGTGGTCACCGGCGATCTCGCGCAGCCCGGGCCGGAAGGAGTTGGTGCAGATGTAACCCGGCTCGTCGAAGAGCCCCGCGTACGCCCCGAGGAAGGCGTCGAAGTGGTCCTTGCCCAGCCCCCCGTAGCAGACGGTGGCGAGCCCCATCGCCCGCAGCCGCTCGACGAGTTCGACGGCTCCGTCGCTCAGCCGCACCGGCTGCTCCTCGACGTGGCGGGCCCGCTCCTCGAAGTACGCGTCGAGCGCCTGCTCTCCGGTCAGCCCCCCGCCGACGGCCTCGGCGAGCAGCCGGCCGGCGATCGCGCGGGGCTGGGAGAAGATGCTGCGCTCGATGTCGGCGGTGTACGTGACGCCGCGGCTGACGAGGAAGTGGTGGATGACCGGGCTGAAGGTGTCCTCCAGCATCACCCCGTCGATGTTGACGGCGCACAGGCGCAGATGGCCGAGCGGCTGAACCATGTGTGTTTTCCCCCCTGTTGACATGACTACCGGACGCTGAAGGTTACGACGATCAAGCCCCCCACCGGGCCGTCTTCACCGCCCCCGGCAGCTGCGCGGCCCCGGGAACTTGCCGGCCCGCAGCTTGGCCGGCAGGAGCGGTGCCGTGGTGACGAGCGCGCTGAACGCGGACACCCCGTTCTGCTCGGCGCGGACCCGCACGAGACCCTGGTCCCGCTCCTCGACATCGGCCTGGATCCAGCACTGGGCGTCGAACTCGACGTACTGCGTGAAGACGACGTCCATGGCCCTGGCGATCACGGGCCGGTCCCCGGCGGCGGCGTGCGTGGCCTGCCGGGCGGCCTCCAGGAGCAGCATGCCCGGGGCGTGGTCGACCGGGTGGTCGAAGAGGAACGGGTGGGAGTGGTCGACGCGCAGCTCGGTGCGGAGCGGGGCGTTGGTGGGCGAGAGCACGACGTCGGCGAAGCGGGAGCGGGCGACCTGGCCGGGGGCCATGGGCGGGGCGAGCGGGACGGAGCGCCGGACGGCCTCGGCGATGTCGGCGTAGGCCCCGCGCAGCCGCGGGTAGACGCTGGGCGACATGTTGGAGAAGGCGGTCTCGACCCAGCCCAGCGGGGCCCCGTCGACGCTCATCTCGACCCGCATCCGCACGGAGACGAGCCGCCCCCCGCGGCGCACGACGTCGGAGCAGCGGATGTCCATCTCGACCTCGGCGGGACCGCCCCGGACGACCAGGGCGGCGGGCTCGATCTCGTACCGGAAGGTGCTCCACGTCTGCCGGTGCCCGAAGGGCACGTCGTAGGCGGCGTGGCTGAGCAACGGCACGGTCTGGCGCACGGATTCGGCGATGAGCAGCGGGTCGTGGTGGCCGTTGACCGGCTCGTAGAAGGCGTGGTCGACGGGCCAGCTGGCGGTCACCCGGAAGCGGTCGGCCTCCACGGGGAACCAGCCGGTCAGCAGCACTTCGGACTGCGCCGTCTTGTGGACGAACTCTCTTGGTATGGAGGTGGCGAGCAAGGCGTGCAGGTCGTCGGCGACGGTGACGGACATCTGGTTCCCCCTGAGAAGCCTGGAATAGAGCTGGTGCGGTGACAGACGCTGTTCCAGCGACGAAAATAAAGAATGCTCGTTTTGTTTTGAGCAAAGAAATGGTAAAGGAAGGCTCATTGCTTACCCAAGCGTTTTCGGCCAACCATGCAATTTCAGGACACGTCACCCGATAACCACCGGGCCGGGGGCAGGAGGTTGGCAGCACCATCGATCCCGCGTAACATAAGAAATGTTCTGTTTGTTCTAGGAGGTACCGTGGCGCAGCAGCCGAAGCAGGAGAGGGCCATCCAGACCCGCAAGGAGATCCTGCGGGCCGCGGCTGTCGTCTTCGACAAGTCCGGCTTCGCGGGTGCGAGCATCAACCGCATCCTGGCGGAGGCCGACCTGACCGCCGGGGCACTGTACTTCCACTTCAAGTCCAAGGAAGACCTCGCCCGCGCGGTGATGAACGCCCAGCCGGACTCCATCATCCCCTGGCTCTCCTCCGAAGGCCTCCAGCGGCTCGTCGACATCACCCTCGTCTGGGCCCACCAGCTCCAGACCGACGTCCTCCTCCGCGCCGGCGTCCGCCTCACCAGCGAACAGGGCTCCTTCGGCTTCCGCGACATCGCCCCGTACCAGGACTGGAGCCGCATCATGGCGGACTGCCTCCGGGTCGCGGAGGAGAAGGGCGAACTCCAGGCCGGCATCGAGCCCACGGAACTGGCCGAGTTCGTCGTCGAGTCCTGTACGGGCATGCAGACCTACTCCGCCGTCGCCAGCGAGGACCGAGCCGACCTCGTCGACCGCGTCACCCGCATGTGGCGCCTCCTGATGCCGGGCATCGCCGTCCCCACGGTCATCGCCCGCACCGAGGTCAACCCCACCCGAGCCAAGACGGCCCTCCACGCCGCCACCAAGTCCGCAGCCACGGCAGCGACGCCGCCGGACGCACAGGCCTGACCCCGCCGCTAGGGGACCCACAGCGGCTTTCCGTGTAGAGTTCCGCCCCATCTGGCAAACACCGGACTTCTGCCTTTGGCAGACACGTCCTCAACAGCCAACGGAGCTTTGTCATGCCCTTCCGTACTTCTGCTGTCGTACAGCAGCGATGGACGTCCTCATGCCGCGCATCACGGCAGGACGCGGCAGTCTCCCAGGCATCGTCGGCCAGTTCCGACCACACGGTCTAACGCTCAGACCGCCCACGATGGGCTGCGTCGAGCCTGGACCGGATACCTCGCCAGGGTTCGGCGCAGCGCCGAAAGGACTGCCTTGTTCTCCGACCCCCTCTTCATCGCTGCGTCCATCACGGCCTTCACCCTCGTCACGTGCTGCGTGGCCATCTGCGTCACCGCATGCAGGATCGTCAACGCGGCTCTGCGCAACAGCCGATCGGTCGACCGCCCCGAAATCATCCGGGAGCTCGCCAGGATCTTCCGCCACCTTCTGACCTCCTGGTGGCGCCGGAAGTAGCGCCCGCCCTCCCCTCCCTGCCCCTGGTCACACGGGGCAGGGAGTCGCGATTCGCGGAGGTAGGGTTGAGCAAACAGGCGAAGAGGGTCACGTACGCAACGCTCTGCCGACGCAGGTGCTCCCGACGGATCATCTCGATCGCCCAATGACCTGCACGCCACTTCTGGGGGCGCTCCTTGCTGTTCCACGCACCGGCATACGAAGTCGCCGCGCAGGCGCACGAGGGTTCGCTGTCCGCTGAGGCACTCAAGCGCATCACCGATTCGTACGGTCACGAGCTCGGTGCGTCTCAGGTGGCCCTCTGGGAACGAAGCATTGCCGCGCTCGTGGGAGTGCTGATGGACGCCGGGCTCGACCAGGTCGAAATGATTATGGAGTACGAGCTGCCGCTCACGTCCAAGCGGGCTGACGTGATTCTGGCCGGGGTTCATCCGGACAGCGGGGACCCCTCGTACATCCTCATCGAGGTCAAGCAGTGGAGCAACGCAGAGCCGGTGGAGGGCGAGCCGACGTTGTGCCGTGTCGCCCCGTACCCACAACCTGTGCTCAATCCCGTCGAGCAAGCCCGCCGCTACAGCGACTACCTGGCATCCACCCTGGAGGCACTCGCCGGGCATCCCGAACGGATCACCGGCGCCGCCTACCTCTACAACGCGACCGATTTCGACAGCGCCGATCTCCACCGCGGCGAGCGCGGAGCGCAGGGATCACTGTTCACCGCGGACAGCCGACGAGAATTCATCTCCTTCCTCAGAGAGCGCTTGGCGCGTCACTCCGGGGAAGCGGCGGCCAACGAACTGCTCACAGGGCGGACGCGGCCCGCCAAGCGCCTCATGGACATCGCCGCCGCGGAAGTCCGCGACCGGGAACAGCTTGTCCTGCTCGACGAACAGCGCGTCGCCTATGACGAGGTGCTGTACGCGGTCCACAGGGCCCAGCGTTCGGACCGGAAGACGGTGGTCATCGTCACCGGCGGCCCCGGCTCAGGAAAGAGCGCCATCGCTTTGGCTCTCCTAGGAGAGTTCCACCGCCGAGGACTCACCGCTCTGCACGCCACGGGTTCTGCTTCGTTCACGAAGAGCGTTCGAAAGCTGGCCGGCGCGGGAAGTCGCGAAACCCAGAAGCTCTTCACCTACTTCAACACCTTCATCAGCGCCGAGCCCAACAGCGTCGACGTACTGATCTGCGACGAAGCCCATCGCCTCCGCCAAACCTCTGCCAACCGCTACACGAGGGCCTCACTGCGGACGGGGAAGGCCCAGGTAGAGGAGCTGATCGATGCCGCACGGGTTTCCGTGTTCCTCCTGGACGAGCTCCAGACCGTACGTCCTGGTGAGGTCGGGACCGTCGACTTGATCCGAGCTGCCGCCGAAGCCAAGGGGATCGACTGCCGGATCATCTCCCTGCAAGGGCACTTCCGCAGCGGGGGAAGTGACGCGTATCTGCGTTGGGTCGCGCAGCTGCTCGACCCCCCGGAAGACGGCCCGACAGCCTGGGAGCCCGACGGGCGCATGGACGTCAGAGTCGCCGACTCCCCGCAGGAACTGGAAGCATTCCTCGACACCCGCCGAGCCCAGGGGTACACCGCGCGCATAACGGCGGGCTACTGCTGGAAGTGGACGACCAAGGTGCACCCCGGAGAGGAACTCCCCGCGGACGTCGTCATCGGCGACTGGGCCCGTCCGTGGACCGTCTTCGGTGAACGCGCCGTCGGTGGCGCCCCGCCGGCCCCGCTTTGGGCGATCGACCCGGCCGGCTTCGGGCAGGTCGGATCCGTGTACACGGCGCAGGGCTTCGAGTACGACTGGAACGGCGTCATCATCGGCCCGGACTTGATCTGGCGAAGCGATCGCTGGGTCACGGACCGTACGGCATCCAAGGACCCCGTCTTCAAGACGTCGACCCCGGACGCGGACGTGGACCGGCTCATCCGCAACACGTACAAGGTGTTGCTCACCCGCGGGCTGGTCGGCACTCTTATCTACTCCACCGACGCGGAGACTCGCGAGAAGCTGCGGGAACTGACCGGGACCGGCTCCCGGACCACCGCAGAGATCAAGTGAACGTCTCGTCACACTGAGGGGTGGGCTCATGAACGAGCCCACCCCTCACATTCTCCCGGAACTTCATTCCCAAAACGCAGAAAAGCCCCGCACCAGAGGTGCGGGGCTTTCCCACAATGATTGTTCGGCGGCGTCCTACTCTCCCACAGGGTCCCCCCTGCAGTACC
>NZ_JBIRVJ010000002.1:0-778401 GCF_044386705.1 Streptomyces sp. NPDC020422 | reverse complement strand
CGGATGTGGAAGCCCAGTAATGGGTGGAGCTGACCGGTACTAATAGGCCGAGGGCTTGTCCTCAGTTGCTCGCGTCCACTGTGTTAGTTCTGAAGTAACGAACTCGCCCCCTGAGGGGTGCGGCTTGAGTTCAACTTCATAGTGTTTCGGTGGTCATAGCGTTAGGGAAACGCCCGGTTACATTCCGAACCCGGAAGCTAAGCCTTTCAGCGCCGATGGTACTGCAGGGGGGACCCTGTGGGAGAGTAGGACGCCGCCGAACAATCATTGTGGGAAAGCCCCGCACCTCTGGTGCGGGGCTTTTCTGCGTTTACAGGCTTTTACGTGGGCGTTTGTGTGGTCCCTGGCCCCTTCGGGGCGCAGGGTTCCACTGGGGCCGACCATGAATCAGAGGCGGCCGGCCGCCTTCAGGGCCAGGTAGGCGTCCGCGAGGGCGGGGGCCAGGTTGTCCGGGGTCGCGTCCACGACGGTGACGCCGTGGCGCTGGAGCTGTTCCGCGGTGCGGAGACGCTGGGCCTGGGACTGGGTGGCGGCCGCGGCCTCGTAGACGCCGTCGATGGTGCCTCGCTTGGCTGCCATCTCGGCGACACGGGGGTCGGCGACGGAGGCCACCAGGACCGTGTGGCGCTGGGTGAGCTGCGGCAGGACGGGGAGGAGGCCCTCTTCGACCGGGGCCGCGTCCAGACCGGTGAGCAGGACGATCAGGGACCGGCGAGGAGCCCGGGCGAGGGCGGTGGCCGCGAGGCCGCGGGCGTCGGTCTCCACGAGTTCGGCTTCGAGGGGTGCCAGGGCGTCGACCACGGCGGGCAGTACGTCGCTCGCCGAGCGGCCCTGGACCTGGGCGCGGAGCCGCCGGTCGTAGGCGAGGAGGTCCACGCGGTCGCCGGCGCGGGAGGCCAGGGCGGTCAGGAGGAGCGCGGCGTCCATCGAGGCGTCGAGGCGTGGGACGTTGCCCACGCGGCCGGCCGAGGTGCGGCCGGTGTCGAGGACGACGAGGATGTGCCGGTCGCGCTCGGGACGCCAGGTGCGGACGGCGACCGTGGTCCGGCGTGCCGTGGCCCGCCAGTCGATGGAGCGGGTGTCGTCGCCGGGGACGTACTCGCGCAGGCTGTCGAACTCGGTTCCCTCGCCGCGCGTCAGGACGCTGGTGCGGCCGTCGAGTTCGCGGAGGCGTGCCAGGCGTGAGGGCAGGTGCTTGCGGCTGGCGAACGGCGGGAGCACGCGGAGCGTCCAGGGGACCTCGTGGTTGCCCTGGCGGGCGGCGAGGCCGAGGGGGCCGTACGAGCGGATGGTGACGCGCTCGGCGCGGTGGTCGCCGCGGCGGCTGGGGCGCAGGGTGGTGGAGAGCCGGCGGCGCTCGCCGGCGGGGATCGTCAGCTGCTGCCGTGCGGGGGTCTGGGTGCTGCTCGGGGGCCAGGCGTCGCGGACCCGGGCGCGCAGACGGCGGCGGGACCGGTTGGTGACCGTGAGCTGGACGTCCGCACCGTCACCCAGTCGAACGCTTGTATCACCACTTCGGGTGAACTGGAGCGTTCTCACTGGCGCGGCCAAGGCGTAGTCGCACAGAATTGCGAGGGAGAGGGGCGCGTTCACCGCGAGCATCCCCGTCCAACTGGGGGCGAGGATGCCCACGGGCAGCGATCCGAGGGCGGCGAGCAGCGCGGTTCGTCCGGTGAGGGCCATGGGGCGCCGTTCTCAGCGGGGTACGGGGACGTGGGCGAGGATCGAGTTGATGACGGAGTCGGAGGTGACTCCCTCCATCTCGGCCTCGGGCCGCAGTTGGATGCGATGACGGAGGGTCGGCAGGGCCAGGGCCTTCACATCGTCCGGGGTGACGTAGTCCCGGCCGGTGAGCCAGGCCCAGGCGCGGGCCGTGGAAAGCAGGGCGGTGGCTCCTCGGGGGGAGACGCCGAGGGCGAGCGAGGGGGATTCACGCGTGGCACGGCAGATATCGACGACGTAGCCGGCGATCTCGGGGGAGACCGCCACCTTGGCCACGGCCTCCCGGGCGGCCTCCAGTTCGGCGGGGCCGGCGACCGGGCGTACACCGGCGGCCTTCAGGTCGCGGGGGTCGAAGCCCTGGGCGTGCCGGGTCAGGACGTTGATCTCGTCCTCGCGTGAGGGCAGAGGGACCGTCAGCTTGAGCAGGAACCGGTCGAGTTGGGCCTCGGGCAGCGGATAGGTGCCCTCGTACTCGACGGGGTTCTGGGTCGCGGCGACCAGGAACGGCTCGGGCAGCGGGCGGGGTGCGCCGTCCACGGTGACCTGACGCTCCTCCATGGCCTCCAGGAGCGAGGACTGGGTCTTCGGAGGAGTGCGGTTGATCTCGTCGGCGAGCAGCAGGTTGGTGAAGACCGGACCGGGCTGGAAGGAGAACTCGGCGGTCCTGGCGTCGTAGACGAGGGAGCCGGTGATGTCGGCCGGCATCAGGTCGGGGGTGAACTGGACGCGCTTGGTGTCGAGTTCGAGGGCGGAGGCGAGCGCGCGGACCAGGAGGGTCTTCGCGACGCCGGGGACGCCTTCGAGGAGGACGTGTCCGCGGCAGAGCAGGGCGACGACGAGACCGGTGACGGCGGGGTCCTGGCCGACCACGGCCTTTCCGATCTCGGTGCGCAGGGCCTCCAGGGAGGCGCGGGCGCTGTCCGAGGTCGTGGGGGTCTCGGGGGTCGGGGCGCTCATGAGGTGCGTACCTCTCTTTCGAGGGCGTCGAGTTGGTCTGCCAGGCGGATGAGGGCGGCGTCGTCGGTGGGAGCCGCGCCGAAGAGGAGGTCCCGGGGGTCGCCGGAGGTTCCGGGGAGCCGGGCGGAGAGTGCGGGGAGGAGGAGCTCGGCCGAGTGGGCGTCCCGGGTGGGGACGCCCAGGAGCGGGGCGAGGCGGGTGCGGGTCGCGGTGCGCAGGACGGTGGCGGTGCGGTCGCGGGCGTCGGCCTTGCGGTAGAGGCGGGCGCGACCCTCCGTGGCCTCGGAGGCGCGCACGGCGACCGGGAGCCGCTCGGTCACGAGGGGGCCCAGGCGGCGGCCGCGCCAGATGGCGGCGAGCAGGGCGGCGACGGCGAGTTGGAGGGTGCCCCACAGCCAGCCGGAGGGGATCAGGTCGAGGAAGGCGCCGCCGGTGTCCTCGGAGTCGGGGTCGGCCGTGGTGTCGGCGAGCGAGGGGAGGTACCAGACGAGATGGGGCCGGGAGCCGAGGAGCTGCAGCGCGAGGGAGGCGTTGCCCTGGTGGGCGAGGCGCTTGTTGTAGAGGAGTTCGGGGGAGCCGAGCAGCACGGTGTCGGCGGTGCCCTCGCCGGGGATGCGGACCAGGGTCGGCAGGCCGTCGGAGTAGTAGCAGCTGTCAGCCGTGGTGTGGTCGGTGACGTAGCGCTCGCCGCCGAGGTCGACGCTGCCGGCGCGGGTGGCGGCGGTCAGGGTGCAGGAGGGCTGCAGGGTCGACACCGGGCTGGTGGTGCCGGTGGTGATGCCCGTGGTGAGGGTGCCGAGGGAGGGGAGGCCCGCGCCGAGCAGGACGGTGCGGCCGGCCGAGCGGTCCATCGAGGCGTACAGGGTGGCCTGCTGGTCGTCGGTGAGCAGGTCCGGCGTGGTGACGAGGAGGGTGGTGTCCGCGCCGGTGGCGGCGGTGGCCCCGGCGAGCGTGGTGGTCACGTCGACGGTGACGCCCTGGGCCTTGAGGAGTTCGGCGACGGCGCGGCTGCCGTACGCGTCGGCGGAGCGCGGGTCGAGGCGCCCGTGGTGGTCGGACGAGCGCATCGTGGCCAGGACGATGCCGCCGATCAGGATCAGGACGAGGAGCAGCAGGGCGCCGCGCGCGCGGGTCCAGATCTGGCGGGCGGTCAGCGAGGTCGAGGTGGCGCTGGCGGTCGGCCGGCTCATCGCGGGGCCTCCGTGAAGGCGGTGGCCGTGGCCGGCGGTTCGAGGGTCGGCTTGGTCCGCTCCAGCGCGGTGTCGAGTTCCTCGATGCGCCGGTACGAGGCCTCGTCCGCGGTGCGGCCGCCGTATGTGACGTCGTCGAAGGCGCGGGCGGCGGAGCGCAGTCCTTCGGCGTGGGCGGGCAGCGCCCGGCCGGCCTCCGCGGCCGCCTCGTCTGCGGTGCGGCCGGGGCGGGGGTCGAGCAGGGCGCGCTCCTCGAGGGAGCGGACGATGGCCCGCATGCGTTCCTGGACGGCCGGGTTCCACTGGGTCGCGGCGGCGTGCCGGGCGGCGGCCGCGCGGTGCTCGGCGGCGGTGCGGGGGCCGTCCGCGAAGAGGGAGTCGCCGCTGGTGGCGGGCGCCCGGCGGGGGGTGCCCAGGCGCCACCAGAGGGCGCCGATCACGGCGAGCACGACCACGACGACGGCCACGAGGCCGACCACGCCTCCGGGGGTGACCCCGGAGGCCGCCTCGAAGAGGTCGCCGATCCACTCCCAGAAGCGGTTGAGGCCGCGCTGGAGCAGGTTGGGATCGTTCTCGTGGTACATCGGTTTGGACAGTTCCCGTTCCGCCGCCTCCTGGGCGGGGATGCGCGGGACGTCCACCGGTACGTCGCCTGCCGTGCCCCCCGTGATCGTCACGCCATCAGCCCCCGTAGCCGGCCAGACCGGCGGAGCGGGCCAGTTCGAGGTCGAGGGCTTCCCGGCGGATGCGCTGGTCGACGTAGAGGAGGACGGTGACGCCGGCGGAGATCGGGTAGGTGATCGCGCTGGTCACGACGCCGCCGATGCCCATCACGATCAGGTAGGTCCAGCTGACCTCGAAGCTGGTGGAGTCGAGGGCCTCGATGCCGTTGCCGCTGGCGATGACGGAGATCACGAAGAACGGGATCGCGATGATCAGCGTGAAGACGAAGATCATCAGCTGGGTCAGCAGCGTGATGCCGAGGATCCGCCACCAGGTGCCCTGGACGAGCTTCGCGGACCGCTTGAGGGACTTGATGACGCCCTGGCGTTCGAGCATCAGGGCGGGGGAGGCCAGGCTGAAGCGGATCATCAGCCAGACCATGGCGACGAACGCGCCCAGGCCGCCGACCGCCGCGAGGACGTCACCGCCGGTGCCGCCCAGCAGCAGGCCGGGCAGGAGGCCGACCATCATGATGGCCGCCATCATCACGGGCAGCAGCAGCGTCAGGCCCAGCAGCTGCAGCAGCCGCGGGCGGGCCTCCCGCCAGGCCGCGCCGAGGGTCACCGGACGCCCGAGGACGGCCCGGCTGATCACCACGGTCAGCAGAGCGGCGCTCACCAGGGAGGCGGCGAGCGTCACGATCAGGGCGGGGCCCATGCCGATCAGGCTGGCCTGGATGGACTCCATGCTCTGGTCGATCGCCTCGGCCGGACTGGCGTTGGGGTCGATCTCCGGCGGGGGCGGCACGACGAAGCGCTGGATCAGGATGTTGGCGAGCTCGGTGATCACCGCGACCGTGACGGACACGGTCAGCACCGTCTGCCAGTAGCGGCGCATCGTCGTCACCGCGCCGTCGAGGATCTCGCCCATGGTGAGCGGACGCAGCGGGATCACTCCGGGCTTCGCGGCCGGCGGCCTGCCCCACTGGCCGTACGGGGGCTGCCCGCCCCAGCCGGGACCCGCCTGAGCCCCCGGCGCCGGGCTGGGAGCCGGCACGGTCGGCGCCTGCCACTGGCCGGCCGGCGGCTGGTCCTTGGACCACTGCGGGGCGGAGCCGTTCCCGTCGGCGGGCGAGGCGTCCCGGGGCACGCCGGAGCCGTCCTGGCCGTCGGAGGGAGCAGATCCGGGCGAGGTCCAGCCCGGAGTGTCGTTCACGGTCGTCCACCTCGAGAATGGTCGCGGGGCCGGATCGCCGAACCGGCTCGGTCACTGCGGCCCCCCGCCGGACACGGCGGCGGGCCGGGAGCCATCGTGCCACGCGCGCTCCACCCACGGACGGGCCCTGCCCCACCTGATCCTTTCTCCCCACCGCCTCGGGTGAGGACGACGGCGCCGACCCCCTCCGCTCGCCCCGCACCGTGCCACGCCCCGCGACGCGCGCTCCCGCTCTCGGCGCGGGAGAAGAGGCATCGAATTCGGACAGCTCTCCCCATGGGCCGCTGTCGGCCCCGCGCGGTACGGTTCTGGGCGACCACGGGGGTCACGGGGCCGGCATCCACGTCTGACATCGACACCTACAGACACCGGCGGTTCACGGCGGGTCAAGACGGACGTCGCCGCAGGTCGGTGAGGTATCTCACCAGTCGCCTTGAGACTGATACGGAAATGGGATGATGTCGATATGAAGGGACGCGTTCTTGTCGTCGACGACGACACCGCACTGGCCGAGATGCTCGGGATCGTGCTGCGGGGTGAAGGTTTCGAGCCGTCGTTCGTTGCGGACGGTGACAAGGCACTCGCCGCTTTTCGGGAGGCCAAGCCGGATCTGGTGCTGCTCGATCTGATGCTGCCCGGGCGGGACGGCATCGAGGTCTGTCGGCTGATCAGGGCCGAGTCCGGGGTGCCGATCGTCATGCTCACGGCCAAGAGCGACACCGTCGACGTCGTCGTCGGGCTCGAGTCCGGTGCGGACGACTACATCGTCAAGCCGTTCAAGCCGAAGGAGCTCGTCGCCCGGATCCGGGCGCGGCTGCGGAGGTCGGAGGAGCCGGCGCCGGAGCAGCTCACCATCGGGGATCTGGTCATCGACGTGGCCGGGCACTCCGTCAAGCGGGACGGCCAGTCGATCGCGCTGACGCCGCTCGAGTTCGACCTGCTCGTGGCGCTGGCGCGCAAGCCGTGGCAGGTGTTCACGCGCGAGGTGCTGCTCGAGCAGGTGTGGGGATACCGGCACGCGGCCGACACCCGCCTGGTGAACGTGCATGTGCAGCGACTGCGGTCGAAGGTCGAGAAGGACCCCGAGCGTCCCGAGATCGTCGTGACCGTTCGCGGCGTCGGGTACAAGGCGGGGCCGAGCTGACATGAGCGCAGGCAGTACTGCTCCGAAGCCCGGGGATCCGGGAGTCCGTACGGGGCGGGCTGCCGGACCGGGGCGGGGGGGCTCGCGTTTCGGCCGTCTGCTCCAGGACGGGGCGCCGGGCGGGCCCGTGTTCCGGCTCGTCGCGCGCTGGGTGCGCCGCCCCCTGCTGCCCGCCGTACGGCTGTGGCGGCGGAACCTCCAGGTGCGCGTGGTCGCGGGCACCCTGCTGATGTCGCTCGGTGTCGTGCTGCTGCTCGGCCTCGTCGTCATCGGCCAGGTGCGCAACGGGCTGCTCGACGCCAAGGAGAAGGCGGCGCAGAGCCAGGCCGCCGGTGGGTTCTCGGCCGCCCAGGACAAGGCGGCGACCACGCCGTCCGCGCCCGGTGGACAGGACGGCGGCCGGGCCGGGTCCTCCGTGAACTGGCGCTCGACGCTCGTCGAGCAGCTGGCCAGTGGCGGCCAGAGCGCGTTCAACGTGGTCGCGCTGTCCCTGGAGACCGGGAACACGGCGAGCCGTGGCGCCCGCGCCTCCGGCGAGGTCGACCCGACCACCAGCATCCCCGCCGAGCTGCGGCACAGCGTCGCGCAGGGCACCAGCACCTTCCAGCAGCCCGCGCGGATCCACTACACCAGCGGCAAGGCGTCCGAGCCCGGCCTGGTGATCGGCAAGCGGCTCAACGACGCCGACGGCACGCCGTACGAGCTCTACTACCTCTTTCCGCTGACGCAGGAGGAGGACTCCCTCGCGCTGGTGAAGACGACGCTGGCCACCGCCGGGCTCTTCGTCGTCGTCCTGCTCGGGGCCATCGCCTGGTTCGTGGTGCGGCAGGTGGTCACCCCCGTGCGGATGGCCGCCGCCGTCGCCGAGCGGCTGTCGGCCGGCGGGCTCCAGGAGCGGATGAAGGTCACCGGCGAGGACGACATCGCGCGCCTCGGCGAGGCCTTCAACAAGATGGCGCAGAACCTGCAGCTGAAGATCCAGCAGTTGGAGGACCTGTCGCGGATGCAGCGGCGGTTCGTCTCCGACGTCTCGCACGAGCTGCGGACCCCGCTGACCACCGTGCGGATGGCGGCCGACGTCATCCACGAGGCCCGGGTGGACTTCGATCCGGTGACCGCCCGGTCCGCCGAGTTGCTCGGGGACCAGCTCGACCGGTTCGAGTCCCTGCTGTCGGATCTGTTGGAGATCAGTCGGTTCGATGCCGGGGCCGCCGCGCTCGAGGCCGAGCCGATAGATCTGCGGCAGGTCGTGCGGCGGGTCATCGGCGGGGCCGAGCCGCTCGCCGAGCGCAAGGGGTGCCGGATCCTCGTCGTCGGCGACGAGCAGCCCGTGGTGGCCGAGGCGGACGCCCGCCGGGTCGAGCGGGTGCTGCGCAACCTGGTCGTGAACGCCGTCGAGCACGGCGAGGGCCGGGACGTGACCGTGAAGCTGGCCGCCGCCGGCGGGGCCGTCGCCGTCGCCGTGCGCGACTACGGAGTCGGGCTCAAGCCCGGCGAGGCGACCCGGGTGTTCAACCGTTTCTGGCGGGCCGACCCGGCCCGCGCGCGCACCACCGGCGGTACGGGCCTCGGCCTGTCGATCGCCGTCGAGGACGCGCGGCTGCACGGCGGCTGGCTCCAGGCCTGGGGCGAGCCCGGTGGCGGCTCGCAGTTCCGGCTGACCCTGCCGCGCACCGCGGACGAGCCGCTGCGCGGCTCCCCGATCCCGCTGGAGCCGGAGGACTCGCGGCGCAACCGCGAGCAGGCGACCGCCCCGGCCGCCCCCGGGCCGCGGCTGACGTCGGTGCCGCAGCAGCCGGCCGGGGAGCACCCGGCCCTGCCCGTACCGCCGCGGCTGCCGCCCGTGCCGCGGGCGACGGCCGATCCGACGGCGCTGCCGGGTAGCGGTGCCCGGGTGGTCGCGAGGCCCGCGGTGGGCGGGGACGACGGCGGCGAGACGATGGCGTCGAGGCGCGGCGAGCAGGAAGGCGGGACAGGTGGGCGCTGACCTTCGAGGGAAGCGGGAGGCCCTGGGGCGGGGACGGTCGGTGCGCGGCGTGGTGCTGCTGGCCTGCGGCTCGCTGCTGGCGGCCGGCTGCGCGAGCATGCCCGACAGCGGGGACGTACGGCCCGTGAAGGCCTCCAACCCCGGTGACTCGCAGGTGCGGGTGTACGCCGTCGCGCCCCGGGACAACGCCGATCCGGAGGAGATCGTCGACGGCTTCCTTGAGGCCATGACGAGCGACGACCCCGGTTTCGCCACGGCGCGGAAGTACCTGACGCGGCAGGCCGCCCGCACCTGGCGGCCGGAGGCGAGCATCACCGTGCTCACCAACGCGCCCGACCGCGACCAGGCCGACCGCATGGCCGACTCGGAGAACGAGGGCAAGTCGTACCCGATCTCCGGGCGGCGGATCGCCAAGGTGGACGCCCGGCACGCGTACCGGCCGGAGGTGCCCGCCGAGTTCAACGAGTCGATCCACGTGGTGCGGCAGCCCTCGGCGGACGGCAAGACCAAGGAGTGGCGCATCGACAGCCTGCCCTCGGGCCTGGTGCTCGGCGAGGCGGACTTCCTGCGCAACTACCGCTCGGTCAACAAGTACTACTTCGCCTCGGGGGAGAACTGGGTCGTCGCCGACCCCGTCTACATCCGGCAGCGGCAGGACCCGGTCACCCGGATGGATCCGGTGACGCAGACCGTCAAGGCGCTCCTGGAGGGGCCGACGGGCTGGCTGAGCCCGGCCGTAGACTCGCGCTTCCCGTCCGGCACGGAGCTGAAGAAGGGCGTCACGACGCTCACGACCGACGACCAGTCGACGCTGAAGGTCCCGCTCAACGCCAAGGCGGACCACGTCAGCGCCCTCGTGTGCAAGGGCATGGCGGCGCAGCTGCTGTTCACGCTGGGCGACCTGACCTCGGCGCGGGTCGAGCAGGTGGAGCTCCAGGGCAGCGACGGCAACCGGCTGTGCCTGCTCGGCAAGGGGCAGGCCACGGACGAGTACTCGCCGGTGCGCGACCCGGGCCGGGGCGAGAACCCGTTCTTCGTGGACGAGCACGGCCGGCTGATGATGCTGTCGGTCGCCTCGAAGCAGCTCGACAAGCCGGTCGAGGTGCCGGGCCCGTTCGGCCAGGGCACGCTGCCGCTGACGTACGTCGCGGTCGACCGCGAGGAGAACCGGGCGGCCGGGATCGTGCAGGACGGGCACCAGTTGAGGGTCGCGTCGATCACCTCCGACGAGGAGCCGGCGGCACCGATCGTGACCAGCACCGGGCCCAAGCACGCGCGGCTTTCGGCGCCGAGCTGGGACGGCCGCGGCGATCTGTGGGTCGCCGACCGCAACCCGGCGAGGCCGCGCCTGTGGATGGTGCCCGGCGGCCAGGGCGAGCCGGTCGAGGTCAGCACGCCGTGGCTCAAGGACGGCGCCCGGATCGAGTCGCTGCGGGTCTCCGCGGACGGGGTGCGGATCGCGCTGCTCGTGACGAAGAACGACCGTACGACCCTGCAGATCGGCCGCGTCGAGCGGACCCGCAGCGAGGGCCGCGAGAGCGTCTCCGTCGAGTCCCCGCAGCGGGCCGCGCCCCGTCTGGAGTCCGTCACCGCCGTGTCCTGGGCGGGTCCGAGCCGGCTGGTCGTGGTCGGTACGGAGGCCGGCGGGGTGCAGCAGGTGCGGTACGTGCAGACGGACGGTTCCACGTCGACGACGTCGGTCCTGCCGGGTCTGAACGGGGTCACGGCGGTCGCCGCCCCGCACGGCGACCAGTCGCCGGTGGTCGCGGACTCCGGCAACGACGGCATCGTGCGGCTCGTGCCGGGGGCGAACTGGCAGCCCATCGTCAAGGCGGGGCGCTCCCCGGTCTACCCCGGCTGACCGTCCGCCGCGGCGGGCCCGCCGGTTGTCCACAGGGGTGGCCGGGCGGGCGCCGCAGGAGGACAGTGGAGCCATGCGGGGGTGGTGGCGCGAGATCGCCGGGCTGGTGCTGCCGGTCGCCTGCGGAGGCTGCGGCAGACCTCGTACGGCGCTGTGCCCGCCGTGCGAGAGCGGTCTGACCGGGGCCGCTCCCCGCAGGGTGCGGCCGCTGCCCGAACCCCCGGGGCTGCCGGTCGTCCACGCCGCCGTGCCGTACGAGGGTGCCGTGCGCGCGCTGCTCCTCGCCCACAAGGAGCGCGGGGCGCTGCCGCTCGCCCGGCCGCTGGGCGCCGCGCTCGCGGGTGCCGTGGCGGCCGCCGCGGGGCCCTGGGACGCGTCCGGAGGCGGACCGCTTCTCCTCGTACCGGTGCCCTCCTCGCGGCGCTCCGTGCGTGCGCGTGGCCACGATCCGACGCGGCGGATCGCGCTGGCCGCGGCGGCGCGGCTGCGGAGCGCGGGGCGGGCGGCGCGGGTGCTGCCGGTGCTGCGGCAGTGCCGGCCGGTCGCCGACCAGGCGGGGCTCGGGGCGCGCGATCGACTGGCCAACCTCGCCGGGGCCCTGGAGGTCGCGGCGAGCGGCGCGAGGCTTCTGGACGAGGCCGCGCGGACGTCCGGACGGGTGGTCCTGGTGGACGATCTGATGACGACGGGGGCGTCGCTCGCGGAGGCGGCGAGGGCACTGGGTGCCGCTTCTCGCGGAGTGCACCGGCCGTTCATTCCCGGATTACCGGACAGCCCGAAGGAACGAGGGTCGGAAGGCCTTTTCGAACACCCGGCGGCAGCGGTAGTCGCATCCTCTCCGGCCTCGTTCGAAATAAACCGGAACTCGGGAGGAACTTGCATCGTTGCAGGTGGTGAGAGGTGAGAACACCCGAATGGAGGTAACTTCCGTCAGCGGGTGCCGACACCCGTCCGAACGAGCTATGTTCGGTTGTGAGGAATGGCGAAGGCTACGCCTCACCTATTGCACGGGTGCGCCTACAGGACAGGAGTTCAGGGCGAATTAACCTCTCGTTGGTGGGGTGGGGAGCTTGTCGACTGGGGAGGAGAGGGGCGAAGTCGCCAAGTCCGAGACACCGGCAATCGCCGGGGTCTGGTGCAAAGGGAGATGCTCGACGGCCAAGGAGCCGTACTGAGCGATCCGGGAACGGAGTTCTGCGTGGACATCGTCGTCAAGGGCCGCAAGACCGAGGTGCCCGAGCGGTTCCGGAAGCACGTGGCCGAGAAGCTGAAGCTGGAGAAGATCCAGAAGCTCGACGGCAAGGTGATCAGCCTCGACGTCGAGGTGTCCAAGGAGCACAACCCGCGGCAGGCCGACCGGTCCGACCGTGTGGAGATCACCCTCCACTCCCGAGGCCCGGTGATCCGGGCCGAAGCGGCGGCAGGCGACCCGTACGCAGCGCTCGACCTCGCCAGCGACAAGCTGGAGGCACGACTGCGCAAGCAGCACGACAAGCGGTACACCCGCCGCGGCAGCGGCAGGCTCTCGGCGGCCGAGGTCGCCGACGTGGTGCCGGGCGTCGCGTCGCTCAACGGCAGCGGCCAGGTGGTGTCGGAGGAGACCGGCACCGTGCCCACCACGATGATGGGTTCGATCGAGGTCCAGGGCGAAGGGCCGCTGGTGGTCCGCGAGAAGACCCACAAGGCCGCCCCCATGACGCTCGACCAGGCGCTCTACGAGATGGAGCTGGTCGGGCACGACTTCTATCTCTTCGTCGACTCCGACACGAAGCAGCCGAGCGTCGTCTACCGGCGACACGCCTACGACTACGGAGTCATCCACCTGGAGAGCGACCCTCTCGCGGGTGAGGACCTCGGTGGCGCCGGCGGCGCCCTCGGCGGCTGAACCGACCTGACGGACCTGCACAACCGCCTGACCCGATCCGGCGGGCCCAGCCCGCCGGACCCGTCGGCCCGAGCTCGCCGGACCGAGCCGCGGCCGCGGAACCGACACGGTGCCCCTGGAGCGCCCCTCGCGCTCCCAGGGGCACCCCTGTGCGACCGTGTGCGACCGCGTGCGACGACGCGTTCACCGCGAGGTCGCCGGGGCATGAAATCATGGCGTGCACGCCAACCGGTGCTCCCCGAGCAGCGGTTGGAGGACCGAGAGCGATTCAGCACACGACTTCAGGCCACGGCCTTCAGGGGGAGGAACGATGGCAGACGGCTTCGGGCCGGTGCACGGCGGGCGGGAGCCCATGGGCACGGTGCATCCGGAGGTATCGGATCCGGCCATCGGCTCGGGACGCGACGAGCCGATCCGGGTGCTCGTCGTGGACGACCACGCCCTTTTCCGACGCGGCCTGGAGATCGTCCTCGCGCAGGAGGAGGACATCCAGGTCGTCGGCGAGGCCGGGGACGGGGCGGAGGCCGTCGACAAGGCGGCCGATCTGCTGCCCGACATCGTGCTGATGGACGTACGGATGCCCAAGCGCGGCGGCATCGAGGCCTGCACCTCCATCAAGGAGGTGGCCCCCAGCGCGAAGATCATCATGCTGACGATCAGCGACGAGGAGGCCGACCTCTACGACGCCATCAAGGCGGGTGCCACCGGCTACCTCCTGAAGGAGATCTCCACCGACGAGGTGGCCACCGCGATCCGCGCGGTCGCCGACGGCCAGTCGCAGATCAGCCCGTCGATGGCCTCCAAGCTGCTCACCGAGTTCAAGTCGATGATCCAGCGCACCGACGAGCGGCGACTGGTGCCCGCGCCCCGGCTGACCGACCGCGAGCTCGAGGTCCTCAAGCTGGTCGCGACCGGGATGAACAACCGGGACATCGCCAAGGAGCTGTTCATCTCCGAGAACACCGTGAAGAACCACGTCCGGAACATCCTGGAGAAGCTCCAGCTGCACTCCCGGATGGAGGCCGTGGTCTACGCGATGCGGGAGAAGATCCTGGAGATCCGCTGACGGTCACGGCTCCCCGCCCGCGACCGCCGTACGCCGCCTTCAGTCCAGCGACCTGACGGACGACCTGACGAGCTCTGCGGAGACGCCCGGACCGTCCACCCGCTCCACCGCCACCGCGTCGCAGCCCACCCACTCGGCCGCCTCGCGCAGCGCCCGCGCCACCGCCGGCACCGCTTTCGGGCCTTCGAGCGAGACCTGCCGGGCGACCAGCGTGCCGCCCTCCCGCGCCGGGTCCACCCGGCCCACCAGCCGCCCCCCGGACAGCACCGGCATGGCGAAGTAGCCGTACACCCGCTTCTGCTTCGGCACATACGCCTCCAGCCGGTGGGTGAAGCCGAAGATGCGCTCGGTGCGGGCCCGCTCCCAGATCAGCGAGTCGAAGGGCGACAGCAGCGTCGTGCGGTGCCGGCCGCGCGGCTCGCTCGCGAGCGCCGCGGGATCCGCCCAGGCCGGCTTCCCCCAGCCCGCCACGGTCACCGGCACCAGGCCCGAGTCCGCGACCACCGCGTCGAAGGCCTCGGCCTTGATCCGGTGGTAGTCGGCGATGTCCGCGCGGGTGCCGACGCCCAGCGCCTCGCCCGCCTGCCGTACGAGCCGGCGCAGGCACTCCGTGTCGTCGAGGTCGTCGTGGAGCAGCTCGGCCGGGACCGCCCGCTCGGCCAGGTCGTAGACCCGCTTCCAGCCGCGCCGCTCGGTGACCACCACCTCGCCGTACATCAGCGCCCGCTCGACGGCGATCTTCGAGTCGGACCAGTCCCACCACTCGCCCTTGTTCTTCGCCCCGCCCAGCTCGGTCGCCGTCCGCGGGCCCTCGGCCCGCAGCTGGGCGATGACCGCCTCGTACGCCCCGGGGGACAGCTCGTGGCCCCAGTGCGGGCGGTCGCGGTAGGCGCGGCGGCGGAAGGCGAAGAGCGGCCACTCCTCGACGGGGAGGATGCAGGCGGCGTGCGACCAGTACTCGAAGGCGTGGCCCTCGGTCCAGTAGGCGTCCTCGACCGTCCGGCGGCCGACCGCGCCCAGGCGCGCGTACGGGATGAGCTCGTGCGAGCGGGCCAGTACGGAGATGGTGTCCAGCTGGACCTGCCCGAGGTGGCGCAGCACACCGCGCACGCCCGCCCTGCGGTCGGGCGCGCCCAGGAACCCCTGGGCCCGCAGGGCGATCCGGCGGGCTTCGTCGGCGGACAGTTCGGCGGCGGGGCGCGGAGCGGTCGTCATGATCCGCAGCCTAGGGCGCGGCACTGACAACGGTCCCGGCTCCCCGAACCCCGCCGCCGGGGGCCGCAGGGGGCTCAGACCCGCGCCGGCAGATACGGCGTCGGGGCCGGCAGGCCCATGTCGGAGGGGAGCAGCGAGCCGGTCCAGGCGTCGCGGACCGTGCCCTTGTTGAGCAGGCCGGCCCGCTCGACGCCCTCCAGGGTGAACCCGGCCCGTTCGGCCACCGCGCGGGAGGGGCCGTTGCCGACCTCGGCGCGCCACACCAGGCGGTGGACGCCGAGCGCGGTGAAGGCCCAGTGGGCGGCGGCGCGGACGGCCTCCGTCATATAGCCGTGGCCCCGGTGCTCCGCGGCCATCCAGAAGCCGACCTCGCGGACGCCCTCGCCGCGCGACGTCAGGCCGAGCGCGGCGATCAGCGGCCCGCCCTGGACCGGCTCGACGGCGAAGGCGTACTCCCGGTCGGTGCTCCAGCCCTCCGGGACGAGCCGGTTGACGAAGAAGCCGGCGTCCTCGTGCGTGTAAGGCGAGGGGACGACGGTCCAGCGTTGGATGGCGGGGTCCTGACA
Source organism: Streptomyces sp. NPDC020422 (assembly GCF_044386705.1). Lineage (NCBI taxonomy): Bacteria > Bacillati > Actinomycetota > Actinomycetes > Kitasatosporales > Streptomycetaceae > Streptomyces > Streptomyces sp. NPDC020422. The sequence goes on along the minus strand of NZ_JBIRVJ010000002.1, from coordinate 762,930 downwards.
GGCGGCGTGCACGGCGGCGAGGTCCTGCGGCGTGAAGGAGCGCAGGCGCAGCCGCTCGGTGGTGAGAGTGATGGGCTCCATGACGGAATTGTGGTGACCCGCCCGAGTCGATGCGAACACTTTTCGTAACCGGCGGCACCTTCCGGCGGCCTCGTGCGTTCTTCTTGAGGGAGGCGTCACGGACGGGAGCAGGGCTCCCGTACAGCGGGCCTCCCTCCGCGAGGGCGGTCTCGCTTACGATGGCCGTTGCGGTGGGGACCACCTGCCGTGCCCGCGCCCGAGTCATGACAAGACCCAGTGCCAGGCCCGACCGGCAAGGAGACCAGCCTCAGTGTCCGTCTTCAACAAGCTCATGCGTGCAGGCGAAGGCAAGATCCTGCGCAAACTGCACCGCATCGCGGACCAGGTCAACTCCATCGAAGAGGACTTCGTCAACCTCTCCGACGCCGAGTTGCGGGCGCTTACCGATGAGTACAAGCAGCGCTACGCCGACGGCGAGAGCCTCGACGACCTGCTTCCGGAGGCGTTCGCCACCGTCCGCGAGGCCGCCAAGCGCGTCCTCGGCCAGCGCCACTACGACGTCCAGATCATGGGCGGCGCTGCCCTGCACCTCGGCTATGTCGCCGAGATGAAGACCGGTGAGGGCAAGACCCTCGTCGGCACCCTCCCGGCGTATCTGAACGCGCTGTCCGGCAAGGGCGTGCACCTGATCACGGTGAACGACTACCTGGCCGAGCGCGACTCCGAGATGATGGGCCGCGTCCACCGCTTCCTGGGCCTGAGCGTCGGCTGCATCCTGGCCAACATGACGCCGGCCCAGCGCCGCGAGCAGTACGCGTGCGACATCACGTACGGCACGAACAACGAGTTCGGCTTCGACTACCTGCGCGACAACATGGCGTGGTCCCAGGACGAGCTCGTCCAGCGCGGCCACAACTACGCGTGTGTCGACGAGGTCGACTCGATCCTCGTCGACGAGGCCCGTACGCCGCTGATCATCTCCGGCCCGGCCGACCAGGCCACCAAGTGGTACGGCGACTTCGCCAAGCTGGTCACCCGCCTCGTCAAGGGCGAGCCCGGCAACCCGCTGAAGGGCATCGAGGAGACCGGCGACTACGAGGTCGACGAGAAGAAGCGCACGGTCGGCATCCACGAGTCCGGCGTCGCCAAGGTCGAGGACTGGCTGGGCATCGACAACCTCTACGAGTCGGTGAACACCCCGCTCGTGGGTTACCTGAACAACGCCATCAAGGCGAAGGAACTGTTCAAGAAGGACAAGGACTACGTCGTCATCGACGGCGAGGTCATGATCGTCGACGAGCACACCGGTCGTATCCTCGCCGGCCGCCGCTACAACGAGGGCATGCACCAGGCGATCGAGGCCAAGGAGGGGGTGCAGATCAAGGACGAGAACCAGACGCTCGCCACGATCACCCTCCAGAACTTCTTCCGCCTCTACGACAAGCTCTCCGGCATGACCGGTACGGCCATGACCGAGGCGGCCGAGTTCCACCAGATCTACAAGCTGGGCGTCGTCCCGATCCCGACGAACAAGCCCATGCAGCGCAAGGACCAGCCGGACCTGATCTACCGGACCGAGGTCGCCAAGTTCGCCGCCGTCGTCGACGACATCGCGGAGAAGCACGAGAAGGGCCAGCCGGTCCTCGTCGGCACCACCTCGGTCGAGAAGTCCGAGTACCTGTCGCAGCAGCTCAGCAAGCGCGGCATCCCGCACGAGGTGCTGAACGCCAAGCACCACGAGCGCGAGGCCGCGATCGTCGCCCAGGCGGGCCGCCGCGGCGCCGTCACCGTCGCCACCAACATGGCCGGCCGCGGTACGGACATCAAGCTCGGCGGCAACCCCGACGACCTCGCCGAGGCCGAGCTGCGCCAGGCGGGCCTGGACCCGGTCGAGCACGTCGAGGAGTGGGCCGCGGCCCTGCCCGGCGCCCTTGAGCGGGCCGAGAAGGCCGTCAAGGCGGAGTTCGAGGAGGTCAAGGAGCTCGGCGGCCTGTACGTCCTGGGCACCGAGCGCCACGAGTCCCGCCGTATCGACAACCAGCTCCGCGGTCGTTCCGGCCGTCAGGGCGACCCGGGCGAGTCCCGCTTCTACCTGTCGCTCGGCGACGACCTGATGCGCCTGTTCAAGGCCGCGATGGTCGAGCGCGTGATGGCGATGGCGAACGTGCCGGACGACGTGCCGATCGAGAACAAGATGGTCACCCGGGCCATCGCCTCCGCGCAGGGCCAGGTCGAGAGCCAGAACTTCGAGACGCGCAAGAACGTCCTGAAGTACGACGAGGTCCTCAACCGCCAGCGCGAGGTCATCTACGGCGAGCGCCGCCGCGTCCTGGAGGGCGAGGACCTGCACGAGCAGGTGCGCCACTTCATGGACGACACGATCGACGACTACATCCGCCAGGAGACCGCCGACGGCTTCGCCGAGGAGTGGGACCTGGACCGCCTGTGGAACGCGTTCAAGCAGCTCTACCCGGTCAAGGTCACGGTCGAGGAGCTCGAGGACGCGGCCGGCGACCGGGCGGGCATCACGGCCGAGTTCATCGCGGAGTCCGTCAAGAACGACATCCACGAGCAGTACGACGCCCGCGAGAAGCAGCTCGGCTCGGAGATCATGCGCGAGCTGGAGCGGCGCGTGGTCCTGTCGGTGCTCGACCGCAAGTGGCGTGAGCACCTCTACGAGATGGACTACCTGCAGGAGGGCATCGGCCTGCGGGCGATGGCCCAGAAGGACCCGCTGGTCGAGTACCAGCGCGAGGGCTTCGACATGTTCTCCGCGATGATGGAGGGCATCAAGGAGGAGTCCGTCGGCTACCTGTTCAACCTGGAGGTCCAGGTCGAGCAGCAGGTCGAGGAGCTCCCGGTGCAGGACTCCCCGTCCCTGGAGAAGGACTCGGTCCCGGCCGGCGCCGGGCGGCCGGAGATCCGCGCCAAGGGCCTCGACGCGCCGCAGCGTCCGGACCGGCTGCACTTCTCCGCGCCGAAGGTCGACGGTGACGGCTCGGTCATCGAGGGCGACTTCGCCTCCGACGGCGGCGAGGCCGGCGACGGGCTGACCCGCGCGGAGCGCCGCAAGGCGCAGAAGAGCGCGGGCGGGCGCCGCCGCAAGAAGTAGTCGGCAGCACTGCCGAGCGAAAGGGCCGGTCACCGGGTGCGGTGACCGGCCCTTTCGTGCGCCTACGAGGGCAGTCCGTCGACTTCCACCGCCGCGCAGCGCCAGCGGCGGTCCTGGCCGCGTTCCAGGCGGAAGGCCATGGCGCGGACGCGCTCACCGGTCGCGATGGTCGCGCAGGCCTCGACGGCGTTGGGGCCCGGCGGCCGGGCGGAGCAGCGGCGCACGACCGGGCGGGGGCCGTAGGAGCGCAGCGGGGTCTCGGGGGCGAGCCGGACGAGCTGCTCGTACGCCTCGCCCACGGTGTGGCCGAGCATCCAGTGCACGGGACGCTCCCCGCTGAGCACGGCGAGCAGCTTTTCCGCGAAGACGGCGTGCGGGGGGACCATCCGGCGCGGGGCGGAGCCCGCGCGGCCGCGGGGGGCGGTTCCGGCGGGGCCCGCGGGGCGGGTGGAGCCGGTGGGGCGGGTGGAGCGGTGGGGGTGGGTCGTGGGGTGCGTGGGCGTGGTCATGGCGTCCCCGTTCGTCGCGTTGCGTCACCGACCGATACCTGTCGGTAACTTCGTTGGGGATCTTGTACGGGGATGCCGACCGCCCGGGCAAGGGGCTCGGGCCCGTGTGCGGGGGCCCGGCGCGATTCACCTATCAGGGTGAGGGGAGGGCTCCCGGGGCCCCCGTGAGCCCCGTGACGCGGCCTGCGGGGGTGACGGGGTCGGGGGCTGGGCCGGGGGCCCCGAAGGGGGACTCCGCACGTATCCTGAGGGCGTCTCCGACTACGAAAGCGGCCAGCCATGCGCGTGTACGTCCCCCTGACCCTGTCCGGTCTCGCACAGGCGCACAAGGCGGGCGAGCTCGGCCCCGGGCCCCTCACCGCCTACGCCGTCACCCCCGCCCTGCGCGAGTGGTACGTCTCCGACGACATCGAGGAGCTGGAGTACGCCGCCCTCAACCGCGCCGCCGCGGCCTCGCTGCGGCTGCTCGCGGGCGACCCCGAGGCCGCGCGGCGGCGGATCGTCGTCGCCGTGGACGTGGCCGACAAGGACGCGGTCGTCGACCCGGACCGCGGGCTCGACGCGAGCTCGCTCGGCGAGGTGCGGATCGCCGGCGCCGTACCGCTGGCCAAGGCCGCGGCGGTGCACGCCGACGCCGACGACGCCCGCGCGGACGTCTCCGCCGCCGCCGACGCGCTCGGGGCGGCGGATCAGGGCGACGACGACGCCCAGTTCGTCGTGGACGGCGCCGAGGACCACGAGCTGCTCTGGTACGGGGTCCAGGAGATCCCGGCGCTGCTGGGCTGAGCCGCCGGCCGGTACCGTGTGCCTCCATGGGGAAGCACGGAAAACACCTGGTCTGGGACTGGAACGGCACGCTGCTCGACGACATCGCCGCGGTGATCGGCGCGACGAACGCGGCCTTCGCCGAGCTGGGGCTCGAACAGATCACGCTGGAGCGGTACCGCGAGCTGTACACGGTGCCGGTGCCGAAGTTCTATGAGCGGCTGATGGGGCGGCTGCCGACGGACGAGGAGTGGCTCGTCATGGACGGCGCCTTCCATCGTCACTACTGGCAGCAGGCCGAGGGCTGCGGTCTCACCGCGGGTGCCGCGGAGCTGCTCGCGGCGCGTCAGGAGTCCGGTCTCACGCAGTCGCTGCTGTCACTCGCGCCGCACGAGGAGCTGATACCGCTGGTGCGGCGGCACGGGATCGCCGAGCGGTTCCTGCGGGTCGACGGGCGGGTGGACCGGTCCACGGACGGAAAGTCCGGGCACATGGTGCGGCACCTGGCGGAGCTGCGGGTGCCGGCGGAGCGGGTCGTCGTCATCGGGGATGCGGCGGATGACGCGGTGGCGGCGTTGCACGTGGGGGCGCGGGCGGTGCTGTACACCGGTGGGTCGCACAGTCGCCGCAGCCTGGAGCGGGTCGGTGTGCCCGTCGTCGACTCGCTGGCGGAAGCGGTGGCCGTGGCGGAGGAGCTGGTCTAGCGGGCGCCCTCGGTGGGGGGCGCGGGGGAGCGGGGCCGGGTGCGGCCCGGTGGGGGGTTTGTGCCCAATCGTTCCGCCCTGTGGAACGATTGCCCGCAAACCCCCGGCGGCGGGCTTCCTAGGCCTTCGCCTCTCGCAGGACCTTCAGGAACTCCCGCATCCAGGTCGGGTGGTCCGGCCAGGCCCGGGAGGAGACGAGTCGGCCGTCGACGACTGCCGCCGTGTCCTGGAAGCTGGCGCCCGCCGACTGCATGTCGAGCTCCAGGGCCGGGTACGCGGTCACCCGGCGGCCCTCCAGGCCGCCGATCGCGGCGGTCAGGAGGGGGCCATGGCAGATCTGGGCCACCGGCTTGTCGGCGTCGAAGAAGGACTTGAGGATCTTGCGCAGCTCCGGGTCGTTGCGCAGGTACTCCGGGGCGCGCCCGCCCGGGATGACGACGGCCAGGTACTCGCCCGGGTCGACCTCCGAGAAGGCCAGGTCCGCGGGCCAGGTGTAGCCCGGCTTCTCGGTGTACGTGTCGTAGCCCGGCTCGAAGTCGTGCACGACGAAGCGGAGCTGCTTGCGGGCGGGGGCGGCGATGTCGACCTCGTACCCCTCCTCCAGGAGGCGCTGGTACGGGTACATCACCTCCAGCGACTCCGCCGCGTCCCCGGTCACGATCAAGATCTTCGCCATGGCGACTCCCCTAGAGCCCTCGTCGGTATGCCCCGGGTAACCATTCGTCGCTGTCCACAGTGTCAAACTTCCACCCCAGCTTTTGTACACATAAGGACCATGACGGGCCGGGGGGCAACAGCGATAGGCTTTTCCCGTGATCAGCGCGATATGCCGAGGGGGCAGTGCAGCCCCCGGCTTCCGCCCGGTCCGCCACAGCGGCCGGGCCGACGGTGCGTTCGCCGATCCCTTCCGCCCGGGCACGACGGTCCCGGCAGGCACGACCTGCGCAGTGGCCGAGATGCACCCGGACATCTCTCATCGCGGCATAACGTCGACTTCGACCGGTACCACCGCGTCGTGGCGTTGTGTCCTTTCTTCCACCGACGTCACGCAACGGCGCGCGACAGGAGTCAGAGGACATGCAGACCAAGCTGGACGAAGCCAAGGCCGAGCTGCTCGATCGGGCTGCCCGGGTAGCTGAGAACAGCCCGGCCGGGGGGCGACTTCCGACGGGGCCGGAGAACGGGGAGCGTCCGGACCGGGCCACCCTGCTCGACTACCTCCAGCGCTACTACCTGCACACCGCGCCAGAAGACCTGACGGACCGCGACCCCGTCGACGTCTTCGGTGCCGCGCTCTCGCACTACCGGCTCGCGGAGAACCGTCCCCAGGGCACCGCGAACGTCCGCGTCCACACGCCGACGGTGGAGGAGAACGGCTGGACCTGCAGCCACTCCGTCGTGGAGGTCGTCACCGACGACATGCCGTTCCTCGTGGACTCCGTCACCAACGAGCTGTCCCGCCAGGGCCGCGGCATCCACGTCGTCATCCACCCGCAGGTCCTCGTCCGCCGTGACGTGACCGGCAAGCTCATCGAGGTCCTCGCCAAGCAGCTGCCCAAGGACCAGCTGCCGCACGACGCGCTCAACGAGTCCTGGATCCACGTCGAGATCGACCGCGAGACCGACAAGGCCGACCTCAAGCAGATCACCTCCGACCTGCTGCGCGTCCTGTCCGACGTCCGCGAGACCGTCGAGGACTGGGAGAAGATGCGCGACGCCGCGCTGCGCATCGCCGAGACCCTGCCCGAGGAGCCCACTCCCTCCGACCTGCGGCCCACCGAGGTCGAGGAGGCCCGGGAGCTGCTGCGCTGGCTCTCCGACGACCACTTCACCTTCCTCGGCTACCGCGAGTACGAGCTGGTCAACGGCGACGCCCTGTCCGCCGTCCCCGGCACCGGCCTCGGCATCCTGCGCTCCGACCCGCACCACAGCGGCGACGACCCGCACGCCCACCCCGTCTCGCCGTCCTTCAGCCGGCTGCCCGCCGACGCCCGCGCCAAGGCGCGCGAGCACAAGCTGCTGATCCTGACGAAGGCCAACAGCCGGGCGACCGTGCACCGCCCCTCGTACCTCGACTACATCGGCGTGAAGAAGTTCGACGCGGCCGGCAACGTCGTCGGCGAGCGGCGCTTCCTCGGCCTGTTCTCCTCGGCCGCCTACACCGAGTCCGTCCGCCGGGTCCCCGTCGTCAAGCGCAAGGTCCAGGAGGTCCTGGAGGGCGCCGGCTTCTCGCCGAGCAGCCACGACGGGCGCGACCTGCTCCAGATCCTGGAGACCTACCCGCGCGACGAGCTCTTCCAGACCCCGGCCGACGAGCTGCGCTCCATCGTCACCAGCGTCCTGTACCTGCAGGAGCGGCGGCGGCTGCGGCTCTACCTGCGCCAGGACGAGTACGGGCGCTACTACTCCGCCCTCGTCTACCTGCCGCGGGACCGCTACACCACCCGCGTCCGGCTGCGGATCATCGACATCCTGAAGGAGGAGCTGCAGGGCACCTCCGTCGACTTCACGGCCTGGAACACCGAGTCGATCCTCTCCCGCCTCCACTTCGTCATCCGCGTCGAGCCCGGCACCGCGCTCACCAAGCTGACCGAGGCCGACGTCGACCGCATCGAGGCCCGGCTGGCCGACGCCGCCCGCTCCTGGGCCGACGGCTTCGGCGAGGCGCTCAACGCCGAGCTGGGCGAGGAGCGCGCCGCCGAGCTGCTCCGCCGCTACGGCAACGCCTTCCCCGAGGGCTACAAGGCCGACCACTCGCCGCGCGCCGCCGTGTCCGACCTGGTCCACCTGGAGGCCCTGGCCGGCAGCGACAAGGACTTCGCGCTCTCCCTGTACGAGCCCGTCGCCTCCGGTACCGGCGAGCGCCGCTTCAAGATCTACAAGACCGGCGACCCGATCTCCCTCTCCGCCGTCCTGCCGGTGCTCAACCGGCTCGGCGTCGAGGTGACCGACGAGCGCCCGTACGAGCTGCGCTGCGCCGACCGCTCGGTGGCCTGGATCTACGACTTCGGCCTGCGGATGCCGCTGCCCACCGGCAACGGCGGCGACTACCTCGGCGACGACGCCCGCGAGCGCTTCCAGGAGGCCTTCGCCGCCACCTGGACCGGCGAGGCCGAGAACGACAACTTCAACTCGCTCGTCCTGTCCGCCGGGCTCACCTGGCGCGAGGCGATGGTGCTGCGCGCCTACGCGAAGTACCTGCGCCAGGCCGGTTCGACCTTCAGCCAGGACTACATGGAGGACACCCTCCGCAACAACGTCCACACCACCCGGCTGCTGGTCAACCTGTTCGAGGCCCGGATGGCCCCGGAGCGCCAGCGGGCCGGCACCGAGCTGATCGACGGCCTCCTGGAGGAGCTGGACGGCGCCCTGGACCAGGTCGCCTCCCTGGACGAGGACCGCATCCTGCGTTCCTTCCTGACCGTCATCAAGGCGACCCTGCGGACGAACTTCTTCCAGAAGAACACCGCCGGCGACCGGCACTCCTACGTGTCGATGAAGTTCGACCCGCAGGCCATCCCCGACCTGCCGGCCCCGCGCCCCGCCTTCGAGATCTGGGTCTACTCGCCGCGCGTCGAGGGCGTCCACCTGCGCTTCGGCAAGGTCGCCCGAGGCGGGCTGCGCTGGTCCGACCGGCGCGAGGACTTCCGTACCGAGATCCTCGGACTGGTCAAGGCGCAGATGGTGAAGAACACCGTCATCGTGCCGGTCGGCGCCAAGGGCGGCTTCGTCGCCAAGCAGCTCCCGGACCCGTCCGTGGACCGCGACGCCTGGCTGGCCGAGGGCATCGCCTCGTACAAGACCTTCATCTCGGCGCTGCTCGACATCACCGACAACCTGGTCGCCGGCGAGGTCGTGCCCCCGGTCGACGTGGTCCGCCACGACGAGGACGACACCTACCTGGTCGTCGCCGCCGACAAGGGCACCGCGACCTTCTCCGACATCGCCAACGGGGTCGCCGAGTCCTACGGCTTCTGGCTGGGCGACGCCTTCGCCTCCGGCGGCTCGGCCGGCTACGACCACAAGGGCATGGGCATCACCGCCCGCGGCGCCTGGGAGTCGGTCAAGCGCCACTTCCGCGAGCTGGGCCACGACACCCAGACCGAGGACTTCACCGTCGTCGGCGTCGGCGACATGTCCGGCGACGTCTTCGGCAACGGCATGCTCCTCTCGGAGCACATCCGCCTCGTGGCCGCCTTCGACCACCGGCACATCTTCCTCGACCCGAACCCGGACGCGGCCACCTCCTACGCCGAGCGCCGCCGCCTCTTCGACCTGCCCCGCAGCTCCTGGGCCGACTACAACGCCGAGCTGCTCTCGGCCGGCGGCGGCATCCACCCGCGTTCCGCCAAGTCGATCCCGGTCAACGCGCACGTCCGGGCCGCCCTCGGCATCGAGGACGGCGTCACCAAGATGACCCCGGCCGAGCTGATGAAGGCGATCCTGCAGTCGCCCGTCGACCTGCTGTGGAACGGCGGCATCGGCACGTACGTGAAGTCCTCGGCCGAGTCGAACGCCGACGTCGGCGACAAGGCCAACGACGCCATCCGCGTCGACGGCCAGGACGTCCGCGCCAAGGTCATCGGCGAGGGCGGCAACCTCGGCGCGACCCAGCTGGGCCGCATCGAGTTCGCCCGCTCCGGCGGCCCCGCCGGCGAGGGCGGCAAGGTCAACACCGACGCCATCGACAACAGCGCCGGCGTCGACACCTCCGACCACGAGGTCAACATCAAGATCCTGCTCAACGGTCTGGTCGCCGAGGGCGACATGACCGTCAAGCAGCGCAACAAGATCCTCGCCGAGATGACCGACGAGGTCGGGGCGCTCGTCCTGCGCAACAACTACGCGCAGAACACCGCCCTGGCCAACGCGGTCGCCCAGTCGCCGTCCCTGCTCCACGCCCACCAGCGCTTCATGCGCCGACTGGGCCGCGACGGGGCCCTCGACCGCTCGCTCGAGTTCCTGCCCAACGACCGCCAGATCCGTGAGCTGCTCAACGCCGGCAAGGGCCTGTCCCAGCCGGAGCTCGCCGTGCTCCTCGCGTACACCAAGATCACGGTGGCGGACGAGCTGATCGGTACGGAGCTGCCGGACGACCCGTACCTGCGCGGGCTGCTCCACGCGTACTTCCCGACGCTGCTGCGCGAGAAGTTCACCGAGGCCGTCGACGGGCACCCGCTGCGCCGCGAGATCATCACCACGGTCCTGGTCAACGACACCGTCAACACCGGTGGCTCGACCTTCCTGCACCGCCTCCGCGAGGAGTCCGGCGCGTCGATCGAGGAGATCGTCCGGGCGCAGGCCGCGGCCCGCGCGATCTTCCGTCTGAGCGAGGTCTGGGACGCCGTCGAGGCCCTCGACAACAAGGTCCCGGCCGAGTTCCAGACCCGGATGCGGCTGCACTCGCGCCGCCTGGTCGAGCGCGGCACCCGCTGGCTGCTCAACAACCGGCCGCAGCCGCTGCAGATCGGCGAGACCATCGAGTTCTTCGCCGACCGGGTCGAGCAGGTCTGGGAGAAGCTGCCGCAGCTGCTGCGCGGCGCGGACCTCGAGTGGTACCAGTCGATCCTGGACGAGCTGACCGCGGTCGGCGTCCCCGAGGAGCTGGCGCTGCGCGTGGCCGGGTTCTCCTCCGCCTTCCCGACGCTCGACATCGTCGCGATCGCGGACCGCACGGCCAAGGACCCGCTGGCGGTCGCCGAGGTCTACTACGACCTGGCCGACCGGCTGCGGATCACCGACCTGATGGACCGGATCATCGAGCTGCCGCGCAGCGACCGCTGGCAGTCGATGGCCCGCGCCTCCATCCGCGAGGACCTGTTCGCCGCGCACGCCGGTCTCACGGCGGACGTCCTGGCGGCCGGGAACGACGCCGCCACGCCGGAGGAGCGGTTCAAGGCCTGGGAGGACGAGAACGCGGCGATCCTGGGCCGGGCGCGCACGACCCTGGAGGAGATCCAGGGCTCGGACGCCTTCGACCTGGCGAACCTCTCGGTCGCCATGCGGACGATGCGCACGCTGCTGCGGGCGCACAGCTAGTCGGGGTTACGACGAAGGGGGCGCCCCCGCCGGTATGTCCGGTGGGGGCGTCCCCTTCTTCCGTACGGCCGCCCCGGCCCCCTTCTTCCGTACGGCCGGGGCGGCGGCGTCAGGCGGGCGTGGCCACCGAGCCGGTCCACAGGCGGCGGGCGGCCAGGACCGCCGCGGCGAGCAGCAGGCCGTTGCGCAGCACCATCACGGCGATGCCGGTCCAGGTGCCGGCGGCGACATGGGCGTACAGGACCGGGTACGCCAGGGAGCTCAGCGCGGCGGCCGGGAGGATCAGCAGGGCGACCGGGCGCATGACGGTGCGGCGGGAGGTCAGGCAGACGGCGGCCAGGCCGAGCAGCCACACCAGGTACTGGGGGCTGATCACCCGGCTGGTGACGGTGAAGAGGAGCACCGCGGCGAAGGCGGCGTCGAGCGGGGTCGCCTCGGTCCAGGTGCGGGCGCGCATCCGCCACAGGAGCAGCCAGCCGAAGGCGGCCGCGGTCAGCAGCAGTGCGACGTGGCCCACGGTCGACACGTACGGCCCGACGTACTCGTAGGCGCCGTAGCGGAACTGGACGGAGCCCGGCCAGAGGCCGGCAGCCCTGGCCACGGCGAGGCCGGTGCCGCCGAGGGACTCGATCTGGATGCCCCGGTTGCCCTGCTGGCGCAGGAAGCCGAGCGAGTCGGAGAAGAGCAGCCCCAGGGTGGCGAGGAGGGCGACGACGGTGACGGCGGCGGCGGTCCAGGCCTCGCGGGTGGTGCGGCCGCGCGGGGTGCCGATCAGGGTGAGGGCGGGCCAGACCTTGACCAGCGCGCCGAGCCCGGCCAGCACCCCGCCGACGCGGTGGGCGACGGTGGAGCGGGACTTCAGGGCGAGCAGGGCGAGGACGGCGAGTGCGGTGCTCTGCACGTCGTAGCGGGCGAGCGGGATGTGCAGGAGCAGCGGGAGGCCGAGGACCCAGTACCAGGCGCCGTGGGTGAGGCGGGCGCTGTCGGCGCGGGCGAGTGCCACGGCGACGAGCGCGTCGGCGAGGAGGGTCAGCAGGACGAAGCCCTGGAAGTAGGTCAGCCAGGGCAGGATCCCGGGCGACATGATGACCAGGCCGGCGCCGGGCGGGTACTGCCAGGTGGGGTCGCCGGGCGGGAAGGTGCCCTGGGCGAACAGGCCGTACCAGTGCCGGTAGAGGATGTGCACCTCGCTCGCCACGCCGCCGATGCCGAGGCTGTCGCGGTGCAGCAGGAGCAGCATCCCGGCGCGGGTGAGCAGCCAGAGGACGCCCAGGGCGAGCCGGGGGCCGAGGCCGACGGTGACGAAGGTCGCCGAGGTGAAGGTCTCCGACTCGAAGGGGGAGCGGGTGAGGGCGGGTGGCGCGGACTCCGTGCGGGCCGTGCCGGGCGGGGGCGCAGGGTCGGTCGTCATCCCTTCGCACTCTAGCGAGATTTGTCCTACTTCCTCCCGGTCTTGGCGCCCGTACTGGTGAACGCGTGGAACTCCTCGTACGCCGCCACGACCTCGGCCGCGGGTCCGTCCATGCGCAGCGTGCCCGCTTCCAGCCACAGGGCCCGGTCGCAGGTCTCGGTGATCGTGGAGTGGGAGTGGCTGACCAGGAAGACCGTGCCCGCCTCGGCGCGCAGTTCGTCGATCCGCTTCTGGCTGCGGCGGCGGAAGGGCGCGTCGCCGGTGGCGAGGGCCTCGTCGATGAGGAGGACGTCGTGGCTGCGCGCGGCGGCGATGGAGAAGCGCAGCCGGGCCCCCATGCCGGAGGAGTACGTCCGCATCGGCAGCGAGGCGAAGTCCCCCTTGTCGTTGATCCCGGAGAACTCGACGATGTCCGCGTAGCGCTCGCCGATCTCCCGGCGGCTCATCCCCATCGCGAGGCCGCCGAGGATCACGTTCCGCTCGCCCGTCAGGTCGCTCATCAGGGCCGCGTTGACCCCGAGCAGGGCCGGGTGGCCGCGGGTGTAGACGCGGCCCCGGCTGGTGGGCAGGAGCCCCGCGATCGCCTTCAGGAGGGTCGACTTCCCTGATCCGTTCGAACCGACCAGGCCGATCGCCTCGCCCCGGTACGCGACGAATCCGACGCCCTTGACGGCGTGGACGGTACGCGGTCGGCGCCCGGCGCCGCCCCGCTCCGTGTACGTGACGTGGACGCCGTCGGCGACGACGGTGGGCTCGCGGCCCCCGGCGGCTTCTCGGGTGGGCTCAGCCGCGGCCATAGGTCTCCTCCGCCTTCCAGAAGTAGACGAACCCGGCGGCGAAGCCGAGCACCGCCCACCCGGTGGCCACCGCCCAGACGTGCGGCGGGAGCTGGGCGGCGGTGAAGCTCTCGACCAGCGCGAAGCGCAGCAGGTCGATGTAGACGGCCGCCGGGTTGCACTGCAGGGCCAGCACCACCAGGTGCGGGAAGCGCCCGCCGCCCGCGAGGTGCTGGATCGACCACATGACCCCGGAGGCGTACATCCAGGTGCGCAGCACGAACGGCATCAGCTGCGCGATGTCCGGTGTACGGGACGCGAGCCGGGCCATCACCAGGGCGAGCCCGGTGCTGAAGAGCGTCTGGAGCAGCAGGGCGGGGACGGCCAGGAGCCAGCTCGGGCGGGGGAACTCGCCGAAGCAGAAGAGGATCACGACCAGCGCGCCCAGCGAGAAGACGAGCTGCTGGAGCTGCTGGAGCGCGAGCGCGATGGGCAGGCCGGCGCGCGGGAAGTGCAGGGCGCGGACCAGGCCGAGGTTTCCGCTGATCGCCCGGGTACCGGTCATGATCGTCTGTGAGGTGAAGGTCCAGGCGAAGACGCCGGTGATCAGGAACGGTACGTAGTCCGGGACGCCCCGCTGGACGTCCATGAGGACGCCGAAGATCGCGTAGTAGACGGCCGCGTTGAGCAGCGGGGTCATGACCTGCCAGACCTGGCCGAGCCGGGCCTGGCTGTACTGCGCGGTGAGCTTGGCCGTCGCGAAGGCGGTGATGAAGTCCCGCCGGGACCAGAGCTGCCGCGCGTACGCGGGGAGCGAGGGGCGGGCGCCGCTCACGGTCAGGCCGTGGCGCAGGGCGAGGGCGCGGAGCTCCTCCGAGGTGGGAGGGGTGGGGGGCGCGGCGGGGGTGGGGGATCCGGAGGGTTCGGGGGGTCCCGGGGCGCCGGGGGGTTTGTCGAGGGTGTGGGTCGTCACGGGGGTCGCCTTCGCTCTCGGCTTCCGATGGAACGGGTCCGTATCGTCGCTACGGGGAGAGTAGGACGCTCCCACGTCGGAACGCAACCGTGTCGTCGTCACGTTTACGTCCAGGTCAGCGCTGGTTAAAATCCCGGTCATGACGACACCTTCCGGAACCCCTCGCCGCACCCCCGCGGGAGCCGCCGTGCTCCGGGAGGACGTCACGGAGGCCATCCGCGCCGCCGTCTTCGAGGAACTGGCCACCGTCGGCTTCGCCCGGATGTCCATCGAGGGCATCGCGCGCCGCGCCGGGGTCGGCAAGACCGCCGTCTACCGGCGCTGGAAGTCCAAGCTCTCCCTGGTGCTCGACCTCGTCGGCGCCTTCGCCGGCCAGGGACTGCCCGCGCCCTCGACCGGCTCGCTGCACGGGGACGTGCGCGCCCTCCTGGAGGTCGCCGCGCACGGCCTGCGCCATCCGGTCGCCTCGCAGGTCGTCCCGGACCTGCTCGTCGAGGCGGCGCGGAACCCGGAGATCGCCGAGGCCGTCAAGGCCGCGCTCCTCGACGGCGGGCAGGGCGTCGTCGCCCGGATCGTCGGCGAGGCCGTCGCCCGCGGCGAACTGCCCGAGGGCGCCGACCCCGACCGCGCCCTCGACCTCGTCGTCGGCCCGCTCTACTGGCGGCTCGTGGTGGTCCGCACGGAGCTGCCGGAGGGGTACCTCGACGACCTGGCGCGGTCGGCGGTGGCGGCGCTCACGGCCTAGTCCGGGCCGCGGGAAACCGCCCTCCCCCCGGAGCGCCCGGCGTCACTTCACCGCGCCCGCCATCACCCCGGACACGAACTGCCGCTGGAAGGCGAAGAAGACCAGCAGCGGGATCACCATCGACACGAACGCGCCGGGCGCGAGCACGTCGACGTTGTTGCCGAACTGGCGTACCTGCTGCTGGAGCGCGACCGTGATCGGCGGCGACTGCGCGTCCGCGAAGATCAGCGCCACCAGCATGTCGTTCCACACCCACAGGAACTGGAAGATGCCGAGCGAGGCGACCGCCGGGCCGCCCAGCGGAAGCACCACCCGGGTGAAGAGACGGATCTCGCCCGCCCCGTCGAGCCGCGCCGCTTCGAGGAGCTCGCGCGGGATCTCCGCGAAGAAGTTCCGCAGCAGGAAGATCGCGAACGGCAGCCCGAAGGCCGTGTGGAAGAGCACCACGCCCAGCGTCGTCTCGAAGATCCCGACCGCGCCGAACAGCTTCGACACCGGCACCAGCGCCACCTGCACCGGGACCACGAGCAGCCCCACCACCACCAGGAACCACCAGTCCCGGCCGGGGAAGTCCAGCCAGGCGAAGGCGTAGCCGGCGAGCGCGCCGATCACGATGACCAGGAGCGTGGCCGGGACGGTGATCAGGACCGTGGCGACGAGCGAGTGGGTGATCGTGTCGTTCGCGAGCAGGTTCCGGTAGTTCTCGGTGGTCAGCTGCGCGGGCGCGGCGAAGACCTGCCACCAGCCGTCCGCGGCGATGTCGGACGGGGAGCGCAGCGAGGACAGCAGCAGCCCCACCGTCGGCATCAGCCAGAAGAGGCCGACCAGGACGAGGAGCACCCGGGCGGCGCCGCCGGCGGCGCGGGCGGCGATCCGGGACCCCAGCGGGCGGGTGGGCCGGCGGCTCATCGGCGGGTCTCCCTTCGCGTACGGCGCATCCGGCGGATGTTGAGCGCCATCACCGGCAGCACGAGCAGCAGGAGCAGGACGGCGATGGCCGAACCGACCCCGAGGTCGGCGTCCGTGCCGAAGGACGAGCGGTACAGCTGGAGCGCGAGCACGTTGGCGTCGTCCTGTGCCGAGCCGGGCGCGATGATGAAGACCAGGTCGAAGACCTTGAGCACGTTGATCATCAGGGTCACCAGGACGACGGCGAGCACCGGCGCCAGGAGCGGCACGGTGATCCGCCGGAACACCTGCCACTCGTTCGCCCCGTCGACCCGCGCCGCCTCCAGGAGTTCACGCGGCAGGCCGGCGAGCCCCGCCGCGATCAGCACCATCGCGAAGCCGGCCCACATCCACACGTAACTCCCGATGATCGCGGGCGTGACGAGCGAGGGCCCGAGCCACTCGACCCCGTCGTACTGCTCGCGGAAGTTGCTCGCCGGGAGGCGGAGCACGGCCCCGTCGGCGGCGGCCGGCAGGGTGAAGGTGCCGTCGGCGGCGGCCGTCGTGTGCGCCACGACCCTGCCGTCCTTCACCGCCTCGATCCGCAGCCCCTTGAGCCCGAGTTCCTTCGGGTCGACGACGTTGGGCTTCCCGCCGCCGCCCCGGGTGAAGTCCAGCCAGGCGGTGCCGGTGACGCCGGCGTCGCCGCCGGACGCGGGCGCGGCCCGGGCCGGGAGGGCGCCCTCGGGCATCTGCGCGGGGGCCACGCCGATGAGCGGCAGCCGGACCGGCTGACCGGTGTGCACCGGCGACTTGGTCACGTACGCCCCACCGCCCGCCTCCTCCAGCGGATGCACCGGCAGGGGCCGGGCCCGCGGGAAGCCGGAGGCCTCGGCGAAGGTGTCGTGCACGCCGACCCAGACCGCGTTGGCCACCCCGCGGTCCGGGTCCTGCTCGTACACCAGCCGGAAGATGATCCCGGCGGCGAGCATCGAGATCGCCATCGGCATGAAGACGACCAGCTTGAACGCCGTTCCCCAGCGCACCCGTTCGGTGAGCACCGCGAAGACCAGACCGAGCGCCGTGGCCACGGTGGGGGCGACGACCACCCAGACGAGGTTGTTGCGGACGGCGGTGCGGATCGACTCGTCGGTGAAGAGGGTGACGTAGTTGTCCAGGCCGGCGAAGGAGTCGCCGGCCTTGTCGAAGAAGGAGCGCTGGACCGAGTAGCCGATGGGGTAGACGACCAGCGCGCCGAGCAGGACGAGGGCGGGCAGGAGGAAGAGGCCGGCGGTGAGCGCGGCCCCCGGGCGGGTACGGCCGTGCCCGCGCGGACGGATCGGCGGAGGCGTTCCGGCGTGGCTCATCGGTCAGCCCTTGTACGCCTTGGCGGCCTCGGCCTCCAGTCTGGCCTGGGCACCGGCGACGTCCCGCGGGTTCTTCAGGAAGTCCTGGAGCGCCTTCCACTCGCCCTTGCCGGGCGTCCCGCCGAACGACTGCGGCATCTGGTCCGACATGTCGAAGCGGAAGTCGTCGCCCGCGCCGATCAGCGCCGCGGCGATCTCCCGCTGCACGTCGTTCGGGTACGCGGCCTTGTCCAGTCCCTTGTTGGGGGACACGAAGCCGCCGAGGCCCGCCCAGATACGGGCCGCGTCGGGCGAGGCGAGGAAGGTCAGCAGGGCCTGCGCGCCCTTGGTGTCCTTGAGCGCCACGGCCGCGTCGCCGCCGGTGACCACCGGGGCGGTGCCGCCGTCGCCGACGGCCGGGAACGGGAACACCTTCGCGTCCTTGCCGATCTCGGCGCCGGTCTGCGCGATGTTCACCGCGGAGAAGTCGCCCTCGAACACCATCGCGGCCTTCGCCCGGTCGCCGCCGGTGAAGGTCTGGGTCACGGAGACGGGGAACTCCGTCTGCAGGGCGCCGTTCGTGCCGCCCGCGAGCAGGGCGGGCTTGCCGAACAGCTCGGCGAGCGTCGTCAGGGCGCGGGTGACGGACGGGTCCGTCCACTTGATCGTGTGCTTGGCCAGCTGGTCGTACTTCTCGGGGCCGGCCTGGGACAGGTAGACGTTCTCGAACCAGTCGGTGAGCGTCCAGCCGTCCGCGCCGCCCACGGAGACCGGGGTGACGCCGGAGGCCGAGATCGTCTCGGCGGTGGTGAGCAGCTCCTTCCAGGTCTTGGGCTCGCTCACGCCCGCGTTGTCGAAGGCCGCGGTGTTGTACCAGACGAGGGACTTGTTGGCGGCCTTGAAGTAGACGCCGTACGGGGTGCCCCCGACCGTGCCGAGGTCCTGCCAGCCCCGGGAGTAGTTCTTCGTCAGCTGGGCCCTGGCCTCCGGGCCGAGCGGCTTGAGCCACTTCTGCGCCGCGGCCTGGTGGATCGCGCCGACCTGCGGCAGCATCGCCACGTCGGGCGGCGAGCCGCCGGCGATCTTCGTGCCGAGGAAGTTCACGATCGGGTCCTGGGCGGGCACGAAGGTGACGGTCGCGCCCGTGCGCTTCTCGAACTCCTCCAGCACCTTGGTGAAGTTCTCCTGCTCGGGGCCGGTCCAGACGGCCGCGACCTCGATCTTCTCGCCCTTGAGGGACGGTAAGGAGAGCCCGGCGCCGTTGCCCCCGCCGCTCGCGCTGGGCGCGGACGCGCCGGGGTCCTTGTCGCCGCCGCCCCCGCCGCAGCCCGCAGCCGTGAGGACGGCGACCGCCGCCACGATGCCGATCCGAAGAGTCCTGCTGCCACGCATCCGAGCCCCGCCTCTCCTGCGCTCACTGGTCCCGTGGCCTCAGGTCTACGCCGGGCGCCCGAGGGCCGCAATACCGCCTTCCGTGTCGAACGGGGGATCGTGATCGGCTCGTGACGTGCCGTCAGGCGTGCGTGGGGGAGGTCAGCGGTGGTACGGGAGTGGCGTCGACGGACCGGGCGGCACGGTCCAGGGCGCTGGCGAGCAGGGCCAGATCCGTCGGGCCGTTGCCCAGCTCGCGGACCGGGCGGCGGGTCGGGGGATCGCCCATCCGCTCCCACTCCAGCGGGACCACCGTCGGTCGGAGGGTCGCCGTGCGCGGGATGCGTCCGGTGACCCGGCCCGTCTGGAAGGGCGTCACCCGGCCGTCCGGGTGGCCGAGGCGGCCGCGGCCCGGCTGCGGCTCGTCGGGTCCTGCGGTGGCGGGCGGCGGGTCGAGCACGATCCGCAGCCGGGCGCCGTGCGCCAGCTCCGTGTCCACCGTCCGGTCCGGCCGCGCCGACGCGGCGATCAGATGCACGCCGAGCCGGGCCCCGCTCCGCGCGACCGCCTCCAGTGCCCGCACCACCGACCCGGCCGCCGGGCGACCCGGCGCACCGAGCGCGGGCGCGACCAGCGCGTCGAAGTCGTCGACGAGCACGACGAGCCGCGGCAGCGCGCCCGCACCCTCCGCGGGGGCCTGCGAAGACGCAGGCGCGGGCGCGGCGGAGTAGGAGAGGTCGCCGGAGCCGGGCGGCGGGGTGTGCGCGCCCGAGCCCACACTCGCCCGGGGCAGCCGCCCGCTCGGCGTGTCGGGCAGCTCGCCGCCGTTGGTGCGCAGGGTGCGGCCGCTGGGGCGGTCGCCGAGGAGGTCGGAGCCGGGGGGTGGGGTGTGGGTGCCCCCGTAGGGGGTACGGGTGCTGGGGCGGTCGGCGAGGAGGTCCGCGCCGAGGGGTGGGGTGTGCGCCCCCGGACCCGCGCCTGTGCGGTGGGTGCGCGCGCTGGGGGTGTCGGGCAGCTCGCCGCCGTTGGTGCGCAGGGTGCGGCCGCTGGGGCGGTCGGCGAGGAGGTCGGAGCCGGGGGGTGGGGTGTGGGTGCCCGTGTAGGGGGTGCGGGTGCTGGGGCGGTCGCCCAGGAGGTCCGCGCCCGGGGGAGGCGTGCGGGTGTCCCCGCCCGTGCGGGCGTCCGGGATGCGGGTGGTGGCGCGGGGGGAGGCGGCGACGGACTCGGCGGGGCTCGCCGAGCGCTGGCCGATCAGACGGCCCGAGCGGCGGTCCGCGAAGTGGGTGTCGCCGAGCAGCTCCGCGCGGCGCTTCAGCTCGCCGCCCAGCGCCTGCGCGAACTCCCGCATCCGCACGGGGTCCGAGGCCACCAGGTGCTCCGTGACGTGCGGCAGCTCCGTACAGGCCGCGAGGCCCTCGCCGCGCTCGCCGCCCGCGCCGTCGACCAGGAGCAGCCCGAGCCTGTCGGGGCGCCCGCCCGCCGCCAGGGAGGCCGCGATGGCGCGCAGCAGTTCGGTGCGGCCGCTGCCCGCGGGGCCCTCGATCAGCAGGTGCGGGCCCTCGGCCGTGAGGTCCACGGCCACCGGCCCGCGCGGGCCCGCGCCCAGGACCGCCGTGCCGTCCGCGGCCGACGCCCAGCGCGCCATCAGGGACGCGGGGGTGGCCCGGGCGAGGCCCAGCTCGTCCAGGAGCCGGGCCGAGGGCGGCAGCGCGGCGGCCCGCCCCTGGCCCGTGCCCGCCGCCGTCTCCGTGCGCAAGGGGGCGAGCGCCCGTCCGAACCGCTCGGCCCACGCCACCGACACCGCGTCCACGACACCGACCGTGCCGTGTCCCGCGACCCGGCCGCCGGCCGTGCGCAGCAGCCGCAGCGCCGTCGCCACGTCACCGCTCAGCAGCGCCGCCGCCCCGCACTCGCGGAACGCGAACGAGGCCGCGCAGGCCTCCTCGTACGTCGCCGCCACCGGAGAGGCGGGGGAGGCGGACGGCGCCTCGGCGAGGCAGATCAGATGGATCCCGGCCGCCGCACCCGCCCCGGCGAGCCGTGCCGCCGTCTCGCGCAGCGCGGCCGAGCCCGGGTCGCCGTCCATGATCACGACCGTCGCGGGCCCCGTGTGCCGCGCGGCGGCCTCCGCGACCGTCGCCCGGTCGGCGCTGGGCCAGCCCGTGCCGAGCGGGCCGTCGTCCAGGCGCCGGGTGAGCTCGGTCAGCCGCGCCTGCGCCTGCTCGCGGTCGTACGCGAGGAGCAGCCGGCAGTCCTGGCCGTGGGCCGGCCGCACGTGCGGGAGCCAGCCGAGCCAGCCCCAGGCCCGGCGCCGCTCCTCCAGGGAGCGGTTCCGGTCGGCGCTGACCAGCACGATCTCCAGGTCGCCGGGGGAGTGCAGGGCGGCCAGCTGGGCGACCACCGAGCGGGCCAGACCGGCGAGCCGCCCGCCCGGACCGGCGAGCCCCAGCGAACCGGCCTCGCGCAGCCCCACCGTGACGGGCACCCCGGACAGCTCGGCCCGGTCCGTCGTACCGAGCCGGACCACCAGGGCCTCGGGGTGCTCCAGCCCCCGCTCCCACAGGCGCCGGCCGGGGCCGAGCGCGGTGAGGAGCACGGCGGCCGGGTCGGGCCAGCTGTCGGGCGAGGGTGCGGGCCCGGCCGCCGCGGTGCCGGGCAGGGAGCCGGGCCGGGTCTCGGCGAAGGCGGGCACCGGTGCCACGCCGTACTCGCCGGTCTCGCCGCCCTGCGCGCCGTCCTTGCCGCCCGCGAGACGCCGGGCCCACGCCCCGAGCCCGCGTCTGCGGGTCTGGCGGGTCCTGCTGTGCGCCTCGATCTCGGTCTCGCCGTCGGACTCCGGGAGCTCCTGGGCGCGGGCGTGACCCTCGGAGGAGCCGGAGCTGCCTACGGCGATGCCGCGGGCGCCGCCGTAGGCGGCCTCGTCGGAGACCGAACCGGCTCGCGTGCCGGCTCCCGTCCCCGGCCCAGGCCCCTGCCCCTGCCCCGTTCCCGTTCCTTGCCCCGTCCCCGTTCCGGGGTGCGGTGCGTACGGCATGGGGCGCGACCCCTGTCCCGCGGCGCCGCCCGGACCGCCGTCCGAAGCGGCCGGGTCGCCTTCGCGCCGCATGCGCAGGTGGCCCTCGCCGTCCGGGGTGGTGGGGAGGGTGCCGGCGCCGTCCCCGCCGTCCCCGGCGCCCGCGCCGGTCAGGCGGAGCGCCGACTCGCCGACGCGCAGCACGGCGCCCGGCGGGAAGCGGACGGGCTGCGGGCCGACCGGGGCGCCGTCGAGCGTCGTCCCGTTGGTGGAACCGTGGTCGGTGACGGTGACGCGGCCGTCGGGGCCGACCGTCACCGTGCAGTGGGCCCGGGAGACGTCCGGGTCGTCGAGCGGCACGTCCGCGTCCACGGAACGGCCGATTCTGATCGCCCCGCCGTGCAGCAGGTGCACCCCGCCCGCGTCCGGACCGGCCACCACGTGCAGCCGGGCCGCCGCGCCCTCGCCTATCCGGTCGTCCGGGCCGGGGACCTGGAGGGAGAGCACCGCTCCGTCCACGAGCGGCGGCTCGCCGAGCACGCAGCGCCGGGTGTCGAGCCGCTCCGCGCCCGCGTAGAGCACGGTCGTGCCGGAGGAGGAGGTGTCCGGGCCCGAGGCGGCCGCGGCGAGCGAGGAGGCCACGGCGGCCAGCTCGGTCCCCGCGGGGGCGGTGACGAGCACGTCGCAGGCGCGCCCGACGCCGTGGCCGGCGTGCGGCGCGAGGACGGTCAGCCGGATCTGCATCGCCGTCAGCGGTCCCTTCTGCGCGGCGCGCCCGGCAGGGGAACTGCCCACTGACTCCCCCCACCCGGCACGGACGCGTCGTCCGGTACAGGTCGGCACGGAGCGAGGGCTCCCGACCCTCGACACGACGTGCTGTACGCATCCTCGCACCTGCCGCTGACAACACGCCCACGGGTCGCCCAGAAGTGATCTTGTTCGGTCGTCCGGCGACGCGAAAACGCCTGGTTGCGTATGTCTCGCGTCGCTTCCGGCAACCTCCGCCGCGTACCGGGCGTCTTCGTTCCGGACAGGACCCCCGCCGGAATACGCCCTCCCGGGCACGGTCGATGACCCGTTCGGCGGCACTAAAGTGGGTCGGACACCCGGACGGGTCACAGAACACAACGGGTCACGGAAACGGGCCACAGAACGGACCACCACCCCGGGACCCCGCGGGGCCACCCCGGGGTCGTCCCGGGACCATCCGGGGCCCACCCCGGGACCACGATCAGCAGGGAGCGCGTGACGTGCGGCCTATCGGCAGCAAGTACCTGCTCGAGGAGCCGCTCGGCCGCGGCGCCACGGGCACCGTCTGGCGAGCCCGCCAGAGGGAGGCGGCCGGCGCCGAGGCGGCCGTGCCCGGCCAGCCCGGCGAGACCGTCGCGATCAAGGTCCTCAAGGAGGAGCTCGCCAACGACGCGGACATCGTGATGCGCTTCCTGCGCGAGCGGTCCGTGCTGCTGCGGCTGACCCACCCCAACATCGTGCGCACCCGCGACCTCGTCGTGGAGGGCGATGTCCTCGCCCTGGTGATGGACCTCGTCGAGGGCCCCGACCTGCACCGCTACATCCGCGAGAACGGCCCGCTCACCCCGGTCGCCGCCGCGCTGCTGACCGCGCAGATCGCCGACGCCCTCGCCGCGAGCCACGCCGACGGCGTCGTCCACCGCGACCTCAAGCCCGCCAACGTGCTGCTCGCCGAGCGGGACGGCGCCATGTTCCCGATGCTGACCGACTTCGGCATCGCGCGGCTCGCCGACTCCCCGGGCCTGACCCGCACCCACGAGTTCGTCGGCACGCCCGCGTACGTCGCCCCCGAGTCCGCCGAGGGCCGCCCGCAGACCTCCGCCGTCGACGTCTACGGCGCCGGCATCCTGCTCTACGAGCTGGTCACCGGCCGCCCGCCGTTCGCCGGCGGCACCGCCCTTGAGGTCCTGCACCGGCACCTGAGCGAGGAGCCGCGCCGCCCCTCGACCGTGCCCGGGCCGCTGTGGACGGTGATAGAGCGCTGCCTGAGCAAGGACCCGGACCGGCGCCCCAGCGCCGAGAACCTGGCCCGCGGCCTGCGCACGGTCGCCGCCGGCATCGGTGTGCACGCCACCCCCGCGCAGATCGAGGCGGCGGACGGCGTCGGCGCCCTGCTCGCCCCCGACCCGGCCCCCGCGCCGGTCCCGCAGACCCCGGGCGTGGACCCGGCCGGCGCGACCCAGGTGCTGCCCGGCGGCGCCGGAGCCGGGCAGTACGACCCGGCGGCGCCGACCAGCATGCTGCCGACCACCGGCCCCGCCGGCGCGGCGGACCCGACGGCGGTGCTCCCGGCGACCGGGGCGGCCGACCCGACCGCGGTCATGCCCCCCGTACCGCCGCAGCCGCCGCAGGCCTCCCCGCAGAACGACGAGCCGCACCCCTGGGAGAGCCAGCTGCGCGCGGTCCGCGACCGCAACGAGCAGACGCAGGTGCAGTACCTGGACCCGAGCCAGGACCCGCTGCGCCGCCGCCCGCAGCGCCAGCCGCAGCCCCCGCAGCCCCCGCAGTACCAGCAGCGGCCCCCGCAGCCGTACCAGCAGCCGCAGCGGCCGCCGGGGCAGCCCCAGCCGTACCGGCAGCAGGCGCCCCAGCCGTACGCCCAGCAGCCCCCGCAGCGGCAGCAGTACGCGCCGCAACCGCAGCAGCAGCAGTACGCGCCGCCGCAGTCCCCGCCGCCCGCCCCGGCCCCGCGCGAGCCGCGCCCGCCGCGCCAGCGCAGCGCCAACCCGATGCGGATCCCCGGCCTGGGCTGCCTCAAAGGCTGTCTGTTCACGATCGTGCTGTTCGTGGTCGCGGGCTGGCTCATCTGGGAGCTGACCCCGCTCCAGGACTGGGTCGCCCAGGGCAAGGGCTACTGGCAGGCGATCGGCGACGCGATCACCTCGATCTCGGACTGGGTGTCGTCGATCGGCG
This sequence comes from Streptomyces sp. NPDC020422, assembly GCF_044386705.1. Lineage (NCBI taxonomy): Bacteria > Bacillati > Actinomycetota > Actinomycetes > Kitasatosporales > Streptomycetaceae > Streptomyces > Streptomyces sp. NPDC020422. The sequence goes on along the minus strand of NZ_JBIRVJ010000002.1, from coordinate 738,314 downwards.
AGTCGACGGGCGGCGGTACGACCGGCGGCACGGGGCAGTGACGGACGGCACGGGGCAGTGACGGACCGCGCGGGCCGCTGACGGACGGCGCGGGTCGGTGACGCACGGCGCGGGCCGGTAACCGGCGGTACGGGCCGGCCGAGAGCCCTCAAGAAGCACTCGCCCTGTCTCTTTGTCGACTTCCGAGGGGTGATTTCCCCTCGGAAGTGCCGGTGGGCGCCCTCGGACGCGTAACTTTGACGCGAACCGCAGCCGCTGAGGGAGCAGTCTTGGCACGGAATATCGGCAGCCGCTACACGGCCCACCAGATCCTCGGGCGGGGCAGCGCCGGCACGGTGTGGCTCGGCGAGGGCCCCGAGGGCCCCGTCGCCATCAAACTGCTGCGCGAGGACCTCGCCTCCGACCAGGAGCTCGTCGGCCGCTTCGTCCAGGAGCGCACCGCGCTGCTCGGGCTCGACCACCCGCACGTCGTCTCCGTCCGCGACCTCGTCGTCGACGGCAACGACCTCGCGCTCGTCATGGACCTCGTCCGCGGCACCGACCTGCGCACCCGCCTCGACCGGGAACGCCGGCTCGCGCCCGAGGCAGCCGTCGCGATCATCGCCGACGTCGCCGACGGGCTCGCCGCCGCCCACAAGGCCGGGGTCGTCCACCGGGACGTGAAGCCCGAGAACATCCTGCTCGACATGGAGGGCCCGCTCGGCCCCGGCGGCGCGCACCCCGCCCTCCTCACCGACTTCGGCGTCGCCAAGCTGATCGACACCCCCGGCCGCACCAAGGCCACCCGGATCATCGGCACCCCCGACTACCTCGCCCCCGAGATCGTCGAGGGCCTGCCGCCGCGCGCCGCCGTCGACATCTACGCCCTCGCGACGGTCCTGTACGAGCTGCTGGCGGGCTTCACCCCGTTCGGCGGCGGTCACCCCGGCGCGGTGCTGCGCCGCCACGTCACCGAGACGGTCGTCCCGCTGCCCGGCATCCCCGAGGAGCTGTGGCAGCTGATCGTCCAGTGCCTCGCCAAGGCCCCCGCCTCCCGGCTGCGCGCCTCGGAGCTGGGCACCCGGCTGCGGGACGTGCTGCCGCTGCTCAAGGGCATCCCGCCGCTCGACGTGGACGAGCCCGACGCGGACCCGGCGGCGGAGCCCGCGTACGAGGAGGACCCGTACCCCACGGGCACGGGCGAGCCGGCCCCGCGCCGGGCGGCCGTCCCCCTCGTCCCCGGCGCCTCGCCCGACTCCAACCGCGACACGCACACCTCCATGCGGGTCCCCGGCCCGGACGAGCTGTCCGGCGGCCCGCTGGGCACCGCCCGCGCGCCCCGCTCGGCGAGCGCGCGGCGACCCGGCTCGGCCCGGCACAAGGCGGAGACGGTGCGCAAGCGCCGGATCACCATCACGGTGGCCGCGGTCGTCCTGGCGGGCGCGCTGGGGGCGGGCGGCTACCTGGCGGTTTCGGGCGACGCGGACACGCCGCCCCAGGACTCGAAGCAGTCGTCACAGCCGTAGGCGTCCACAGGCGGCCGACCTAGGTCCGGCTCCCGGCCCGGAGCCGTTACGCTGGACGCGTGGCAGTCGTCGATGTATCCGAAGAGCTGAAGTCCCTCTCCTCGACCATGGGGTCGATCGAGGCCGTTCTGGACCTCGAGAAGTTGAGGGCAGACATCGCCGTGCTCGAAGAGCAGGCCGCGGCCCCGTCCCTCTGGGACGACCCCGAGGCGGCGCAGAAGATCACCAGCAAGCTGTCGCACCTCCAGGCCGAGGTGCGCAAGACCGAGGCGCTGCGCAGCCGCATCGACGACCTCGCGGTGCTGTTCGAGCTCGCCGAGGAGATGGACGACCCGGACACCCGGGCCGAGGCCGAGACCGAGCTGGCGGCCGTCCGCAAGGCGCTCGACGAGATGGAGGTCCGCACCCTCCTCTCCGGCGAGTACGACGAGCGCGAGGCGCTGGTCAACATCCGCGCCGAGGCCGGTGGCGTCGACGCCTCCGACTTCGCCGAGCGCCTCCAGCGCATGTACCTGCGCTGGGCCGAGCGCCACGGCTACTCGACGGAGGTCTACGAGACCTCGTACGCGGAAGAGGCCGGCATCAAGTCCACGACCTTCGTGGTCAAGGCCCCGTACGCCTACGGCACCCTCTCCGTCGAGCAGGGCACCCACCGCCTGGTGCGCATCTCGCCCTTCGACAACCAGGGCCGTCGCCAGACCTCGTTCGCGGGCGTCGAGATCCTCCCGGTCGTCGAGTCCTCCGACCACGTCGAGATCGACGACTCGGACCTCCGCGTCGACGTGTACCGCGCCTCCGGCCCCGGCGGCCAGGGCGTCAACACGACCGACTCCGCGGTGCGCATCACGCACATCCCGACCGGCATCGTGGTCTCCTGCCAGAACGAGCGCTCCCAGATCCAGAACAAGGCGAGCGCCATGAACGTCCTCCAGGCCAAGCTCCTGGAGCGTCAGCGCCAGGAGGAGCGCGCCAAGATGGACGCGCTCAAGGGCGACGGCGGCAGCTCCTGGGGCAACCAGATGCGTTCGTACGTCCTCCACCCGTACCAGATGGTCAAGGACCTCCGCACGGAGTTCGAGGTCGGCAACCCGCAGGCCGTCCTGGACGGCGAGATCGACGGCTTCCTGGAGGCGGGCATCCGCTGGCGCAAGCAGCAGGAGACGGCGGAGTAGTCCGCTTCCCCTCCCCTTCTCTCCGCCCACGGGGCCCCGCTCGACGATCGAGCGGGGCCCCGTGTCGTCGGGGAGGGATTCGCGAGAGCAAGCGGAAGAGCGCCCTTCCTGACGCTTTGTCGACATGGGAACCGGCCGGGTGGCAGCGGGAGTTCCGGGTTTACGTCACAGTTGCATCGCCGCATGCTGGGCAATTAATGATCTTTCGGGCATCGCACGCGCAACGACCTTGACTGCTTTTCGGAAACTCGGAAAGGTGGCAGGCGGCATGCGTGTAACTGGGGCGCGTGTGAACGGGGGCAGGTCCAGCGAGCTTCGACCGCGCCCAGTGTCCGAGCCCCGAGCGCAGCTCTACAGACGAGATGAGCTACTGGGGGTAGCAGCCAGATGACGAAGAAGACGCGGGTCCGTGTCGCGCGGATCGCGGCCAGTGCCGTGATCGCCGCCGGAGCCTCGCTCACCGCGGCCGGCGCCGCGCAGGCCGTGGGCGTGAACATCGGCTTCACCGCAGAGGTCAACGGCGACGAGCCGCCCACCTGCGAGATCGACCCGACCCTCTGCCAGTCCGGTGGTACCGAGAACGGTGGCACTGGGAACGGTGGTACCGAGAACGGTGGCACTGAGAACGGTGGCACTGAGAACGGTGGCACTGAGAACGGTGGCACTGAGAACGGTGGCACTGAGAACGGTGGCACTGAGAACGGTGGTACCGAGAACGGTGGTACCGAGAACGGTGGTACCGAGAACGGTGGCACTGAGAACGGTGGCACCGGCAACAACGGTGGCACGGGCAACAACGGTGGCACCGGCAACAACGGTGGCACGGGCAACAACGGTGGCACGGGCAACAACGGTGGCACCGGGAACAACGGTGGCACGGGCAACAACGGTGGCACCGGGAACAACGGTGGCACGGGCAACAACGGCGGTACCGGCAACAACGGCGGTACCGGCAACAACGGTGGCACCTCGACCACCGGCGGTTCGTCCACCACCGGCGGCTCCTCGACCACCGGCGGCTCCGCCACCACGGGTGGCTCCACGGGTGGCTCCACCGGCGGCGCCGGTACCTGCACCGTCGACCTCGATGGTGCCGAGTGCGTGGACAACAACCCCGGCACCAACAACGCCGGCTCGCAGCCCGTCGAGCAGGGCAAGGCCAAGGAGGAGCTGGCCGAGACCGGCGCCGCCGAGACCTCGTTCCTGATCATCGGTGCGGCGACCATGATCGCCGGTGGCATCGGCTTCCGTATGCTGCCGCGTCTCGTGGGTGGCGGCCGCGCCGCCGTCTGAGGGCGTGGCTAGGCGCCTGAGCGCGTGAGAAGGGCCGGGGGTCTCGTACCCCCGGCCCTTCCCCGTCGGCTCTCTCCGGCTCGCGTGCGCGCCCCTACGCGCCGCGCAGCGCCGCCAGCAGCGCCATCGTCGCCACCAGGGCGATCACCAGGGTGAGCAGCATCGCCGGCGTCAGGCCGGTCGGCTGCGGCAGGCGCTCTCGGTTCGCGCGGCAGACGGGGCAGCGGCCCTCTGCGACGGGGGCCGCGCAGTTGGCGCACACCAGTCGGTCATAGGTCATGCGCTCTCCTCCTCCCGCGCAGGGATCCTTGTACAAGGAGAACGGTCCGGGTGTTCCGGACGTTCCCCTACCACTCTGCCAGCTCCGGAGGTTTTCGGCGCGTCCCGCGGGAGCACTCCCGAGGGGCGAAAAGGATAAACCACACAAGTCAGGACCGCGACTGCGCGGGCCATCCCCGTTCGCGTATGGTCACGCACACCTACTCCCGGCCGACCGTGGTGCATCCGTGATCCGATTCGACAATGTCTCCAAGTCCTATCCGAAGCAGAACCGCCCCGCGCTCCGGGACGTATCCCTGGAGATCGAGAAGGGGGAGTTCGTCTTCCTCGTCGGTTCCTCCGGCTCCGGAAAGTCGACCTTCCTGCGTCTGATCCTGCGCGAGGAGCGCACCAGTCAGGGGCAGGTGCACGTGCTGGGCAAGGACCTGGCACGGCTCTCCAACTGGAAGGTGCCGCACATGCGGCGCCAGTTGGGGACCGTGTTCCAGGACTTCCGGCTGCTGCCGAACAAGACCGTCGCCGAGAACGTGGCCTTCGCCCAGGAGGTCATCGGCAAGCCCCGCGGCGAGATCCGCAAGGCCGTGCCCCAGGTGCTCGACCTGGTCGGTCTCGGCGGAAAAGAGGACCGCATGCCGGGCGAGCTGTCCGGTGGTGAGCAGCAGCGCGTCGCCATCGCGCGCGCCTTCGTCAACCGGCCGATGCTGCTGATCGCCGACGAGCCCACCGGCAACCTCGACCCGCAGACCTCCGTCGGCATCATGAAGCTGCTCGACCGCATCAACAGGACAGGGACCACCGTCGTCATGGCGACCCACGACCAGAACATCGTCGACCAGATGCGCAAGCGCGTCATCGAGCTCGAAAAGGGCCGCCTCGTCCGTGACCAGGCGCGCGGCGTCTACGGTTACCAGCACTGAGCCGGCGGGGGACTTAGACACATGCGCGCTCAGTTCGTTCTGTCCGAGATCGGGGTCGGTCTCCGGCGCAATCTGACGATGACCTTCGCCGTCGTCGTCTCCGTGGCCCTCTCGCTCGCCCTCTTCGGCGGCGCCCTGCTCATGCGCGAGCAGGTCAGCACGATGAAGGACTACTGGTACGACAAGGTCAACGTCTCCATCTTCCTCTGCAACAAGAGCGACGGGGCCACTTCGCCCAAGTGCGCCAAGGGCGCCGTCACCGCGCAGCAGAAGGAGCAGATCGAGGGCGATCTGAAGAAGATGGACATCGTCGAGACGGTCCACCACGAGACCGCCGACGAGGCCTACAAGCACTACAAGGAGCAGTACGGCGACACGGCCATCGCCTCGGTCGTGACGCCGGACCAGATGCAGGAGTCCTTCCGGGTCAAGCTCAAGGACCCGGAGAAGTACAAGGTCGTCGCGACCGCCTTCGCCGGCCGGGACGGCGTCGAGTCCGTCCAGGACCAGCGGGGCATCCTGCAGAACCTGTTCGACCTGATGAACGGCATGAACGTCGTCGCGCTGTACGTGATGGCCCTGATGCTCGTCATCGCGCTCATCCTCATCGTCAACACGGTGCGCGTCTCCGCCTTCAGCCGACGGCGCGAGACCGGCATCATGCGGCTGGTCGGCGCCACCAACTTCTACATCCAGATGCCGTTCATCATGGAGGCCGCCTTCGCCGGTCTCCTGGGCGGCGCCGTCGCCTCGGTGATGCTGCTGGTCGGGCGCTACTTCCTGATCGACCACGGCCTCGCGCTCGCCGACAAGATGCAGCTGGTCAACTTCATCGGATGGGACGCGGTGCTGTCCAAGCTGCCGCTCGTCATCGCGGTGGGGCTGCTCATGCCCGCCCTTGCCGCTTTCATCGCGCTGCGCAAGTACCTCAAGGTGTGACGGTCCACTCGCACCAAGCCGATGGCGCCGTCCGGCCAACAGCCGTACGGCGCCATCGGCTTGTCCTAGAGTGGGCGACATGCGTGCCGGTGCCGGCCCCGAGTTCTGTCGACGGCCCCGCGGAGTCCTCCGTGGGGCCGCTCTGACGTTGGTCTTCGCCGGTGTGCTCGGTACGGCCGCGGCCACCGGCTCGCTGCCGCGGCGGGAGCACGCGCGGGAGTTCGTGCCCGCGCCCGCGGTGAGCCGGGCGCCCGTCGACCGGGCCGCGCTCGCCCGGGCCGCCGCGGAGGCCGTCGCCGACGGCAAGTCCGGGAAGAAGGCCGCCGAGGAGTTCGTCAGCCGCAGCGGCGACCGCTGGGGGGCGGTCTACGACAAGCACGAGTACGCCGAGTTCGAGCAGGCCCTCGACGGCGTCTACACCGGTGTCGGGCTCTCCGCCCGCAGGGTCGCCCGCGGCCGGGTCGAGGTCAGCCGGGTGCAGCCGGGCGGGCCCGCCGCGGCCGCCGGGCTGCGCACCGGTGACCGGCTCGTCTCCGTCGACGGGCGGGCGGTCTCGGCCCTGTCCGTCTCCGAGGTCGTCTCGCTGCTGCGCGGCGACGGCGTCTCCGGCTCCGCCGTCACCCTCGGCGTCGAGCGCGGCCGGGCCTCCTGGACGCAGACCCTGCGCCGGGCCCGGCTCGCCACCGACCCCGTCACCGTCCGCCGCCTCGACGACGGCGCCGTCCTGATCAGGGTGGCCGCCTTCACCAAGGGCACGGGGGAGCGGGTCAAGGCGGCGGTGCGGGCCGCGCCGCGCGGTGCCGGGGTCCTGCTCGACCTGCGCGGGAACGCCGGCGGGCTGCTCGCGGAGGCCGCGGTCGCCGCCTCCGCCTTCCTCGACGGCGGTCTCGTCGCCACGTACGACGTGGACGGCGAGCAGCGCGCGGTGTACGCGGAGGGCGGCGGCGACACCGCGCGCCCCCTGGTCGCGCTGGTGGACGGCGGCACGATGAGCGCGGCCGAGTTGCTGACCGGCGCCCTGCAGGACCGCGGCCGGGCCGTCACGGTCGGCTCCCGCACCTTCGGCAAGGGCTCGGTGCAGATGCCGAGCGCGCTGCCGGACGGCTCCGTCGCCGAGCTCACCGTCGGGCACTACCGCACGCCCGCCGGGCACGCGGTCGACGGGCGGGGGATCACCCCGGACCTGACGGTCGGCGACCGGGCCGAGGAGCGGGCCCGTACGGTATTGAGTGGCCTCGGAGGGGCCTCGTAGTGCGAAAATGACCGCACTATGGCAAAGGGACTCGTCAACGTGCAGGGCAAGCCTGCGAAGAAGAACCAGGACAAGGGGCCGGAGCGCAAGCTCATCGCGCAGAACAAGAAGGCGCGGCACGACTACCACATCCTCGACACCTACGAGTGCGGTGTGGTGCTCATGGGCACCGAGGTGAAGTCGCTGCGGATGGGCCGGGCGTCGCTCGTCGACGGCTTCGTGCAGATCGAGGGCCACGAGGCCTGGCTCTACAACATCCACGTGCCCGAGTACATGCAGGGCAGCTGGACCAACCACTCGGCGAAGCGGAAGCGCAAGCTGCTGCTGCACCGGGAGCAGATCGACAAGCTGGAGCAGAAGGCCTCGGAGACGGGTCACACGATCGTGCCCCTCTCCCTGTACTTCCTGGGCGGCCGGGTGAAGTGCGAGATCGCGCTCGCCAAGGGCAAGAAGGAGTACGACAAGCGGCAGACCCTGCGGGAGCAGCAGGACACCCGCGAGACCAACCGGGCCATCGCGGCGGCGCGCCGCCGGCAGCGGGACCGCGAGCGTTAAATGCGCTGGCAACGGCGTCCCGTGGTCGCGTACCATGGGCGCAGCACCTCACCGAGGGTGCGTGCTTCATTTGTCAATTCAACATGGGGATGATCGGTTTCGACAGCGGATGTCGAAGCAGGGGAAGCGTGTCGAGGAAGCGGCAATGATCTCGTTAACCATGCGCCGAAACCAATAATCGCCAACACCAAGCGCGATTCCTTCGCCCTCGCTGCCTAAGTAGCGACTTGCGAAGTGTCAGCCCGGGGCTGTTCCCGACCCGGATCCTGGCATCATCTAGGGAACTAAACCTTGATCCCGGTCACGGGGTGAAGAGGGAAATCAAACAGTGACTGAGCCCGTTCCGGACTTGTCTGGGTGATCCGGAGGGCTGAGAAACTCGTACCAGACTGCACACGGAGAAGCCCTGGTTCCGCACCGTTGGACGCGGGTTCGATTCCCGCCATCTCCACTCATCCCATGTGGGCACGGGCCCGGTGGTCGTTCGCGACCGCCGGGCCTTTGTCATGCCCGTACGTCTTCGGGTCCGGCGCCCGCGCCCTCTTGCCGACTTGGTCTGGACCTGACAGCCTGCGCACGCCGCCCCCCCCACGCCACGGCATCCCCGGAGGTACGCATGCGTCCCGCTGTGCGCCACAGATCCCTCGCGGTCCTGCTCCTGCTCCTCGCCCTCCTCGTCCCCACCGGCGGCGTGCCCGCGACCGCCGCCGCGCCCGTCCAGGTCTACGGCGCCTGGCACTGCGGCGACGACTACTGCACCTGGAGCACCCCCCGTACCGTCGCCGAGTTCGACTCCAGGAACCACTGGATCATCGACCGCGGCGACGGGCGGCCCTCCGTCAACCTCGTCGTGCTCAGCTTCGTCGACCCGCTCAAGCTGCTGCACCGCACCACCGGCGCGGGGACCGTCGACGGCGTGCCCGCCGGCATGACCCGCGAGATCGTCCGGTACTTCACCTCGCACGGGATCCGCGTGATGCTCTCCATCGGCGGCATCACCTACACCGACGCCTGGGACGCCGCCCTCGCCGAGGACGCCGGACAGCTCGGTCGGAACGCCGCCGCAGTCGCCGCCGACCTCGGTGTCGGCATCGAGATCGACTACGAGCAGAACACCGGCCCCGACCTGACCGGGCTGCAGTCCTTCATCGACGCCTACCGGGCCGTCCATCCGTACGACGCCTCCGGCGCGGACCCGGCCGCACGGCTCACCATCGACACCGCCGCCGGCGACCGGTGGCTGATCGACATCAACCGCAAGGCCACCGCCGACTGGCTGCGCACGGACGCCCCGGTGCTCGACTACGCCAACGCCATGGTCACCGCCCGTCCCGCCTCGGCGGGCACCCACATCGCCAACTGGCAGGAGCACCTCGACGGCAAGTCCCAGTACGCGCCGCCGGTCGCGCCGCTCGCCCCCGCGAAGTTCACCGCCGGGCTCTACCTCGCGTACGGGCGCAGCCCGCTGCCCGAGTGCACCGACTTCGCGAACTCGCTGCAGAAGGCGACCGGCGACTGGGTCAGGAACGCGGCGCCGAACGGGGCCGGGACGACCGCCGGGCTGCTCGGCTACATGTTCTGGGCCGCCGAGAAGCCCTCGACGCGCGGCCTCGGCACCCAGGAGCCCGACGGCTGCGAGGGCGGGGCCGGCGCGGGGGCCACGGCCTTCGGCGTCCCGGTGCCGATGGGGCCGCTGCGGCAGAGCTGACCGGGCCGCGGCCTCCTGATCAGCGCCGTGCCTGGCGGCCCACCCGGGCCGTCAGGCACAGCAGCAGCGCCAGGGCCGCCGCCGCGGGCGGCGCCAGGAAGCCGTACACCGTGGCCGGGGCGTGCTCGACGAGCCAGCCGCCGGTGGCCGACCCCGCCGCGACGCCGCCGAGGAGCGCGGTCACCGCGAGGGTCATGCCCTCGTTGAGCTGCCCCGTCGGGGTGAGGCGCTGGATCAGGCCCATGCCGGTGAGCATCGTCGGGGCGATCGCCATGCCCGCGGCGAGCAGGGCGCAGGCCAGCAGGGGCAGCAGGCCGGTCGTGGCGGCGAGCAGGGGCAGGGCCATCAGCGTCGCCATCACCGCCAGGCAGGACGCCAGCCCGGCCGAGCGGCGGGCGCGGCCGTAGACCAGGCCCGCGGCGCAGGAGCCCGCCGCCTGGAGGGCCAGGATCGGTCCGGCCGCCGGGGCGTCCACGAACGCGAGGGTGACCACCTCCATCGAACCGAAGACCGCGCCCGTGACGAGGAAGACCGCGAGCAGGGCCGGCACGCCGGGCGTCCGCAGCGGGGAGCCGGCCGCGGTGCGCGGGGCGACCGGGGGCTCGGTGCCGCGCTGCGCCGTGAAGAGCAGGACGCCGGTGAGGAAGAGGACGGCGGCGACCAGGGTGCCCGCCTCCGGGAACAGCGCCGAGCACAGGAAGGCGGCCAGCACCGGGCCGAGCATGAAGCACAGCTCGTCGGCGGCCTGCTCGAAGGCGTTGGCGGTGTGCCGCGCGTCCGGGTCGTCCTTCAGGAGGTGGGCCCAGCGGGCGCGGGACATGCCGCCGGTGTTGGGGGCGGTCGCCGAGGCCGTGACGGCGGCGAAGAGGGTCCACGCGGGGGCCTGGGCGTGGGCGCAGAGCAGCAGCGTCAGCTGGCCGAGGACCGCCCACGCGGTGGCGGGCACCGCGACGCGGGCCTGGCCGTGGCGGTCGACCAGCCGGGCGATCCAGGGCGCGGTCAGCGCCCCGGCCACCAGACCGGCCGCGCTGACGGCGCCGGCGAGGGCGTAGGAGCCGTACGCTCCGGCGATCATGACGACGGAGCTGACGCTGAACATGCCCATGGGCAGCCGGGCGATCAGATTGCCCAGGGTGAAGGCGCGGGCGCCGGGGATCGTGAAGAGGCGGAGATAGGGGTCGGCGGGGGGCCGCGTCAGGTCCGTTCGTGGCATGGATCAAGGTTCCGGCGACCTGCCCGCGGCGGTCCAACACCTGTTCGGATCCGATTCACGCACCGGTGTTGTTGAATGCGGGGGTGAGCACCCCAGGCGACCTCGACCCCCGGCTTCTGCGCGCCTTCGTCGCGGTCGCGGAGGAACTCCACTTCACCCGCGCCGCCGCCCGCCTGTACCTCGCCCAGCAGGCCCTCAGCCGGGACATCCGGCGGCTCGAACGCGAGCTCGGCGGCGAGCTGTTCGTCCGCACCACCCGTCAGGTCGCCCTCACCCCCGAGGGCGAGCGGCTCCTGCCGTACGCGCACCGCGTCCTCACCGCGTACGACGAACTCGCCGACGCCTTCCGCGGCGAGCCCCGCCCGCTCCTCGTCGACCTCAACAGCGCGGGCCTCGGCCACGAGCGCGTGATGCGCCGCGCGCGCGAACTCGCCCCGGAACTGGAGCTGATGGCCCGCTACGAGAGCGGCCTGACCGGCGCCGTCCACGAGATCGCCGCCGGGCGCCTCGACGCCTCCTTCGGGCGCTACGGCGGGCTCGCGCCCGTGCTGCGGGCCCGGGTGGAGGCGCAGTTCGTGCGGTACGAGCCGATGGCCGTGCTCCTCCCGGAGAACGACCCGCTCGCCGCGCTGCCCGAGGTCCCGCTCGGCGCCCTCGCCGGCCGTGCCGTCTACGCCGGCGCCGGCAACGCCCGTACCCCCGAGTGGACCGATCTCGCCACCCGGCTCTTCGCCGGCCACGACATCCGCGTCGCCCCGCCCGCGCCGCTCGTCGTCGGGGTGGAGGAGTTCCGCCGGGTCATGGCCAAGGCGCCCACCCCGGTGCTCGCCGTAATCGATTTCCCGCCCATGCCGGGCACCGTCCTGCGGCCCCTCGTCGACCCCGTCCCGCTCTCGCCGGTCAGCCTCGTCTGGCGCAAGGGGCTGCGCCACCCCGGCCTCGACGCCCTGCGCCGGGCCGCCGCCGAGCTCGCCGCCGCCGAGGGCTGGTACGAGCGCCCGGCCGGCTCCTGGCTGCCGGACGGGGAGGTGCTGGGGGCGCTCACAGCACCCCCGCGCTCCGGGTGAGAGCAAGGTTCCGCGGGCGTCACTTCCCGCCACCGGCCTGAAACGCGGCCTTCCTAGCCTCGGCCGCAAGGGGACCCGAGCACCCGCGCGAGGGGCCCGACACGGTGGAGGTGGCGAGATGGGCGGCCGGTGGATCGAACGCTGGGAGCCGGAGGACGAGACCTTCTGGCGTGAAGGGGGCGAGCGGATCGCCCGCAGGAACCTGTGGTTCTCCGTGCTCGCCGAGCACATCGGCTTCTCCGTCTGGAGCCTGTGGTCCGTCATGGTCCTCTTCATGGGGCCGCGCTACGGCATCGACCCGGCCGGCAAGTTCTTCCTGATCGCCACCGCCACCCTGGTCGGCGCGTTCGTCCGGGTCCCGTACACCTTCGCCGTCGCCCGCTTCGGCGGCCGCAACTGGACGATCGCCAGCGCCCTGTTGCTGCTGCTGCCGACGGGCCTCGCCTACGCCGTGATGGAGCCGGGCACCTCCTACGGCACCTTTGTGCTCGTCGCCGCCCTCACCGGGGTCGGCGGCGGCAACTTCGCCTCCTCCATGACCAACATCAACGCCTTCTTCCCGCTCCGGAAGAAGGGCTGGGCGCTCGGCCTGAACGCCGGCGGAGGCAACATCGGCGTCCCCGTCGTCCAGCTCGTCGGCCTTCTCGTCATCGGCACCGCCGGCGCCCTGCACCCGCGGATCGTCCTCGGGGTCTACCTGCCGCTGATCGTCGTCGCCGCGCTGTGCGCCGCGCTCTTCATGGACAACCTCGCCCCCGTCAGGAACGACACCGGAGCCGTGAAGGAGGCCGTGGCCTCCCGGCACACCTGGATCATGGCCTTCCTCTACATCGGCACCTTCGGCTCCTTCATCGGCTACGGCTTCGCCTTCGGCCTGGTCCTGCAGACCCAGTTCGGGCGCACCCCGCTGCAGGCCGCCTCGCTCACCTTCATCGGTCCGCTGCTCGGCTCACTGGTCCGGCCGCTCGGCGGCGCGCTCGCCGACAGGTACGGCGGCGCCCGCATCACCCTCGCGACCTTCGCCGCGATGGCCGCCGCCACCGGCGTCGTGGTCTACGCGTCCACGGCCGCCTCGCTGACCGTGTTCCTCGTCGGCTTCATCGCGCTCTTCGCCCTCAGCGGGCTCGGCAACGGCTCCACGTACAAGATGATCCCGGCGATCTTCCTCGCGCAGGGGGGCCGGAGGGGCCTGTCGGGCGAGGCGGCCGAGGCGTACGGACGGCGCCTCTCCGGGGCCTCGATGGGGCTCATCGGCGCGGTCGGCGCGCTCGGCGGCCTCGGCATCAACCTGGCCTTCCGGCAGTCCTTCCTGAGCGTCGGCAGCGGCACCGCCGCCTTCGTCGCCTTCCTCGCCTTCTACGCCGTGTGCATGGCGGTGACCTGGGCGGTATACCTTCGCCGGCCGGTCGCCGTGCCCGACGGCGTCGACGCGGCCGAGGCCCCTCAGGCCCGGCTCGGTTACGCCGAGGTGTGAGTCACAGTGCTCCCGCACCCCCGTAACGACCAGGAAATACGCGTGAACCGAGACCGTCACGCTTCCCCGGCAGTCTCGTGGGCCATGGACGAGCTGGACGCACAAGGGCGGGGACCGCAGGACCACGGGCCCCTCGCGGGGTTCACCGTCGGGGTCACGGCGGCGCGGCGCGCGGACGAGCTGATCGCGCTGCTGCGCCGGCGCGGCGCGGCCGTCGTCCACGGGGCCGCGCTGCGGATCGTGCCGCTCGCCGACGACACCGAACTCCTCGCCGCCACCAAGGACCTGATCGACCACGTCCCGGACGTCGTCGTCGCCACCACGGCGATCGGCTTCCGGGGCTGGGTCGAGGCGGCCGACGGCTGGGGGTACGGCGAGCAGCTGCTCGACCGGCTGCGCGGGGTCGAACTCCTGGCCCGCGGCCCCAAGGTGAAGGGCGCGGTCCGCGCGGCCGGGCTCACCGAGACCTGGTCGCCGTCCTCCGAGTCGATGGCCGAGGTCCTCGACCGGCTGCTCGCCGAGGGCGTCGCCGGGCGGCGGATCGCGCTCCAGCTGCACGGGGAGCCGCTGCCCGGGTTCGTGGAGGCGCTGGAGGAGGGCGGGGCGGAGGTCGTCGTCGTGCCGGTCTACCGGTGGATGCCGCCCGAGGACACCGGCCCGCTCGACCGGCTGCTCGACACGGTCGTCGGCCGCGGCCTGGACGCGGTGACCTTCACCAGCGCCCCCGCGGCCGCCTCGCTGCTGCGCCGGGCCGAGGAACGGGGGCTGCTCGACGCGCTGGTCACGGCGCTGCGGCACGACGTCCTCGCGGTGTGCGTGGGCCCGGTGACGGCGCTCCCGCTCCAGGCGCTGGGCCTCGACACGTACCAGCCCGAGCGCTTCCGGCTCGGGCCGCTGGTGGGGCTGCTCTGCCGGGAGCTGCCGGCCCGGGCCCGGGTGCTGCCGGTGGCCGGGCACCGGGTCGAGATCCGGGGCCACGCGGTGCTCGTCGACGGGACGCTGCGGCCGGTGCCGCCGGCCGGCATGGCGCTCCTCGGACTGCTGGCCCGCCGGCCCGGCTGGGTGGTCGGCCGCCCCGACCTGCTGCGGGCGCTGCCGGGAGCGGGGCGCGACGAGCACGCCGTGGAGACGGCGATGGCCCGCCTGCGGACGGCGCTGGGCACGCCGAAGCTGATCCAGACGGTGGTGAAGCGGGGGTACCGGCTGGCCCTGGATCCGGCGGCGGACTCGAAGTACGAGACGTGAGGGGGCCCGCGGGGGCGCCTGGGGAGGCGTAGGGGGATGCGTACGGACGCCTGATGAGGCGGACGGGGGCCGTACGGACGTCTGCCGAGCGCGCGGGGCCCCGCGGGCCGACCCGGAGCGGCGCCGGTGCTACGGCGCCGCCCGCAGCATCGGGGCCCTCTCGTGGGCCTTCTGGCGGCCGGGGCGGAAGAGCATGATGATCAGGCGCGCGCCCGGGGCCGTGAGCGGCTGGGCGGCGCAGATCGTGACATGGCCGGGGCCCAGGAGGGCGTGGTGCAGGGGCCGTTCGTCGCCGTCGGGGTGGATGTGCGCGCCGCCCGCCTCCCACAGCGGGCCGAGCTCCGGGTCGGCGCGGACCGCGCGCTCGATCCCGCGCAGGGTCCCGTCCTCGCCCCGGGCGGCGAGCGCGGCCCGCAACTGGGGCAGGATCAGCGGCGCCCACACGGTCCGCCAGTCGACGAAGGTGGTCTCGCGCGCCGACTCCTCGAGGAGCATCCAGCGCATCGTGTTGGCCGGGACCCGGCCGTCCGGGCACATCTCGGCGAAGTGGCGGTTGTGCGCGAGCAGGTTCCAGGAGGCGTCGGTGATGTACGCGATGTGTCCGATGCCGTCCACGGCCTCCTGCCACACGCCGGGCACCTCCAGGCCGGAGGACGGGTGCAGCGGCCCGGGCGGATCGCCGATGCCCGCGTACCGGCAGAGCGTGACCCATTCCTGTTCGTTGAGGCCGAAGAGCCGGGCGACCTGGCGGAGGTAGTCGGCGGACGGGTTGGGGTAGCGGCCGGTCTCCAGGCGGTTGTACGTGTCGACGGCCCGGCAGGTCAGCTCGTCGACCTGCTGCTGGGACAGGCCGAGGGCGCGCCGGCCGCGTCCGGTGGGCCGGGACAGGCCGTGGGCCTCGGGGGAGATCAGCTCCCGGCGTTCCCTGAGGAGGGCCCGTAGTGCCGCCTTGTTCACCGCGCCCCCTTAAGCCCGTGCGTCAATTACTAGGAAAAATGGTCCGTAGATAATAAACAGTTGAACGTTGATGCTGTGGGGGCGTCCGCGCTGACCTGCGAGGACGCCATCAGGCCACCGGACGGCGCTTCCCCCGCGCCGCACCGGTTCCGGCCGGCCCGGGCGGCTCCCCCGTACGCCCGGGCCGGCCCCCTGGCCGGGCCCCCGCCCCGGGAGCACTCTGTTCCGGAGCCGAGGGGGTGACGCGCGCATGGCAGGACGCTTCGATTCGGGGCGGATCTCCCTGGATCTCCCCGCCGAACCGCTCGACCGGGCCGAAGGGCTCGCCCGTTTTCTGCGTGCCACCGGGCTCGTCCCCGCCGCCACCCGGCTGCGCGGGCTCGACCGGCGCCGGCTCGCCCCCTTCCGCGAGCTGCGCGACTGCGTCGCCGAACTCGTCGCGGGACAGCTGGAGGGCCGGCCCGCGGCCCCCGCCGCCCTCGAACTCCTCAACGCCCGCGCCGCCGCCTCCGCACCCCCCGCGCCCCGCGCCGTCCGCACCCGCTCCGGGCACCTCGTGCGCACCCTCGGCGGAGAACCCGACTGCCGCTCCCTGCTGGCCGCCGTCGCCCGCGACGCCGTCGAGCTGCTCACCGACCCCGCGGCCCGGGCGCTGCTGCGCCGCTGCAAGGGCCCGGGCTGCCGCCGCCTCTACCTCGACACCTCCCGGGGGCGCCGCCGCTGGTGCTCCAGCGAGATCTGCGGCAACCGGGCCAGGGCCGCCCGGCACCACGCCGCCCACCCGAGACGTCAGGCCTGACATACCGTCCCCGGTGGCGTACGCTCGACGGCTGCCCAGTGCACGTCAGAAGGGGGCCCCGGTGGCCGCGCAGGAAGCCGTCGACACGGTCAGAGACCGTGAGATCGGTGTCGAACAGGAACATCTGGATCAGGTCTACCGCCGCCTCGAGGAGAAGATCCACGAGGCCGAGTTCCTGATGAACGACGCCGCCCAGCGGGGCCAGGTCGGCACGCCCGGCGCCCTCGCCGAGCGCGACGCCCAGGTCTTCCGGGCCGGCATCCACCTCAACCGGCTCAACAACGAGTTCGAGGACTTCCTCTTCGGCCGGATCGACCTGCTGTACGGCAAGGACGGGAAGAAGGGGCCCGACGGCGCCTACACCTCCGTCGAGCCGGCCGAGGACGCCGTACGGACGGACGGCACCCGTCAATACGCCGACATCGGGGAGACCCTGCACATCGGGCGGATCGGCGTCCTCGACTCCGACTACGCCCCGCTCGTCATCGACTGGCGCGCCCCCGCCGCCGCCCCCTTCTACCGCTCCACCCCGGTGGATCCCGGTCGGGTGGTACGCCGGCGGGTCATCCGCTCCAAGGGGCGCAAGGTCCTCGGCGTCGAGGACGACCTCATGCGTCCCGAGCTCACCGCCACCCTCGACGGCCGCGAGCTCCCCGTCATCGGCGACGGTGCCCTGATGGCCGCGCTCGGCCAGGCCCGCAGCCACACCATGCGGGACATCGTCGCCTCCATCCAGGCCGAGCAGGACCTGGTCATCCGTGCCCCCGCCGCCTCCGTCACGTACGTGGAGGGCGGCCCCGGCACCGGAAAGACCGCCGTCGCCCTGCACCGCGCCGCCTACCTGCTCTACCAGGACCGGCGCCGCTACTCGGGCGGCATCCTCATCGTCTCGCCGACCCCGCTGCTCGTCTCGTACACCGAGGGCGTCCTGCCCTCGCTGGGCGAGGAGGGCCAGGTCGCCATCCGTGCCCTGGGCTCGCTGGTCGACGGGGCCGAGGCCGACGCCTACGACGAGCCCGCGGTCGCCCGGATCAAGGGGTCCTCCCGGATGCTCGCCGTGCTCCGCAAGGCCGCCCGCGGCGCCCTGGAGACCCCGGCGCCCAAGGCGCAGCCCGAGCTGGGGGAGGAGGAGCAGCCCAGGGAGCAGGGCACCCCGACCCTGCTGCGGGTCGTCGCCTTCGGCCGGCGGCTCGAACTCGGTGCCGACGACCTCAAGCGCATCCGCCACAACGTCCTCGGCGGCACAGCCCCCGTCAACCTGCTGCGCCCCCGCGCCCGCCGGCTGCTGCTCGACGCGCTGTACGCGAAGTCCGGCGCGGCCGGCCGGCACAGCGACCCCGAGCTCGCCGCCGAGCTGCGCTCCTCGTTCGACGAGGACGTGTCCACGGAGGACTCCTTCCTCGCCTTCCTCGACGCCTGGTGGCCCGAGCTCACCCCGCGCGGGGTCCTCGACGCCATGGGCGACGAGAAGCGGCTCGGCCGCTGGGCCCGCCGGGTGCTCAACCCCGGCGAGGTGCGCCGGCTCGCCCGCTCGCTGCGCCGCCCGGGGCTCTCGGTGCACGACGTGGCCCTCCTCGACGAGCTGGCCACGCTCCTCGGGACGCCCGCGCGGCCCCGCAAGAAGCGGGAGTACGACCCGCTGGACCAGCTCACCGGCCTCGAGGAGCTGATGCCGGTGCGCGAGGAGACCCAGCGGGAGCGGGCCGAGCGGCTCGCGGCCGAGCGGACCGAGTACGCCCACGTCATCGTGGACGAGGCCCAGGACCTCACGCCCATGCAGTGGCGGATGGTCGGCCGGCGCGGGCGGCACGCCACCTGGACGGTCGTCGGCGACCCCGCCCAGTCCTCCTGGTCCGACCCGGACGAGGCGGCCGCGGCGCGCGACGAGGCGCTCGGCACCCGGCCGCGGCGCCGCTTCGAGCTCACCGTGAACTACCGCAACCCGGCGGAGATCGCCGAGCTCGCCGCCAAGGTGCTGGCGCTCGCGATGCCCGGCAAGGAGTCCCCGCGCGCGGTGCGCTCCACGGGGCTCCAGCCCCGCTTCGTAGCGGTCACGGGCAAGGGTGAGAAGTCGCCTCTGGCCGAAACCGTGCGTTTGGAAGCGGAGCGCCTCCTGAGCGAGGTGGACGGCACGGTCGGCGTGGTCGTCGCGATGAACCGGCGCGCGGAGGCCGCCCGCTGGCTCGCCGGGCTCGGCGACCGCGTGGTGGCGCTCGGTTCGCTGGAGGCGAAGGGTCTGGAGTACGACGCCACGGTGGTGGTCTCGCCCGCGGAGATCGCGGACGAGTCGCCGGCCGGTCTACGGGTGCTCTACGTGGCCCTCACCCGTTCCACCCAGGCGCTGACGGTGGTCTCGGGCGACCGTGACCTGCCGGACGCGGACGGCGTACCGGATCTGCTGCGGGACTGAACGAGGGGTCGTTTCCGGTCAACTCGCGCCGCGGGAATCACGTCCGGGGGTGGTTTGTTAGCCTTGTCGTGACACCGGCTCGATCCAAGCCCCCGGGCCCAACCTTCGTCCCTTAGAGGGACCACTTGCCGCGAGGCGAGCATGGCGGGTCGGTGTCGCTTACTTGGAGAGGTCCTCGTCGCCTTCGGGTGACGGGGGCCTCTTCTGTTTCCCGAGGGTCTCTCGTATGGTGGAAACTACTTTCCGAAAACGAAACGACCGTATTACCTGCTACCCGCAGGTAGGTGCGACGATCGGAGGGCGCTCCCCGGCAACCAGCCCGGGCGGGCGTAGCAACGAAGCTAGGGAAAGCAGAGG
This sequence comes from Streptomyces sp. NPDC020422, assembly GCF_044386705.1. Classification (NCBI taxonomy): domain Bacteria; kingdom Bacillati; phylum Actinomycetota; class Actinomycetes; order Kitasatosporales; family Streptomycetaceae; genus Streptomyces; species Streptomyces sp. NPDC020422. The sequence continues at coordinate 719,172 of NZ_JBIRVJ010000002.1, read as the reverse complement.
AACACGGCCATGGCAACGGCGCCCAGCGTCTCGTACTCGATGACGGTCCGGCTCGAGGTGCCCGCGAGCGGCACCGCGGTCTCCCAGCTCACCACGGCCGTCGAGACCCACGGCGGCTCGGTCACCGGCCTCGACGTGACCGCCTCCGGCCACGAGAAGCTGCGGATCGACGTCACCATCGCCGCCACCTCCACGGCGCACGCGGACGAGATCGTCCAGCAGCTGAAGACGATCGAGGGCGTCGTCCTCGGCAAGGTCTCCGACCGTACGTTCCTGATGCACCTCGGCGGCAAGATCGAGATGGCGTCCAAGCACCCCATCCGCAACCGTGACGACCTCTCGATGATCTACACCCCGGGCGTCGCCCGCGTGTGCATGGCGATCGCCGAGAACCCCGAGGACGCCCGCCGCCTCACCATCAAGCGCAACTCCGTCGCAGTCGTGACGGACGGCTCCGCCGTCCTCGGCCTCGGCAACATCGGCCCCAAGGCCGCCCTGCCCGTGATGGAGGGCAAGGCGGCCCTCTTCAAGCGCTTCGCCGGCATCGACGCGTGGCCGATCTGCCTGGACACCCAGGACACCGACGCCATCGTCGAGATCGTCAAGGCCATCGCCCCCGGCTTCGCGGGCATCAACCTGGAGGACATCTCCGCCCCCCGCTGCTTCGAGATCGAGGCCCGGCTGCGCGAGGCGCTCGACATCCCGGTCTTCCACGACGACCAGCACGGCACCGCGATCGTCGTGCTCGCCTCGCTGACCAACGCGCTGCGCGTGGTCGGCAAGGGCATCGGCGACGTACGGGTCGTCATGTCCGGTGCGGGCGCGGCCGGTACGGCCATCCTGAAGCTGCTCATCGCGGCCGGCGTGAAGCACGCGGTCGTGGCCGACATCCACGGCGTCGTGCACGCGGGCCGCGAGGACCTGGTGGACGCCAAGCCCGACTCGCCGCTGCGCTGGATCGCCGACAACACCAACCCCGAGGGCGTCACCGGCACCCTCAAGGAGGCCGTGGTCGGCGCGGACGTCTTCATCGGCGTCTCGGCCCCCAACGTGCTCGGCGCGGACGACGTCGCCGCCATGGCGGAGGGAGCGATCGTGTTCGCGCTCGCGAACCCGGACCCCGAGGTGGACCCGGCGATCGCCCGTCAGACGGCCGCCGTCGTGGCCACCGGCCGCTCGGACTTCCCGAACCAGATCAACAACGTGCTGGTCTTCCCCGGCGTGTTCCGCGGTCTGCTCGACGCCCAGTCCCGGACGGTCAACACCGAGATGATGCTGGCCGCCGCCAGCGCCCTCGCCGACGTCGTCACCGAGGACGAGCTGAACCCGAACTACATCATCCCGTCGGTCTTCAACGACAAGGTCGCCGGCGCGGTGGCGGGCGCGGTGCGCAACGCGGCGAAGGCGGCGGGCGCGGGCGCCTGAGCCCCCGGCGGGTGCGGGCGGCTGCGTGTCGCGGTCGCCGCACCCCAAACCCGCCTTTAGGGTGGTAGTTCGGCTCCGCTCGGTCCGCGCGGAGTCGACGCTACGTCACCACCGAGGAACTCCGGCGCTTTTCGTGACCCATGAGAGTGCCGGAGGGGTGCCGGATTGGCGTTCCCGCCGCTGGTGGGGGCAGGATGCGTGTTTGGGCGCGAGGGTCTGTCAATAGACCCGGGTCCGGGGACTGTCCGAGGGCCCTGGCAGCATCGGCTTCGATCTCACGCCTCACAGGCAAGAAAGACACGGGAGTAACAACATGAACCGCAGTGAGCTGGTGGCCGCCCTGGCCGACCGTGCCGAGGTGACCCGCAAGGACGCCGACGCCGTTCTGGCCGCGCTCGCCGAGACCGTCGGCGAGGTCGTCGCCAAGGGTGACGAGAAGGTCACCATCCCCGGCTTCCTGACCTTCGAGCGCACCCACCGTGCCGCTCGCACCGCTCGTAACCCGCAGACCGGCGACCCGATCAACATCCCGGCCGGCTACAGCGTGAAGGTCTCCGCGGGCTCGAAGCTCAAGGAAGCCGCCAAGGGCAAGTAAGCAAGCCGCCTCCGGGCAGCTTGCGCCAGGCCGCTGAGGCGGTCTGAGGCAGCGAAAAGGGCGGCCACCCTGTCAGGGGGTGGCCGCCCTCTCGTTTGCCCCTCAGAAGGCGTTGCAGGCGCTTATACGGGCGCCCGCAACGCCCTGGAGCGGATCCCCGCGGGGGATCAGACGAGCGCGCTGCCCGGGAGCTCGACCTTGGCGCCCAGCTCGACGAGCTTCTCCATGAAGTTCTCGTAGCCGCGGTTGATCAGCTCGATGCCGTGCACCCGGCTCGTGCCCTGGGCGGCGAGGGCCGCGATCAGGTACGAGAAGCCGCCGCGCAGGTCCGGGATGACCAGGTCGGCGCCCTGGAGCTTGGTCGGGCCGCTGACGACCGCCGAGTGCAGGAAGTTGCGCTGTCCGAAGCGGCAGTCCGAGCCGCCCAGGCACTCGCGGTACAGCTGGATGTGAGCACCCATCTGGTTCAGCGCCGAGGTGAAGCCGAGCCGCGACTCGTACACCGTCTCGTGGACGATGGACAGGCCCGAGGCCTGGGTGAGGGCGACGACCAGCGGCTGCTGCCAGTCGGTCTGGAAACCGGGGTGGACGTCGGTCTCCAGGGCGATCGCGTTGAGCGAGCCGCCCGGGTGCCAGAAGCGGATGCCCTCGTCGTCGATCTCGAAGGCGCCGCCGACCTTCCGGTACGTGTTCAGGAAGGTCATCATCGAGCGCTGCTGGGCGCCCCGCACGTAGATGTCGCCCTCGGTCGCCAGCGCCGCCGACGCCCAGGAGGCCGCCTCCAGGCGGTCCGAGAGGGCGTGGTGGTTGTAGCCGCCGAGCTTGTCGACACCGGTGATCCGGATGGTCCGGTCGGTGTCCATGGCGATGATCGCGCCCATCTTCTGCAGCACGCAGATGAGGTCCTCGATCTCCGGCTCCACGGCCGCGTTGGACAGCTCGGTGACGCCCTCCGCGAGGACCGCGGTGAGCAGCACCTGCTCGGTCGCGCCGACCGAGGGGTACGGCAGGCGGATCTTGGTGCCGCGCAGTCGCTGCGGGGCCTCCAGGTACTGGCCGTCGGCCCGCTTCTCGATGGTCGCACCGAACTTGCGCAGCACGTCGAAGTGGAAGTCGATGGGCCGGCCGCCGATGTCGCAGCCGCCCAGGCCCGGGATGAAGGCGTGGCCGAGGCGGTGCAGCAGCGGGCCGCAGAAGAGGATCGGGATCCGCGAGGAGCCGGCGTGCGCGTCGATGTCGGCCACGTTCGCGGACTCGACGTGCGTCGGGTCCATGATCAGCTCTCCCGGCTCCTCGCCGGGGCGGACCGTCACACCGTGCAGCTGGAGCAGTCCGCGGACCACGCGGACGTCACGGATGTCGGGCACGTTGCGCAGTCGGCTCGGCTCGCTGCCGAGCAGGGCGGCGACCATCGCCTTGGGCACGAGGTTCTTCGCGCCGCGGACGCGGATCTCGCCCTCCAGCGGGGTTCCGCCGTGGACAAGCAGGACATCGTGGCTGTCTGTGCCGGTCATGAATCTCGCGTTCCGGGTCGTCGGTCGGGTGGCCAGAGAAAAGGGTAAGGGGCCATGGGACCCCACTTGTGTGGGTGAGGGGGCCCCGCGAATGTAATGAATTCGGCACAACACCCTCCGTCCCCGTGATCTTGCGGAGCGTCACCGTCCGCTTCGCCTCCACGGCGCCCCGCCCGGGCCCTTCCCGCCCCCGGCTGACCTGCGGTGCCGCCCGCCTGCCCCGGATCGCGCCGGACAACCCCCCTCGACGCCGAAGATGCGGGATCATGTGTCGCATGACCGAGGTGTCCTCGCTCACAGGGCGGCTGCTCGTCGCCACCCCCGCGCTGGCGGACCCGAACTTCGACCGCGCGGTGGTGCTGCTCCTCGACCACGACGACGAGGGCTCCCTCGGCGTGGTCCTGAACCGGCCGACGCCCGTGACGGTCGGCGACATCCTCGCGCCCTGGGCCGACCTGGCCGGCGAGCCGGGGGTCGTCTTCCAGGGCGGGCCGGTCTCCCTCGACGCGGCCCTCGGCATCGCGGTGATCCCCGGCGACGAGGGCCCGCTCGGCTGGCGCCGGGTGTACGGGGCGATCGGCCTGGTCGACCTGGAGACCCCGCCCGAGCTGCTCGGCCCGGCCATCGGCGCCCTGCGGATCTTCGCCGGCTACGCGGGCTGGGGCCCGGGCCAGCTGGAGGCCGAGCTCGGCGACGGTGCCTGGTACGTGGTGGAGTCCGAGCCCGGGGACGTCTCCTCCCCGCGCCCCGAGACCCTCTGGCGGCAGGTGCTGCGCCGCCAGCGCGGGGAGCTCGCGATGGTGGCCACGTATCCGGACGACCCGTCGCTGAACTGAGGCGCCCGTCTTTCAGTACGCTTGGGTCCCATGAGCACTCTCGAGCCCGAGCGCGGGGCAGGTACGGGAACCCTCGTCGAGCCGACGCCGCAGGTGTCCCACGGTGACGGCGACCACGAGCGCTACGCCCACTACGTCCAGAAGGACAAGATCATGGCGAGCGCCCTCGACGGCACTCCCGTGGTGGCACTGTGCGGCAAGGTCTGGGTACCGGGGCGCGACCCCAAGAAGTACCCGGTCTGCCCGATGTGCAAGGAGATCTACGAATCCATGGGCGCCGGTGGCGACAAGGACAAGGACAAGGGCGGCAAGGGCAAGTAGCCCCCTGCCGTTCCGGTGGTCGGGGACGGCCCCCGGTGCGCGTACCACTCGATGGGCGCGCGCCGGGGGCCGTTCTCGTTCCCCGGGTCCGCTCCGCTTCCGGCGGCCCCGGCCCGTTGCACGGGGTGCTTCCGCGCATCACAGAGTGGTCGAGACCTCTTGTCCCGCTCCGGAGCGGCCGCCTAACCTCACGCCTGTTGTTGTGCAGTGCGAAACGTCCGTTGCGCATGTTGCAACGGCTGTGTGGAGGGGACCGCCATGAAGCTTCCTGCCCGAATCGCCGTACCCATCGCTCTCCTGACCCTGGCCGCCTGCGCCCCGGCGACCTCCGGCGGCGCGGCCGGCTCCGACGACAAGAGCGGCACCCTGCGCGTCTGGCTCTTCCAGGAGGTCGCCAACAAGCCCAAGCAGCAGGTCGTCGACCAGGCCGTCGCCGCCTTCGAGCAGCGGCACAAGGGCGCCGAGGTCGAGGTCGAGTACATCCCCGTGGAGACCCGCGCCCAGCGCGTGAAGGCCGCCTTCAACGACCCCGCGTCCGCACCCGACCTCATCGAGTACGGCAACACCGACACCGCCGGATACGTGAAGGACGGCGGACTCGCCGACATCACCGCCGAGTTCGACGCCTGGGCCGAGACCAAGGACACCGACCCCACCGCCAGGACCTCCGTCACCGTCGACGGCAAGGTCTACGGCGCGCCGCTCTTCGTCGGCGTCCGCGCCCTCTACTACCGCACCGACGTCTTCCGCGACCTCGGCCTCGCCGCCCCCAAGAGCCAGGCCGAACTCGTCTCCACCGCCAAGAAGATCCGCAAGGCCAGGCCCGAGCTCTACGGCATCGCCGTCGGCGGCGCCTACACCTACGGCGCCATGCCCTTCGTCTGGGCCGCCGGCGGCGAACTCGCCACCCGGCAGGGCGACTCGTACAAGGCGGCCGTCGACAGCGAGGCCGCCCGCAAGGGCATCGCCACCTACGCCTCCCTCTTCGGCGACGACAACTGCCCGGCCGCCAAGTGCGCCCAGATGGGCGGCAACGCCACCGTCACCGCCTTCGCCGCCGGAAAGGCCGCCATGGCCATCGGCGGCGACTTCAGCCACGCCGCCGTCGAGGCCGGCGCGGTCAAGGGCAAGTACGCCGTCGTCCCGCTGCCCGGCGCCACCCCCGGCTCCATCGCCCCCGCCTTCGCCGGCGGCAACAACATCGGCGTCCTCAAGAGCACCTCCCACCGCACCCTCGCCGTCGACCTCCTCAAGTCCCTGACCGGCAAGGAGACCCAGGGCCGCCTCTTCGACGCGATGGGCTTCCTGCCCACCTACACCGATGTGCGCACCGCCGCCGCCCGGCGGCAGCCCTTCGTGAAGCCCTTCATCGACACCCTCGGCGCGGGCACCAAGTTCGTCCCGGCGTCGCCCGGCTGGGGACAGATCGACGCCTCCCTCGTCCTGCCCACGATGTTCCAGGAGGTCGTCAGCGGCCGGAAGGACGTCGCCACGGCCTCCGGCGACGCGGCGAAGAAGATGGACGCGGCGTTCGCGGCGGCGGGCTGAGCCGCATGACCCTCCCGCTCACCCGGACCGCCGAGCCGGTGAAGACCGCCGCGCCGCCCGCCCGCACCCCCCGGCGCACCAGCCCCTGGACGCCCTGGCTCTATCTGCTCCCCGCGCTCGTCGTCATCGGCGGCCTGCTCGTCTACCCCGTCTACCAGCTCGGCCTGATCTCCTTCCTGGAGTACACCCAGGCCCAGGTCAGCGGCGGCGAACCCACCACCTTCCAGGGACTCGGCAACTACACCGCGCTCTTCTCCGACCCCCAGTTCTGGCAGGTCCTGCTCGCCACCGTGCTGTTCGCCGCCGCCTGCGTGGTCACCACCCTCGCCGTCGGCTGCGCCCTCGCCGTGCTGCTCACCCGCGTCCGCGCCCTGCCCCGGCTCGCCCTGATGCTGGCCTCGCTCGGCGCCTGGGCCACCCCCGCCGTCACCGGCTCCACGGTCTGGCTCTTCCTCTTCGACCCGGACTACGGCCCGGTCGACCGGGTCCTCGGCCTGGACGGCTTCTCCTGGACCTACGGCCGCTACAGCGCCTTCGCCCTCGTCCTCTTCGAGGTCGTCTGGTGCTCGTTCCCCTTCGTGATGGTCACCGTCTACGCGGGCATCAAGGCCATCCCGTCCGAGGTCCTGGAGGCCGCCGCCCTCGACGGCGCCTCGCAGTGGCGCATCTGGCGCTCCGTCACGGCCCCGATGCTCCGGCCGATCCTCGTCGTCGTCACGATCCAGTCGATCATCTGGGACTTCAAGGTCTTCACCCAGATCTACGTGATGACGGGCGGCGGCGGCATCGCCGGACAGAACCTGGTCCTCAACGTGTACGCGTACCAGAAGGCCTTCGCCTCCTCCCAGTACAGCCTGGGCTCGGCGATCGGCGTCGTCATGCTGCTGATCCTGCTGGCGGTGACCCTGGTCTACCTCCGGCTGCTGCGTCGCCAGGGAGAAGAACTGTGAGCGCCCTCGGAGCCGGATCGCCCACCCGTACCCGCACCCGTACCCGTACCCGTGTCCCCGCCCGTGTCCGTCTCGGCGTCCGCCGACCCGGCCGTCTCATGGCCGAGGCCGCGGCCCTGCTCGTCGCGGCCGCCGTCGCCTTCCCGCTTTACTGGATGGTCCTCTCCGCCTTCAAGCCGGCCGGCGAGATCCAGTCGACCGAACCCCGGCCGTGGACGCTCTCCCCGTCCCTCGACTCCTTCCGGCGCGTCTTCGAACAGCAGGATTTCGGCCGCTACTTCCTCAACTCGCTGACCGTCGCCGGGGCGGTCGTGCTCGGCTCCGCCGTCATCGCCTTCCTCGCGGCGACCGCCGTCACCCGCTTCCGCTTCCGCTTCCGGACCACGCTGCTGATCATGTTCCTGGTCGCGCAGATGGTCCCGGTCGAGGCGCTGACCATCCCGCTGTTCTTCCTCATGCGGGACTTCGGACAGCTCAACACCCTGGGCTCGCTGATCCTGCCGCACCTCGCCTTCTCGCTGCCCTTCGCGATCTGGATGCTCCGCGGCTTCGTCAAGGCCGTGCCCGAGGCGCTGGAGGAGCAGGCGGCGATCGACGGGGCCGGCCGCACCCGCTTCCTGTGGCAGATCCTCTTCCCGCTGGTCTTCCCCGGCCTCGTGGCGACCAGCGTCTTCTCCTTCATCTCGACCTGGAACGACTTCCTCTTCGCGAAGTCCTTCCTCATCAGCGACATCTCGCAGTCGACCCTCCCGATGGCGCTGCTCGTCTTCTTCAAGCCCGACGAGAACGACTGGGGAGGCATCATGGCCGGCTCGACCGTGATGACGATCCCGGTGCTCGTCTTCTTCGTACTCGTACAGCGCCGCCTGGTCTCGGGACTGGGCGGGGCGGTGAAGGACTGAAGGACCGACACGATGCTTCCCGAACTGGACCTGATCCCCGCACCGGCGCACGCCGAGTGCCGCGCCGGCGCACCCGGGTACGTCGCCCTGGACGAGCGCACCACCCTCGACGCCGGGCCCGGCACGCACGGCACCGCCCGCTGGCTGCGGGCGGTCCTCGGCGCCGCGACCGGCCTGCCGCTCGCCGACGGCACCGGCCCTGGCGCCATCCGGCTGCGGATCAGCCCCGACGTGGCACGGGAGCACGGCCCCGAGGGCTATCGGCTGTCGACGGACGGCTCGGTCGCCGACGCGGCCGTCGCCATCGAAGGCGGCGGCCCCGCGGGCGTGTTCTGGGCGGCGCAGACCCTCCGCCAGCTCCTCGGGCCCGAGGCGCACCGGCGGGCGCGCGTGGCGCCCGCGGGGCACGACTGGGACCTGCCCCTCCTCACCCTCGCCGACGGCCCCCGCTTCCCCTGGCGCGGCCTCATGCTCGACGTCGCCCGCCACTTCATGCCCAAGGACGACGTGCTGCGGCAGCTGGACCTGATGGCCGCCCACAAGCTGAACGTCCTCCACCTCCACCTCACCGACGACCAGGGCTGGCGCATCGAGATCAGGCGGCATCCGCGCCTCACCGAGGTCGGCTCCTGGCGGGCGCGCAGCAAGTGGGGGCACCGGGCGTCACCGCTGTGGAACGAGACCCCGCACGGCGGCTTCTACACCCAGGACGACATCCGCGAGATCGTCGCCTACGCCGCCGACCGGCATATCTCGGTCGTCCCCGAGATCGACGTCCCCGGCCACTCGCAGGCCGCCATCGCCGCGTACCCGGAACTGGGCAACACCGACGTCATCGACACCACCACCCTCTCCGTCTGGGACACCTGGGGAGTCAGTCCGAACGTACTCGCCCCCACTGACAACGTCCTCCGCTTCTACGAGGGCGTCTTCGAGGAGGTCCTGGAGCTCTTCCCCGCCGAGGTGTCGCCCTTCGTCCACATCGGCGGCGACGAGTGCCCCAAGGACCAGTGGAAGGCCTCGGCGACCGCCCGGGCCCGGATCGAGGAGCTCGGCGTCGGCGACGAGGACGGCCTCCAGTCCTGGTTCGTCCGCCACTTCGACCGCTGGCTCGCCGCCCGCGGCCGCCGCCTCATCGGCTGGGACGAGATCCTGGAGGGCGGCCTCGCGGACGGCGCCGCGGTCTCCTCGTGGCGCGGCTACGCGGGCGGGATCACCGCCGCCGAGGCCGGCCACGACGTGGTGATGTGCCCCGAGCAGCAGGTGTACCTGGACCACCGTCAGGCGCCGGGCGAGGACGAGCCGATGCCCATCGGATACGTACGGACCCTGGCCGACGTCTACCGCTTCGAGCCCGTCCCGCCGGGACTCGCGCCGGAGGCCGCCGCCCACATCCTGGGAACCCAGGCCAACGTGTGGACCGAGGTGATGGAGAACCGGGCCCGCGTCGACTACCAGACCCACCCCCGCCTCGCCGCGTTCGCCGAGGTCGCCTGGTCCCGCCTGCCCGCCCCCGAGGCGCGCGACCTGGCCGGCTTCGAGCGCCGGATGAGCACCCACTACCGGCGCCTCGACGCCCTCGGCGTGGACTACCGCCCGCCCGCCGGACCCCACCCCTGGCAGCGGCGACCCGGCGTCCTGGGCCGTCCCCTCGACGGGGCACCCCCGAACGTGTGAGACAGCTATCCCCCCGACCTCACCCAAGAGCGGCAAAACGGAAGTTACTGTCACTCGTGGGAGCTCCCCGCACGTCCTGGGCGGAACGGTCCTTCGCGGACCCTCGCGACGTACGGCCCGGAAGATGTGCCAGAGTTGCCACGTCCAGGCCGTGAGCACGTACCGTACGCCCACACAGGCGTGACAGGCCGGGACGGTCGGGGATCACCGGGACACCGGGAAGGGGCAGCGGGTTGACCACGCACGCACCACAGACGGCATCACGCGCGGCGCGGTCCGTGACGCTGCCCGTCTCGCTGGACGAGGCCGTGGCGGCGCTCACGGCCATGCCGGCCGCCGTTCCCGTGGCCGGCGGCACCGACCTGATGGCCGCCGTGAACCGCGGGCAGCTGCGCCCCGCGGGCCTGGTCGGCCTCAGCCGGATCAACGAGATCCGCGGCTGGCAGTACCAGGACGGCCACGCCCTGCTCGGCGCCGGCCTCACCCACGCCCGGATGGGCCGCCCCGACTTCGCGGCCCTCATCCCCGCCCTGGCCGCCGCCTCGCGCGTCGCGGGCCCGCCCCAGATCCGCAACGCCGGCACCCTCGGCGGCAACATCGTGACGGCGGCGCCCACCGGCGACTCGCTGCCCGTGCTCGCGGCCCTGGAGGCGGAGCTGGTCGTCGTCGGCCCGCTGGGCACCCGCGAGCTGCCCGTCAGCCACCTCCTGGCCGGGCGGGACCTGCTGGCCCCCGGCGAGCTCGTCGCCTTCGTGCGCGTACCGCTGCTGCACGCCCCGCAGGTCTTCCTGAAGGCCACCGGCCGCACCGGCCCGGCCCGCGCCACCGCCTCCGTCGCCGTGGTCCTCGACCCGGCGCGCCGCGGGGTGCGCTGCGCGGTCGGCGCCGTCGCGCCGATGCCGCTGCGTCCGCTGGAGGCCGAGCAGTGGATCGCCTCGCTGGTGGACTGGGACGGCGACCGGGGACTGGCACCGGAGGCACTGGCGGCGTTCGGCGACTACGTGGCCGCCGCGTGCATCCCGGACCCGCAGGGCGACGAGCAGCTGCCGCCGGCCGTACTGCACCTGCGGCGCACGGTCGCCGCACTGGCCCGACGGGCACTGGGGAGGGCGCTGTCGTGAGCGACGAGGCACAGGGGAACCGCGGCATGGGCGGCTGGGAGCCGATCCCGCAGAGCGAGGGGTACGACGGCGACGCCACGGCCTTCGTGCAGCTGCCGCCCGAGTTCATGCTGGAGGGCGTCCCGCTGGAGGCGCCGGGCCACGGCTACGTCCCCCCGATGATCACCCCGCTGACGCCCCTGGCGGCGACGGACCCGGCGGCGACGGGCTCATGGGCCGTGCAGGCGCCGCTGGATCCGCAGACGCCGCAGACGGCGGAGCCGGGGGAGGCGCGTCAGGACCCTCTGGAGCAGACCGCTTCGTGGACGATTCCGACCATCGGGGACGGTTCGGACGCGCTGGACGACTCGGGCGAGTACACGGCGTCGCGCCTCGCGCAGTACGCGAGCAGCGCACCGCCGACCCTGCCCGGCGGCGCGCCGGCGCCGTGGGCGGTGGAGGAGCCGGGGGAGCCGGAGGCGGCGGCCGGGTACGGGGCCGGGTACGGGACCGGGTACGGGCCGGAGACGGGGTACGCGGCCGGGGCGGAGGCGGAGTACGCGACCGGGGCGCCGGCGGGGATGCCGGCAGGGGTGCCGGTGGAAGCCACGCGGGAAGCCCCTGTGGATCGCTCGCCGGAGACCCCGGTGGACCTCTCCGCGGACCACCCGTCCGGAACTCCGGGCGCCGACGCGCCCGGGGCCACGGGCGCTCCGTCCGATGCCTTGTCCGATGCCTTGTCCGATGCCCTGTCGGATGCCCGGTCCGATGTCCTGTCGGACGGGCCGGTGGACCTCCCGGCCGGGAGCCCGGCGGGCCTGCCCTCCGACCCGGCGACGGGAACGGCAGGGACGGCGGGAACGGCAGGGACGGCGGGAACGACAGGAGCGACAGGAGCGACAGGGGTCCCGGCCGACCTCACGTCCGACCTCCCGACCGACCCGTCCGCCGGCCTCCCCACCGACCTGTCGACGGACAGCGACGAGCACCCCCACACCTCGTACACGCTCCGCGTGAACGGCGCCGACCGCCCGGTCACGGACTCGTGGATCGGCGAGTCGCTGCTGTACGTGCTGCGCGAGCGCCTCGGCCTCGCGGGGGCGAAGGACGGCTGCTCGCAGGGCGAGTGCGGCGCGTGCAACGTCCAGGTGGACGGCCGTCTCGTCGCCTCGTGCCTGGTGCCGGCGGCGACGGCGGAGGGCTGCGAGGTACGGACGGTCGAGGGCCTGGCGGAGAACGGGGAGCCGTCGGACGTGCAGCGGGCGCTCGCGAAGTGCGGTGTCCAGTGCGGCTTCTGCATCCCGGGCATGGCGATGACCGTGCACGACCTGCTGGAAGGCAACCACGCTCCGAACGAGCTGGAGACCCGGCAGGCGCTCTGCGGCAACCTGTGCCGCTGCTCCGGCTACCGGGGCGTGCTCGACGCCGTGCAGGAGGTCGTGGAGGCGCGCGCGGCGGCCGCAGAGGCGGAGGCGGGCGAGGAGGCCCGCATCCCGCACCAGATCCCCCACCCGTACGACGGAGGAACGGCGTGAGCAGCGAAACGACCACGGAGCCGGCCGGCCTCGACCTCGGCCTCGGCATCGGCGTCTCGCTCCCGCAGGCCGACGCGCGGGCGAAGACCGAGGGCACGTTCCCGTACGCCTCGGACCTGTGGGCCGAGGGCCTGCTGTGGGCGGCGATCCTGCGTTCGCCGCACCCGCACGCGCGGATCGTGTCGATCGACACGACGGCGGCGGCGGAGATGCCCGGGGTGCGGGCGGTGGTGACGCACGCCGACGTGCCCGGGGCGGTGACGTACGGCAGGAGGGTCGCGGACCGCCCGGTGTTCGCGGCGGAGCTCGTACGGCACCACGGCGAGGCCATCGCGGCCGTGGCGGCCGACCACCCGGACACGGCGCGGCTGGCGGCCGCGGCGATCGCGGTGGAGTACGAGGTCCTGGAGCCGGTCACGGACCCGGAGAAGGCGTTCGCGGCGCCGCCGCTGCACCCCGACGGCAACCTGATCCGGCACATCCCGCTGAGCTTCGGCGACCAGGAGGCGACCGGCGAGGTCGTGGTCGAGGGGCTGTACCGGATCGGCCGGCAGGACACGGCGCCGATCGGCGCCGAGGCCGCCCTGGCGGTGCCGCGTCCGGACGGCGGCGTCGAGCTGTACACGGCGTCGACCGACCCGCACACGGACCGGGACCTCGCGGCGGCGTGCTTCGGGCTGCCGCCGGAGCAGGTGAAGGTGGTCGTGACGGGAGTTCCGGGGGCGACGGGCGACCGTGAGGACCCGGGCTTCCAGATCCCGCTGGGCCTGCTCGCGCTGCGTACGGGCTGCCCGGTCAAGCTGACGGCGACCCGCGAGGAGTCGTTCCTGGGCCATGCCCACCGCCACCCGACCCTGCTGCGCTACCGGCACCACGCGGACGCGGAGGGCCGGCTGGTGAAGGTGGAGGCGCAGATCCTGCTGGACGCGGGCGCGTACGCGGACTCGTCGTCGGAGTCGCTGGCGGCGGCGGTGTCGTTCGCCTGCGGCCCGTACGTCGTGCCGCACGCCTTCGTCGAGGGCTGGGCGGTGCGCACGAACAACCCGCCCTCCGGCCACGTGCGGGGCGAGGGCGCGATGCAGGTGTGCGCGGCGTACGAGGCGCAGATGGACAAACTGGCGGCGAAGCTGGGCCTGGACCCGGCGGAACTGCGGATGCGCAACGTACTGGCGACGGGCGACATCCTCCCGACGGGGCAGACGGTGACGTGCCCGGCGCCGGTGGCGGAACTCCTGTCGGCCGTACGGGACTTCCCGCTGCCCACCCTCCCCCTGGACACCCCGGAGGAGGACTGGCTGCTGCCCGGCGGCCCGGACGGGGCGGGGGATCCCGGCGCGGTGCGGCGGGGCGTGGGCTACGCGCTGGGCATGGTGCACATGCTGGGCGCGGAGGGCACGGACGAGGTCTCGACGGCGACCGTCCGGGTGCAGGACGGGGTGGCCACGGTGATCTGCGCGGCCGTGGACACGGGCTCGGGCTTCACGACGCTGGCCCGGCAGATCGTGCAGGAGACGCTGGGCATCGACGAGGTCTACGTGGCCCCGGTGGACACCGACCAGCCCCCGGCGGGCCCGGCCACGCACGGCCGGCACACCTGGGTCTCGGGCGGTGCGGTGGAGCGGGCGGCGAAGATGGTGCGCACGCAGCTCCTGCAGCCGCTGGCGCACAAGTTCGGCATGTCGACGGAGCTGCTGCAGATCACCGACGGCAAGATCACCTCGTACGACGGGGTCCTGTCCACCACGGTGACGGAGGCCATGGACGGCAAGGAACTCTGGGCGACCGCCCAGTGCCGTCCCCATCCCACCGAGCCCCTGGACGACGCGGGCCAGGGCGACGCCTTCGTCGGCCTCGCCTTCTGCGCGATCCGCGCGGTGGTGGACGTCGACGTGGAGCTCGGCACGGTCCGGGTGGTGGAGATGGCCGTCGCGCAGGACGTGGGGCGCATCCTCAACCCGGCGCAGCTCGCGACCCGGATCGAGGCGGGCGTCACCCAGGGCGTCGGTGCGGCCCTCACGGAGAACCTCCGCACCTCCCGCGGCCTGGTCCGCCACCCCGACCTGACGGGCTACGCCCTGCCGACGTCGCTGGACGCCCCGGACATTCGCATCGTGAAACTCGTCGAGGAACGCGACGTCGTGGCCCCCTTCGGCGCCAAGCCGGCGAGCGCCGTCCCGGTCGTCACCTCCCCGGCAGCAGTCGCCGCAGCGGTCCGCGCCGCCACCGGACGCCCCGTCAACCGACTGCCGATCAGGCCGCAGGCGGCGGTGGTCACGGGGTGAACCCGCTGAAAAGTTGGTCCCGGGGACCGTTCTGACGGCGACTGTCGCGTACGCCACCGGCATTCGCGGCACGAAACTCGCTCCCAGGCGGGGAGGGGAGAGCGACTTCCGGCCAGCTTCGCGCGCGGGTGCTCGTGGCCAAGTCGTAACCATGCGATCTGCGTTGCGTGTGCAACCCGGAGGTGCACGGTGTCCGTCGTCTTGACTACCATGAAGCCCTGACTTGTCGAACGGGGAGGCGGCTATGGCGGAGGCGACGGACAGCGGCGGAGCGGTGAGCGCGGCGCTCTCCCTGATGCCCTTGATGGGCGGCGTCGGTGCGGTGGCCGGGGCAGCCGCGAGCATGGCCGTCGAGGTGAACGAGCTGGCACACCTCAAGGACCGGGTAGACGCACTGCTCACGGGATTCGAGGGATCGAACGCTGGACCGGGCAAGATCGGTGAGGACTGGCTGGATCAGGCAGCGCTCGCCGGGCCGGGCTTCCACGAGGCGGACTACCTCTTCTCCAGCTACAACGTCGTCCGGGAAGAACTCCTCAAGTTCTCGAAGGTGCTGGGACTCCAGATGGAGAGCATGAAGATCGCAATCGACCTCTCCAAGACCGGGTACGAGAACATCGACGACGACATCCGCGCGCGGATGCGGTCGCTCAATACGCAGATCACGGATCTGCAGAAGTCCGGCGAGGGCAAGTCGAACGCCCAGCACGCCACGGGCGGGAGTTCTGCGGACGCTCCGAGGACCGACGGGCCTGCGGGCGGCGCCGACGCGCAGGGCGACTTTCAGTGAACCACTGGACGGAAACGGGGGAAGAGTCGCATGGGTAACGGGCCCAAAAAGCCGGAGCCGAAGTCGACGTCGCTCGAAGGCATGTCGAACGAACAGCTGCTGGCTATGCTGACTCCCATTCAGCACGCGCGTGCCGAGGCACTCGCGGGCAAGCTCAAGAGCGCGGCCGACGAGATCACCAAGATTGCCGAGTATCTACGCGCCCGCGCGACCGGCGGCCTCAGCTGGAAGGGTGTGGCGGCGGAGTCGTTCGTCGAGTGGACCGCCGCCACGGCGAGCGCCACGTTCTACCTTGCCAACTACACCCAGCTGGCCGGCGAGTGCCTGGCGGAGTCCGCCCAGGCGATGGCCCAGGCGAAGAGCGGAGTGGAGGAGCTCGCCAAGACCAGTGCCTCAGCGAAGACGGACTACACGACCGCTCAGCGCGTATTGAACGCGGCACGTCACGACCCCGGCGCGGGCAAGACCGAAGTCAAGACGGCGACCGACGACATGAACGCGGCGGCGAGCGCGCGGGAGAAGGCGCGTATCGAAGCGCTGATGAAGCTCCGCTCGCTCGGCCAGACGTACACGTTCACGGGCCAGCGGGTGAACAGCGCCAAGGTGCCGGAGTTTCCGCCGCCGGCGGGGTATCTGGGCGACAAGTGGAAGCAGCCGGAGAGCTACATCCAGGTGCCCGGGCGCTCGTCCCGCACCAGTACGTCCTCCACGACTGGCACACAGCAGACCCGTCAGGCCATCGGTGGGCACACGGAGTCTACGACCGATCGGGCTGTCGTCCACAGCGCCGATGGGGGAAGGACCGAGAGCGGCGGCACTGCGCGGCCCACGCCCACGCATGTGGTGCCCGAGGTCCCCGCCGACCTGGGGATCGACTCGGTGAAGACGCCCCCCGACACCCGGACTGTTCCCCCGACTCCGACGGGGCCGGGCCCCGTGAAGCCCGAGGCCCCGACATATCCCGGTGGTTTGCAGACGACTCCTCCTCCGTTCATCACGGGACCTGGTGGAGGCCCGGGCCAACTGCCGACAGGTGGCGGCACGGTGAAGGGCGTGACCGGTGGGCGGCCGGGGCCGCTCGGTCCCGGTGGTACGGCCTCGGCGCGTCTGCCGCGCGAGACCGGCATCGTCGGGGGACGGCCCGTGCCGCCGACGGCCGGCGGCCGGTCGTCGACGGGCATCCCGCGCAGCACTGTGATCGGCAACGAACAGGCGTATGGCCGGGGTGGAACGGGAGGCGCCATGGGTCCGCACGCCGGTGGTCCCGGTGGCGGCGGAGGTAATGCGGCAGGGCGCCGGCTGGCCATGGAGCAGGGCGGCGTGGTCGGCGGCCGGGCGCAGAAGAGCGGCCAGGCCGGTGCTCGTCCGTTCACTCCCGGCGGCACGGGGCTCGTGCGCGGGGGGCAGTCGGGAGCCGGAGCCGGCCCGGTCGCCGGACGCGGCGCAGGGATGCATGGCGCGAGTACTCGTGCGGGCGACGACCGTCCAGAGGAGCGCGACGGCAAGCGTGCCGACTATCTGGTCGAGGACGAGGAGACCTGGGAGCGGGGCAAGCGCCCGATCGTTCCCCCCGTCGTCGACTAACCCGCCTACACAGAAAGGCACGGAGAGACAGATGCGAACCAGCAGTGGACGGGCCATGCGGTCCGGCTCCCTGACGGCGGCCGCCATGGCTCTGACGCTGCTGGGCATCGGTGCGACGCCCGCCTACGCCGAGTCCGTACGGGGCCAGCAGTGGCACCTGGACGCCATGGGCGCGGACAAGATGTGGAAGGTCAGCGAGGGGGACGGCGTCGTCGTCGCGGTCATCGACTCCGGCGTCGACGACACCATCGCCGACCTCAAAGGGCAGGTTCTGCCGGGGAAGAACTTCTCTCGCCTCTCGGGTGACGAGAACAATGACGTCGATAACCACGGGACCGGCATGGCGAGCCTGATCGCTGCCACCGGGGCCCGGGGGGCGGTCGAGGGATCCTTCGGTCTCGCCCCGAAGGCCAAGATCCTTCCGATCCGGATCGTCTACAACCAGGAGCGGTTGTACGAGAAGGACCGAGTGGACACATTCTCGATGGGCATGGCGAAGGCGATTCGGTTCGCCGCGGACTCCGAAGCCAAAGTCATCAACATCTCCGTCGGCTCCAGTACGGATCGCATCGGACCGGAACTCGAGCAGTCCGTTCGGTACGCCCTCTCCAAGAACAAGTTGATCTTTGCGGCTGTCGGCAATAGCGCCGACTCGGGCAACAAGGTCGAGTACCCCGCCGCGACGCCCGGTGTGGTGGGTGTAGGCGGTCTCGATAAGAAGGCTGCCTGGTGGACCAAGTCCCAGACCGGGCCCCAGGTCGACCTCGCTGCTCCGGCCGAGAGCCTTGTGAACGCCTGCTCCAAAGGCACGCAACTCTGCTCTGGCAGCGGAACCAGTGGCGCCACCGCCCTTACCTCCGCCTCCGCCGCCCTGATCTGGTCGAAGCACCCCGACTGGACGAACAACCAGGTCCTGCGCGTCATGCTCAACACCGCCGGCAAGCCGAAGAGTGGAAAGGACCGGACCGACTACCTCGGCTACGGCACGATCCGTCCCCTGCGTGCGCTGACCACCCCCGGAGACCCTGGACCTGCCGACGTGTACCCCCTGCCGGACCTTGCCGCCGCCGAGGCTTCCGCGTCGCCTTCGGGGTCGGCGAGTGCATCGGCCGCCCCTGCGCCGTCCGACAGCGGACAGAAGCCGACGGTTGAGCCGTCTGCCGCAGCATCGTCTGAAGGCAGCGGCAACACCGCCCTGTGGATCGCCCTGGGCGTCGGCGCGGCGGTCCTCGTCGGTGGTGCGGTGGCAGTCGCCGTGGTGCGTTCGCGGCGGCGCAGCGCCGTGCCGCCCGTCCCGCCGGCCGCGCCCGGCATGCCGCCGTACGCCCCGTACGGCCCCCCGCAGAACGGCCCGTACCAGCAGCCGCAGAACCCCCAGCCGCCGTACGGAAGCTGACACACTGCGTATTGCAGTCGCGTACGTTTACTCGGCGACCGCTAGCGTAAGGATGCCTGCCAGAGCAGGTGCAAGCGAGCCGCTGGTGGGGAAGCGTCGTGGTCAAGGCGAAGCAGTCGCAAATCGTGCGATCGGGGTGTGAGGGCGTCGAGCGGTTGACGGTGCTGGTGTGACCGGCGTCGTCGTCGCGCTGTTCGGTGCCGGTGTCGTGTTCGTCGTGCTGGGTCTGCCCGATCAGCGGCGCCTCCACGGGGGGTTCGCCGCGTGGAGGGGGCGGGGTGCGGCGGTGGGCGAGCCGTCCGATGCCGCCTGCCGGGGTGGGCGAATTCTGGCCTTTGTCGTCGCCGGTCTGATGTTCTTCTCGGCCTGCCGCGCCATGAGCTTCGCCGACTCGACCGAGTGGAGTCGCGCAGAGGTAAGGGCCGTGGTGGCCGCGGCCGCGGACACGATCGAGGGAAAGCGGAGTGCGTCGGCGAGCGGGTCCGCGGCCCTGGTCGGGGACGCTGGCCGCGACGCTGCCGAGGGCGTAGGGCCCTCCTACCGGCTGGACGTGAGCTCGGCCGGTGGCGGAGACCGGTATCAGGTGGCCGCCGACCAGGGCGGATTCCCCTACTGTCTGAGCCTCGTGTCGACGGGATCCGGCGGGTTCGCCGTGCCCGGAGCCGAAGGTGCGACCGACGTGGTGCCCGAGCCGAGTACGGGTTCGCCGTGTCCGTCGACGCAAGCCGCCGCTGAAAGCCACCCGAAGCCGTAACGGGGGAGACCATGTCGTTCGAACAGGAATGGGCCACGGCCCGGAGTACGGCCGGCGCGCCGGTGGGCATGCGGCTCAACCAGGCGCCCGCCGCACCCGGGGGCGGGCGCGGGAGCCAAGCCGACCTCGGCGTCGACCAGGACAAGCTCGGTGCCATCGGCAGCGCCGCGTACGCCCTGCACGGGCGGCTGGCGAAGGACGGGAATCACGCGCGTACGCACACCGCGGAGGCGGCGACCGGGCTGAAGGCGAACGGCTTCCGCACCGGCTCCGCCATGGCGGAGGTGCACACGACCTGGTCGTCGCAGCTCGCCACCCTGCTCGACGCCTGCGCGAACATCTCCAACCACCTCGACTACAGCGCGGCCTCGCACGCGAAGGAAGAAGAGGACATCAGGGCGGCCCTCGCCGCGTCCAAGATCAACGAATACCTGAAGTAGACGGGTGCAGCCGTGCTGACTTACGACAACGTCCTTCACGCGCCGCTGGCCAAGATGAAGGCCGCGGCGGACGGCTGGTCCGAGATGAAGGGCAAGCTGGACAAGCTCGCAGAGGACGCTCGCACGACGATGGCCGCCAAGGCCAAGGACGAGTACTGGCGGGGTGTGAACGCCGAGGTCACGAAGCCGTTCGTGGACAGGACGGCGAAGGAGTTCGAGGACGCGGCGAAGGCGGCGGACGGGATTCACAAGATCCTGGAGGACGGCTACCAGGCCTTCAAGAAGGCCAAGGACGACCTCGCGAAGATCGTCGACGGCGAGGCTCGGGCCAAGGGCTTGGTGGTGAACGCGGACGGAACGGTCGAGGCCACGGAGCCGGTTCTGTCGATCAAGGAACCCGGATTGCGGAACGACCCCGACTTCCAGGAGCTCGTGCGCAAGGAGCGTGCCGAGATCGACGCCCTACAGCGTCGGATCGATGCCATCGTCGAGAGCTGTGATGACGCCGACGTGGCCTGTGCGAACGCACTCAGGGCCAATATCACCGGCGACAAGCACAATTTCAGCGCTCCGAAGTACGGCAGTCTGGACGCCGAGGAGGCGCAGCGGGCCGTCGATCTGGCCAAGAAGGGCCGGGAGATCTCTCATGAGGAGCTGGAGCGCCTCAACGAGCTGCTCCAGGACAACAAGGATTCGAAGGCGTTCTCCAGGTCCTTCTACGACGGGCTCGGCCCCAAGGGCGCGCTGGAGTTCTTCGGCCGGCTCTCCACCGACACGTACGACTACGCCAAGCCCGACGAGCAGCGCCTGAAGGACGTCCAGGAGCTTCAGAAGAACCTGGGCCTCAACCTCGCCACGGCCACGCGGGGCGGCGACGCATGGACCGAGAACTGGTCCACCGAGATGCGCAGGCTCGGTACCGAGCGCCTTCCGCTGGTGAAGTACGACCAGAATCCCGCGTACGGATACCAGCTGCTCGGCGGCATCATGCGGTACGGAAACTACGACCCCAAGTTCCTCGTGCCGATCGCCGAACACGTGGCACAGCTGCACGCCAAGGACCCGTATCTGTTCGCCAACAGCAAGAACGGTGTGGGCGGAGGGTGGCTGAAGAACCAGTTCAACCCGTCGGGGGTCAACGGCTCCGGCTTCGACCCGATGATTCCGGTGCTGGAGGCGCTGGGACACAGCCCCGCAGCGGCGAAGCAGTTCTTCTCCGCCGAGCCGACCTCGTACACGATGGACGGTGGTGTCGGCGGCACCCTCGATCTCGGTAAGGACAAGGAAGGCGGGAAGATCGGGAGCTACCTCGACTTCTTCGCCAATGAGAAATACGAGTTCTTTCCGGATATCGACGGGCACGATCCCGACGAGGCGAAGAAGTCCGCGGACTACATGCCGGATGCCTTGGGGCACGCCCTGGAAGCCGCGACCCTGGGTCATGCCTGGGACGACCCGGCGCCTCAGCTCGGCCGGGATGCGACCACCGGGAAGATCATGGCCGAAGTCGTCGCCAAGTACGGCGCGGACGCCGGGCTCGTCAAGACGTACCAGTCCGCTCTCGCGGACAGCCTGGGCAATATGGGGGCTGGGTATATCGATGACCTCAATTGGGCTCTTGCGAAGAACGGATCGGGCAGCGTCTACCACCCCACCGGCAGCATTGAGCAGATGGCGGCTCATCCGGCTTTCGGGCGGGAAACGGCGACCGCGTTCCTGAGTACGTTGGGCCAGCACCCGGATGCGTATGCGACGGTTTCGGCAGCGGATCGGCTGTACACCACGAGTGTGCTGGAGGCTCAAGTCGGGTCGGATGGCCGGATCCAGGAAGACAAGGCACGCGAAGCTGTACGCACCGGCGCCATGCTCCAGGGACTCCTGGACGAGTCGCGTGCGAAGCAGGTCGAGGCAGAGGGCATGAAGCTCCACGAGGACTACGAGAAGGCCCAGGAGAAGAAGGCCGCTTGGGTGTCGTTCGGCACGACGGCCGCAATCGCCGCGGGCATCGCCTTTCTGCCTGCCACCGCCACGGCCGCAGGCGTGGCCGCCGTCGTGGTGCCGCTCGCGGTCGACACGGGCTCAGGTGCGATGGAGGAGCTGGCGAGCCAGGTCATCGGGGACTGGTCCGACAAGGCGAAGGAGGACCACAAGGAAGGCGTCGAGGACCGTATCCACGAAGACAGGAAGTCGGTCTACTTGGCCGGCAGGTACAGCGCCGAGGCTCCCATGGAGCGCTTTGTCATGGAGCATCGTTCCCAGATCAGTGGCGACTTCGGCCAGAACCTCATCGAGTCGACCGACCTCGGCTATTCCAACGGCAACTCCTTCGCCGGACACATCGGGAACGCCCCGGAGACGGACTGACCACATGACGGAGAAGAGGAGTGCTGCGGTGCGCATGAGCAGAGCTGTCCTGTGGGGGCTGACGGCTGGTGTCGTCCTCACCGCGTGCGGGGGCGGCGAGGAAGCGCAGTCTCCGCGCGTCACCGCTGCGCAGCAGTGCGACCAAACCCTCTCGCCGGGCGCTGCGAAAGCCCTTGAGGCGCTCCTGGGGACGGAGAGGTTCGACGCGGCACCCGTCGGTGCACTGGACAGAGTCGTGGGCCAGCTGACAGAGGACTACGCGCAAGGCAAACGCCGGTCAACGCATCCCCCCATGTGCCGGCCGAGCCCGGCAGATGCCTCCGTGCAGCTCGATATCGCCTTCGGTCTCTATGACGAGGACGACCTGTTCGGAGATGCGCGCCCGGTCGGACTTCATCCATACGACATGGGTCGTGAGGCGCAGTCCGGCTCGGACAGGGCGTATGTGTTCGTCGAGTGCGTCAGTCCCCGCCTCAAAGGGTCCGAGCGACGGCCTGCCCGGATCCGGGGGACGCTGCGGTTCCCCAAGTCCGGGTTGCCGGACACCGTAGCCACCCGGGAAGCGAACCTGACCGTGCTGCACTCCGTCACCCTCGCCCTGGTCAAGCGGCTCGGATGCGCAGGGAATGCTGGGCTTGCCGAGACGCCGGTCCTCAAGGCCGAGTGACCGTGCATGGCGAGAGGCGACGGGACCTTCTGTGCATCCGCGCTCAGAACGTCGGCAGCGCCGCCACCTTGCCCTTGCTGATCAGGAAGACGCGGTTGGCCTTGGCCGTCATGGCCCACGGCCCCGTGTCGTCGCGTTCGTACGTCCAGACGCGGCGGCCCTCGGGGATGGAGAGGCCCGAGACGCCGGATTCGCCGTTGGGGCTCTCGACGGTCCAGACGCAGTCGCCCTGGACGACCGGGGGCTGGGGGTCGGGGGAGTCGCCGTTCAGGTCGGCGTACCAGAAGTCGGGGCTGCTGCCGTCCTTGGCGTAGCGGCGGACCGCCCTGCCCTGCGTTGCCGTGACGCCCGCCGCGTCCACGGCCGGAGGGCCCCAGGTGTGCTGGGGGCTGGGGTCGATCGACCAGAGCGGCTTGCCGGTGGCGAGGGAGACCGCGGTGAGGGTGCGGCCGCCGAGGTAGACCGTGTCGTTGTCGACGGCCGGCTGGAGGGACTCCGAGGTCTGGTCGGGGAGCTTCCAGGCGGCGCGGCCGGTCGTCTTGTCGTAGGCGGTGACGGTGCCGTCGGAGCCGGACAGGACGAGGTGGCCGCTGCCGGCCGCGGCGAGCGGGCCGCGGGTGTCCGTGGCGCGTTCGGTGGAGGCGACCGTCCAGCGGATCGTGCGGGTGGGCAGGTCGACGGCCCGCAGTCTTCCCTCGGTGGTCAGGACGTACAGCGTGTCGGGGCCCGCCGCCAGGAGGAAGGCCGCCTGGGCCTCCGCCATCGACCAGTTCTCCGCGCTCGTCGACGCGTTGTGGACCACCAGGCGGCCCGACGGCTGCGCCGCCACGAACTCCTTCTCGTTCAAGGGCAGTTGGCGGGCGGTTTTGGCGATGTCCGGCAGGGTCCACTTCATCGAGCCGTCGACCACCCTCAGGGCCGTCAGGCCGGCGTTCCGGTCCGGGAAGATCACCACGTCGCGCAGGGCCACCGGCGGCGGCAGCGGGCCGGTCGCGGCTACGTCGACCGGCCCCCACAGCGGGGTGGGGCGGATGCCGGCGTTCGCGTTGTCGAGGAGCCGGGCCTCGGGGGCGTCGCCCTCGGGCGGCAGCGCGTTCGCCCCGCGGTCGCCGAGCCACCAGGCCGTGCCCCCGGCGCCGGCCAGCAGGACCGCGCCGCCCGCACCCCAGGCCGCGAGGAAACGGCGGCGGCTCGGGCCGGAGCCGGTGGGCTCCACCGCCGTCGCCGTCGCCGTCGCCGTCGCCGAGGTCTGCCTGCGGATCTCCGCCTCGCGCCGCTTCGCCTCCTGGTGCACGGCGCCCCGCCGCCAGACGTCACGGCCCTTGCGGTCCGGCGCGAAGGCCTGCGCGACCTGCTCCGGCGTGGGGCGCAGGACCGGGTCGCGGGCCAGGCAGGGGGCGATGAGCAGGTGCAGGGCCGGCGGCAGGCCGGCCAGGTTCGGCTCCTCGTGCACCACCGCGTACTGGACCGCCGCCACGTGCGCCCCGTCGTAGGCGCGTCGGCCCGTCGCCGCGTACACCAGCACCGCGCCCAGCGAGAAGACGTCGGCCGAGCCGGTGACCCGGCGCCCGAGCACCTGCTCGGGCGCCCCGTACCCGGGGGTCACCGGGATCTGGCCGGTCGTGGTCAGGGTCAGGCCGTGCTCGGGGCGGGCGATGCCGAAGTCGATGATCCGGGGGCCGTCCGAGGTGAGCACGATGTTCGGCGGCTTGACGTCGCGGTGGATCAGGCCGGCCGCGTGGATGTCCCGCAGCGTTCCGGCGAGCGCCGCCGCCAACGCCCGAACCGTCGGCTCGTCGAAGGGGCCGTGCTGCGCGACGGCCTCGTCGAGGGTGGGGCCGGCCAGGAACTCCGTCGCGATCCAGGGGCGCCCGCCTTCCAGATCCGCCCCGAGGACCCGCGCCACTCCGCTGCTCGTCACCGCCTGGGCGGTGTGCGCCTCGCGTACGAAACGCTGGGCGAGATGCCGGTCGTGGGCGAGCTCGGGGCGCAGCACCTTCACGGCCGCCGGCCGCCCGTCCGCCCCCGCCGCGACGTAGACCTTGCCCATGCCGCCCTCGCCCAGGACGCCGAGCAGGCGGTACGGCCCGAGGCGCAGGGGGTCCCCGAAGGCGAGGGGCTTCATGGGCGGCACTGGGCACTTCCTGTCTGGAGGGAAAAGCGGGAAGGGGAAGGGGGGAGGGCGGAGCGGGAGGAGGAGGGCGGAGCTGGAGGGGGGGGAGGGGGCGGCGCTTGGGGAGGGGAAGGGAGGGAGAGGGTGGGCTTCGGTGTGGCTATTGGAGGGGGAGGGCGATCATGAAGCGGTCGCCCACCGCGAACATCCGCCCCTCCTTCCGCTGCGCCACCACATGGTCCGCGTCCGTCCCGTACACCCACGCCCGGCGCCGGGTCTTCAGGTCCAGTGCCGCCAGGCCCAGCTCGGAGCGGTAGTAGAGGCAGCGGTCACCCACCGCCAGGGACTGGTCCGAGTCGGCCAGGGCCGGGTTGGCGGTTGCGGCCTTCTCCTGCCACAGCTTCGTGCCCGTGGCCGTGTCGACGGCATACGCGCCGCCCTCCACCAGCGCGTAGACCACGCCGTCGCCCAGCACGGGCGACGAGAAGCGGTCCTTCGCCGACACGCGCTCCTGCCAGGAGGCCTCGCCGTCCGTCAGGCGGTGCGCCATGAAGTTCGTGCCGCCCGTGTAGAGGTGTGTGCCGTCCACACAAGGCTTGTTGAGGCCGGCCGTCTCGCGCGGCACGTCGACGTCCTTCTGCCAGCGCACGGCTCCGGTACGCGTGTCACGGGCGACGATCCGGGTCGTGTCGTCGTACTCGTTGTAGCTCTCGAAGGTGATGAGCCGGTCCCCCTGGACCGCCGAGGCCATCACGAACCGGCGGTCGGTGCTGTCCCGCGGGCCCAGCTCCTTGCGCCACAACTCCCGGCCCGCACGCGTGTCCACGGCCACGAGGTGGTGCGATCGCAGCGCGTCGGGAACGCCGGTCGCGCCGGCGAGGAACAGCACGCCGCCGGCCGCGCACAGCAACTGGGTCGCGTCCATGTTGGCGTTGAGGCCCTTGACCGTGATGCCCGACGGCCGTAGCGCGTACTTCTCGGCGTCCACGGTGCGCACCACCAGATCGTGGTGCGTCGAGTCCGGCTTCCGCGTGACCACGTGCACGACGCCCGCTTCGTCGGCCACCGTCGTCCAGGGGGTGGTGTCGGCGGTGCACACGCCGACGGCCTTTCCGGTGGTGAGGTCGGTGAACACCACGCCCATGCCCGCGACCAGCGCGATGTGGTCGCCCGCCACCATGGGGAAGGCCCGCTCGTCCTTCTGCGGGGTCGCGAGCTCCGTGCTCCACAGCGAGGCCGGGGCCGCGCCGAGGGGCGGCTGCGCGGCCGGCGCGCCGGCCTTCGGGTCCGGCTTCGACCGCGTGCCGCGCCAGGCCCACAGGCCCGCCCCCGCCCCCGCCGCGGCCAGTGCCGAGCCGGTGCTCAGGGTGAGGAGGCGGCGGCGGGAGAGGTGGGGGCGGGTGGGGGTGGAGGGCGTGGTCGTGTACGGGTTCTCCGTCGGGGGCGGGAGGCGGGGTGGGGGCGGGTGCCAGACGTCGGTGGCGCGGCGGGCGATGGCCGAGAGGAGCGGGGGTGGCAGGTGGTCCGCGAAGTCGCCGTGGCCGTCGTGGAGTTCGGTGATCAGGGCGGTCGTCGTCGGGCGGGCCGACGGGTCCTTCGCCAGGCAGGCGGCCAGCAGGGGGCGCAGCGACGCCGGGACGGCCGACAGGTCGGGGTCGGCGTAGCGGACGCGGTAGAGGAGGTCCGCCGGGGCGCCCGCGCCGAAGGGGGCGCCGGTCGTCGCCGCGAAGACCAGCACGCCCGCCAGCGCGAACACGTCGCCCGCCGACGTGTGTTCCTCGCCCGAGGCCTGCTCGGGCGACATGTACGCGGGGGTGCCGGCCGCCGCGCCCGTGGAGGTGAGGCGGTCGTCGCCGGCCGCGCGGGCGATGCCGAAGTCGATCAGCTTCGGGCCGTGCGCGGTGACCAGGATGTTCGACGGCTTCAGGTCGCGATGGACCACGTCGGAGGAGTGCAGCTGCCGCAGAGCCCCCGCCAGCGCCGCGCCCAGGGCGCGCACGGTCGGCTCGGGCAGCGGGCCCGCGAGGGCGACCGCGTCGTCGAGGGGCGGGCCCAGGACGTACTCGGTCGCCAGCCACGGGGTCCGCGCCAGCGGGTCGGCGTCGACGACGGCCGCGCCGTGGCGGTCGCCGATGATCCGGGCCGCGTCCGTCTCCAGGCGGAAGCGGGTGCGGAAGGCCGGGTCGGCCGCCAGGCGGGCGTGCACCGTCTTCAGGGCGACCGTACGGCCGCCCTGCGATCGCGCCAGATAGACCGTGCCCATGCCGCCGGAGCCGAGGCGGGCGAGCAGCCGGTACGAGGCGATGGCGGCCGGGTCGTCGTGGGTGAGGGCGGAGAGCATGGTCGGTTCGTCAGTTCCCGGGGGAGTCGGGCAGGCCTGCGGCGAGCAAGGCGGCGGACTGGCGGGCCAGCGCCGCGACCACGCGGGGTGGGAGCCAGCCAGGGGTGAGGAGGGGAGGCTGCGGCGGTGCGTCGAGCAGGGTGCCGTGGGTGCCGTGGGTGCCGTGGGGCTGGTGGGGGCTGTGTTCGTGGGAGCCCTGGGAGCCTCGGGGGCTGTGGGGTTCGTGGGAGGTCGGTGGGGGCGGGGGTGTCAGGGCCGCGAGCAGTGCGGCGGCGGACGGGCGGTTCGCCGGGTCGCGGGTCAGGCAGGCGGTGATCGACGGGCCCAGCGCGGGAGGCAGTTCGCCGCTCTCGGGTGCGGTGTGGCCGGTGGCGGCGTACGCGAGGACCGCGCCCAGTCCGTACACATCGCCCGGCGGCCGCGGCAGCCCCCCGGTCGCCTGCTCCGGAGCCTGCGCCGCACGGTCCACCCGGTCGGTCGTGCGGGCCGCCCCGAAGCAGGTGAGCCGTGGTCCGTCCGCCGTCAGCAGCACCGCCGCCGGTGCCACCCCCGCGTGGGCGGTGCCCTGCGCGTGCAGCACGGCCAGCGTCTCCGCCAGGGCCACGCCGATCACCCGTACCGTTTCCAGTGGCAACGGTCCTCCGTGCACGGCCAGCGCGACGGGGAGCGGGAGCGCGGGCACGTACGGGGTCGCGAACCAGGCCTCCGAGCCGACGGTGCCCCCGCCGATCTCCGTGACCGGGAACGTCCAGGGGAGCGCGAGGCGCTGCGCCGTCTCCGCCTCGCCCCGGAAGAGGGCCGGGTCCGTGCCGGGGAGCGGGGCCGTCAGGTGCACCGTCCGGTCGCCCGTCGCGTCGCGGGCGACGAAGCGGCGGCAGGGGACGGGGGAGAGGGCGGGGGAGGAGGCCGGGGAGGAGGCTGAGGGGCTGGCCGGGTCGGTCTGGGGCGGGGGTGGATCCAGGCGCGTGATGAGACGGTACGGCCGTTCCATGTGCGAATCCCCCTCGATCTCCCCCTGAGCAGGGAGAGCCTACTCAATCGGGCGGCGGCGACTCGCTGTTAGGGACTCGAACGGGAGGTGGGCGCGGACGCGGAGGAGGGGCGTCCCGACTCCTCGGGACGCCCCTCCTCCGTATCTGGAGACCGTGGCGGGAATTGAACCCACGTAACTCGCTTTGCAGGCGAGCCCCTCAACCACTCGGGCACACGGTCGTGGTGGCGACGAGTAAGACGTTAGGCCTCGGGGGCGGACGGGCTCAATGGGTGCGGGGGTCGTGCAACACGACTGCCATACGGGTGCCACAGCGCGTTCATGAGCGGGTGGGTGCAAGGGGGGTACGGGTGGATGCGGGCGGCTACCAGCGGGCGGATGCGGGCGCGTACGGGCGGATACCGGCGGGCGGATGCGGGCGGGCGGATGCGGGCGGGTACCGGCTACCGGCGGGCGGATGCGGGCGGGTACCGGCGGGCGGTGCGGGCGGGTGCCCGGCGGGTATCGGCGGGCGGACGCGGGCCGGCGTGGGCGGCCCCGGCCTACGACCGAAGGACCAGCGCGAGACCGACTTACGACAGGGGTCACCTGCGGCATTGGCCCTTACTCTGGTGGGATGAGCGTCCACGAATCCCGCGACACGGCCGCGCCTCCCGCCGCCCCCGTACCCCCCGCCGGCGGCGGAAGCGTGCTCGACCGCGCGCACCGGGCGCTCAGCATCGGCATCGTGTCCGTGGTGCTGCTCATCGCCTTCGAAGCCACCGCCGTCGGCACCGCCATGCCCGTCGCCGCGCGCGAGCTCGACGGGGTGTCGCTCTACGCCTTCGCCTTCTCCGCGTACTTCACCACCAGCCTCTTCGCCATGGTGCTGTCCGGGCAGTGGTGCGACCGCAGCGGGCCGCTCGCGCCGCTCACCGCCGGGATGAGCGCCTTCGCCGCCGGGCTGCTGCTCTCCGGCACGGCCGGGTCGATGTGGCTGTTCATCCTCGGGCGGGCCGTCCAGGGGCTCGGCGGCGGGCTGGTGATCGTCGCGCTGTACGTGGTGATCAGCCGGGCCTACGAGGAGCGGCTGCGGCCCGCGATCATGGCCGCCTTCGCCGCCGCCTGGGTCGTGCCCTCCGTCGTGGGGCCGCTCGCGGCCGGCACCATCACCGAGCACATCGGATGGCGATGGGTCTTCGTGGGGATTCCCTGCCTCGTGGTGTTCCCGCTCGCCCTCGCGCTGCCCGCGATCCGGCGCACCGCCTCCGGGCCGGCCGACCCCGACGCGCCCCTCCCGCCGTACGACCGGCGCCGCATCCGGCTCGCCCTCGGCATCTCGCTCGGCGCCGCGCTGCTCCAGTACGCCGGACAGGAGCTGCGCTGGCTCTCCCTGCTCCCCGCCCTCGCCGGCGCCGCGCTGCTCGTGCCCGCCGTCCGCGGGCTGCTGCCCCGCGGTACGTACCGGGCGGCCCGGGGGCTGCCCTCGGTGGTGCTGCTGCGCGGGATCGCGGCCGGGTCCTTCATCGCTGCCGAATCGTTTGTACCGCTGATGCTCGTCACCCAGCGCGGGCTCAGCCCCACCCTCGCCGGGCTCTCCCTCGCCGTCGGCGGGCTGACCTGGGCGCTCGGCTCCTACGTCCAGGCGCGGCCGTGGACCGAGCCGTACCGGGAGCGGCTCGTGGTCTTCGGCATGGTTCTGGTCGCCCTCGCCATCGCCGCCGCGCCCAGCGTGCTCATCGAGGCCGTGCCGGCCTGGGTGGTCGCCGTAGCCTGGGCCGTCGGCTGCTTCGGCATGGGCATCGTGATCGCCCTCACCAGCGTGCTGCTCCTCAAGCTCTCCGCGCCCGAGGAGGCCGGGGCGAACTCCGCCGCGCTGCAGATCTCCGACGGCCTGTCCAATGTGCTGCTGCTCGCCGCCGGAGGTGCCGCCTTCGCCGCGCTCGGTGGCGGCGCCGTCGGGCACGCCGCCTCCGGCGGCGCCGCGACCGGCTCGCATCCCGCCGCCTTCGCCGCCGTCTTCCTCCCGATGGCCGCGGTCGCCGCGGTCGGCGCCTGGGTCGCCACCCGGCTGGGCGCCGGCCGGTTGGGCGCCGGCCGGTTGGGCGCCGGCCGACCGGGCGGCGAGCGGCGGGCGGCGGAGGGAAAGTAAATCCGTTCGTCCCGGACCCTCCCGCTCCCTACGCTTCCCGCGTGAAGCATCTGACCGTTCCCCTCGGCCCCGATCTCCTCGATCTCGCCGACGCCCGTGGTGTCGACGTCCAGGAGCTCGTCTCCGACGCCCTGCGGCGGTACGTCGAGGCCGAGGGCGCGCCCGTGCGGGACGAGGCCCTGCGGCTTGCGCGGCGGCATGCGGTGCTGTTGAGGAGGCTGGGGGAGTGAGCCGGTTCCTGACCGTCGCCGAGGTGACCGAGGTCGCCCGGATCGCCTTCACCGGGGAGGGGGAGCCCGAGCTGCGGGCCCCGGGGCTGCTGGAGTCCGCCGTACACCGACCGCGGGCCCGGATGTTCGGCGAGAGCGCCTACGGCGAGGTGTACGAGCAGGCCGCCGTGCTGCTGCACGCGATCGCCGCCAACCATCCCCTCGTGGACGGGAACAAGCGGGCCGCCTGGCTGTCCGCCGCCGTCTTCCTCGGCGTCAACGGGATCGATCTCGGTGATGTCGATCTTGACCGGGCGTATGAGCTGGTCATCGAGGTCGCCGCGGGTTCGCTGGTGGACATTCCCGACATAGCGGAGCGGCTGCGGGGTCTGTGAGGACCGTCTCACGGGGGGCCGCCACGGGGTCGATCGGGGTGGGTCGCGGGGGTCGCACCGGTAAGGTGGCCCGGTTGTCATATCTGGACGAGCGTCGAACCGGAGATCGTGACTACTACCGCCTCCTCCTCCCATCACCTCTCTCCCGCCTTCCCCGGCCGCGCCCCCTGGGGCACCGCCAACAAGCTGCGAGCCTGGCAGCAGGGCGCGATGGAGAAGTACATCCAGGAGCAGCCCCGTGACTTCCTCGCGGTCGCCACGCCGGGCGCCGGCAAGACCACCTTCGCCCTGACCCTCGCGTCCTGGCTGCTGCACCACCACGTGGTGCAGCAGGTCACCGTCGTCGCGCCCACCGAGCACCTGAAGAAGCAGTGGGCCGCCGCCGCCGCGCGGATAGGGATCAAGCTCGACCCGGACTACAGCGCCGGGCCGCTCAGCAAGGAGTACGACGGGGTCGCCATCACCTATGCCGGTGTCGGGGTGCGCCCCATGCTCCACCGCAACCGCTGCGAGCAGCGCAAGACCCTCGTCATCCTCGACGAGATCCACCACGCCGGTGACTCCAAGTCCTGGGGCGAGGCCTGCCTGGAGGCCTTCGAGCCCGCCACCCGGCGGCTCGCCCTGACCGGTACGCCCTTCCGCTCCGACACGAACCCGATTCCCTTCGTGACGTACGAGGAGGGGAACGACGGAATCCGGCGGTCTTCCGCCGACTACACGTACGGATACGGGAACGCCCTCGGCGACGGGGTCGTCCGGCCCGTCATCTTCCTCAGCTACAGCGGCAACATGCGGTGGCGCACCAAGGCCGGTGACGAGATCGCGGCCCGGCTCGGCGAGCCCATGACCAAGGACGCGGTCTCCCAGGCCTGGCGCACCGCCCTCGATCCGCGCGGCGACTGGATGCCCAACGTGCTGCGCGCCGCGGACCAGCGGCTCACCGAGGTCCGGAAGTCGATTCCCGACGCCGGCGGGCTCGTCATCGCGAGCGACCAGGATTCGGCCCGCTCCTACGCCAAGCTGATCCGGGAGATCACCGGCACCAAGGCGACCGTCGTGCTCTCCGACGACGCCGGCGCCTCGAATCGCATCGACGAGTACAGCGAAAGCACCGACCGGTGGATGGTCGCGGTCCGCATGGTGTCCGAGGGCGTCGACGTGCCGCGGCTCGCCGTCGGCGTGTACGCGACGACGATTTCGACCCCGCTGTTCTTCGCGCAGGCCGTCGGGCGTTTCGTGCGATCCCGCAGGCGCGGCGAGACCGCGTCCGTGTTCCTTCCCACCATCCCGAGCCTCCTCGGCTTCGCCAGCGAGATGGAGGTCGAGCGCGACCACGTCCTCGACCGGCCCAAGAAGGAGGGCGAGGAGGACCCGTACGCCGAGTCCGAGAAGGAGCTCGCCGAGGCCGAGAAGCAGCAGGACGAGGACACCGGCGAGCAGGACATGCTGCCCTTCGAGGCGCTGGAGTCCGACGCCGTCTTCGACCGGGTGCTCTACAACGCCGCCGAGTTCGGCATGCAGGCCCACCCGGGCAGCGAGGAGGAGCAGGACTACCTCGGGATCCCCGGTCTCCTGGAGCCGGACCAGGTGCAGCTGCTCCTGCAGAAGCGGCAGGCCCGGCAGATCGCGCACAGCCGCAAGAAGCCGGACACCGAGGCCGACCTGCTGGAGCTTCCGGCCGAGCGGCGCCCCGTCGTTTCCCACAAGGAGCTGCTCGAGCTGCGGAAACAGCTCAACACGATGGTCGGTGCGTACGTTCATCAGAGCGGCAAGCCGCACGGCGTGATCCACACCGAGCTGCGGCGTGTGTGCGGCGGCCCGCCGAGCGCGGAGGCCACCGCCGGGCAGATCCGCGAGCGGATCAAGAAGGTGCAGGAGTGGGCCACCCGGATGCGGTGAGCCCAGCCCGTCCCCGGTCCGCCCCAGCCCAGACCGACCCAGCCCAGACCAGACCGGCCCGGCCCAGCCCAGGTCGGCCCGGAGGTCGGGACGGGGATGCGGAGAGGCCCGTACGCAGGCTGCGTACGGGCCTCTCGGCCGTCCGGGGGAGAGGACGCCGCGACGAGGACCGGCCCCCACGGTCGGGCCTCGCGCACCTCCACGCTACGGGCACCCCCTGGGCGTCCTTGTCCGCCAAAGTCCCCTGTTCGGCCGACTTAGGTCCCGAACCGCCCGTATCCGGTCGCACGCGCCCGGATTCTGGACGAGGTCTTCCGCTGAGCGGAGCAGCTCGCTACTGTCCCGGCTCAAGCAAACGCCCCGTGGCAGCGCCGCCGCGGAGCGCAGCCGGTGTGCCCCGTCCT
Organism: Streptomyces sp. NPDC020422; assembly: GCF_044386705.1. Taxonomy (NCBI): domain Bacteria; kingdom Bacillati; phylum Actinomycetota; class Actinomycetes; order Kitasatosporales; family Streptomycetaceae; genus Streptomyces; species Streptomyces sp. NPDC020422. The sequence continues at coordinate 686,009 of NZ_JBIRVJ010000002.1, read as the reverse complement.
GCCGGCGGCCTCTGACGTGCGTCGCCGATGGGACCGGTGCCGCAGCTCTCGTACGAGTCCGCTGTCACTCACTCCGAAGGAGAGGGCGTCGTGACCGCGGAGACCTCCCAGACGCTCGACCGGGGACTCAGAGTCCTCAAACTGCTTGCCGACACCGACCACGGCCTGACCGTCACCGAGTTGTCCAACCGACTCGGCGTCAACCGGACCGTCGTCTACCGTCTGCTCGCCACGCTCGAACAGCACGCCCTCGTCCGCCGCGACCTGGGTGGCCGCGCCCGGGTCGGACTCGGCGTGCTCCGGCTCGGCCGCCAGGTCCATCCGCTGGTGCGGGAGGCCGCGCTGCCCGCGCTGCGCTCGCTCGCCGAGGACATAGGCGCGACGGCCCACCTGACGCTGGTCGACGGGGCCGAGGCGCTCGCCGTCGCCGTCGTCGAACCGACCTGGACCGACTACCACGTGGCCTACCGGGCCGGCTTCCGGCACCCGCTGGACCGTGGGGCGGCCGGGCGCGCGATCCTCGCCGCGCGGCTGGGCGAGCTCATCGAGCCGGGCTACACCCTCACCCACGGCGAGCTGGAGGCGGGCGCCAGCGGCGCCGCCGCGCCGCTCGTCGGGGTGACCGGGATCGAGGGCAGCGTGGGCGTCGTGATGCTGTCGGACGCCGTGCCGGAGCGGGTGGGGCCGCGGGTGGTGGACGCGGCCCGGGAGGTCGCCGACGCCTTGCGCTAAGGCGCACGGCGGCCGGGGGCCCGGGCCCGGGCTCCTGGACCCGGGGCTCCTGGGCCAGGCGGTGCCGGGCCTGGCAGCGGCGCCGTGCTCGCGGGGGCGTGCCCACCTGTTCCGCCCGAGCGGAACGTGTGCCCGCAACCGGGCCGGTTAGATTGGGGGCGTGTTCTCCCGTCTTTCGCGTCCTCGGGCGCTTCTCGTCTGTGGTCTGCCCGTCGTCGTGCTGTTCGCCGTCGCCGGGCTGGCGCCCTTGCCGTTCTCGATCGCGCAGCCGGGGTCGACCGCCGATGTGCTCGGCAAGGACCAGGGGCGTGAGGTCATCACCGTCTCCGGCGTCCCGGTCCGGCCGACCGAGGGCCAGCTGCGGATGACGACGATCCTGGCGACCGGGCCTTCGGAGGACATCGACCTCGGCGAGGTGGCCGACGCCTGGTTCCGTACGGACCGGGCGGTGCTGCCGCGCGAGTCGGTCTACCCGTCGGGCAAGTCCGACAAGGAGATCGAGGAGCGCAACCTCGGGCAGATGAAGGAGTCGCAGGACGCGGCCTCCCTCGCCGCCCTCGGCTATCTGAAGCTGGACCCGAAGAAGGTCAAGGTCGAGCTGCACCTCGCCGATGTCGGCGGGCCCAGCGCCGGGCTGCTGTTCTCCCTCGGCATCGTCGACAAGATCGACGGGGACGGGGACGGCGGTGACCTCACCGGCGGCCGGACCGTCGCCGGTACGGGCACCATCACGCCCGACGGGAAGGTCGGCGCGGTCGGCGGGGTGTCCCTGAAGACGCAGGCCGCCGCGCGGGACGGGGCCACCGTCTTCCTCGTACCGAAGGACGAGTGCTCCCAGGCGCAGGCCGAGCTGCCGAAGGGGCTGCGGCTGGTGCCGGTCACCGCGCTCAGCGACGCGGTGTCGTCCCTGAGGGCTCTTGAGCAGGGGCAGGAGTCGAAGGTTCCGAGCTGCTGACCTCCGGCCCCTCGGCGGGGGCCGCGGCGGGGGCGTCCATCCCGCGCCAGGACGGGAATATCAGCGGGGAGAGCGTGGCCAGGAAGTAGAGCGCCGCGTAGCTCAGCAGGGCCGTGGTGATGCCGGCCCGCTCGACCAGGTAGCCCGCCGCCACGCCGCCGAGCGGGGTCGTCAGCAGGACGCTCGCCGTGCTCGCGCCGCCGACGCGGCTGCGGAGCTCCTCGGGGACCGTCTCGTAGAAGAGCGTGGTGAGGATCGGGTTCAGGACCCCCGCGCCGAGACCGCCGAGCGCCATCGCCACGAGCAGCGGTGGGGTGGTGTCCGTGAAGGCCGCGACCACCGCCGAGGGGGCTCCGGCGAGCACGAAGCCCAGCGTGAGGACCGGGCGGCGCGGGAAGCGCTGGCCCACCGCCCCGTAGAGCAGCGCCCCGAGCAGGGCGCAGCCGCCGAAGGTGGCGACGAGCAGGCCGATCGAGGCCGCGCCGCCGAGCTCCTCGCGGGCGTGCACGGGGAGCAGCACCGCGCTCCAGCTCTGGCTCAGACCGTTGGTGACCATCACCATCAGGTTGATCCCGAGCAGCAGCGGGGTGTGCAGCAGGAAGGAGTAGCCCGCGCGCAGGTCGGAGCGGTAGGTGGCGAGGGAGAGCGGCGGGGCGTCGCGGAGCGGTTCGGCGGAGGGGATCCCGCGCAGGCCCCCGAGGACGAGCAGGGCCGAGACGCCGAAGGTGGCGGCGTCCACGTACAGCACCGTGTCCGCGCCGATGAGGGCGACGAGGAGGCCGGCGAGCGCGGCGCCGGCCATCCGGGCGCCCCGGGAGACGGCGTCGTAGAGGCTGGCCGCGCGGGACAGCGGGGTGCCGGCGTGGCGGGCGAGGTCGGGAATGAGGACGCTGCGGGCGGTCTCGCCCGGCGCGTGGAAGAGGCCCGTGACGCCCATCAGCGCGCACAGCATCCAGAACCGGAGCAGACCGGCCTGGTTGAGCAGCGGGATCGACGCGAGGGCCAGGGCGCAGACCAGGTCGGAGGCGACGGAGACGCGGCGGCGGCCGATCCGGTCGATGACGGGGCCGCCGCAGATGGCCGAGACGATGACCGGCACGGCGGCGAAGAAGGCGACGAGACCGGCCTTCCCCGGGCTCCCCGTGGTCTCCAGGGCGAACCACGGGACGCCGATGAGCGTGAGCGAATTGCCGCTGATGGAGATGGTGTTGGCGGCCAGGACGGTGGCCAGGGGCGTGCGTGAGGGCGGGCGTGCGGGCGAGTGTGAGTCCGTGTGTGCGGATGCGTGCGGGTGCACGGTGGTTCCCCCCGTTGTGGCTGCTTCAGGCGGCTGCGCAGATGGTGTGCTGGTCCTGGTCGGGTCGGCGGCGGTCAGTTCTCGCCGTGCTGGGGAAAGGCGTGGAGGTGCATCCGGATGCGCTGGGTGTCGGCGGCCCCGCGGTCCTCGTCGGTCCGGTACTCGTTGATGAGGGCGTGCAGCCGCTCGTCGAGCTCGCGCAGCCGCTCCGGGGACAAATGGAGCGTGAAGTCGCTCATGTCGGAGGCACCGAGCCAGACGTCGGGCCACTGGTGCCGGGTGCCGAGGTAGGTGTTGAGCTCCTGGGTGTGGATGGTCGCTATCTCGTGGAGGTAGACCTCGACGGCGCCCTGGACCTCCGGGTCCGGGTTCCTGTACAGCGCCTCGTCGAAGGTCGTGCCCTGCGCCACCGCCTTCCACCAGCGCTCGCGGCCCTTGCCGAGCTCCGGGGCGTCCTCGACGAAGCCGTGGGCGGCCAGCCGGCGCAGGTGGTAGCTGGTGGCGCCGCTGGACTCGCCCAGCCGCTCGGCGAGCTGCGAGGCGGTCGCGGGGCCGTGATGGCGCAGGGAGCGCAGCAGCTGGATGCGCAGGGGATGCGCGAGTCCGCGCAGTGAGCGCGGGTCGAGCAGCCTGTTGCCGAGCGGCGTGAGCTCGCCCGCGGGCGCGGATGCAGGCGGGCCCGCGGATGCAGGCGAGCCGGCGGGCGCAGGCGCGGGCGCGGTCTCGCGCCCGGTCTCGGGCTCGGGCTGAGGGGGGTGGCCGGTGTCGGGCTTCTCGGGCATGACTCGACCATAGAGTTGCAAAGAAGTCTCTGCAACGGTTTTTTGCAGAGACTTCTTTGCAACTCCCTCGGAGTCCTTTCGCGCCCTACGCCCCGTCCCCCGCCGCCTGCTCCACCAGCGGGATGATCCGCAGCGGCACCGGGTTCTCCATCACGATCGCCGTGGACGCCCGGACGATGCCGTCGAAGCCGACGACCCGGTCGATCACCCGCTGGAGGTCCGCGTTGGAGCGGGCCACCAGCCGGCACAGCATGTCCCCGTGGCCCGTGGTCGTGTGCAGCTCCAGGACCTCCGGGACGGTCGCCAGGTGGCCCCGGACGTCCGCGCCCTGGCCCTGCTTGATCTCCAGGGTCGCGAAGGCCGTGACCGGGTAGCCGAGCGCCGCGGGGTCGACCTGGGGGCCGAAGCCGCGGACCACGCCGTTCGACTGGAGGCGGTCGAGGCGCGCCTGGACCGTCCCTCGCGCCACTCCGAGGCGGCGCGAGGCCTCCAGGACCCCGATCCGCGGCTCCTCCGCGAGGAGCACGATGAGTCGTCCGTCCAGATGATCGATCGCCACGGCGGCCTCCCGATGGTCATCATGTACAAGTCGCACGTCGATGGTGGCGTACTGCTGGGCAGATTGACCAGTGGAACAAGAAACTATTGCGCAGCTTGCCGGACGGCGCGACGCTGCTGTCATGACTGAGACCATCGATCACACCCCGACCACCGCGCGTGAGGCCGACCCCTTCCCGGTGAAGGGAATGGACGCGGTCGTCTTCGCCGTCGGCAACGCCAAGCAGGCCGCGCACTACTACTCCACGGCCTTCGGCATGAAGCTGGTCGCCTACTCCGGACCGGAGAACGGCAGCCGCGAGACCGCCAACTACGTCCTCACCAACGGCTCCGCCCGTTTCGTGTTCACCTCCGTCATCAAGGCCACCAGCGACTGGGGCCGCTTCATCGACGAGCACGTCGCCGCGCACGGTGACGGTGTCATCGACCTGGCGATCGAGGTGCCGGACGCCCGCGCCGCCTACGCCCACGCCGTCGAGCAGGGCGCCACCGGCCTCGTCGAGCCGTACGAGCTCAAGGACGAGAACGGCACCGTCGTCCTGGCCGCCATCGCCACGTACGGCAAGACCCGCCACACCCTCGTCGACCGCTCCGGCTACGACGGCCCCTACCTGCCCGGCTACGTCGCCGCGCAGCCGATCGTCGAGCCGCCGGCCAAGCGCACCTTCCAGGCGATCGACCACTGCGTCGGCAACGTCGAGCTCGGCAAGATGAACGAGTGGGTCGCGTTCTACAACAAGGTCATGGGCTTCACGAACATGAAGGAGTTCGTGGGCGACGACATCGCGACCGAGTACTCGGCCCTGATGTCGAAGGTCGTCGCCGACGGCACCAAGAAGGTCAAGTTCCCGATCAACGAGCCGGCGATCGCGAAGAAGAAGTCGCAGATCGACGAGTACCTGGAGTTCTACGGCGGCCCCGGTGTCCAGCACATCGCGCTCGCCACGAACGACATCGTCGCCACCGTGCGCGCGATGCGGGCCGCCGGCGTCGAGTTCCTGTCCGTCCCGGACGCGTACTACGACACCCTCGGCGAGTGGGTCGGCGACACCCGCGTGCCGATCGACGAGCTGCGTGAGCTGAAGATCCTCGCCGACCGCGACGAGGACGGCTACCTGCTGCAGATCTTCACCAAGCCGGTCCAGGACCGCCCGACCGTCTTCTTCGAGATGATCGAGCGGCACGGCTCGATGGGCTTCGGCAAGGGCAACTTCAAGGCCCTGTTCGAGGCGATCGAGCGCGAGCAGGAGAAGCGCGGCAACCTCTAAGGCCGCCGCCCTCAGACAGGGGCCCGGCCCGGGTGACCATCCCCGGGGCCGGGCCCTTGCCCACGTCCCGGGCGGTTACGGGGGGCCGCCCGGGGCCTTCTTCCGCTCCTCCGCGCGTTCGTTCTGCCCGGCGTCCTTGGGGAGCTCGTCCGCGCCCTCGTTCCGGCGCACGTCCTTGGGGAGTTCGTCCGACGGGTCCCCCAGCGCCTTGAGGGCCTCCTTCGCGCGCGGGGCGAGCAGCGGGGAGAACCAGGGGTTGATCCGCAGGGCCTCCGCGAGATGGCGGCGGGCCGGCCCCGACTGCTCCAGGGCCCGCTCGATCTCCCCGAGGTGGTACGAGAAGAGCGCGCTGCGCAGTCCCTCGTCGGTGGCCCGCTTCGCGTACTCCAGGGCCTCCTTGGGCTCGCCCGACCGGTACAGCGCCCAGCCCAGCGCGTCCGCCACCGCCAGCGAGCGGTGGCCCTCGGCCCACTCCGCGCGCAGCAGCCGGACGCCCTCCGCCGGGTCGCCGTGGTCCGCCGCGAGCAGCCCCAGGGCCACCTCCGCGCGCGGCAGGCGCCCGTTCCGCAGGCGCTCGTACAGGCCCTGCGCCTGCGCGTCCCGGTCCAGCGACTCGGCCAGTTCGCCCGCCTCCAGGAGGTACTCCGGCAGCGGCAGCCGCGCCAGCGCCGCCTGCCAGTCGCGCAGCGCCTCGCCGGTCCCGCCGAGTGCCGCCCGGGCACGGGCGCGGCCCGCCAGGGACGGGGCGTGGTCCGGGACGAGGCCGAGCGCCGCCCCGTACTGAGCCAGCGCCTCCGCCGGCTCGCCCCGCTCCCACGCCAGGTCGCCGAGCCGGGCCAGCGCCGCCGCCTTGTCCGCGCCCGTCTCCGCGAGCGCCACCGCGTCCAGGGCCGCCGCGCCCGCGTCCTCGCGCCAGCCCCGGTTGCGGTACAGCTGGGCCGAACGGCCGCTGACGGCCGACCCGGAGTGCAGTTCGGCGAGGGTCTCCGCCGCCTTCTGCGCCGCCCGGTGGTCGCCGAGGCCCTCGTACGCGTCGATCAGCACCGGATACGCCGACCAGCGCTTCGGGTTCGCCTTGCGCACCCCCTCGCCCCAGCGCTTCGCCGCACCGAAGTCGCCCCGCGCGTTCGCCAGGGCCGCCAGGCCCACCTGCGCGTCCAGATTGCCGCGGGCGGCCGGCAGGACGGCGAGGGAGCGCTTCAGGGCGGCCTCGGCCCGCGGGAAGTCCGCCGCGTCCGCGCGCCGCAGCCCCCGCTCCGTATAAGCCGCGCCGAGCACCGCCCATGACGCGTCGTCACCGGGGTGGGCCTTCAGCCACTTCTCCCGGTCGCCGATCAGCGCGACCAGATCCGGCAGCGCCGCCTGCGCCCCGGCGTGCGCCGCGCTCGCAGCCCGCTCGGCGGGACCGGGCACGGGGCGCGGCGGCCGGTCGGTCAGCTCGGGCAGGTACAGCAGCGCCGTCGCGGCGAGCACCGCGCCCACCCCGCAGGCCAGCACCGTCCTCGACACGTTCTCGCTCTTCATGGCGCTCACTGTGCGCCCGCGGGCGGCTGTACGAAGAGCACACGAGCACCCGTCCCGGCGGGTTCACACCGATGGCCCCGGGTGCCACGCTGGAACCATGGACGATCTTCAGCAGGACGATCTTCAGGCGCGGCTGCACCGCATGCTGCGCACCGGGCTCCCCGCCGAGGCGCTGCTCACCGACCCGGACGTCACCGCCTCGTACGCGCACGACATGGCGAGCTTCTGCACGGCCGGCACCCCCGCGGCCGTCGTGCTCCCGCGCACCGTCGAGCAGGTCCAGCACGTCATGCGCACGGCGACCGAACTACGCGTGCCCGTCGTCCCGCAGGGCGCCCGCACCGGTCTGTCCGGCGGCGCCAACGCCTCCGACGGCTGCATCGTGCTCTCGCTGGTCAAGATGGACCGCATCCTGGAGATCAACCCGGTCGACCGGATCGCCGTCGTCGAACCGGGCGTGATCAACGCCGTGCTCTCGCGGGCCGTCGCCGAACACGGCCTGTACTACCCGCCGGACCCCTCCAGCTGGGAGATGTGCACCATCGGCGGCAACATCGGCACCGCGTCCGGCGGCCTGTGCTGCGTGAAGTACGGGGTCACCGCCGAGTACGTGCTCGGTCTGGACGTCGTGCTCGCCGACGGGCGCCTGCTCAGGACCGGTCGGCGCACCGCCAAGGGCGTCGCCGGATATGACCTGACCCGCCTCTTCGTCGGCTCCGAGGGCAGCCTCGGCATCGTCGTCGGCGCGGTGCTCGCGCTGCGGCCGCAGCCGCCCGTGCAGCTCGCCCTGGCCGCCGAGTTCCCCTCCGCGGCCGCCGCCTGCGAGGCCGTCTGCGCGATCATGGAGCGCGGCCACACGCCGTCGCTGCTCGAACTCATGGACGGCACCACCGTCCGGGCCGTCAACAAGCTGGCCCACATGGGGCTGCCGGACACCACGGACGCCCTGCTCCTGTGTGCGTTCGACACCCCGGATCCGGGGGCCGACCTGGCCGCCGTCGCGGAGCTCTGCCGGGCGGCCGGGGCCACCGAGGTCGTACCGGCCGAGGACGCCGCCGAGTCCGAACTGCTGCTCCAGGCGCGCAGGCTGTCGCTCACGGCCCTGGAGACGATCAAGAGCGCGACCATGATCGACGACGTGTGCGTGCCGCGCACCAGGCTGGCCGCGATGCTGGCCGGCACGGCCGCGATCGCGGAGAAGTACGGGCTGACCATCGGCGTCTGCGCGCACGCGGGGGACGGCAACACCCATCCCGTCGTCTGCTTCGACCACGCCGACGAGGACGAGTCGCGGCGGGCGCGGGAGTCCTTCGACGAGATCATGGCGCTCGGGCTCGAGCTGGGCGGCACGATCACCGGCGAGCACGGGGTGGGCGTGTTGAAGAAGGAGTGGCTGGCGAGGGAGTTGGGACCGGTGGGGCTGGAGCTGCAGCGCGGGATCAAGCAGACCTTCGACCCGCTGGGGCTGCTGAACCCGGGCAAGCTGTTCTGACCGTCGGGGCGGGTCCGACCGGCCGGGCGCATCCGGCCCTCCGGGCGGTGCTGACGGCGGCTCCTGCCGCCGGGAGCCCTCCGGTCGTTCCGGGGTCCTCCGTACGGGGGTCACAGCTCGCCGTCCGTGGACTCGTCCGACGGCCACGGGTCGCGCAGCCACAGCTCGTCGCCGACCACGGTGGTGGCGAGGAGCTCGGCGAGACCGTCGTCGATGCCGAGCTGCTCGGTCTCGGTGCCCGGCGGGACCACGCGCAGGGTCCGCTCGAGCCAGGCGGACACCTGCGCGGAGGGCGCCTCCAGGAGGGCGTCGCCGTCGGGGGAGGAGAGCGCCATCAGGATGACGTTGCGGCCCTCGACCTTCGTCGGCCAGATCCGCACGTCGCCGTGGCCGCAGGCCCGGAAGACGCCCTCCACGAGGAGTTCGCGGGCGAAGGTCCAGTTGACCGGGTACTCGGAGCCGACGTGGAAGGTGATGTGCACGGCGTACGGGTCGTCGACGCGGTACGCGAGGCGCGCGGGGACGGGGATGGAGCGCTCGGGGGAGAGGACGAGCTTCAGCTCCAGCTCGCGCTCGACGACGTTGTTCTTCTCGGTGTTCTGCATGGCGTCCGCCTCTCTCGGTGGGGGCCCGTGGGTGGGCCTTCACCGGGAGAGAGGGGGGTCGGGCGGATCCATTACGCGACTTCGGAGAAGTTTCCGAAGATTTTTTTTCGGGGGCCTCCGGTGCGCCCGTGGGCGGGGGCCCGAGGATCACTCTGCGTGACGAAATCCGGGATCCGTCCCCCGAAGGCGGCCTTTCTGCCGGGCTCCTTGTCCCCCCGGCGGCGTTCTTCGTTACTGTCCTCCTTGGGCGCGGCGCGGTCGGGGCGCGGCCGCGCGGATCAAAGGCGTTGTGACTGAACGGAGTCGGGGCAGTGGCTACTCCTCCTGGAGGCGGCGGAGAGGTACCGCAGGCGGGCTACTACCCGGATCCGTCGATCCCCGGGTACATCCGGTACTGGAACGGCGGCGCCTGGGTGCCCGGCACCAGCCGCCCGGCCCCCAAGGAGGGCGAGGCCCTGCCGGCCCCGCCCGTCTCGGTCGCGCCCCAGCTGGCCCCGAGCCCGGCCCCGGCCCCGCAGCTCCCGTCCGTCCCCGCGGTCGAGGAGACGGGCCCGCTCTTCTTCGACGAGGAGCCCGAGCCGTCCGCCCCCGCCCAGGAGCCCGCCACGGCCTGGCACGCGACGACCTCCCTCCAGACGGGCTTCGGCGGCGAGCGCGACCAGAAGGTCTCGTGGGGGCGGCCCGACGAGCCGGCCCCGGCGCGGGAGTCCTCGCCGCAGGAGCCCCCGGCCCAGGAGCTCCCCGCCGACCCGAGGTCCGCCGCCGCGGCGGCCTGGCCCCAGGCGGGAGCGGCCGCGGCCGACCCGCGCACGGCCGACCCGCGCGGGGCCGAACCGCACCGGGCCGAACCGCACCGGGCCGCACCGGAGCAGGCCGCCGCGCGGGCTCCGGAGACCCCCCAGGCTCCGCGGACCCCCCGTACGCCGCGGCCCCTGCTGGCTCAGGGGCCCGTCGGCGCCCCCGAGACGAGCGCTCCCGTCTGGCCCGCGGCCGGCGGCCCTGCGGACCCGCAGGCGGCCGTCCCGGCCCAGTCCGCGCCGGCCCAGTCCGCCTCCGCCGCCCCGGCGGTCGCCGCCGGCGCCGGCCAGGCCCCCGCGGCCACGCCCGCGCGGCTCGGCGGGATGCCCGTGACACCGTCCTGGTCCCAGCAGCCGCAGGCACCACAGGCCCAGGCCCAGCCCCCGCAGGCCGTACAGCCGCAAGCACAGCCGCAACTGCAGCCGCAGCCCCAGCCGCAGCCGCAGCAGGCCCAGCAGCCCCACCCTTCCCCCCACATCCCTCAGCCCCAGCAGCCGCAGCAGGCTCACCAGCCCCAGCAGGCCGCCCAGGACCCCCAGCCCGTCCTCCCCTGGAAGCCCCCCGTCGAGGACGTCTTCACGTCCGCGGCCCGGGCGCAGGCCGCCGCCCGCCCGGCAGGCCTCGGGAAGCGGCTGGTGGCGCGGCTCGTCGACACGCTGCTGCTCGGGGCGGTCGTCGGGGCCGTGTCGTATCCGTTCGTCACGGGCGCCATCGAGCACATCGACGGCAAGATCGAGGCGGCCAAGCAGTCGGGCGTCACCGTCCAGGTGTGGCTGATCGACTCGACGACCTCGGTGCAGTTCGGCATCGTCCTGGCCGCGTTCCTCGTGCTGGGCGCCCTGTACGAGGCGCTGCCCACGGCCAAGTGGGGCCGGACGCTCGGCAAGAAGCTGTGCGGGATCGAGGTGCGGGACATCGAGGCGCACGAACCGCCCACGTTCGGCGCCGCCCTGCGCCGCTGGCTGGTCTACGGCGTCCTCGGGCTGATCGCGCTCGGCGTGCTCAACGTGCTGTGGTGCCTGTTCGACCGCCCGTGGCGGCAGTGCTGGCACGACAAGGCGGCCCGCACGTTCGTCGCCGGCTAGTCGGCTAGTCGGCTGGTTGGCTGGTCGGCTGGTCGGCTGGCCGGAACGTCCGGCCGGCCGCAGGTTCTGCCGCTCGCCCGCTCGCCCGCTCGCCCGCTCGCCCGCTCAGCCGCTCCCGGTGTTGTTCTTGCTGAGCACGAGGTTGGTGGACCACCCGTCGCCGAACTTGATGTTCTGCTGCGCGTCGTCGTAGGTGTACACCCCCGCCAGCGGAAGGGTCTCCCCGGGGCCCGCCGACTGGAGGACGCCGCAGACCTCACCGACGGAGTTCACGGGGCTGTCCTTCATGGTGGTCATCGCGTCCAAGGGGGCCAGCTTCGCCTTCTCCGCGGGCGAATTGGAGGCCACGCTGATGACGAGCACCCCGGTGACGTCGTTGTCGACCAGCCGCTTCTGTGTCGCCTTGACGGTGGCCCGGTCCTCGGGCAGGAAGTCGTCGGCCACCGTCGGGTCGTCCACGGCCTTGAGCGACCAGCCGGGGTCGTTCTTGACCTGACCGCCCGCCAGCGTGTCGAGGATCGGGCGCGCGTGGTCCGTGGTGATGGCGTAGTACTGCCCCTGGACGTCGCCGCTCGAGCCCAGCACGTTGATCCCGACCACCTTGTCGTCGGCGTTGAGCAGGGGCCCGCCGGAGTTGCCCGGGTTCACGGTGGCCGAGTGCTGGATGGTGGAGGGGTAGATGGGGAACGAGGTGGACGGCTCCGCGTTCTGGACGCTCGGGTTCTGGACGGAGCCGCTCGTGAAGGAGGGCTTCTGGGTGTCGTCCTGGCTGCCGAGGGACTGGGGGAAGCCGAGGGCGACGACCGTGTCGGCCGCCTGGACGTCCTTGCTGTCGCCGAACTCCATCGCTTTCAGGTCCGACTGCGGCGAGGTGAACGCCAGCACGGCCAGGTCCTCGCAGGGGTCGATGCCGACCACCCGGACCGGCGCCGCCGGCCGGTCGCCGACGGCGGCCTTCAGCGACGCCTCCCCCTGCACCACATGCGCGGCCGTGGCGATGAGCCCCTTGTCGGCGTCGTAGACGAACCCGCTGCCGGATCCGAGTTTCCCGATGACGTGGACGGTGCTGGGTGCGGACCGCTCGTAGATCTCCTTGGGATCCAGGTTGTCCGCGTAGGCCCACGAGCTGCCGGTCGTCAGACCGAGTACCAAGGCCGCGGCTCCGACCGCAGCACTCCTTGCGCGCGCTTTCATGAGATTGCCGCCCTTCCCGCGACAAAAACCCCCTCTTCAGGCTAGGTCCGGGCCGAGGAGCGGTCCTGTACAGCGATCAAGATTTGAACGGACAACCATCCGCCTGTCGCGCCTCTCCCACCCCGTCCCCCGAACGGGCGGCGATCTTTTGCGGGGCTCCGGCCCCCGGGGTGCACTGCCCCCATGAGCAACGACCAGCCGCCGCCGCCCCCGGGTCAGCCGCCCGAAGACGACCCGTTCGCCAAGCGTCCGCCGGGACCCCCGCCCGGCGGCCCCCCGCCCGAAGGGCCTCCGCCGGGACCTCCGCCGCCGGGGAACCCGTACGACAGCATGCCGCCCCCGCCCCCGCCCTACGGCGGCTACGGCGGTGGGTACGGCGGGACCGACCCGCTGTCGGGGATGCCGCCGCTCGCCGACTCGGGGCGGCGCATCGCCGCGCGGATCATCGACTGGCTGATCATCGCCGTACCGTTGGCGATCATCGGCATCCCGTTCGACATCTACCAGCGCGTCACGGACGACGACAACTTCGACGCCACCGTCAACAGCCTCAACGGCGGCGGTCAGCTCGCCTTCCAGCTGATCACGATCGTCGCGTACGTCGCCTACGACACGGTGATGACCGCCAAGGGCGGGCAGACCCTCGGCAAGAAGCTCATGAAGCTGCGGGTCGCGATGCTCAACGACGGCTCCACACCGCCGATGAACGCCGCGCTCATCCGCGCGGTCGTGCTGTGGCTGCCCGCGCTGATCTGCTGCGCCTGCCTGTGGCCGCTGCTCCTGCTGATCCTGATCCTGGTCGACAAGCCCTACAAGCAGGGTCTGCACGACAAGGCGGCCAAGACCGTGGTGGTCTCGGTCCCGCAGTGAGCGGGGGAGCTACGAACGGATCCGGGTATCGGCCCCGGCGCCCACGGGCGCGGCCGGCACCCGGATCTCTTCGTTCCCGCCGGTGCCCCCGGTCGTCTCCCTGCCCGCCTCCCCGACCGTCTCCCCTGAGGGCCCGGCGTCGGAGGGCTTGACGGGCCGCGTCCGTACCGGCATCGTCACCGCCACCAGCACCCCGAGGATCAGCCCCGCGGCACAGATCGCCGCGATGCCGAGCGTGGTGGTGGTGCCGGAGAGCAGCAGCAGGGCGACCGTCGCGAGTACGACGGTGGCCGAACCGTAGGCGGACTGTGCGGCGTTCGGACGCTGCATGACGGGTACCGTCCCTCGGGCGAGTGGCAATGGGCGACTCTACGACGGTGGATGCCCGAGCGGAACCGGAAGTAAGCGTGACCTAACCCACGGTGCGGATGCACAGGGGGCGCAGGGGCGCACGATGCGCCGTCCGTCGCCCGCCCGACGCCCCGCCCGGTCCCGGGGACCCCTTGTGCCCGCGTCCGACTATCGGAAATGCACTCCTACATAGTGCAGTTGGTCTGTTCAAGTCAAGATCTGTCTTTTCTCTTCCGACTCCGGTCGAATGTCGTCACTTGTGACGCGCGCGTACCGCCGAACGGACACCCCACACCGGTCCGTGGCGAGGAGCGCCGGGGAGGACAAATCCAAGTGACCAACAGACGACGGGCGATCCGAGCGTCCGCAGTCGTCGTGGCGCTCGCGGCCACCGCCGCGACCGCCTCGACCTTCACCACCGCCTGGGCCGACAATCACGGCAGTGCTCCGGTGGCCGGTGCGCAGACCGTCGACAAGACGACGGTCGACCACGACCTCGAGGGCCCGTTCAGCAAGCAGCAGGAGCAGCAGCGCGAGGCTGCCCTGGAGCAGGTGCTGAACGGCGAGACCAAGGTCGAGAGCCGCAACGGCTCGCAGGTGGTCAAGCTCGACAACAAGAAGTACGTCGAGCTCGGCCGCGAGAAGACCGACAAGATCTTCACCATCCTCGTCGAGTTCGGCGACCAGGTCGACAACACGACCCTGGTCGACCGCAAGGACGACGACACGGACGAGCTCAAGCCGAAGTACGGCGGCGAGCCCGGCCCGCTGCACAACCGCATAGCCAAGCCCGACCGTGCCAAGGACAACTCCACGGCCTGGCAGGCGGACTACAACCAGCAGCACTTCCAGGACCTGTACTTCGGCACCGGCAAGGACGCCAAGGGCCAGCCGAAGCACTCCCTGAAGACCTTCTACGAGCGCACCTCCTCCGGCCGCTACTCGGTCGACGGCGAGGTCTCGGACTGGGTCAAGGTCCCGTACAACGAGGCCCGCTACGGCTCGAACTACTGCGGCGACCACAACTGCGCCAACGTCTGGGACACCGTCCGCGACGGCGTCAACGCCTGGGCGGCCGACCAGAAGGCCAAGGGCCGGACCGACGCCCAGATCAAGGCGGACCTGGCGCAGTACGACCAGTGGGACCGCTACGACTTCGACGGCGACGGCAACTTCAACGAGCCCGACGGCTACATCGACCACTTCCAGATCGTCCACGCGGGCGAGGACGAGTCGGCCGGCGGCGGCGCCGAGGGCACCAACGCCCTGTGGGCCCACCGCTGGTACGCCTACGGCACCAACGCGGGCAAGACCGGCCCGGCGAACAACAAGGCCGGCGGCACCCAGATCGGCGACACCGGCATCTGGGTCGGCGACTACACGATGCAGCCCGAGAACGGCGGCCTCGGCGTCTTCGCCCACGAGTACGGTCACGACCTCGGTCTGCCGGACCACTACGACACCTCCGGCGGCGAGAACTCCACGGGCTTCTGGACCCTCATGTCCTCCGGCTCGTGGCTCGGCACCGGCAAGGACGCCATCGGCGACCTGCCCGGCGACATGACCGCGTGGGACAAGCTGCAGCTCGGCTGGCTGAACTACGCCAAGGTCAACGACTGGCAGCGCGGCACCAAGACCACCCACAAGCTGGGCGTCTCGGAGTACAACACCAAGAACCCGCAGGCGCTCGTCGTCGAGCTGCCGAAGAAGACGGTCACCACCGACGTCGTGGCTCCCGCCGAGGGCGCCACGCAGTGGTGGAGCAACATGGGTGACGACCTCAAGAACACCCTGACCCGCTCCGTCGACCTGACCGGCAAGAGCGCCGCCTCCCTGGAGCTCCAGGGCTGGTGGGACATCGAGCAGGACTACGACTACCTGTACGCCGAGGTCTCCACCGACGGCGGTGCCAACTGGACCGCCCTCGACGGCACCGCCGACGGCAAGGCCCTGCAGAAGGACGCCTCCGGCGCCCCGGCCCTGACCGGCTCCTCCGGCGCGCACCAGAAGCTGGTGTACGGCCTGGACGCCTACGCGGGCAAGAAGTTCGACCTGCGCTTCCGCTACCAGACGGACGGCGGCGCGGGCGGCAAGGGCTTCACCGCCGACGCCATCACGCTGACCGCGGACGGTGCCGCCGTCTTCTCGGACAACGCCGAGAACGGTGACAACGGCTGGGTCGCCAAGGGCTTCTCGCGCATCGCGGGCGGCTTCGCCAAGGAGTACGAGCAGTACTACATCGCGGAGAACCGTCAGTACGTCTCGTACGACAAGACCCTCAAGGTCGGCCCGTACAACTTCGGCTTCACCGGTGACAAGGCCAGCTGGGTCGAGCACTACCCGTACCAGAACGGCCTGCTCATCTGGAAGTGGGACCTGTCCCAGAAGGACAACAACACCTCCCAGCACCCGGGTGTCGGCCGCGTCCTCCCGATCGACGCCCACCCGAGCCCGCTGAAGTGGTCGGACGGCACGCTGATGCGCGCCCGCGTCCAGGCGTACGACTCGCCGTTCAGCCTCTCCCGCACGGACGGCTTCGCGCTCCACAACAAGGGCGTCGCCACCTGGGTCCCGTCCCAGGCCGGCAACCCGGTATTCGACGACCACAAGGGCGTGTACTGGTTCAAGGAGACCGCGCGCGCCGGTGTCCAGGTAACTGACACCAACACCAAGATCCAGGTCGTCAAGGAGCCGGCCGACGGCCAGACGATCACGGTCCAGGTGGGTCCCTCGGTGAAGTAGTGACGAACTAGTTTTACATCGTCGCAGGTCAGGCCATGATCGGCCGTCGCCCTCTAGCGGGCGGCGGCCGATCGTGTTTAGGTGCGTCTTACGGCCTCGCGCCGCCCGACCTTATTGACAGTCGTTCCACGGGGGAGTGGTTCCGCATGCCCAACGGAGGGTTCTGCAGATTGCCCGGAGGCAGCGTCGTCGTCGCCATAGGGCTGCCCAGCCCGGCCGGCGACGGGGCCACCGTCCGCTTCCTGGTGCACGCCGCGAACCGAGCCCGCGCCCTGACCCGGCTGCGGAACCTGGGCCTGCGGGCGGTCTATCTGAGGGGCAACACCGAGCCCCCGACCCCGGACGAGATCACGGCCGTCCTGCACCACCCGGACGGGCTGCTGTGGCGGATCACCGCCCAGGAGCTCTGGCACTCCATACGCTCGCTCCCGAAGGAGCCCGCCGCCTAGAAGGGCGGGGGAGGAGGCTGAGAGGGCCGGGAAACCGGGGGGACCGGACAGGCCGGGAAGGCCGGCAGCCGCGCCGAGGCCGGACCGGCCGCGTCGGCGGCTCGACCCGGCCCCGCGTCGCCTCCGGCACGCCCGATCAGTAGTACATGAACGTGGGGATCAGGCCGCCACCGCTGGGATTCGGAATCGTCACCAGCTCGCCGGGGCCGACGCCCCTGCTGTTCGCGACGTTGACCACGTCGTACACCGAGCCGTAGTTGCCCATCCAGTGCCACGAGGCTTCCTTCTTGGACTTGCAGGCGCTGGCGAGCTCGATGCCCTGCTGGGCGGTGAGGACCTGGTCGGCCCCCGGCTTGTAGCAGGCGGCGGCCGGCGCCGCCGGAGCCTGCGGGGCGGGTGCGGCGGAAGCCGGAGACGCCAGGCCGATCAGCAGTGCCGCGGGTGCGGCCGCGACGGCCAGCGTGCGAAGTCGGTTCATGGTTGACCTCCCTAGCGGGCCCCCTGTCTCGGCACCGGGATCCGGACCGAGATCTGCACCGACCGTAGGGTCGCCGGATGGCGTACGGCCATTCGGACGCGTCCGTTCGGGTGACGCCGCGGTGCCGACCCGAGGGTTCCCTCGGGTGCCACCGAAGGGGCTCTGACCTGGGGATTCGCCGGACGGTGGTCCCCAGGCGGCCGGAGGCGACCCGCTCCTCGCGCGCTTGCGCCCTAGGCCCCGGTGACCACCGGCTTGCCGGTCAGTTCCACGCCCGCCGTCCGCAGCTCCTCCAGCGCGCGCTCGGTGGTCTCCTTGGCCACCCCGGCGGTCAGGTCGAGCAGCACGTGGGTGCGGAAGCCCGCGCGGGCCGCGTCCAGGGCGGTGGCCCGGACGCAGTGGTCGGTGGCGATGCCGACCACGTCGACCTCCGTGACGTCCCGGGCGCGCAGCCACTCGTCCAGCGGGACCCCGTTCTCCTCGCGCCCCTCGAAGCCGCTGTACGCCGCCTCGTAGGCGCCCTTGTCGAAGACCGCGTCGATGGCGCCGCTCGCCACCACCGGCGCGAAGTTCGGGTGGAAGCCGACGCCCTCGGTTCCGGCCACGCAGTGCCGCGGCCAGGAGTCGACGTAGTCGGGCCGCTCCGAGAAGTGCGCGCCCGGGTCGACGTGGTGGTCGCGGGTGGCGACGACGTGCCGGTAGGAGGAGCCCGCCGCCTGGCCGACCAGGTCGGTGATGGCGGCGGCGACGTCGGCGCCCCCGGCCACCGCGAGGCTGCCGCCCTCGCAGAAGTCGTTCTGTACGTCCACGACGATCAATGCGCGGTGCATGGCGGGTGTCCTTAGCGAAGGGGCCGGGGTCGGGTTTCGAGCGTTTCGAGCCTAGAGACTTCCCCCTCCGCGCGGGAGGGGGCGCTCTGGGGCGTTACGCGTACTCCGTCGGCAGCACCGGCTCGCCGCGGGACAGCTGGATCGCGGACATCGGCAGCCCGGCCCGGGCCGTGATGTGCCGGGACCGCGCCGCCTCCAGCGGCTCGCGGGCCACCACGTCGCCGCCCTTGACCAGCTCCACCAGCAGCTGCCGGTCGACGAGCTCGGGCGGGACGGGGCCGGTGCCGACGACCTCGGCCTCGGCGATCCCGGCGGCGTCCGTGCGGCGGGCGGCCCACTTGCGGCCGCCGATGGAGGCCTTGCCGCCGACCGACTTCTTGGCGACCGGGATCAGCGGGGCCTTCGGGTCGGCGGAGGAGGCCCGGGCGACCAGCTTGTAGACCATCGAGCAGGTCGGGTGCCCGCTGCCGGTGACCAGCTGGGTGCCCACCCCGTACGCGTCGACCGGCGCCGCCGCGAGCGACGCGATGGCGTACTCGTCGAGATCGGAGGTGACCACGATCTTGGTGTCCCGGGCGCCCAGCTCGTCGAGCTGCGCCCGCACCCGGTGGGCGACGAGCAGCAGGTCGCCGGAGTCGATCCGGACCGCGCCGAGCCCGGGACCCGCCACCTCGACGGCGGTACGGACGGCCTCGGCCACGTCGTAGGTGTCGACCAGGAGGGTGGTGCCGCTGCCCAGCGAGTCGACCTGGGCCCGGAAGGCGTCGCGCTCGGTGTCGTGCAGCAGGGTGAAGGCGTGCGCGGAGGTGCCGACGGTCGGGATGCCGTAGCGGAAGCCGGCCGCCAGGTCGGAGGTGGAGTCGAAGCCGCCCACGTAGGCGGCGCGCGAGGAGGCGACCGCGGCGAGCTCGTGGGTGCGCCGGGCGCCCATCTCGATGAGCCGCCGGCCGCCCGCGGCGGCCGACATCCGGGAGGCGGCGGCCGCGATGGCGGAGTCGTGGTTGAGGATCGACAGGATCACGGTCTCCAGGAGCACGCACTCGGCGAAGGAGCCCTCGACCCGCAGCACCGGCGAGCCCGGGAAGTAGACCTCGCCCTCCGGGTAGCCCCAGATGTCGCCCGAGAAGCGGTAGCCGGCGAGCCACTGCAGGGTCGGCTCGTCGACGATCCCCCGTTCGCGCAGGAAGCCGAGCACCCCGGCGTCGAAGCGGAAGTTCTCCACGGCGTCCAGGACCCGCCCGATGCCCGCCACCACGCCGTAGCGCCGCCCCTCGGGCAGCCGGCGGGTGAAGACCTCGAAGACGGACCTGCGGTCCGCGGTGCCGGCCCGGAGGGCCGCCTGGAGCATCGTCAGCTCGTACTGGTCGGTGAAGAGCGCCGTCGACGGAACGTCCACCGGCAGCCCAAGGTCCGCAGCGTTCATAGGAGGATGCTACCGCAGTATTCGTCACTCTGACGAATAGGGGCGCGCCGTAGGTGACCCGTTTGTGCGGCTGGCCGGTCAGGGTGGCAGCATGGGGTAAGTGAGCGTTGCGCCTATCGAGATCGAACGGACCGAATCGGCCGAGGAGGTCTCCGCCGTCGTCGAACCCGACGTGCCCTGGGTGACCCTCGTGCACAACGACCCGGTCAACCTGATGAGCTATGTCACCTACGTCTTCCAGGCGTACTTCGGCTACTCCAAGGACAAGGCGCACAAGCTGATGCTCGACGTGCACAACAAGGGACGCGCGGTGGTCTCCAGCGGCACCCGCGAGGAGATGGAGCGGGACGTGCAGGCGATGCACGGCTACGGGCTGTGGGCGACCCTCTCCCAGGACCGCGGCTGATGGCCGGCCGCTTCGAGGCGCTCCCGGGCGGCGGTGCCGCCGTCGCGCTCGACGAGGTCGAGATCTCCATCCTCCGCTCGCTCGCCGTGCAGCTCATGGAGCTGATCGGCCCGGGCGACGAGCCCGTGGAGGGCGAGGACCCGCTGGCCGCCCTCTTCGCCGAGGGGCCGAGCGAGCCGCCCTCCGACCCTGCGCTGCGCCGGCTCTTCCCGGACGCGTACGGCGACGACAGCGACGAGCTGCGGCAGGCCGCCGCCGACTTCCGCCGCTACACCGAGAACGACCTGCGCGCCCGCAAGCGCGAGGACGCCCTCCACGTGGTCCGCAGCCTCGACGCCCTCTCCGCGGACGCGGCGGGCGAGAGCGGCGCCGTCCTCAAGCTCGCCCCGGACGACTCCAGGGCCTGGCTGGGCGCGCTCAACGACCTGCGGCTGACCATCGGCACCCGGCTGGAGGTCGAGGACGACGACGAGAGCGAGCGGCTCTACCGGCTGCCCGACTCCGACCCGCGCAAGCCGATGGTGATGGCGTACCTGTGGCTCGGGGCGCTCCAGGAGTCGCTCGTCGAGACGCTGATGCCGTAGGGCCTGCCCGGCACTGTCCACCCTTCGGACGGTGTTCGCTCAGCGGACGCTCAAATCCGGATAACGAATACGTTATTCAACTGCCCGACTTGTCCTATTGGTTCCTTTTCCTTCCTGTTTTCGTGTGGCGCACGTCACTTGGGCCCGGGCGGATCACTGTGAACGCCGTGATAAATCTTCACGACCACTCGGGCACGCCACCCCTGTTCCCGAGGGCGCTTGGGCCGGCTGACCGCCGGTAGCACTCCATCCATATCCGGGGGGATCAGGACCTGATCCGCGGCAGACGCACTCGCAGTCGCGCGGATCGGCATGGAGAAAGGCGCACCACCATGACCTCAGTGCAGGTCGACAAGCAGCACGACGGCAATGAGGCCGCGGACACCGCCTCGGGCGAGGGCTATCACCGGGCACTCGGTGCCCGCCAGATCCAGATGATCGCGATCGGCGGCGCCATCGGCACCGGCCTCTTCCTCGGCGCGGGCAAGGGCATCTCGATCGCGGGACCCAGCCTGATCCTCGCCTACGCCATCGCCGGCCTCGTCATCTTCTTCATCATGCGGGCGCTCGGCGAACTCCTCATGTACCGACCGGTGTCGGGCTCCTTCTCGGAGTACGCCCGCGAGTTCATCGGCCCCTTCGCGGGCTTCGTGACCGGCTGGACGTACTGGCTCTTCTGGGTCGTCACCGGCATCACCGAGGTCACCGCCGCGGCCACCTACATGACGTACTGGTGGGACATCCCGCAGTGGCTCTCCGCCCTGGTCTTCACCGTGATCCTCTACGGCGCCAACCTGATCTCCGTGAAGCTCTTCGGTGAGCTGGAGTTCTGGTTCTCCATGGTCAAGGTCACCGCGATCGTCGGCATGATCCTGATCTGCGCCGGCATCCTCACCCTCGGCTTCTCCGACGCCGGCGACACCGCCTCCGTCACCCACCTGTGGGACCTCGGCGGCTTCTTCGCCGGCGAGAACGGCATCGGCTCGACGCTGATGACCCTGCAGATGGTCATGTTCGCCTTCCTCGCGGTCGAGCTGGTCGGTGTGACGGCGGGCGAGTCGAAGGACCCGAAGACGGTCCTGCCGAAGGCGATCAACACCGTGCCGTGGCGCATCGCCGTCTTCTACGTCGGCGCGCTGATCATGATCCTGTCGGTCGTCCCGTGGACCGAGTTCAAGCCGGGCGTCAGCCCGTTCGTCGCGGCCTTCGAGAAGATGGGCCTCGGCGTCGGCGCCGCCATCGTCAACTTCGTCGTCCTGACGGCCGCCCTGTCCTCCTGCAACTCGGGCATGTACTCCACCGGCCGCATGCTGCGCGACCTCGCGCTCAACGGCCAGGGCCCGAAGGTCTTCACCCGGCTCACCAAGTCCGGCACCCCGCTGGTCGGCACCACGGTCTCGGCCGGGCTGATGCTGGTCGGCGTCGGGATCAACTACCAGTGGCCCGGCGAGGCGTTCAACTACGTCGTCTCCTTCGCCACCATCTCCGGCATGTGGGCCTGGATCGTCATCCTGATCTGCCAGATCCGCTACCGGACCAAGGCCGACCGCGGCGAGCTGCCCCAGTCCTCCTTCAAGGCACCGGGCGGCATCTGGTTCAGCGTCTTCTCGCTCGCCTTCCTCGTCATGGTCATCGTCACCATGGGGATGGACAAGGACAACCGGGTCGCGCTGTACGGCGCACCGGTGTGGGGCCTGATCCTCGCCGTCTCCTATCTGGTCCTCAAGGCCCGCAACCCCGAGGGCGCGGCCTTCGCCAAGCGGGTCTGACCCCGGGTCGACCTCGCGCCGACCTCGCGCCGGCCTCCGGCTGAACCGTGGCTGACCTGCGAAGTCTCACCATGCGGGCCGTTCCGTACCAAACCCCGGTACGGAACGGCCCGTCTGCTTATCCTGTCGGCATGCTGACCATCACCCGGGCCCTGTACGACCAGATCGTGGAACACTCCCGCGCGGACCACCCCGACGAGGCCTGCGGCGTGGTCGCAGGGCCGGTCGGCAGCGGCCGCCCCGAGCGCTTCATCCCGATGCTCAACGCGGCGCGCTCGCCCACCTTCTACGAGTTCGACTCCGCCGACCTGCTCAAGCTCTACCGCGAGATGGACGACCGGGACGAGGAGCCCGTGATCGTCTACCACTCGCACACGGCGACCGAGGCCTACCCGTCCCGCACGGACATCTCCTACGCCAACGAGCCGGGCGCCCACTACGTCCTGGTCTCCACCGCCGACACCGACGGCGCCGGCCCCTTCCAGTTCCGCTCCTTCACGATCGTCGAGGGCGTCGTGACGGAGGAGGAGGTCAAGATCGTCGAGGCCTACGAGTGATCATGCGAGACTGACCGGACCAACGGGCGGCAGGACCCAGGAAGCCGGTGCGAATCCGGCACGGTCCCGCCACTGTGACCGGCCCCCGACCAGGGCCGGAAGCCAGGAACTGACCTGCCGCCTGCCACCACCGACCGGGGACGTGGAGATCCCCGTCAGGAGGCTCGTCCCGTCATGTCCTGGCGCCGCCCGCTGCTGCCCGCCGCCGTCCTGATACCCCTGCTCGCCGCCTGCTCGGCGCCCGCGAGCACCCCCGCCGGCGGCAAGGCCGCCCCCGGCTTCCCGTACACCGTCACCAACTGCGGGGTGACCACCACCTACCAGGCCCCGCCGAAGCGCGCGGTGACCATGAACCAGCACGTCACCGAGATCATGCTCGCCCTCGGCCTGGAGAAGTCCCTCGCCGGCACCGCCTACCTGGACGACGCCGTCCTCCCCGCGTACAAGAAGGCCTACGACGGCGTCCCCGTCCTCGCCAGGGAGTACCCCTCCAAGGAGGCCCTGCTCGCCGCGAACCCGGACTTCGTGTACGGGGGATACGCCTCCGCCTTCGACGCCAAGGCCGGCCGGAGCCGCGACGACCTCAAGCGCTCCGGCATCGACTCCCGCCTCAACACCGAGTACTGCCCCACCGGCGCCACCCGCCTCGACGACCTCTACCGCGAGGTCACCGAGGTCGGCCGCACCTTCGGCGTGCCCGACCGGGCCGAGGCCTGGACCCGCCGGGCCCGGGCCGACGTCGCCGCCGCCGAGCAGCGCCTGAAGGGCACCCGGCCCGTCTCCGTCTTCGTCTACGACAGCGGCGACAAGACCGCGTTCACCGCCGGCGGCAAGGGCATCGGCAACGAGCTGATCACCCGCGCCGGCGGCCGCAACGTCTTCGCCGACCTCGACAAGACCTTCGGCGACGCCACCTGGGAACAGGTCGTCGCCCGGCGGCCCGACGTGATCGTCATCTACGACTACGGCTCCACGACCGTCGAGCAGAAGAAGCGCCGCCTCCTCGACGACCCCGCCCTGCGCGAGGTCCCGGCCGTCAGGAACCGCCGCTTCGCCGTGCTGCCGCTCTCCGACGCCGTCCTCGGCGTCCGCGCCCCCGCCGCCGTCGGCAAGCTGGCCGCCC
This sequence comes from Streptomyces sp. NPDC020422, assembly GCF_044386705.1. Taxonomy (NCBI): domain Bacteria; kingdom Bacillati; phylum Actinomycetota; class Actinomycetes; order Kitasatosporales; family Streptomycetaceae; genus Streptomyces; species Streptomyces sp. NPDC020422. The sequence goes on along the minus strand of NZ_JBIRVJ010000002.1, from coordinate 662,137 downwards.
AGCTCCACCCCGCCGCACGATGAGCCGGCTCCGCCACGCCTCCGTCGTCGCCGGACTGCTCGTCGCGCTCGCCGCGGCCGTCCTCGCCGCCCTCGCGCTCGGCTCCGTCCGCATCCCGCCCGGCCAGGTCCTCGACGCCCTGACCGGGCGGGCCGGCCCCTCCCCGTACCGGACGATCGTGCTCGACGTCCGGCTGCCCCGGGTGCTGCTCGGCGCGGTCGTCGGCGCCGGGCTCGCCGTCGTCGGCGCCGTCCTCCAGGCCCTGGTCCGCAACCGGCTCGCCGACCCGTTCCTGCTCGGCATCTCCTCCGGGGCCTCGGCGGGGGCCGTCCTCGTGCTGGTCCTGGGCGGCGGCGCCGGCATCGTCGGCGGCGTCACCACCACCGTCGCCCTGCCCGCCGGGGCCTTCGCGGGCGCCCTGCTCTCCCTCGTCCTCGTCTACGCCCTGGCCCGGCGCGGCGGCACCATGACCGGCGCCCGGCTGGTCCTCGCCGGGGTGGCCGTCTCGTACGTCCTGTCCGCCCTCACCACCCTGCTGCTGGTCCTCGCCGGACGGCCCGAGCAGTTCCAGGAAGCCCTCTTCTGGTCCCTCGGCGGACTCGGCAGCGCCCGCTGGGACGGCCTGCTGCTGCCCGCCGCCGTCCTCGCCCTCGGCATCGGCGCCCTGCTCACCCTCGCCCGCCCGCTCGACCTGCTGCTCGTCGGCGAGGAGGGCGCCACCGTCCTCGGCCTGGACACCGCCCGCTTCCGCGCGGTCGTCTTCGTCCTCGCCTCCCTCGTCACCGCCGTCATGGTCGCGGCCAGCGGAGCCGTCGGCTTCGTCGGCCTGATGGTCCCGCACGCCGCCCGCATGGCCGTCGGCGCCCCGCACCGGCGCCTGCTGCCGGTCGCCGCGCTCGGCGGGGCGCTCGCCCTGGTCCTCGCCGACCTGGCCGCCCGCACCGTCGCCGCGCCGCAGGACATCCCCGTCGGCGTCCTCACCGCGCTGACCGGCGGCCCCTTCTTCCTCTGGCTGATGCGCCGCCGCGCGGACGGAGCGCCCGTATGAACCCCCGCCCGACCGAACTGCGCGTGGAGTCCCTCTCGTACGAGGGACGCCTCCACGCCGCCGACCTCGTCGCCCGCCCCGGCGAGACCGTCGGCCTCGTCGGCCCCAACGGCAGCGGCAAGACCACCCTGCTGCGCTGCGTCTACGGCACCCTCACCGCCACCTCGGGCCGCGCCCTCCTCGACGGCGACGACCTCCACGCGCTGGGGCCGCGGGCGCGGGCCCGCCGGGTGGCGACCGTGCCCCAGGAGAGCGCCGTCGAGTTCGAGCTGACCGTCCGCGAGCTGGTCGCCCTCGGACGCTCCCCGCACAAGCGCTTCTGGGAGGGCGACACCGAGCGGGACCGGGCGCGGGCGGACGAGGCCCTGGACCGGGTCGGCATCCTGGACCTGGCCGACCGCCCGTACCCCGGCCTCTCCGGCGGCGAGAGGCAGCGCGCGCTGGTCGCCCGCGCCCTCGTCCAGGAGCCGGCGCTGCTCGTCCTGGACGAGCCGACCAACCACCTGGACATCCGCTACCAGCTGGAAGTCCTCTCCCTCGTGCGCGACTTGGGCACCACGAACCTGCTGGCGCTGCACGACCTGACCCTGGCGGGGGCCTACTGCGACCGGCTGTACGTCCTCAAGGAGGGCCGGGTGGTGGCCGAGGGAGCGCCCGGCGAGGTGCTCACACCCGAGCTGCTGTCGACCGTCTACGGGGTGGAAGCCGAGGTCATCCCGCATCCGGCCACGGGCACGCCCCTGGTCGTCTACCTCCCTCGTCCGTCCATTGGTCGGAAACTGTCCGTCATGTGAGATCACATTCCGGAACCCGGACCGGGAATCGATACGATGACCGCATGGTTTCCCACGACGTGAGCGAAGAGACGCCGGGCACACCCCTGCTCGTAGCGCGCCTGCACGTCGACCTGTGCCGCCTCGCCAGCGCGATCTGTACGCCGCGCGCCGCGCTCTGAACGCCCGAGCCCGAGCGCACTCACCCGCAAGACCCCCCGCGCGGGGGCCAGAGCCGCGCGCCCAGCACGCCACCCGCCCCTTCCGACAGGAGCCCACCCCATGGCCATCGAGGTCCGCATCCCGACCATCCTCCGCACCTACACCGACGGCGCCAAGGCCGTCGAGGGCAGCGGTGAGACCCTCGCCGAGCTCTTCGCCGACCTGGAGTCCCGCCACGCCGGGATCGAGGCCCGCATCGTCGACGGCGACAAGCTCCGCCGCTTCGTCAACGTCTACCTGAACGACGAGGACGTCCGCTTCCTCGACGGCATCTCCACCAAGCTCACCGACGGCGACAGCGTCACGATCCTGCCCGCGGTCGCGGGTGGCATGGTCTGATCCACATGCGCTACGACTCCCCGCTGGCGGCGGTCGGCAACACGCCCCTCGTCCGGCTGCCGCGGCTCTCCCCCTCGGACGAGGTCCGCATCTGGGCCAAGCTGGAGGACCGCAACCCCACCGGCTCGGTCAAGGACCGCCCCGCGCTCCACATGATCGAGCAGGCCGAGAAGGACGGCCGGCTCACCCCCGGCTGCACCATCCTGGAGCCCACCAGCGGCAACACCGGCATCTCGCTCGCCATGGCGGCCAAGCTCAAGGGCTACCGCATCGTCTGCGTCATGCCGGAGAACACCAGCGAGGAGCGCCGCCAGCTGCTCGCCATGTGGGGCGCCGAGATCATCTCGTCCCCCGCGGCGGGCGGCTCCAACACGGCGGTCCGCGTGGCCAAGGAGCTCGCCGCCGAGAACCCGTCCTGGGTGATGCTCTACCAGTACGGCAACCCGGACAACGCGGGCGCCCACTACGCCACCACCGGCCCCGAGATCCTCGCCGACCTGCCGTCGATCACCCACTTCGTGGCGGGCCTGGGCACCACCGGCACCCTGATGGGCGTCGGCCGCTACCTGCGCGAGCACAAGCCCGACGTCCGGATCGTCGCCGCCGAGCCGCGGTACGACGACCTGGTCTACGGGCTGCGCAACCTCGACGAGGGCTTCGTCCCCGAGCTGTACGACGCCTCCGTCCTCACCACCCGCTTCTCCGTCGGCTCGGCCGACGCGGTCACCCGCACCCGCGACCTCCTCCAGCAGGAGGGCATCTTCGCGGGCGTCTCCACGGGCGCGGCGCTGCACGCGGCGATCGGCGTCGGCAACAAGGCGGTCAAGGCGGGCGAGAGCGCCGACATCGTCTTCATCGTGGCGGACGGCGGCTGGAAGTACCTGTCGACCGGTCTCTACACGGCGGCGACCACGGAAGAGGCGATCGCGGCGGTGCAGGACCAGCTCTGGGCCTGAGCCCGGCACCGTCCCCGCGGTTCAGCGCGCCAGATGGCGGACCTGGTCCCAGACCACCGGGTCCGCCGTTCCCACTCTGCGGCGGAAGTCCCCCACCGGCACCTCCCGCAGCTCGTCCGTCTCCAGGAAGCTCGGCCGGCCCTGCGCGTCGCCCACCGAGCCCGGCGGAAGCGCGATCACTCCGGGGCGCTCGTCGTGGTACTTGCTGGTGATCTTGACGACGCGCGCGTTGTCGCCGCGCAGCCCCAGGACCAGGCACGGCCGGTCCTTGGCCCCCGGACCGTCCTCGAAGGGGACCTCCGCCCACCAGATCTCACCCGCCCGCGGCACCCGCGCGGGGGCCGTGCCGCGCGGGGCCTTCCCGCGCGGGGCCGGCCTGGCGGGCCGAGCGGGCGGGCGGGTCCGCCCGGACGGCCGGCGGCCCGGCGCCGTCCGCCCCGACCCCGCCCGCCGCGACTTCGTCCCGGGCGACCCCCAAGCGAGCGCGACGACCAACGCGATCACCACGCCCGCGACCAGCGCGGGCCACCACGACGTGTCCATACCTCAAGACCGTACCGGCGGGCCGTCCGCCCCGCCCGAGCGCCCCGCCATCCATCCGAACCGGTGACAGAGCCCGTGAGTTCGCCCACAACGGGCCGCCACGGAGGAGCGACGGGCCGTACCGCGCCTTACGCTCGACAGACCGCACGACCTCCCCTCTCCGCGCGCTTTCCCGCACCCGTCCACGGAGGTTCACGCTCCATGAAGCTCACCGTCGTCGGCTGCTCCGGGTCGTTCCCGTCCGCGGAATCGGCCTGCTCGAGCTACCTCGTAGAGGCCGACGGCTTCCGGCTGCTCCTCGACATGGGCAACGGCGCCCTGGGCGAGCTGCAGCGCCACATCGGTCTGTACGACCTGGACGCGATCTTCCTCAGCCATCTGCACGCCGACCACTGCATCGACATGTGCGGCTATTTCGTCGCGCGCTACTACCGCCACGAGGGCGGCCGCTGCGAGGCCATCCCCGTGTACGCCCCCGAGGGCGCGGAGCAGCGGCTGGCCACGGCGTACGCGGACACGCCGTCGCCGAGCGCGATGAGCGAGGTCTTCGACTTCCGGACGCTGAAGTCGGGCGCCTTCGAGATCGGCCCGTTCTCCGTCCGCACGGAGAAGGTGTGCCACCCGGTGGAGGCCTACGGCATCCGGGTCGAGCACGGGGGCCGCGCGCTGACGTACTCCGGCGACACCGGGGTGTGCGACGCGCTGGACGAGCTGGCGCGCGGGGCGGACCTGTTCCTGTGCGAGGCGTCCTTCACGCACGGCAAGGAGGACATCCCGGCCCTCCACCTCAACGGCCGCGAGGCCGGCGCCCAGGCCACCCGCGCCGACGTGGGCCGCCTGGTCCTGACCCACATCCCGCCGTGGACGGACGGCGCCCGCAACCTGGCGGACGCCCGCGAGGTCTACGGGGGGCCGGCGGAGCTGGCGTACGCGGGTGCGGTGTACGAGATCTGAGCCGTACGCAGCCACGGGGAAGGCCCCGGAACCGTCGGGTTCCGGGGCCTTGTCTCGTCTACGGGCGAGGGCTCACGCCTTGGTGAGGTCCTCGAGCTCCTCCTCGGGCTCGCGGCCCGGGGTGGGGAGGTTGAACTTGGTGATCGCGAAGCGGAAGACCACGTAGTAGACGGCCGCGAAGACGAGACCGATCGGGATGATCAGCCACGGCTTGGTCGCCAGGTTCCAGTTCAGGCCGTAGTCGATGAGACCGGCGGAGAAGGTGAAGCCGGCGTGGACGCCCAGGGCCCAGGTGACGGCCATCGAGACGGCGGTCAGGACCGCGTGGATCGCGTACAGGACCGGCGCGATGAACATGAAGGTGAACTCGATCGGCTCGGTGATACCGGTGACGAAGGAGGTCAGCGCGAGCGACAGCATCATGCCGAGGACGGCCTTGCGGCGCTCGGGGCGGGCCGAGTGCGCGATGGCGAGCGCGGCGGCCGGGAGGCCGAACATCATGATCGGGAAGAAGCCCGACATGAAGATTCCGGCGCTCGGGTCACCGGCGAAGAAGCGGTTCAGGTCGCCGTGGACGACGTCGCCGGCGGCGTTGGTGAAGTCGCCGATCTGGAACCACGAGACGGTGTTCACGAACTGGTGCATGCCGACCGGGATCAGCGCGCGGTTGATCAGACCGAAGAGACCCGCGCCCCCGGCGCCGAGGCCGGTCATCCACTCGCCGAAGCTGGAGATGCCCTCGCCGATCGGCTCCCAGACCAGGCCGAAGACGACGCCGACGGCGGTGCCGACGAAGGCCATGATGATCGGGACCAGGCGGCGGCCGTTGAAGAAGCCGAGCCAGTCGACCAGCTTGGTGCGGTGGAACCGCTGCCACAGGACGGCGGAGATCAGACCCATCAGGATGCCGCCGAGGACACCCGGGTTGTTGTACGTCGCGGCGACGTCGACGCCCTTGTTGGCGGTCGTGTTGATCACGGCCTCGGTGACCGGGAAGGCCTTGAGGACGTTGCTGTAGACCAGGAAGCCGACGAGGGCGGCCAGGGCGGTCGAGCCGTCGGCCTTCTTGGCGAAGCCGATGGCGACGCCGATGCAGAACAGCAGCGGCAGGTTGTCGAAGACAGCGCCGCCGGCCGTGGCGAACACGGAGGCGACCTTGTCCCATCCGAGCCCGTCCTTGCCGAACACGTCGGGCTGGCCGAGACGGAGCAAGATACCCGCGGCCGGCAGCACGGCGATCGGCAGCTGCAGGCTGCGACCGACCTTCTGCAGGCCCTGGAACAGGCCGGATCCGCGCTTCTTCGCGGGAGCGGCGGCCTGGGCGGTGGCCGTACTCATCAACTTCCTCCAGTAGGCAAGGCGCCGCCAGAGGACAGTGAAAGGGGGTGACGGCGGCGTCTCGTGGAACGCGGTGGTCTGGACCGCGTGGTCTACACCAATTAATGGTGTAGACCAGTTGTAGCACGTGAGACTTAGATAAGGAACCTTCGAATTTTGTGGGCTCAGCCATAGCCGGACATGCGACGACAAAAGGCCCCCGGACCGGGGGGTCCGAGGGCCTTGCGGGAGGGGCGGAAGGGGGGCCGAAAGGGCCTACGCCTTGGTGGCGTCCCGGTCCATCTCCTCCTCCAGCTCCTCCGGTTCGCGCCCCGGAGTGGGCAGGTCGAACTTGATGATCGCGAAGCGGAAGATCACGTAGTAGACGACGGCGAAGGCCAGGCCGATCGGGATGATCAGCCACGGTTTCGTCGCCAGCCCCCAGTTGATCACGTAGTCGATCAGGCCGGCCGAGAAGCTGAAGCCGTCGTGAACGCCGAGCGCCCAGGTCACCGCCATCGAGACGCCGGTCAGCAGCGCGTGGATCGCGTACAGGACCGGCGCGATGAAGAGGAAGGAGTACTCGATCGGCTCGGTGATGCCGGTGACGAACGAGGTCAGGCCGACCGAGAGCATCATGCCGCCGACCACCTTGCGCCGGTGCGGCTTGGCGCAGTGGGTGATGGCGAGCGCGGCGGCCGGCAGGGCGAACATCATGATCGGGAAGAAGCCGGTGGTGAACTGGCCGGCGTCGGGGTCGCCCGCCAGGAACATGCTGATGTCGCCGTGCACCACCGTGCCGTCCGGCTTGGTGTACGAGCCGAACTGGAACCAGACCGGCACGTTGAGGAACTGGTGCAGGCCGATGACGAGCAGCGCGCGGTTGGCCACGCCGAAGATGCCCGAGCCCCAGGAACCGAGCCCGACCAGCCAGTCGCTGAAGCTCTCCAGGCCGTCGCCGATCGGCGGCCAGATCCACAGGCAGAGCGCGGCGAAGCCGATCGCGACGAAGGCCATGATGATCGGGACGAGTCGGCGGCCGTTGAAGAAGCCGAGCCAGTCGACCAGCTTCACCCGGTGGTACCGCTGCCAGAAGAAGGCCGCGAGCAGGCCCATGATGATGCCGCCGAAGACGCCCGGGTTCTGGTACGTGTACCCGGCGAAGGTGTCGTCCGGGCCGAGGCAGCCGCCGTTAATGTCCTTGGTGCCGCTCGGGCAGTCCTTCGGGAAGGCGTGCAGGACGCCGCGGTAGACGAGGAATCCGGCCACGGCGGCCAGGGCGGTGGAGCCGTCCGCCTTCTTCGCCATGCCGATCGCCACGCCGATGCAGAAGAGCAGGGGCAGGCCCAGGTCCGCGTCGAGCAGCGCGCCGCCGGCGCCCGCCATGACCTTGGCGACGTTGTCCCAGCCGAGGCCCTCGGAGCCGAAGACGTCCGGCTGGCCGAGCCGCCCGATGATGCCGGCCGCGGGGAGCACGGCGATGGGCAGCTGGAGGCTGCGGCCCATCTTCTGCAGCCCTTGGAAGAAGCCGCCCCAATGCGACTTCTTCGGTGCGGCTGCGGCGCTCGTACTGCTCATCGGTGTCCTCCCTGACCCGACGCGGTCCCGGAACGATCCGGGAGCGGCTCTCGTTCACACTGGTGTAGACCAGTTGCGATAGGCTCCCCGGGGCCGATCGAGGGCAGGCCGCCGGTGATCGTCATCATTCGGCAGAACGGCGGACTTCGCTCGCGAGACTGGTCCAACCGTGGGTTACCGTGACAAAGCGGACCTTCGGTGCGCCGAGACTCACGTTCTTTGAACGGAACGGACAGGGAGAAACACATGGCCAGCAAGGCTGAGAAGATCGTCGCCGGGCTCGGCGGGATCGAGAACATCGAAGAGGTCGAGGGCTGCATCACCCGCCTCCGCACCGAGGTCGTCGACCCGTCCAAGGTCGACGAGGCCGCTCTCAAGGCCGCCGGCGCCCACGGCGTCGTCAAGATGGGCACCGCCATCCAGGTCGTCATCGGCACCGACGCCGACCCGATCGCCGCGGACATCGAAGACATGATGTGAGCGGTCGCCGACGCCACGGCTGACGCGAACGACCGCATCGACGAGGGCCCGTTCCGGCAGGGGAACGGGCCCTTCGTCATGTCCGGCTAGGCTCGTCCCATGTCTCGTATCGACGGCCGTACCCCCGAACAGCTCCGCCCCGTCACCATCGAACGCGGATGGAGCAAGCACGCCGAGGGCTCCGTCCTCGTCTCCTTCGGCGACACCAAGGTCTTCTGCACCGCCTCCGTCACCGAGGGCGTCCCGCGCTGGCGCAAGGGCAGCGGCGAGGGCTGGGTCACCGGCGAGTACTCGATGCTGCCCCGCTCCACCAACACCCGCGGCGACCGCGAGTCCGTCCGCGGCAAGATCGGCGGCCGCACCCACGAGATCAGCCGTCTGATCGGGCGCTCGCTGCGCGCCGTCATCGACTACAAGGCGCTCGGCGAGAACACCATCGTCCTCGACTGCGACGTCCTCCAGGCCGACGGCGGCACCCGCACCGCCGCCATCACCGGCGCCTACGTCGCCCTCGCCGACGCCGTCACCTGGGCCCAGGGCAAGAAGCTGGTCAAGGCCGGCCGCAAGCCCCTCACCGGCACCGTCTCCGCCGTCTCCGTCGGCATCGTCGACGGCGTCCCCCTCCTCGACCTCTGCTACGAGGAGGACGTCCGCGCCGAGACCGACATGAACGTCGTCTGCACCGGCGACGGCCGCTTCGTCGAGGTCCAGGGCACCGCCGAGGCCGAGCCCTTCGACCGCAAGGAGCTCAACGCCCTCCTCGACCTCGCCTCCGGCGGCTGCGCCGAACTCGCCGAGATCCAGCGCAAGGCGCTCGAAGGAACTCTCTGAGGGTCCCCCGCGTCTGTGTGGATACGGGCGCACGGGTCGAACCGTGCGCCCCGTCCAGCCACACAGGTACGAGGGGGAGGACCCAACTCTTGAAGCGCCGCCGCTCCATAGCGCTCGCCGTCGCCACCGCCGCCGCACTCACCGGCCTGGTCGGCTGCGGGGCGCTCGACAAGGCCATGGACTGCGTCAAGACCGCCGACGCCATCGCCACCTCGGTCGACAAGCTCTCGCAGGCCGTCTCCAACGCCTCCAACGACCCGACGCAGATCGAGGAGGCCCTCAACAGCATCGACACCGAGCTGGGCAACCTCAAGAACACGACGGACAACGCGGACCTGTCCAAGGCGGTGGACGACCTCGCCAAGGGCGTCGACTCCGTCCGTACGGCGGTCAAGAACGGCGACACCACCCCCGACATCAAGCCGATCACGGACGCGGCGACCGAGGTCGGCAAGGTCTGCACCCCGGGCTAGTACCCGATCGGCCCCGTCGGGGCCGGGATAATCGGGGCATGACCCGTCTGATCCTCGCCACCCGCAACGCGGGCAAGATCACCGAACTCCACGCGATCCTCGCCGACGCCGGCCTCGAGCACGAGCTCGTCGGCGCGGACGCGTACCCCGAGATCCCCGACGTCAAGGAAACCGGCGTCACCTTCGCCGAGAACGCCCTGCTCAAGGCCCACGCCCTCGCAAAGGCCACCGGCCTGCCCGCCGTCGCCGACGACTCCGGGCTCTGCGTCGACGTGCTGAACGGCGCCCCCGGCATCTTCTCGGCCCGCTGGGCCGGCCGGCACGGCGACGACCGCGCCAACCTGGACCTGCTGCTGGCCCAGCTCGGCGACATCGACGACGCCCACCGCGGCGCCCACTTCGCCTGCGCCGCCGCCCTCGCGCTGCCCGACGGCACCGAGCGCGTCGTCGAGGGCCGCATGCCCGGCACCCTGCGGCACGCACCCGTCGGCACCAACGGCTTCGGCTACGACCCGATCCTCCAGCCCGAGGGGTACGAGGTGACCTGCGCCCAGCTGACGCCCGAGGAGAAGAACGCGATCAGCCACCGCGGCAAGGCCTTCCGGGCGCTCGTGCCGGTGGTGCGGGAAATGCTCGGGTAAGGGCGGGACCTACGGGTGAGTGCGGCCGGGGGGACTCGAACCCCCACGGGTTTTACCCCACTGGGACCTAAACCCAGCGTGACTGCCAATTCCACCACGGCCGCTCGCTGCCCGGCCATGCTACTGGCCGGGCATGCTCCGTCACAGGAGCGGGGTCAGATCCCCAGATCCTTGATGATCTTGGCGACATGGCCGGTCGCCTTCACGTTGTAGAGGGCGCGCTCGACCTTGCCCTCCTCGTCCACGACGACGGTGGAGCGGATCACGCCGGTCACCACCTTGCCGTACAGCTTCTTCTCGCCGAAGGCGCCGTACGCCTCCAGGACCTTCTTCTCCGGGTCGCCGACCAGCGTGACCTTCAGGTTCTCCTTGTCGCGGAACTTCGCCAGCTTCTCCGGCTTGTCCGGGGACACGCCGATGACGTCGTAGCCCGCACCGGCCAGCAGCTCCAGGTTGTCCGTGAAGTCGCAGGCCTGCTTGGTGCAACCGGGGGTCAGGGCGGCCGGGTAGAAGTAGACGATGACCTTGCGGCCCTTGTGGTCCGCGAGGGAGACCTCGTTGCCGTCCGCGTCGGGAAGGGTGAAGGCGGGGGCGGTGTCGCCGGGCTGCAGTCGCTCGCTCATGGCTCTCCTCGGGGATGTTCGCGTACGCGTTCAGAGCCTAATGGGGGTCGGGGACGACCCGGGGGCGCGGAAGCTGACAGACTGTCCATCGACGACCGGAACACGCCGGTACTCGCCGGTACACGACTACGGAGGCAGCGCGGTGTCGGACGCCAGGACCCCTGCGCAGATCGAGGCGGACATCGTCCGCCGGCGCGAGCAGCTCGCCGTCACTCTCGACGAGATCGGCATTCGGGTGCACCCGAAGACGATCATCGGCGACGCGAAGGCGAAGGTCGCCGCCACGGTCGACCACACGGCAGGCCGCGCCTTCGTCGCGGTCAACCGCGTCGTCTCGGACGTGAAGGCCCGCTTCACCCACGAGGACGGCGCCCCCCGCCTTGAGCGCGTGGTGCCCGTGGCCCTGGTGGCCGTGGCCGTCGTCGGCCTGATCGCCGCGTCCGCCCGCAAGGGCAGGGACTGAGTACGGCACCGCCCCCGGCGGCCCGTCCCGGGTACGGGCGACACGCCCGGGCAGGTAGGTTCGAGTCGTGAGCGACAACACCCACGACAACACCCACGACAAGCTGCCCATCCGGATGCTCCACGACCGCGTCCTGGTCCGGACCGACACCCCGGAGGGGGAGCGGCGCTCGGGCGGCGGCATCCTGATCCCGGCCACCGCCGCCGTCGGCCGCCGCCTCGCCTGGGCCGAGGTCGTCGCCGTCGGGCAGAACGTCCGCACGGTCGAGACCGGCGACCGGGTCCTGTACGACCCCGAGGACCGCGCCGAGGTCGAGGTGCGGGGTGTCGCGTACGTCCTGATGCGCGAGCGCGACCTGCACGCGGTCGCCGCCGACCGCTTCCAGGGACAGTCCGACACGACCGGGCTGTACCTCTAGCGGTCCGCAGCCAGCCAGCCAGCCAGCCAGCCCGCACGTATGTATGTACGCACGTAAGGCCTGGTGACCGGTGTCACCAGGCCTTTTGCCTGCCCTTTGCTAGGCTGGGGGCACCCGACGAGACGCGCCGTACCGGGTTTCACGACAAGACGACGCACCCCTGTTGATCCGTCTCGCGGAGGTGTTCGTCGTCATGGCCTGGGTTCTTCTCATCGTCGCCGGTCTGCTCGAGGTCGGCTGGTCGATCGGCATGAAGTACACCGACGGGTTCACCCGCCTCTGGCCCAGCGTCCTCACCGGCGCCGGGATCGTCGCCTCCATGCTCCTGCTCTCCCAGGCCGCCAAGACCCTGCCGATCGGCACGGCGTACGGCGTCTGGGTCGGCATCGGCGCGGCCGGTGCGGCGGTGCTCGGCATGGTGGTCCTCGGCGAGCCGGCGACCGCCGCCCGGATCTTCTTCGTCTGTCTGCTGCTCGTGGCCGTGGTGGGCCTCAAGGCGACCTCGGGTCACTGACCCGGGACGGGGAAGGGGGCCGGCGCCGGGACGGCCGTCAGCTCCTCACCCGGCGCCCCGCCCGGTGCCGCGCCCGGCGGGCTGCCTGCCGGGGCGCCCGGCTGGGGAGCGGCGGCGCCCGTCTGGGGAGCGGCCGGGTTCGACACCTCGGACGCCTCCCTGTCGGGCCCGCCGCCGGGCCCCCCGCCCGGCCCGCCGGCCGACTCCCTGCCCGGCTCCCTGCCGGGATCCCGCCGTGCTTCCCGTACGGGCTCCTCGACCGGCTCCGCGCGCCCTGACCCCTCCCGTCGCGCCTCCGGCCGCTGCCCCGGCTTCGAGGACCCCGGTCCGCGCGGGGGCCTGCGGTCGGCCGCCCCCGGCCCCTCGTAGCCCTGTGCCGCGTCCGGGAAGTCCGGCACCGGCGGCTCCAGCGGCAGCTCCTCCGCGCCCTCCATCAGCCGCAGGTCGAACTCCTTCGGCGGGACGCCCGCGAGCGCCTCGCGGGTGAACTGGCCCCAGATGGCGGCGGGCGCCCCGCCCCCGTTGATCCGGGGCAGGCCGAGCGCACCGTAGAGCGGCTCCTGCCGGCCCGACGCGGGGTCCTGGCCCATCATCGCCACCACGGTCGCGAGCTCCGGGGTGTAGCCGGCGAACCAGGCCGCCTTGTCGTCCTCGGCCGTGCCCGTCTTGCCCGCGGCCGGCCGCCCGGCCGCGAGGGCCGCCGTGCCCGTACCGCCCTGCACGACGCTCCGCAGCACCGACGTCGTGGTGTCGGCGGCCTCGCGGCCTAGCGCCTGCCGGCGCCCGGCGGGGCCCGCGGCGCCGGGCAGCTCCAGCTCCTCGCCGTCCCGGGCGATCCGCTCGACCAGGGTGTACGCGCCGCGGGTGCCGTGGTTGGCGAGCGTCGCGTACGCCTGCGCCAGGTCCAGGACGCTGGCCGTGGCCGGGCCGAGCGCGATGGAGGGGGAGGAGGTGAGGTCGGGGGTGTTCCGGGGCAGGCCGAGCGCGACCGCGGCCTCGCGGACCCGGCCGGGGCCGACGTCCACCGCCATCTGCGCGTACACCGCGTTCACCGAGTGGTCGGTCGCGGACCGGACGGTGATCTCGCCGTAGCTGCTGTCGTCCTCGTTGGCCGGGTCGTAGGACGCCCCGCTCCACCCCTGGACGGGCCGCCGGTTGTTGCCGTCGTAGAAGGTGTTCGGCGTGATCCGCTCGCCCTCCTGGGTCAGCGCGCCGTGCTGGAGCGCGGCGGCGAGGACGAAGGGCTTGAAGGTGGAGCCGACCTGGTAGTCGCGACGGGTGGCGTTGTTGACGAACTGCCGGGTGTAGTCGATGCCGCCGTAGAGGGCGACGACCCGGCCGCTCGCCGGGTCGATGGCCGCGCCCCCGACCCGTACGTACCGGTCGGCGGGGTTGTGCGCGGGATCGAGCTTCGCGTTCACGTGCTCGTCGACGGCCTGGACGAAGGCGTCCTGCTTGGCCCGCTCCAGAGTGGTGGTGATCCGGAAGCCGCCGGCGGCGAGGGTCTTCTCGTCGACGATCCCGTGCTCCGTCAGGTACTGCTCGACCGCCTGGACCAGATAGCCGCGCTGTCCGGAGAGACCGGCCGAGGGGCGTGCCTGCTGCGGCGTGGGGAAGACGGCGGCCGCGTGGGCGGCCGGGGAGAGCCAGCCCTCCTTGACCATTCCGTCCAGGACGTAGCGCCAGCGGGCGAGGGCGCGCGGCCGGTTCTCGGGGTGGGCGGCGACGTCGTACGCGTTGGGCGCGTTGAGCAGCGAGGCGAGGTACGCGCCCTCGGCGGTGTCGAGGTCCTTGGCGTCCTTGCCGTAGTAGGCGCGGGCGGCGGCCTGGATCCCGTATGCGTTGCGCCCGAAGTAACTGGTGTTCAGATACCCCTCCAGGATCTCCCCCTTGCTCTTCTCGCGGCCCAGCTTGATCGCGATGAAGAACTCCTTCGCCTTGCGGGTGAGGGTCTGCTCCTGGCCCAGGTAGTAGTTCTTGACGTACTGCTGGGTGATGGTCGATCCGGACTGGCGGCCCTTGCCGGTAAGGGTGTTCCAGGTGGCCCGGACCATGGCCCGGGGGTCGACCGCCGGCGAGGTGTGGAAGTCGCGGTCCTCGGCGGCGAGCACCGCGTGCTGCACGCCGAGCGGGATCCGCGCCAGGCTCACGTTCTCCCGGTCGACCTCGCCGTCGCGGGCGAGCTGGCTGCCGTCGCGGTAGAGGAACAGGTTGGACTGGGCGACCGCGGTGGCGTTGGCGGGCGGGATGTCCACGAGGAGATAGCCGGCGACGAAGCCGCCGAGCAGCAGCAGACCGCCGAGGACGACGAGCCCGAGCAGCCGCCGCAGAAGACGGCGGGGGCGGCGCGCGCGGGACGGCGGCGGGACGGGGACGGTGGGGTCCCGGGGCTCCCAGGACGCCTCCCGGGACGCCTCCCGGGACGCCTCCCGGGACGCCTCCCGGGACGCCTCCCGGGACGACTTTGAGGACGACTCCCGGGACGACTTTGAAGACGCCTCCCGGGACGACTTTGAAGACGCCTCCCGGGACGCTTCCCAAGACGCCTCCCAAGACGCCTCCCGGGGCGCCTTGGAGGCTGCGTCGGACGATCTGCCGGACGGTTCGTCAGGCCGCCACCCGGCTGACGATCTGTCGGATGAAGGGGACATAACACCACATCCTGCCCGCATGGGGTGGAAAACCGTTCGCGGCGGCACGGGAAGTCCCCCTAAGGTCGGGTCCTTTGTGCGGGGTGCCGCCGACCGGAAGGAGCAGGAGGCATGCTGCGGCTCTATGCGACGGTCGCCGCGGGTGGTTTCCGACGCCACGCCACCTATCGGGTGGCCACGGCGGCGGGGGTGTTCACCAACACCGTCTTCGGCTTCATCCTGTCGTACACCTTCATCGCCCTGTGGGACGCCCGTCCCGCCCTCGGCGGATACGACATGGGCGACGCCCTCGCCTATGTGTGGATCGGCCAGGCGCTCATCACCGTCTGCGGGCTGATGGGCGGCGGGTTCGAGGAGGAGCTGATCGAGCGGATCAGGACCGGCGACATCGCGGTCGACCTCTACCGTCCCGCCGACCTCCAGACCTGGTGGTTCGCCGCCAATCTGGGCCGCGCGGCCTACCAGCTGCTCGGCCGCGGGATCGCCCCGATGGTCTTCGGCGCCCTCGCCTTCGACGTGACCCTGCCGGACCGGCCCTGGACCTGGCTCGCCTTCCTCGGCTCGGTGGCGCTCGGCGCGACCGTCAGCTTCGCCATCTGGTACCTGGTGGCGATGAGCGCCTTCTGGCTGCTCGACGGCCAGGGCGTGGTCCAGGTGGCCTGGCTCGGCGGCCTGTTCTTCTCGGGGATGCTGCTCCCGCTCAACGTCTTCCCCGGCGCCCTCGGCGACCTGGCGCGCGTCCTCCCCTGGGCCTCGATGCTCCAGGTGCCGGCGGACGTGTACCTGGAGCGGTACGAGGGGTGGGGGCTCCTGGGGGCGTACGCGTTCCAGGGCTGCTGGGCGGCGGTACTGCTCGGGGCGGGCCGGGCGGCACAGGCGGCGGCGACGCGGAAGGTGGTGGTGCAGGGTGGCTGACCGCTTGGGACCGCCGGGGCGGGCGGGGTCGTCGGGGCGGGCGGGGCAGGCGGGGTCGTCGGGGCCGTCGGGGTCGTCCGGGCCGTCGGGGTCGTCCGGGCCGCCGGGGTCGCTGGAGGCGTCGGACCGGGGGACGGGCGAATCGGCCGTATGGCCCGCGGACCGGGGGATCGGGGACCCGGCCCCGTGGTCATCGGACCGGGGGATCGGTGATTCGATCCGCACCTACCGCCTGGTCGCGGCGATGTGGATCCGCTCCACCCTCACCTACCGCTCCTCCTTCGCCCTCACCCTCCTCTCCTCCCTCCTCGTCACCTTCTTCGACTTCGTCGTCATCCTCCTGATGTTCGGTCAGGTCCGGGGCCTCGGAGGCTTCTCCTTCGCGGAGGTCGCCTTCCTCTACGGGACGGCCGGGACCTCCTTCGGCCTCGCCGACCTGGTGATGGGCTCGCTGCCCCGGATGGGCAAGCGGGTGCGCGACGGCTCCCTCGACACCTTCCTGCTGCGCCCCGCCCCGGTCCTCGCGCAGGTCGCGGCCGACCGCTTCGCGCTGCGGCGCCTCGGGCGGATCGCCCAGGGCCTCCTCGTCCTGATCTGGGGCCTGGTGCTGCTCGACGGCGTGGAGTGGACGCCGCTGAAGGTGCTCCTGGTGCCGGTGATGCTGCTGAGCGGCGCGCTGATCTTCGCGGCCGTGATGGTGCTGGGCGCCGCCGCCCTGTTCTGGCTGCAGGACGCGGCGGAGGTCACGAGCTCGTTCACGTACGGCGGCAACACGATGCTCCAGTACCCGCCGACGATCTTCGCCCAGGACCTGGTGCGGGGCGTCGTCTACGTCGTACCGCTCGCCTTCGTCAACTGGCTGCCCGCCCTCTACGTCCTGGGGAGGCAGATGCCGGCCGGCGTGCCGGGCTGGACGGCGTTCCTGTCCCCCCTGGTCGCGGTGGTGTGCTGCGCGGTGGCGGGGGCCGCATGGCGGGCGGGCCTGCGCAGCTACGTATCGACAGGAAGCTGAGCTATCCACATGGACCCTTCCACGGAGCCCTTCATCGCACTCGACAACCTGGAGAAGGTCTTCACGGTCCGCCGCAGAACGGGCCTCGTCCGCCGCGAGAAACGGGAGGTCCGGGCGGTCGACGGCATCTCCTTCACGGTCGGCAGAGGGGAGATGGTCGGCTACATCGGACCGAACGGCGCCGGGAAGTCCACCACCATCAAGATGCTGACCGGCATCCTCACCCCGAGCGGCGGCCGGCTGCGGGTGGCCGGCATCGACCCCTCGCGCGAGCGCACCCGGCTGGCCCGCCGCATCGGCGTGGTCTTCGGCCAGCGCACCACGCTCTGGTGGGACCTGCCGCTGCGCGACTCGTACACGCTCGTCCACCGCATGTACCGCATCCCCGACGCGCGCTACGCGGAGAACCTGGCCCGCTGCGTCGAGCTCCTCGACCTCGGCGACCTGCTCGACGTACCGGTCCGCCAGCTCTCGCTCGGCCAGCGGATGCGCGGGGACATCGCGGCGGCGCTGCTGCACGACCCGGACGTGCTGTACCTCGACGAGCCGACGATCGGCCTGGACGTGGTGTCGAAGGCCAAGGTCCGCGGCTTCCTGCGCGAACTGAACGCGACCCGGGGCACCACGGTCCTGCTGACCACCCACGACCTCACGGACATCGAACAGCTCTGCTCGCGGGTGATGGTCATCGACCACGGGCGCCTGATGTACGACGGGGAGCTCGCCGGACTGCACGCGGCCGGCGACGGCGAGCGCCTGCTGGTGGTGGACCTGGCACGGGAATCGCCGCCCATCCAGGTGCCGGGCGCCCGCTTCGTACGAGCGGAAGGCCCCCGCCAATGGCTGGCGATCCCGGCCTCCTCCTCGGCGGCCCCGGTGGTGGCGGCGGTGGCGGCGGGGTACCCGCTGGTGGACCTCTCGGTGCGGGAACCGGACATCGAGGCGGTGATCGCGAAGATGTACGGGGGAACTCCGGATGCGTCCCGGGAGTCACTGAGATAGGTGAGAAGGGGAGGTGAGGTGATGGTGAGCTTCACGTACACGGCGGCGGACGCGGAGAAGAGCAGGGGCGTCCGGCGGATGAAACTGCTGGCGACGGGCCTGCTGGCCTGCGTGGCGGTGATCTTCGCGCTGGCCACCTGGGCGAAGAACGCGGGAGCCGGTGCGTGGGCGGGCTATGTGGCCGCCGCGGCCGAGGCGGGCATGGTGGGCGCGCTGGCGGACTGGTTCGCGGTGACGGCCCTGTTCCGCCGCCCGCTGGGCCTCCCCATCCCCCACACGGCGATCATCCCCACCAAGAAGGACCAGCTGGGCGCGTCCCTGGGCACCTTCGTGGGCGAGAACTTCCTCTCCGCCGACGTCGTACGGGGCAGACTGCGCGGCTTCGGCATCGCCCGCCGCTCCGGCCTGTGGCTGGCGGACCCGGCGCACGCGGACCGGGTGACGTCGGAACTGGCGGCGGCCCTGCGCGGCGCGCTGACGGTCCTGCGCGACGCGGACGTGCAGGCGATCGTGGGCGAGGCGATCACCCGCCGGGCCGAGTCGGTCGAAGTGGCCCCGGGCCTGGGCAAGACCCTGGAGCGCATGGTGGCGGACGGCTCCCACCGCAAGGCGGTGGACCTGATCTGCACCAGGGCCCACGACTGGCTGGTGACCCACGGCGACTCGGTGATGGACGCGGTCCAGGGCGGGGCGCCGGGCTGGACCCCGCGCTTCGTGGACCGGCGCATCGGCGAACGCGTCTACAAGGAGCTGCTCCGCTTCGTGACGGAGATGCGCGACATGCCGTCCCACCCGGCGCGCGGCGCGATCGACCGCTTCCTCACGGACTTCGCCGCCGACCTCCAGGGCGACACGGACACCCGCGCCCGCGTGGAACGCCTCAAGTCGGACCTGCTGGCCCGCCCCGAGGTCCAGGACGTCATCGCCTCCGCCTGGTCGTCGGTCCGCGCCCTGATCCTGGCCGCCGCCGAGGACGACCAGAGCCAGCTCCGCCGCCGCGCCCGCACCTCCCTGATCTCCCTGGGCCAGCGCCTGTCCTCGGACGAGCGCCTCCAGACGAAGGTCGAGGGCTGGGCGGAGGACGCGGCGGCCTACGTGGTCACCACCTACCGCGCCGAGATCACGTCCCTGATCACGGACACGGTGGCCGGCTGGGACGCCACCCAGACCTCGCGGAAGATCGAGGCGAACATCGGCCGCGACCTCCAGTTCATCCGCATCAACGGCACGGTGGTGGGCGCCCTGGCGGGCCTGCTGATCTACACGATCAGCCACGCGGCGGGCGGCTGAGGCTACTTGCCCCGGGTGACGGCCCAGGAGGCGGCGGCCATGCCCCCGGCCACGGAGAACACGGCGGGCCACGCCCCGATCTTCTTGGCGAGCGGGTGCGACCCGGCAAAAGCGGCCACATACGCGGCCGTCAGCCCCCCGGCCACCTTCGCCCCACCCACCTGCCGCCACTCCCGCGCGGCCACCCCACCGGCGGCGGCAAGCACCACCCCACCGAGAGGCCGCTTCTTGGTCCACCGAGCAACGGCATAGCCCCCGACGAGCCCGGCGGCGGCTATGGCGGGGGAGGGGATGCGGGGCATGGCGGGCGCCTTTCGGTCGGCGGGACGGAACACAGGAGCGAGCCTAGCGAGGCTGCACCTTCGCTAGTCGACGCCCCCTGCCTTGAGGGCCGGCCTGGAATCGACACGTAACGGACTAATTGCTATCGAAAACGGAGCGCCCGGAAAAGAGGAGGTATTACTGGACCTAAGAGTGGGGAAAAGAGACCGCTCTGGCGGTTCTTTCGACCTTCCCGGGGAAACACGGGACAAGCGATAAGTGGGCGCTCTATGGTGAAGATCCAACTCTGCTTCTTTGGCAGAGATGTATCTAACGAAGGAGTGAGACGGAATCGTGGATTCCGGTAAGGGTTGGAGCGTGCGCCGTTTTCGCACTCGGACCGTCACTGTTACCGAGGAAGAGATCGAGGAGGTGGTGGCTCGTCCGACGGAGCGGGGTGACGATGACCGCGAGGCGGGCGGGACCGTGGAGCAGACGCAGAGCGAAAACGTGCAGGACGGTGAGATTGCTGAGCGTGACGAGCGGGCGTCGCTGAAGCGGCCCAAGTGGCATGCGCCCACGTGGGCGAAGGGTGTTCTCTTCGGGCTGGAGGTCGCCGCTGCCATCGCGACCCTCGTCGTAGCGCTCGCGGGAACCAGTCCCTGACCTGCATCTGCGGCGCACGGATCTAATTTCTGTCGCTGCGCTTTGGCGGGTAGATCGGACCCTGCCGTATTGATGGGCGCACCCGACCCTCATCGGGGTCAGGCGCTCTCGTCAACGCGGCAGGGTCCGCCCGTCGTTCGAGTGTTCCTCGGTATGCCCGAAATGGCCCTATAAGGATGGCGCCCTAACTTCGTTGTTAGCGCTTCAGCCCTCCCGGCTGGCTATTGGTCAAATGTTTGCTGACGCACTGCGGAAGAGGCATAAAACCCTGTTCATGGCGCGATCTGCAGGTTGCAATCGCAATGTACTGTGAAGTTCGTGAATGGAGAAGGCGTCGAGCGTTACGCCGTCATGCCCCTGACCTGCAGTTTTGCGTTTCGGCTTTTTCGGGCTCACCTCGGGTGCAGCCCACCCCCTCGCTCACTCTTCGTGGTGCTTCCGGTGGTAGGCGAGGTATGCAGGGTCGATGCTGTGACCGGCGACGGTCCGCAGGCGCGGCAGGGCTCCACCCAGGGTGCCTCGTTCGTAGAGGGACCCGTCATCGCCGATCGTCAGCATGCCGAAGTCGAACGCCACGTGATGGTTGGGGCAGAGGCAAAGGATGTTGTCCATGCGGTCGGGCCCGTCGTGGGGACGACCCAAGGGTCTGATGTGTGCCGCTTCGGCGTATGCCCCCGTGGGCGTCGAGATTCGGATGCCGCAGACCTGGCAGGTGTAGTCGTGAAGCTCTTTGACACGTTGGGCGCGCCTGGTGCTTCGAACGAGGCGCTGAGTGATGGCCGTTCGCCGATCGGGGCGCTGCCCAGGATCGGGCTCCGCGACTGCCTCGGGAGTGGTCGGGAGGGGGAGAGGTACGAGGGTGGGGAAGTTCACGGTTTCGCCGTCGGTTCCGAGGAGGCTCGTTTCGCCGTCCACGGCGCGCAGACGGAAGCGCCAAATGCGCAGGTCGTCCACCGCCCTACGCTCGGACCAGTAGTCCTCCACCCGATAGAGGCCGTCATAGCGAAGGCCATGCGCCGGGGCGTACGGCGAATGGTCGCCCGCCCCGCGGATGACGCGCACAGGGGTCCCCGACGCTGCGCTGTTCACCAGCGCGGCATTGCCGCGGGTCAGCTCCTGATGGTGCGTGTGTCGGCCCTCGGTCATGCCGCCCTGGCCGGTGTAGATGATCTCCGTACCTAGGTCTTCGTCATCCTCGTAGCCGCCGGAGACGACGATCGACTTGGCGTCCTCCTTCTGCTTTCCCCAGATGCCTGCTTGGAGCGGCCGGTGAACGTTGGCTGCCGCCAGGGCGTCCCGGTTGGCGAAGACGGTTCCTATGGGGACGTAAGGGGCCGGTCCGAAACCATGGAAGGGCTCGGTCTGCAGTCCGACGTCCAGGAGGATGTCCTGCCACTGGGCATCCGCGAAGTAGGTCTGGAGGAGGTGGCACACGGCCTTCTCCCCGAACTTCCCACTGCGGGCCAGCAGTTCGTGCAGGTCCTTTTCCAGCCCGCCCTTCGGGTTGTGCTCGTCCAGCCATGATCGGAGGCTCGAGCCCCGCGCCTGGGGAACCTCTCCCGGCACCCCTTCGAGTGTCCACAGAGGGGAGCGGTGAAGCGCCGTGAAGGGGAACTCAGGGGCGGGCGTCGACCCAGGACGGCCATGGTGGGCAAGGAGTGCGGACAGTTCCTCCTTCGAGGCGTGCCACGAGATGAGGCGCTGCTTCCCCTGCCGCGCACGCGCTATCGCCCAGAGCAGCACGATCGGCTGATGGAGAGCCGGCTGGCCGGACGACCTATCGACACGGAGCGATGTGAAGGCGTCCAGGTACCCCGTAGTGAAGCTGGTGGACTCATCGAGCATGAGCGCGCTCCCCGTTGTGTGCCTGTCGGTGGATGTCACTGCGGGTCCGCGGCGCTGCCCACTTTGGTGCGGAAGCGGACGAGGGGCTGATCGGCCGCGGTGGCTGAAATCGGCGCGATCAGAGAGAAGACCATAGCCAACTGCTCCGGAGCGACGGACCCGTTGTGGATCACTTCGTCAGGTCCCTTCTCGATCACCGGGTACAACAGGATCGCGCCCCGACGTGGACGTGCGTACCGCTCCGTCACCACGTCCTCGGTGGGGGGGAGCCCGCCGGCGATCCGGCGTGCCGTGAAGCGGTGCTTCGGGTCGCTGATGTTGCCGAAGAGCTCGATACGGCGACGCTTCCGCTGGGAGAGGGCGAGCGGCCGGGACCCGAGGATGCTGGCTTCGAGCCGGCGGTTCGACGTGTGCTGAGGGA
The DNA here is from genome assembly GCF_044386705.1 of Streptomyces sp. NPDC020422. Taxonomy (NCBI): domain Bacteria; kingdom Bacillati; phylum Actinomycetota; class Actinomycetes; order Kitasatosporales; family Streptomycetaceae; genus Streptomyces; species Streptomyces sp. NPDC020422. The sequence goes on along the minus strand of NZ_JBIRVJ010000002.1, from coordinate 639,901 downwards.
CCAGGAGCAACCAGTCGTCGATGACCTCTGGATGGGCGGTCATGCCACGGAGGAACTCCAGGTGCGGCGCGAAGGGAGCGGCATTCCACCATCGGAGGTTCTCGAGGACTGCCAGCAACTGGTGGTGCTGCAACGAACCCACGAGGGCACTCATACGGTACGTCCGGCCGTTGTCCTGGTGGTGATACGTGAACTCTTCCGGATTCGGTTGGAGGAGGTCCAGGACCGGGCGCCACAACAAGGTGTTGTGACGCAGGTCGGAGGGATCCGTGGGGTGCGCCGTGGGTTCGATGGGTGATCCAGGCGAACGAATCTCCACCAGCTCGGCGTTGAACATCTTGTTCCGGGCCGACGGCTTGACCCAGGGGAGGTGCTGGGCGACGAGCGGAGGGATCTGTGCAGGGGTGACCTGGGGCCGTCCGTCGACCATCGTGGCATAACGCGTCAGTTCGGACCTGAACACTTCTTCATCGCGGCAGATGGCCTCAAAGGCTTCGTAGAGGTCGACCTCTGCCGAACGATTGAGCCGTTCCTGGCGCCCTATGTAGAGGCGTACGAGATCACGGTAGCCGGGGCGGAAGCCGAACCATCGCCCCATCTGCATCAGGGTGTCGGCCTGTCTGGTGGTGCGCCGGTAGTACGTGATGGTCAATCCCTCGACGGTGAAGCCGCGAGAAAGCTTGGTTCCGCCCACCAGGATCTTCCACACATGCGGGGTGCGGTCGAAGTCCAAGTCGAGTTGGGCGAAGTACCGGTCGCTGTCACCGTTGACGATGACGGTGGGCCGGCCGCCCGCACCGATGAGCTGGCGTGCCCGACTGATGTACGGCCGCAGTTCGTCGTAGTTCGCCGGGGTGGGGAGGTGGGACGCCTGGGCTTCTGAGACGTGGGCGAAGTCCGTGGTGAAGAGGCGCTCAAGGCGTTCGTGCCCGAGGGGACCCGTGTAGGCGGAGTTGTCCCACATCTCATTGATGCGATCTGCCAGATCCGCATGGTCGTCCATGCGGACGGACTCGTGCGCCAGCATGGTGTGGTGGCGGAACGAGCCCTCGGGCAGGCCGTGGTCGATGCGGTACAACTTGATTGCGCCGGTGAGGAGGAAGGCGTCGATCGCCTCTCGGAGTCGATCGTCGTCCCAGGGATAGATGCTTCGGACGTGCGCAGCCTCCTGCGAGTTCGCTGCCGTTCGCTCGTCCTCGGGGATGGGCGAATCGAGGTCATGGAAGTCCTGCACTCCCATGTATCCGTTCGGCCTGGGCAGGGACACGAGGAAATCGCGAGGGAAGATGTCCTCGTTGTCCGTCGGGTCTATGAAGACGTTGGCAAACGGGGTCGCCGTGTAGCCGACGTACTGCGCCCGGGGAAGTCGATGGAGGAGTTCGGAGATCAGCCCGTTGATCGCTGTGCGGCTGACCTTGCCGGACTCCCACTTCTTGGGGTCGGTCGTGTTGACCGATGCCTGGTCGGACTCGTCATCGATGATCAGCGTGGGAACCTCGTCGAGGAACCCGATCTTCCTCAGGTCCTTGACGAGCTTCGTCAGAACGGACTTGTTCTTCTTGACGACCATGATGCGTGCGGCGGCGCGGTGCAGATTCTCGGCTGCGTAAAGAGGGAGGGTCTTGACCTGCTTCTCGAACTCCAAGGCCCGGATGCCGCTCAGCAGGGATTTGTAGTCGTCGGCCCGCGTGGTGAGCCGTTCGATGTCGAACGCCCCGAGCAGGGACGGGCGGCCGCCGTGCGTGATGAACCGGTCGGGCCAGTCCTCGTCGTCCTGGTAGTCCACGTCGACGAGCGCTGCCAGGTTCTTCGGGTCGGCACCGCGCAGGATGTTTTCCTGCCCGATCAACTCCATGTCGAGGCGTCGCTGTGTCTGTTCGCGAAGGAGGTTGAGAGTACCGCCCAGCACGATGACGAGCCGGTAGCCGGCGTCGATGGCCTTGGCGATGACACCGGTGAAGTTCGCCGTCTTACCGGACTGGACGTGCCCCACGACAAGGCCGCGTGCGCCGTACGCCTCGGCTTGCGTCGGGTTCGAAAGACGCTCGACGACAGCGTGCGACGATTCGTCCAGGGAAGCGATCGCCGCATCGCTCCACCCCTTGCGGGCGAGGTGATTCTTGTACGCAGGCCAGTAGAACGCCCGGTTCGTGGCGATTTCCTGGGTGTACCACGGTTCGAATTCCTGACTGATGACGACGGCGCCCGCCTCATGAGCAACGGGGACCAGCACGTCGAGCGCGGCGCGGACCTGCTCGGTGGCGCCGAGCCGGGCGTAGATATCTGCCCGGCGCTCGGTCGTGCGCGCAGGCGCCGCCGACCAGTCGGCTTCGGTGGCGAAGTCCCACGAGGTCAAGCTGCGCCGCCACAGAGCGACCAGGTCGTCCTCAGGCTCAGCGGCGACGAGTTGCTTGTGGAACCCGGTCCAGAGGGTGTCAGCGGTCTCGTCGGTCTCGGCCAGTGCGGCAGCCAGTGGGGCGAACGGGCGTGGGCCGCGCCGCATCGCAGCGAGCACGTCGCCGTGCAGATTGAGCAGGTCAGTCATGGCGGTGTTCCTCAGCGGCCGGAGCGGAGACGGTCCATCTCGCAGCCTGCGGCCGAAAGGAGAACGCTGTTCCAGAGTGCCATCTCGTCATCCCGCTGTGCGCTCGACCGCCCCATGCGGAAGTTCTTCTCCAGCAGGAGATAGAGCAGCCCCTTGAGTACGGGGGCGTCGTTCGAACCCGCGCGGCGGTCTCCGTTGAAGGCCTGCCGGTAGTCCTTGTTCAACCGCACGACGTGCTCGTCGCGATCGATGTCGAAGAAGCGCTCTGGCGGGAGGCTCTCCCAGCGGAAGGTGATCGGGTCCTCGCCTTCCAGCTCCGGAAGTTCGTCGCGCAGGGTTCGCTTCAGGCGGGGGTCGATTCCCTTTCCCGGCGGTATGACCTCTTTGCGCTGGACGTCCATGGAGCGGCGGGCGGCCTCGCGGTAAGTGGTCTCCGCTTCTGCGAGATAGGCGGTGAACGCATTGCCGTGCTCGTCCGTCGCCTTCTCCAGACCGCGGGCGAAGGCCGGGGTGACGTGCACCCCGTCCTTCTTGACGGTCAGAGAGAACACGTCGTTCTCCTGGGCAGGGAGATCTATGGAGACGCGAGCGAGGTTGTGGTGGGTCTCCCCGCTGCGTGTGCCGTTCCAGCCGCCGGCCTGCACGAGACGGTCGTTCCGGTAGATGTAGAAACCCTGGCGCTCTGCCAGAGGGCCGATGCCGCGGAAAGCGACGAGCGGAGACTTGGGCGGCCACACGTGGGCCGTGAGCTTCAAATCGCCGAGGCCCTCGATCGGGGCGGTGTACGTGCGGGGGAAGCCTGCCCGCCCCGGGATGCGGTAACCAAACGGGTCGATGGCCTCCACGCCGCGGTGGTCGAGCTCCTCCCGCGTGTGGGCGTCCTCCACGACGATGTCGATGTGGAAGTCGGGCCGGCTCAGAAAGCGGTGGAGATACAAGCCGAGATGGGTTTCGAGGCGCTCGATCGTCTCGTTCAGATAGCGATCGGTCTGGCCGGCCGTGATGGTGGCGAAGGAACGCACCGTGTCCCAGCGCACGATCGTGCCCTGCCAGTCGATCACCCCGTCGTAGCGGTCGATCAGGTCCTGGCAGTAGCGGGACTCGACGATGTCGCAGCTGAAGTCATTCTGGGCTCGCGCGGTGAGCCACCTGCGTCCGGCCGACGCGCTCCGCTTGGTCCTACTGATGACGGTGAGGGCGTCAGCATGGGAGAGCGAGGCCGCTTTGAGGCCGGCGCCGAACCGGCCCAAGGCCGACTCGGCGTAGGTCTGACGACCGCCCACGGTCATGGCGACGTCGAGTGCCTCGTCGTCCATGCCCCGGCCGTCATCGATCACGAGCAGGCTCACCAGCTGGTCATCGTCGCGGAGAAAGCTCACGACGACGTTGCGGGCGCCGGCGTCGATCGAGTTGTCGATGAGGTCAGCGATGGCCGCCTCGAACCCGTACCCCTGGTGGGTCAGCGACTCCACATATCGGGCGGCGGGCGGCAGGCGCTTGCTCCCGCTCGTAGGAACGTCGAACTGCCAGCCAGGACCGGACTCGTAGGGCAAGCGTCTTCCTCGCACACAGGACTGACCTGGGCAGGAGGGGTGGGCCAGTCGGACAGCAACGTGACACCCGTGACGTTACTCCAACCGACTGACCCCATGCGAGGAGATGACCAAGCAGGGTCGAGTCACTGCAGCCCGTGGCACTCCCCGTACGTCCGCCCCGACCCGCACCAGCACTCCGAGCCCCGCAGTGGCGGCCACGGCATTGCGCGGCCGCGGGCCGCGAGGGTGGTGGCGTACTGGGGGAGGAGGTCCGGGTTGGAGGGGGAGGTGGATTCGGAGGCGGCGAAGGCTTCGTACGAGGGGACCGTGGCGGGGACGATGCCCAGGTTGGGGGTGCCGGCCTGGGCGAGTTCGCGGAGGGAGGCCTCGATGTCCGTCAGGTGGGCCCGGTACGTCGGGTACTCCGCCTCCAGCTCCGGGTACGACGCCAGCAGCTCGTCCAGTTCCGCCTCCGGCCAGTGCAGGACCGCCACCGGGAACGGGCGGGACAGCGCCGTGCGGTAGGAGCCCAGCTCGGAGCGGAGGCGGGTGATCTCGGCCTGGAGCTCGGCCGGGTCCGACGAGCCCAGGGACCACAGGCGCTTCGGGTCGTGCAGCTCGTCCAGGGGGACGTCCCCCTGGTGGAGGCGGTCCGCCAGCGCGTCGTGCGCGTCGTGCGGGAGGGCCAGCAGGCGGCGGACGCGGTGGCGGCCGGCGAGGAGGGACTGGAGCGCGTAGGAGATGTCCTCGCCGGAGGTCTCGGGCGCCGGCACCAGCAGGGTCGCCGCCTCCGTGAACGTCGCCTCCGCCTCCTCCAGCTCGTCGTGGGACTCCAGGGTCTCCGCAGCGATCTCCCACGGCTCCGGGTCCGCCGGGCGCTCCCTGCGGACGCCCTCGATGATCGCCAGGGCCTCCGCCTCGTGGCCGTACTCCCACAGGTTCGCCGCCTTCAGCGACCTGATCAGGTGCGGGGACGCCGGGTCTTCCTCGGACAGGAGGGTGTCGTACAGGGACGTCGCTCTCTCGCGTTCGCCCGCCAGTTCCAGGTGGGCTGCCGCGCGCAGCAGCAGCGGTTCGCGGTCCTCCGGGTACCGCCCCGCGGTGCGGAGCAGGCGCTCGGCTTCGGTGGTGTGGTCGGCAGGGGTGTCGGGGCGCATGTCGACCACCGTACTGCTGTACGGCCCTGGAGAGTTGGTGCCTCAGCGCTTATCGTGCCCGCCGTGCGGGGTCGTATTCCGGTGGTCGTCCAGGCGCGCGGGAGGCGCAGCGGGGTCGGCCGTGCCCTGTGGGCGAGCGCCGAGGTCTTCGTCACCTGCGGGGTTCTGCTGGTCCTCCTCGTCGTCCACCAGCTCTGGTGGACCAACGAACAGGCCCGCGCGGAGGCCGGCCGGCAGGTGCGCCGGCTGGAGGGGGAGTGGGACAGGTCACCTCACCCGGGCGGCGCCGATGACGCGGGGGGTTCCGGCGAGGCGCTCGACGGGGGCGACGGGGGCGAAGGTGTCGACGGTGTCGAGGGGGTCGGGGGCGGAGAGGGGGGCGGGGGCCCCGGCGGGGGTGGCTCCGGCATGGGGGACTCCGGTGGGGGTGGTGAGGGTCGGGCTCCTGGGGCCGCCGCTGAGGGCTCGTCCGCCTACGCCGTCCTCCGCATACCCCGTCTCGGCCTCACCGTCCCCGTCGCCCCCGGCGTCGGCAAGCGCAGCGTCCTCGATCGCGGCTTCGCCGGGCACTACCCCGGCACCGCCTCGCCCGGGCGGGTCGGGAACTTCGCCCTCGCCGGGCATCGCAACACCCACGGCGAGCCCTTCCGCTACATCAACCGCCTGCGCAAGGGGGACCTCGTCACCGTGCGGACACGGGGCGGGACCTACACCTACCGCGTCGACCTCGTGCTTCCGCAGACCTCGCCCCGCGACACCGGCGTCATCGCCCCCGTACCCCGGTCCCTCGTGAAGCCCCGGTACGGGTACGACCAGCCCGGCGCCTATCTCACCCTCACCACCTGCACGCCCGAGTTCACGTCCACCTACCGGCTCGTCGTCTGGGCGAAACTCGTGGCGGATCGGAGCCGGGGCTAAGGTCGGGTCGGTGATCAAGCGTCGTCCCCAGCTGTTGTGGCTGCTCGTGCCCTATCTGCTCTTCGTCGCCGCCCTGCCCTTCGTCAACCGCGTCCCCTTCCTCCTCTTCTGGCTGCTCGGGGCCACCGTCCTCACCCCCTTCTCCGTCGCGCTCGCCCGGCGAGGAGACCGGCGCGGAGAGCGGCGCGGAGAGCGGCACGGAGAGAGGGGGGAGCGGTGAGCGCCGCGCTCTGGATTCTCGGCGGGTTCCTCGTCCTCACCGTCCTCCTCGGGCTGCTCGCCGCGCGCCGGAACGAGCGCGGCGGGCTCGCCGACTGGTCCGTCGGCGGTCGCTCGCTCGGGCCCGTGTTCATCTGGGTGCTGATGGCCGGCGAGGGCTACACCAGCTTCAGCTATCTCGGCGCCGCCGGCTGGGGCTACAACTACGGGGCCCCGGTCCTCTACGTCGTCGCCTACATGTCCTGCGGCTACGCCCTCGGCTACGTCGTCGGGCCCATGCTCTGGGGGTACGCGCGCAAGCACGGGCTGGTCTCCCTCAGCGACATCGCCGCCCACCGCTACCGCAGGCCCTGGCTCGGCGCGGTCGTCGCCGTGCTCGCGACCGTGTTCCTGCTGCCGTACATCCAGCTGCAGATCACGGGGATGGGCGTCGTCCTCGCCACCGTCTCGTACGGGCGGATCGGGCTCGACCTCGCCTACTTCCTCGCCTTCGCCGTCACCACCGGCTTCGTCGTCGTCAGCGGGCTGCGCGGCAGTGCCTGGGTCTCCGTCCTCAAGGACAGCCTCGTCATCCTCACCCTCGGCTTCCTCGCCGTGTACGTGCCGCTGCACTACTTCGGCGGCTGGGACCACTTCCTCCAGCGGGTCCTCGACGAGAAGGGGGAGTGGCTCGCGCTGCCCGGACACGGTGGGGAGGCCAGCGGGTACGGGGTGGGGTGGTTCGCCTCCACCACCCTGCTGAACTCCCTGACCGTCGTCGTCTTCCCCACCACCGTCGCCGGCTACCTCGGCGCCCGCGACGCCGACACCCTGCGCCGCAACGCCGTCTGGCTGCCCGCCTACAACGTCCTGCTCTTCGTCCCCATGCTGCTCGGCATGGCCGCCCTCTTCGTCGTCCCCGGCCTCACCGGCGCCGGCTCGAACCTCGCCCTCTTCGAGCTCGTCACGGACTCGCTGCCGCCCTGGGCCGTCGGCGTCGTCGGGGTCGCCGCCGCGCTCTCCTCGATCGTGCCGATGGCCGTGTTCATGCTGGTCATCGGCACCATGTGGGGGCGCAGCGTGCTGTCCCTCCTGCCGCGGATGCGGGAGCGCGAGAAGGGGCTCTCGCAGGTCGTCGTGGTGGTCGCGGGGGCGCTCGCCCTCGTCATGACGTACGCCGCGCCCAACACCCTCGTCCGGCTCTCCCTCATCTCGTACGAGGGGATGGCGCAGCTCCTGCCCCTGCTGCTGCTCGGGCTCGTGTGGCGCGGGATGACCGTGTACGGCGGGGTCTGCGGGCTCGTCGCCGGGGTCGTCGTGGTCTGCTGTCTCGTCTTCAGCGGCAACGATCCGCTGTGGGGCGTCAATGCGGGGCTGCTCGCCCTGCTGCTCAACCTCGGGGTCGCCGTGCTCGTCAGCCTGTACGGGCCCCGGGGAGCGGTGGACGAGCGTGCCGACGAGGACGTGCTCGCCCGCGAGGAGTTCACCGACGCCCGGGTGCCGACGGGCGGCTGAACCGCCTTGCACGGGAGGACGCGCGGCCGTGGGTGTGGGTGTGGGGGTGGGGGTGGGGTGGGCGCGGACGTGGGCGGTGCGGGTGCGGTTGCACGAGCGCGTGGGCGTGGGCGTGGGCGGGTGCGGGTGCGTGCACGTGCCCGCCCGCGGCCGCGTGGCGGCGGTAGTCGGTCGGCGGGGTCCCGCGCCCGTCGCACGCTGAGGCCCTTCGGCCGCGGCGGTCCGGGACAACCGCAGCGGCGGTTGCCACCGCGGCCGTGACGCCAACCGCGGTGGTGGCGGCTTCCGTCTCCAGTCGTGGCCCCTTCAGCCGCGCCCCCGCCCCACCAGCGGCGTCACGACCGCCCCGCCGAGGCTCAGTGCCGCCGACACCAGCAGGGCCGTGTCCGGGCCCGTCGTCGCGAGGGCGAGGGACAGGGCCACGCCCGCCGACGAGCCGATGTAGCGCGCGGTGTTGTTCGCGCCCGAGCCCATCGCCGCCCGCTCCCCGGGGACCGAGTCCACGGCCAGCCGCGGCAGCGCCGCGTTCAGCAGGCCGCTGCCCGCGCCCGCCACGACCAGGCCCGGCAGGAGCCGGGGCAGGGCCGCGCCCTCCAGGGCGCCGAACAGGGCGAGCACCCCCGCCGTCGACAGCACGAAGCCGAGCGCGAGTTGGTGGGTCGCGGAGAGCCGGCCCGCGAGGCGGCGGGACTGCAGCGCCACCACGAACGCCGTGCCCGACCAGAGGAGGAAGAGCCACGCCGTCGTCAGCGGCGACATCCCGGCGCCCCGCTGCAGCAGCGCAGGCAGCACGCTGAAGAAGCCGATCACCGCCAGGCCCGTGAACAGCGCCCCCGCCGTCGCCGCCCGGAACGCGGGGGTACGGAACAGCGCCAGGTCGATCATCGGGGTCGAGGCCCGCCCCTCGACCCGTACGAACACCGCCGTCAGGACCACGGCCGCGAGGGCGAGCAGGCCCACCGGCGGGCGCAGCCAGCCGTCCCGGCCCAGGGTCAGCGCGGTGAGCAGGGCCGCCAGGGCCAGGCCGAGGGCCAGCGCCCCGGCGAGGTCCGTCCGGCCCCCGCGCGGGGCGCGGGACTCGGCGAGGGCACGGGTGCCCAGCGCCGCCGCCAGGAGGGTGGCGGCGCCCAGGGTCACGTACGTCCAGCGCCAGTCGGCCAGCGTGCTGAGGGTGCCCGCCAGCAGCGGCCCCAGCGCGATGCCCGCGCTGACGAAGGCGCCCCACACGCCCGTCGCCCTGATCCGCCCGGCGCCGGTCGGGAACGCGTGGGCCAGCAGGCCGAGGCTGGCGGCGAGTACGGCCGCGCTCGCCGCGCCCTGGGCGACGCGGGCCAGCGTGAACGTGAGGGTGGAGGTCGCGAAGCCGCCCAGCGCGGTGGCGAGGCCGAGGGCGAGGGTGCCGAGCAGGAAGACCCGGCGCCGGCCGTGGGCGTCGGCGAGGCTGCCGGCCACCAGGAGGAGGACGGCGAGGCCGAGCGGGGTGCCGTTGAGCAGCCAGGCCTGCGCGGAGGCGGGCGTGCCGAAGGCGCGGGCCGTGCTGGGGAGGGTGAGCATCGGGGCCGTGTAGTTCATCAGCGTCAGCGCGGTGGCGGCACTGGTCACGGCGAGGGTCGCGCGGGGGCGGACGACGACGGGCCCGGCGGAGGGCGGGGCCGCCGCGGCCGCCGGGGCCGCCGGGGTCACCGGAGCCGCCGGAGCCGCCGGGGCCGCTGCGGTCACCGGAGCCGCCGGGGCCGCTGCGGTCACTGGCGCCACCGGGGCCGCCGGGGCTGCCGGGGCCGCCGGAGCTGCCAGGGCCGGCTGGGGCGCGGCATGAGGCGCGGCATGAGGGGCTGGCTCGGGCATGGCAGGACCTCGGCTTCCGTCGGTTCGATCCGGCTCGGTTCGATCCGCGTCGGTTCGCGCAGCATCAGTTCGTTCCGCGTCGGTTCGTTCCGCATCGGGGTTCATTCGGCATAGGTTCGTTCACTGAACCTTGCCCGTGATCCCCACCGTAACAGTCAAGGTTCATTCACTGAACCCCTTCCCCTACACTCGATCCCATGGCCCTCGGCAAGGACTACGCGACCCAGCAGTGCTCCATCGCCCGAGCCCTGGAGGTGATCGGCGAGCGCTGGACCCTCCTCGTCGTGCGCGACGCCTTCTACGGCGTGCGCCGCTACAACGACTTCCTCGTCCACCTCGGCGCCCCCCGCGCCGTCCTGGCCGCGCGCCTCCAGGCCCTCGTCGAGGCCGGGGTGCTCGACCGGCGCCGCTACCAGGAGTCGCCGCCGCGCGACGAGTACGTGCTCACCGACCGCGGCATCGCCCTCTGGCCCGTGCTGCGCTCCCTCGGTCTGTGGGGGCGCGAGGCGCAACCCGGCGCCCTGCCGATGCGTCACTTCCATCACATCGACTGCGGCACCGAGGTCGGCCCGTACGGCGAGTGCCCCGCCTGCCGGATCCCCGTGCACCCCGCCGACATCGAGATGAGGCCCGGCGCCGGGCTCGATCCGGAACCCGCCGATCCGGTCGGGCGCGCGCTCCTCGCGCCCCGCCGACTCCTCGTGCCGCTGGAGACCGGTCGTGTATAACGGGTAGACGGATATGCGGGCATACGAACGGGAAGGAGTCGACGTGCGCAACGGACTGCTGCTGCGCGTCCTCGCTCCGCTCCTCTTCCTGCTCGCCCTCGCCGACCTGGTCCTCTCCGAGGGCTCGACCGGCGCCGGGCTCTCCGCCGCCGTCGCCATGGCCGCGACCGCCTTCGTCTGCGCCCTGATCGGCGCCGGCGCGGCCCTGCCCGTGCCGCCCACCCGGGTCCGCACCGCCCTACGCGAACGGGCCCTGCGCACCGCCTTCCTGCCGCAACGCGACCCCGACGCCTCGGGTCGCCGCAGGCCCCGAGCACCCGGCCGTCCCCTCCCGACGGCCGCGTAGCGGGATCCACCGGCTGTTCCGAGCCGGTAGGTCCGCCCTTTTCACGCGGTTCCGTCTGCCGACAACCCCTGTCTTCTCCGGCACGACGAGACCCCACGGAGGGCTCCCATGTCCGTTTTCGCCACCCTGGTCGAGCACCTCGCCGACCTGGTCCAGCCGCTCTTCGGCGCGACCGCCACCGCCGCCGCGATCGTCCTCTTCACCATGGGCGTACGACTCGCGGTCCACCCCCTCTCCCGCGCCGCCGCCCGCGGCCAGAAGGCCCGCACCCGGCTCGCCCCGCGCCTCGCCGAGCTGCGCAAGAAGCACGCCAAGAACCCCGAGCGCATGCAGAAGGCGATCATGGAGCTGCACGCGGAGGAGAAGGTCTCGCCCCTCGCGGGCTGCCTGCCGAGCCTGCTCCAGGCGCCCGCCTTCTTCCTGATGTTCCACCTCTTCTCCAGCGGGCGGATGGCCGGACACAGCCTCTTCGCCGCCCCGCTCGGCGACCACTACGCCGACGCCCTCTCCCACGGCGGCCCCTTCGGCCCGGCCGGCCTGGTCTACCTGGTGCTCTTCGCGATCGTCGGCACCGTCGCCACCTACAACTACCTGCGGGCCAGGCGGCAGCAGGCGGTGTCCCCGGTCGCCCCGGTCGAGCCCGGCCAGCCCGGCGCCGGTGTCGCGACGGCCATGGCCCGCTATCTGCCGCTGCTCTCCTTCGCGACCCTGCTCTCGGTCGCCGCCGTGCCGCTGGCCGCCGCGCTCTACATCGTCACCAGCACCACCTGGACCGCCGTCGAGCGTGCCTTCCTCTACCGGGACATGCCGGCCGCCGGCGCCCTCGTTACTCCTGCGTAAGGGTCCAGGTTGTGAACGGGGTCTTGCAGAGTGACCCCATCCATTGGAGGATCGACCAATCCTCCGATGGCCGCACTCCATCGGCCGGGGTTCACCACGGCCCGCTCCCCGGGCCGCCTCGACCACAGGGAGAAGACCATGAAGCTGCTGCGTGTCGGCCCGGCAGGGGCCGAGCGGCCCGCCCTCCTCGACGAGTACGGGACGCTGCGCGACCTGTCCGCGCTGGTCGACGACATCGACGGCGGCCTCCTCGGCGACGCCTCGGCGCTCGACCGGGTGCGTGCGGCGGCCGGGGCCGGCGTGCTGCCCGAGCTCGACGCGACGGGGCTGCGGATCGGCCCGCCGGTCGGCCGGATCGGCAAGGTCGTGTGCATCGGGCTGAACTACCACGGTCACGCGGCGGAGGTCGGGGCCGCGATCCCGGCGGAGCCGGTCGTCTTCCTCAAGGCCGCCGACACGGTCGTCGGCCCCGAGGACACCGTGCTCGTACCGCGCGGCTCGGTGAAGACCGACTGGGAGGTCGAGCTGGCCATCGTCATCGGCCGCACCGCGCGCTACCTGGAGACCGACGAGCAGGCCCTCGCGCACGTGGCCGGATACGCGCTCGCCCACGACGTCTCCGAGCGCGAGTTCCAGATCGAGCGCGGCGGCACCTGGGACAAGGGCAAGAACTGCGAGACCTTCAACCCGCTGGGCCCCTGGCTGGTCACCGCCGACGAGGTGCCCGACCCGCAGGACCTCGCTCTGAAGCTGTGGGTCAACGGCGAGCTGAAGCAGGACGGCCACACCTCCGACCAGATCTTCCCGGTCGCCGAGGTGGTCCGTTACGTCAGCCGCTTCATGACCCTCTACCCCGGCGACGTCATCAACACCGGCACGCCCGCGGGCGTCGCCATGGGGCAGCCGGAGCCCAAGCCGTACCTGCGCGCGGGTGACGTCGTCGAGCTGGAGATCGAGGGGCTCGGGCGGCAGCGCCAGGAGCTCAAGGACGCCTGAGGCGGCGGGGGTACGGCTCGGTCTCTGAGTCGTTCGGGCGACGCCCCGGGTGCCGTGCGCGTGGGGCGTCGCCAACGGCCGGTGGATTCTGCATATTGCCGCATATGCGTGAGATTCGTGAGATGTGCGATATGCGAGATGTCCGTTCATATGCACCGAGTCGGCGGCGTCTGGCCACGACAGCCGTCGTGGTGGCGGGTGCCGCCGCCCTCGTCGGCGCGCTCGCCACGGCGAGCCTCGCCGACCCGCTCCCCGGCGGGCTCGGCCCCTGCCTGCCGGGCAAGTGCCCCTCCCCGTACCCGGACGTCAACAACGGCACGATCGCCGGCCGCGACAACAACATCAACGTCTTCGTCGGCGGCGACTTCCTCGTCCGCCAGGCGGCCGCCGAGGCCGAGGGCAAGATCGTCGTCCTCGGCTCCTTCGACATGAACAAGCGCACGGGCGTCTCCCAGGTCTACAACGTCGGGGTCGCGGGCGTCGGTTCGCGCGTCCCGCCCGACAACGGCACCGACTTCCTCACCACCGGCGCGAACGTCACCATCGCCTCGGGTCAGCGCCTCCTGGCCGAGGAGGGGACGGTCAAGGGGGTCGTACGGTACGCGGGCAAGCTCAGCGGTACGGTCTCCCCGACCTCCGTCCACGACACGGCCGCGGCCGACAAGTACAAGGACCTGCGCGAGCAGCTCACCGACGCCAGTCGCTGCTACGCGTACGTGAAGGGCAAGCCGCGCAAGGCGACCGGCACCGCCGTCAACAACGGCAGCGAGACCGTCTTCACCGGCGACGGGAAGGCGCCGCTCCAGGTCTTCGACGTGGACTTCGACCTGGAGTCGAAGACCGGCGGCTCGCAGGGCTTCCGCTTCACCGGCATCCCGAACGGTGCGACCGTCCTCGTCAACATGCGGGGCGCCGCCCGGACCATCGACACCTACAGCGGCGACGTCCAGGACTCCCTGCACGACCGGCTGCTGTGGAACTTCCCCGACGCGACCGCGGTGACCTTCGAAGGCAGCGGGCAGTTCGAGGGCGCCGTGCTCATCGGCCAGCCGGCGAGCACGGCGACGGTGACGATGCCCGGCATGAACGGGCGCTTCTACACGAGCGGTTCGCTGAACCACACCTCGCTGGTGAACGGGGGCGGCGGGCAGGAGCTGCACGCCTACCCGTTCAACGGGGACCTGCCGGACTGCGAGGAGAACAAGCCGACGCCGACCCCGACTCCCACTCCCACGCCGACTCCCACGCCGACGCCGACCCCCACGCCGACGCCGACGCCCACGCCGACCCCGGACCCGACGGAGTCGACCGACGGCGGTACGACCGACGGCGGGACGACCGACGGCGGGACGACCGACGGCGGGACGACCGACGGGGGGACGACGGACGGCGGTACGACCGACGGCGGGACGACGGACGGAGGAGTGACGGACGGAGGCTCCGACTCCGGCGGGCACGCCACCGGGGGTGACACCTCCGGTGGCGACACCTCGGGCGGTCACACCTCCGGCGGGCACGACGGTGGCACCACCGGCGGCGGCGAACTCCCCGACACCGGCTCCGGTTCCACCGCCGGGAAGGCGGTCATGGGCGCCACGGCCGCCGGGCTCGCCCTCAGCGGCGGTGTCCTCGTGGCGGTCAGCCGCCGGCGCCGGCGTTCGACCGGTACGAGCTGAGCAGCCGCTCCAGGCCGAGGACCACGAGGGCGTGGTCCTCGGCCTGCGGCAGTCCCGAGACCGTGACCGAGCCGATGACGCCGGCCCCCTCGACCGCGACCGGGAACGAGCCGCCGTGCGCGGCGAAGCGGTCGGGGTCGAGGCGCGAGGACTGCTCGAAGCTCGTCCCCTTGGCGCGGAAGCGGGCGCCGACGAGGAAGGAGCTCACGCCGTACCGCTCCACGACGCGCCGCTTGCGATCGATCCAGGCGTCGTTGTCGGCGCTCGACCCCGGCAACGCGCAGTGGAACAGCTGCTGCGCGCCGCGCCGGACGTCGATCGCGACGGGCGCGCGGCGTTCCCGGGCCAGGTCGGTCAGGATCGTGCCGAGGGTCCAGGCGTCCTCGTACGTGAAGTGGGGGAGGACCAGGGCGGCCTCCTGAGCCTCCAGCTCGGCGACCTCGGAGGCGGTCCCGGGGGTCCCCGTGGGCCCGGCGCCGCCGGCGCTGCCCGTGCTGCTCGCGGGGCCCGCGCTGCCCGTGCCGCTCACGCTCCCCGCCCTCACAGCGACACCGCCACGCCCTCGCGGGCGGACCGCTTCGCCGCCTCCAGGACGTCGAGCGCGTCGGCCGCCTCGTACGCCGTCACCGGGTTGGGGCCGGCGCCGCGCAGGGCGGCGGTGACGGCGGCGTAGTAGGCGGGGTACGCGCCGGGCAGGGTCTCGACGGGGGTGCCGCCGCCGGTGAGCGGCGACTCCCCGGAGCCGATCCGCCCCCACAGCCCCTCCGGCTCGACGCCCCAGACGGTGCCGGGCTCCGGGCGCAGGCCCTCGCGCAGGGCGGCCTCCTGGGGGTCGAGGCCGTACTTGACGTAGCCGGCGCGCTGCCCGAGCACGCGGAAGCGGGGGCCGAGCTGGGCCGTGGTGGCGCTCACCCAGAGGTGCGAGCGCACGCCGCCGGCGTGGGTGATCGCGAGGAAGGTGTCGTCGTCCGCCTCGGCGCCCGGGCGGCGCACGTCGGACTCCGCGTAGACGCGGACGGCCGGGCCGAAGAGGACCAGGGCCTGGTCGACGACGTGGCTGCCGAGGTCGTAGAGCAGTCCGCCGATCTCCTCCGGGGCGCCGGACTCGCGCCAGCCGCCCTTGGGGAGCGGACGCCAGCGCTCGAAGCGGGACTCGAAGCGCTGGACCTCGCCGAGTTCGCCCTCGGCGAGGAGCGCGCGCAGGGTGAGGAAGTCGTTGTCCCAGCGGCGGTTCTGGAAGACGGAGAGCAACAGCCCGCGCTCGTCGGCGAGGGCGGCGAGCGCGCGGGCCTCGGCGGCGGTGCCGGCGAGCGGCTTGTCGACGACGACGGGGAGGCCGGCGCGGAGGGCGGCGGTGGCGACCGGGACGTGGGTCTTGTTGGGGGAGGCGACGACGACGAGGTCGAGCCGGTCCGCCCGCTCCCACAGCTCCTCGGGGGAGGCGACCACCGTGACACCGGGGTGCTCGGCGCGGGCCTGGGCGGCGCGCTCCGGGTTGCCGGTGGTGACGGTGTCCAGGACGAGGTCGGGGGAGGCGGCGATGAGCGGGGCGTGGAAGACGGAGCCCGCGAGGCCGTAGCCGACGAGTCCGACGCGGAGGGGGGCGGGGTCGGTGCCAGTCATACCGACCACTTTGGCAACGCTGTTGCGAAAGTGCAAGCAGGGGCGACAATGGGTGGGTGGTGAAGAAGGGGACGGATATGCGTACGGGGATGGGCGCGGGGCGGCCGGGGGCCGGGGCCGGGGCCGATGCCGGGACGGCTGCCGACGCCGGCACGGCCGGCGGCCGCGGCGCGAGTACGGGCACGGGCATCGACATGCCCCTTGGCGCGGGCACGGGTAACGACACGCCCCTCGGTGCGGGCCCTGGTCCGGGCTATGGCCCAGATCCCGCCCACGGCGCCGGTCCTGCCCACGGCGCCGGTCCTGCCCACGGCCTCGGTCCTGCCCACGGCCCAGATCCCGCTCACGGCGCCGGTCCTGCCCACGGCGCCGGTCCTGCCCACGGCCCAGATCCCGCTCACGGCCCCGGTCCTGCCCACGGCGCCGGTCCTGCTCACGGCCCCGGTCCCGCGCACGGCCCCGGTCCCGCGCACGGCCCCGGTCCTGCCCACGGCCTCGGTCCTGCCCACGGCGCCGGTCCTGCCCACGGCGCCGGTCCTGCCCACGGCCTCGGTCCTGCCCACGGCGCCGGTCCTGCCCACGGCGCCGGTCCTGCCCACGGCCTCGGTCCTGCCCACGGCCCAGATCCCGCGCACGGCCCAGATCCCGCGCACGGCCCAGATCCCGCGCACGGCCCCAGTCCTGCCCACGGCCCCGGCCCCGGTCCCGCCCCGGCCGGCCCCCCGGCGGGCGCCAACCTCCCCGCGCTGCGCAGCCACAACGCCGCCCTGCTCCTCGGTCTGCTGCGCGCGGCGGGGGAGCAGGGCATCAGCCGTCTCGAACTGGCGGAGCGCGCCGGGCTGACCCCCCAGGCGGTCAGCAAGATCACCGCGCGGCTGCGGGCCGGGGGCCTGGTCGCCGACGCCGGGCGCCGGGCCTCCACGGGTGGCAAGCCGGCCACCGTGCTGCGGCTCGTCCCGGGCGCCGCCCACGCCGTCGGCGTCCATCTCGACCGCGACGAGCTCACCGCCGTCCTCCTCGACCTCGCGGGCGCCCGCGTCGCCGTCCGCCGCGCCCCCCTGGACCTGGGCGCGGGCGCGGAGCCGGTCCTGGCGGCGGTACGGGCGGAGGTCGCCGCGCTGCACGCGGCTCGCCCCGGCCGCGGCGAACCCCTCCGGGCGAACGTCCTCGGCGTGGGCGTCGCCATGCCCGGCCCCCTCGACCACCTCACCGGAACGCCCGGACGCGTCACGGGCTTTCCGGAGTGGGACGGGTTCCCCCTCCGGAACGAACTGGCGCGGCGACTGGGTCTGCCCGTCGTGGTCGACAAGGACACCAACGCCGCCGCCCTGGGGCTCGCCCTGCGCCCGGGCGCTCCCGGCTCCTTCGCGTACGTCCATCTCGGTACGGGCCTGGGCGCCGGCCTCGTCCTCGGCGGCGCCGTGCTGCGCGGGGGCAGGACGGGAGCCGGGGAGCTCGGGCACCAGACCGTCCAGCTCGACGGACCGCCCTGCGACTGCGGCGGGCGCGGCTGTCTGGAGGTGCTGTGCCTGGCGGCCCTCGCCCGCGGGGACCTCGACGGCGCCGCCCGGGTCCTCGGCACCGGTGCGGCGAACGTGGTCCGGCTGCTCGACGTCGACCGCGTGCTCCTCGGCGGCCGGGAGGTGCTCGCGGCCCCGGAGGCCTTCGCGCGCGGTGCCCGCGACGTCCTCGGCGGGCTGGGCCTCCCGGCGGACGTGGCGGTGGCGGACGCCCCGCACGCGGTCGCGGAGGGTGCGGCCCAACTGGTCCTGGCACCGCTCTTCGGCAAGGAGCCGTCGGGCTTCGGGGGCGAGCCCCCGATGATCGGAAAATAGGCTGATCGGGCGGGATCCGGCGGCGTACGAGGGGCCGGGCCGCGTCGGTCACGGGGACCCCGCCTCCCGCGTGGCAGCGTCGCGGCCGACCCGTACGCCCGCGAGCAGCAAAGGCACCCGCCCCCATGCGACTGCGCAACGCCCTCGCCCTCGCCGCCCTCACCACCGCCGCCGCCGTCCCGGTGGCCCACGCCCTCACCCCGGTGCCGGTGCCGGCCATGGCGGCGCCGCCCGCCTGCGGCGCGGAGAGCACCGCGGACTTCCCCCTCACCGCCCGGATCCAGGACGGGCCCGTCGAGTACGCCGCCGGCGGGGAGTTCCTCACCTGGAACCTCGACCTCACCAACACCACCGACCGGGCCTGCGGCGGCATCCACCCCGTCCTCGTCCTCACCGACCGCGGCCGGACCCTGCGGCCCGCACAGATCCGGGCCGAGTTCTACGACGCCGGGGCGAGGCTGTGGCGGCCCGTCACGTTCGAGGGGACGGACCGGGCGGAGAACGTGGGCGTGTTCGGCGGAGGCGGAAACGCTCCGAGCCGCCGGCCGGACTCCGCCGAACGGCCGGACTCCGCGGACCAGCCGGACTCCGCGGACCGGCCGGACTCCCCGGACCGGCCCGACTCCGCCGACCGGGCAGCTCCGGCGGACCCCAGGCCGTCGGCCTCGACCGACCCGGCGCACCCCACCGCCCCCACCGCCCCCATCGCCCCCGTCGCCCCCGCCGACCCGCACCCCTCCGCCTCCGCCTCTGCCTCCGTCTCCGCGCCCCGCCCCTTCGCCGGCTTCGCCGTGCCCCCCCGCCGTACCCTCACCGTCCCCGTTCGGCTCGCCTTCCGCGCCGACACCGCGCCCGACGAGGTGGTCGTCAACGCCGCCGTCGTCCAGCGCATGGGCGAGGACGGCGACTGGGTCGGCGAGTCGGGCGACTACACGCTGAGCATCGGCCCCGCCGACCCGGACGCCGAGCCCCGCACCGATCCGGCCACGCCCCCCGCCGACCCGGCCCGCCCCACCCCGCCGGGCGCCGACCGCACGCCCGGCGGCCTCGAACTCGCCCACACCGGCCGGGAGGACGCCCTCCGGCTCGTCGCCCCCGCGTCGGCCGCCCTGCTCGCGGCGGGCGCCGCCCTGGTGCTGCTCACCCGACGCCACCGGGGGCCCCGCTCCCACCGGCACGTGTAAGCCACCCCTCGTACACCGTCCCGTTCACTCGCATCTGCAACGATCACCCGGTGGAGAACCAGAACAGCCCCGATGACCCCGGCGCCCCCATCCGCTCCGGCATCCCCGAGCACGGCCGCATCCCGAAGTACTACGCCGTCAAGGCCAAAGTCGCCGCGCTCATCGCCGAGTTGGGGGAGGGCGGGCTGCTGCCCACCGAGCGCGACCTCGCGGTCCGCTACGAGGTGTCGCGCGAGACCGTCCGGCAGGCCCTGCGCGAGCTCCTCCTGGAGGGGCGGCTGCGCCGCCAGGGGCGGGGCACGGTGGTCGCCGGGCCCAAGCTGGAGCAGCCGCTCTCGCTCGCCAGCTACACCGAGGGCGTCCGCCGCCAGGGCCGCCGTCCGGGGCGTGCGCTGATCTCCCTGGACCGCTTCCCCTGCCCCGAGGCCCTCGCCCCCGAGGTCGGCGTCGAGCGCGGCGAGCCCGTCTGGCACATGGAGCGGGTGCTTCTCGCCGACGACGAGCGGGTCGGCCTGGAGAGCACCTACGTCTCCGAGGCCCGCGCCCCGCGCCTGGACGCGGACTTCGACCCCGACTCCTCCTTCTACGCCTATCTCCACGACCGGCTCGGCATCTCCTTCGGCGACGCCGACGAGCGGATCGAGACCGTCCTGGCGACTCCCCGCGAGGCCCTCCTCATCGGGACCCCGCCGGCCCTGCCGATGCTGCTGATCCACCGCGTCTCAAGGGACACGGCGGGACGGCCCCTGGAGCGGGTGCGCACGCTCTACCGGGGCGATCGCTTCAGCTTCACGGCGCATCTGAGCGGCCACCAGGGCTGAGCCCGTCCGGCTGCCCAGCCATCCGGGCCCCGCCTCACGGCGTCCGGCCGCCCGCCCATGAGTCCGGCCCCCGCCTCACGGCGTCCGGCCGCCCGCCCGTGAGTCCGGGCCCCCGCCTCACCGGTACGCCCGCCCGCCCATGAGTCCGGCCCCCGCCTCACGGCGTCCGGCCGCCCGCCCGTGAATCCGGGCCCCCGCCTCACCGCGTACGCCCGCCCGCCCGTGAGTCCGGGCCCCCGCCTCACCGCGTCCGCCCGCCCCCCCCATGAGTCCGGGCCCCCGCCTCACCGCGTCCGCCGGCCCGCCCGTGCGAACGAGCCACCGCCTCACCCCAGCCACTCGCCCCCAATCGGTAACGAACCGATAACGGGTCTAGTCCAAGTTTGGCGACCCGTTCACCATCCCGTCGCCCGCCCGATCGGTCCGGGTCACCCGCCGCCAGGACCGTGAACGGCATGAAGGTGATCGTCGTAGGAGCCGGCGTGGTGGGCACCATGCACGCCTGGCACGCAGTCGAACGCGGCCATGAGGTCGTCCACATCGAGCGCGAGGCGGAGGCGCGCGGTGCCTCGCTCCGGAACTTCGGCCAGATCTGGGTCAGTGGCCGCGCCGGAGGCAAGGAGCTCGACACCGCCCTGCGCGCCCGCGAGCTGTGGGAGGGCGTCGGCGCCCGCGTCCCCGGGCTCGGCTTCCGGGCCATCGGCTCCCTCACTCCCGTACGCAACGAGCTCGAACTCGCCGTCACCGAGGCCGCCGTGGCCCGCCCCGACGCCGCCGCCCGCGGCTACAAACTGCTCACCGCGGCCGAGGCGCGGGCGGTCAACCCGGCCCTGCGCGGGGAGTTCCAGGCCGCGCTGTGGTGCGAACGGGACGCCGCCGTCGAGCCCCGCACCGCCCAACGCGCCCTCCGCGAGGCCCTCCTGGCCACCGGCCGCTACACCTTCCTGCCCCACCGCGAGGTGCGGGAGGTCGTCGGCGCCGGGGGGAGCGGACACAGCGCCGTCCGCGACGACCACGGCGACACCCACACCGGCGACGCCGTCGTCCTGTGCACCGGTGCCTGGCTCTCCGGCCTGGTCCGCGACATCGCCGGCGAGATCCCGGTCCGCCGCGTCCGGCTGCAGATGATGCAGACCGACCCGCTCGGCGAACCCCTCACCACCTCCGTCGCCGACGCCGACTCCTTCCGCTACTACCCGGCCTACGCCTCGCCGGAGCTGGACGCGCTCAACGCCGGGCAGGCACAGGACCCGACGGCCGCCGCCCACCGGATGCAACTGCTCATGGTGCAGCGCCTCGACGGCGGGCTGACCATCGGTGACACCCACGAGTACGAGCACCCCTTCGCCTTCGACACCCTCGAAGACCCCTACGAGCACCTCACCCGCGTCGTCGAGTCCTTCCTCGGCCGACCGCTCCCGCGCGTCCGGCGCCGCTGGGCCGGCGTGTACGCGCAGTGCACCGACACCAGCCGCGTCGTCCACCGCCAGCAGGTGAGCGACGGCGTCTGGCTGGTGACCGGGCCCGGCGGCCGCGGCATGACCTGCTCGCCCGCCATCGCCGAGACCACCGCGAACGAACTGAACTGGTGAACACCATGCGCGAACACAACCTCGTCGTCCTCGACATGGCCGGCACCACCGTCGCCGACGGCGGCCTCGTCGAGCAGGCCTTCACGGCCGCCGCCGAACGCCTCGGCGAGAACCCCGCCACGATGATCGACTACGTCCGCGCCACCATGGGCGAGTCCAAGATCTCCGTCTTCCGCCATCTCTTCGGCGGCGACGAGGACCGCGCCCGGCAGGCCAACCTCGCCTTCGAGGAGGCGTACGGCGAGCTGGTCGGCGCCGGCCGGATCGCCCCCCTGCCCGGCGCGGCCGAAGCCATCGCCGAACTCCGCGAGCAGGGCAGGACCGTCGTCCTGACCACCGGATTCGCCCGCGTCACCCAGGACGCCATCCTCGACGCCCTCGGCTGGCGCGAGCTCGTCACCCTCACCCTCTGCCCCGCCGACGCGGGCGGCCGCGGCCGGCCCTTCCCCGACATGGTCCTCGCCGCCTTCCTGCGCACCGGCGCCGTCGACGACGTCCGGCGGACCGTGGTCGCCGGCGACACCTCGTACGACATGCTCAGCGGCGTCCGCTCGGGCGCCGGGATCGTCGCGGGCGTCCTCACGGGCGCGCACGGCGAGGCCGCGCTGAGGGAGCACGGCGCCACCCACGTCCTCGCCTCGGTCGCCGAACTGCCGGCCCTGATAAGGGAGTACGAGGCGTGACCGGCTCCACCGGCAGCCCCACCGGCAGCCCTGCCAGCGGCATCCGATTCGACGCCGTCTCCGTCGCGTACGGCGACCACACCGTCCTCGACCGCCTCGACCTCACCGTCGAACCCGGCGAGGTCATGGCCCTGCTCGGGCCCTCCGGCTCCGGCAAGACCACCGCCCTGCGGGCCGTCGCCGGATTCGTGCGGCCCGCCTCCGGACGGGTCTTCATCGGCGAGCGGGACGTCACCGCGCTGCCGCCGCACCAGCGCGGCATCGGCATGGTCGTCCAGCAGTACGCCCTCTTCCCGCACCTGCGCGTCGAGGACAACGTGGCCTTCGGCCTGAAGGCCCGCAAGGCGCCCAAGGGCGAGATCCCCGGCCGGGTCGCCGAGGCCCTGGAGATGACCGGCATGGCGGCCTACGCCAAGCGGTACCCGCGCGAGCTCTCCGGCGGCCAGCAGCAGCGCGTCGCCATCGCCCGCGCCCTCGCCATCCGCCCGCACGTGCTGCTCCTCGACGAGCCGCTTTCCGCGCTCGACGCCCAGCTGCGCTCCGGCATGCTCGCCGAACTGGCGAGGCTGCACCGCGAGTTGCCGGACGTGTCCATCCTGTACGTCACCCACGACCAGGTCGAGGCGCTCACCCTGGCCGACCGGATCGCCGTCATGGACCGGGCGCGGCTGCGGGACTGCGGAACCCCGCAGGAGCTGTACCGCAGGCCGCGGACGGAGTTCACGGCGTCGTTCGTGGGCAACGCGAACCTGTTGCCGGTGCGGGTCGGGGCGGACGGGGTCGACCTCGGCGGGGTCGCGCTCGACGTTCCCGTCACGGACGCGGTCCCCGGCTCGGCCGCCACCCTCTGCGTCCGCCCGCACCTGGTCGGGCTCGGGCCCGGGCCCAACGCCCTGCGGGGGCGGATCGCCGAGGTGCAGTGGCGGGGGTCCACCCACCGGCTGTACGTCGACGTGGGCGGACAGCGGGTCAAGGCGGACGTGCGCGAGCTGCGGGAGACCCCCGCGCTCGGCGACGAGGTCACCCTGCACTTCGCGCCCGAGGACGCGGTGCTGCTGGCCGCGGGGGTGAACGATGGCTAGCCGTGGCGCGGCGGCCGTGGCGGTGCGGCGCGCTCACGGAACGGAGCCCGCCCTCCCCGGGGCCTCGTCCGGGGTGACCCCCACCGCCCCGCGGAACGACGGCCCGCCCCGAGCGAGCCGCGGGCGCGCCCTCCCCACCTGGGTCTGGGCCGCGCCCCCCGTCCTCGTTCTCGCCCTCGTCTTCCTCTACCCCCTCGCCCTCGTCGTCGGCGAGTCCCTCGCCCCCGGTGCGTACGCCGAGGTCTTCGCGTCCTCCTCCTTCCGGGACGCGCTCGTCACCACCGTGTGGCTGGCGGTCGCCGCCACCGTCGGGTGTCTCGTGCTCGGGTTCGTGCTGGCGCTCGTGATCGCGTTCGTGCCGTTCCCCGGCGGGAAGGCGGTGGCGAGGTTCATCGACGTCTTCCTCTCCTTCCCGTCCTTCCTGATCACGCTCGCCCTGCTCTTCCTCTACGGCACGGTCGGCATGGCCAACGGCCTGTGGACCGATCTCACCGGCGCCGCCGACGGGCCCTTCCGCTTCCTGACCACCCCGTGGGGCGTGCTGCTCGCCGAGATCACGTACTTCACTCCCTTCGTGATGCGCCCCCTGCTCGCCGCCTTCTCCCAACTGGACACCGCTCAGCTGGAGGTGGCCTCCTCGCTGGGGGCGCGGCCGCTGCGGATCGTGCGGCAGGTGATCCTGCCCGAGGCGCTCCCGGCGCTCGCCGCCGGCGGCAGCCTGGTGCTGGTGATGTGCCTCAACGAGTTCGGGATCGTGCTCTTCACCGGAGCCAAGGGCGTCACGACCCTCCCGATGCTCGTCTACGGCAAGGCCATCCTCGAGTCCGACTACACCGCGGCCTGTGTGGTCGCCGTCGTCAACGTGGCGATCTCCGTGGGTCTCTACGCCGTCTACCGGGTGGTGAGCCGTCGTGCTGGTGCATAGCCGTGCGGGCCGATGGGGATGGTGGGCGCTGTTCGCGGCCCTCTTCGTGCCGCTCTTCGCCCTGCCCCTCCTCGTGATCCTCGCCGCCTCCTTCTCCACCCACTGGTCCGGGGCCTTCCCCGCCGGGCCGACCACCGCCCACTACGCGGCCGCCGTGCGCGGCGAGTCGTCGACGGCGCTCACCACCAGCCTGGTCACGGCCCTCGCCGCGAGTGTCCTCGCGCTGACCGTCGGGACCTGGGCCGCGCTGGCCGCCGCCGCGCTGCGCAAGCGGGGCCGCCGGGTCCTCGACGCCCTGTTCATGCTGCCGGTGGCGGTGCCTTCGGTGGTGGTGGGACTCGCGGTCCTGGTCGCCTTCTCCCGGCCGCCGCTGCTCCTGAACGGCACGCGCTGGATCGTGATCCTCGCGCACACCGTCCTCGTCACGGCGTTCGCCTACCAGTCGGTCTCGGCCGCCGTCCAGCGGCTCGACCCGATGTACGAGCAGGCGGCGGCCAGCCTCGGTGCCCGCCCCTCGTACGTCCTGCTCCGGGTCCGGCTGCCCCTCCTGCTGCCGTCGCTGACCGCGGCGGCCGGCCTCTGCTTCGCCCTGTCCATGGGCGAGTTGAGCGCCACGATGATGCTCTACCCGCCCGACTGGCTGCCGCTCCCGGTGCTCGTCTTCACCGTCACCGACCGCGGTTCGCTCTTCACGGGCTCCGCCCTGGCCGTGGTCCTGATGGCGGCGACGCTGCTCGTGCTGCTCGCCGTCTCCCGCATCCGCACCAAAGCCTCGTACCGCTAGGAGAGAACAACGTCATGCTTACGCACGCCAAGCCGGTCGCCGCCCTCGCCGGCAGCCTCGCCCTCGCCGTCACCCTCACCGCCTGCGGGGGTTCCTCGGCCGCCTCCGACGAGAAGGTGGTCACCGTCTACAGCGCCGACGGCCTCAAGGGCGAGGCGGGGGACGGCTGGTACGACAAGGTCTTCGAGGACTTCGAGCGGCAGACCGGCATCAAGGTGAAGTACGTCGAGGGCGGCTCCGGCGAGATGGTGCAGCGCGCCGCCCGCGAGAAGGGCAACACCCAGGCCGACGTCCTCGTCACCCTGCCGCCGTTCATCCAGCAGGCCGACTCCAAGGGGCTGCTCCAGGCATACGCCCCGAAGGGCTCCGAGCAGGTCGGCGGCGCCGACAAGGCGAGCGACGGCAAGTGGACCGCCGTCGTGAAGAACTACTTCGGCTTCGTCCACAACAAGAAGGAGCTCCGCCCCGCCCCGAAGACCTGGGAGGAGCTGCTCGACGCGAAGTACAAGGACAAGGTCCAGTACTCCACCCCCGGCGTCGCGGGCGACGGCACCGCCGTGCTCATCAAGGCCCTGCACGACTTCGGCGGCCAGGAGCCGGCGATGGCCTATCTGAAGCGGCTCCAGGCCAACAACGTCGGCCCGTCCTCCTCCACGTCCAAGCTCGCGCCGAAGGTCGACAAGGGCGAGATCCTGGTCGCGAACGGCGATGTCCAGATGAACTTCGCGCAGGCCAGGACCATGCCGAACCTGGGCATCTGGTTCCCGGCGAAGGACGGCGGCAAGCCCACCACCTTCGCCCTGCCGTACGCCGCGGGCCTGGTCGACAAGGCCCCGCACGGCGAGAACGGCAGGAAGCTCCTCGACTTCATGCTCGGCGAGCAGGCCCAGCGCGAGGTCAGCGCCATCGGCGGCGGCTTCCCGGCCCGCAAGGACGTCAAGGCCACCGACGCCAACGCCATCGCGCTCGCCCGGCTGATGGACGGCGTCGAGGTCTTCGAACCGGACTGGGCCGACATCGACACGAACCTCACGGCGTACGTGGACGCGTGGAAGTCCGCCACCGGCAGCTGAAAGTTCACCACCGGGCCCTTCCGTCCGCCCGCAAGGTAGCGGAAGGATAACGGGTACGGACCAAGGGCCCGACGGATCAACGGATCAACGAGCACCACCACCGCAACGCCCCTGAGGGATCAGGGGCGTCCGCATGCCCGCTCCCTCAATCCCGGAGGACTCCCCGATGCCGCTCACCGGCATATCCCGCCGCGCCGTGCTCGCCGCCGCCGGCGCCACCGCAGCCCTCGCCGCCACCGGCCTCGCCACCGCCCCCGCCGCCCAGGCGGCGGCCTCGCCCGTGCTCCCGAACGGCACCAGCAAGGACAAGGTGCTGTTCGTCGGCATGGACGGCCTGCGCCACGACCGCATCGACGCCGCCAAGGCCCCGAACCTCAAGTCCCTGATGGCGAACGGCACCTACGGCCGCTCCCTGCTCTACGCCAACCCGATGGCCGCGACCTCCTCCGGCCCCGGCTGGTCGACCATCTCCACCGGCGTCTGGCCCGACAAGCACGGCGTGAAGGACAACACCTTCGCCGGCCGCAACTACGGCCAGTACCCCGGCTTCCTCGCCCGGCTGCACCAGGTCCGCCCCGAGCTGTCGCTCTTCGCCGCCGTCGACTGGCCCGAGCTCGACACCTACGGCACGGTCACCGCCGGCGCCGACGCCAAGCTGGTCCACGACAACGACTACGCCGTCAACGACCTCGCGATCACCGACGTCACCGAGGACGTGCTGCGCAACCAGAACCCCGACGTCGTCTTCGCCTACTTCGGCGAGACCGACGAGATCGGGCACTCCTACGGTGCCGCCAGCCAGAAGTACCTCGACGCCATCGACGTCCAGGACGCCTACCTGGGCCGCCTCCTCGCCGCGATCCGGGCCCGCCCCTCGTACGCCACCGAGCGCTGGACCGTCATCGTCGCCACCGACCACGGGCACACCGACGCCGGCGGCCACGGCGGCTCCACCATCGAGGAGCGGCGCACCTTCGTCCTCGCCCAGGGCCCCGGCATCGCGGCCGGTGCCCGCCCCGTCGACACCCGGCTCGTCGACGTGGCCGCCACCGTCTTCCGGCAGCTGGGCATCGTCCCCGACCCCGCCTGGGGCCTCGACGGCAAGCCGATCCAGGACCGTTCCACCGACCCGTTCGACGCCCTGTACCCCTCGCTCACCGGCCGCGTCGACGAGACCGGCATCCCCGCCGGAGTCCTCGGCTTCACCCACACCGCACCCGGCGGCTGGTCCGTCGTCAACAGCGCCATGGGCACCGGCGGGGTGACCGAGTGGCGCGGCTGGTCCTTCGCCACCGACGAGTTCTGGTCCCGCTCCCAGCGCGACCAGTCCCGCGAGCTGAACGTGCGCTCCCGGGGCGTCTTCGCGGTCGCCGACTCCGACGAGTGGGCCGACAAGGCCTTCTCGGGCGGCTACGACTCCACCCTCGTCACCCCGGCGTACGGCGTGACGGGCGCGGCCCGGGTGACGCTGGGGTTCACCACCCTCTACCGCCAGGAGGGCAGCCAGACCGCGCAGATCCTCGCGAGCTTCAACGGCGGCACCCCGACCGTCGTGAAGAGCTACACCGCCGACGTCCTGTCCCAGCCCCAGTCGGTGACGGTGAACGTCCCGGCCGGTGCCTCCAGCGTGAGCTTCCGTTTCCGCTACACCGGGTCCAACAACTGGTACTGGGTGATCGACGGGGTCACGGTCTCCACATCCTGACCTAGGCTGGGGGCGTCGCCACAGCGCTGTCGCGTCGCCCCCAGTACACCGGTTGTTTTGTACGGCAGGAGTCCCGCACCCATGGCAGAACGCAAGCCGATCGAATCCTGGCTCACCGACATGGACGGCGTCCTCATCCACGAGGGCGTGCCCATCCCCGGCGCCGACGCGTTCATCACGAAGCTGCGGGACACCGGGAAGCCCTTCCTGGTCCTCACCAACAACTCGATCTACACGGCCCGCGACCTGCACGCCCGGCTCGCCCGCATGGGCCTGGAGGTCCCCGTCGAGAACATCTGGACCTCGGCGCTCGCCACCGCCAAGTTCCTCGACGACCAGCGCCCCGGCGGCACCGCGTACGTCATCGGCGAGGCCGGCCTCACCACGGCGCTGCACGACATCGGCTACGTCCTCACCGACCACGACCCCGACTACGTGGTCCTCGGCGAGACCCGTACGTACTCGTTCGAGGCGATGACCAAGGCGGTCCGGCTGATCAACGCCGGCGCCCGCTTCATCTGCACCAACCCCGACGAGACCGGTCCGTCCCTGGAGGGCCCGCTGCCCGCCACCGGTTCGGTCGCCGCGCTGATCACCAAGGCGACCGGCAAGGAGCCGTACTTCGCGGGCAAGCCGAACCCGCTGATGATGCGCACCGGCCTGAACGCCATCGGCGCCCACTCCGAGACCAGCGCCATGATCGGCGACCGGATGGACACCGACATCCTGGCCGGTCTGGAGGCGGGCATGCAGACCTTCCTGGTGCTGACGGGTCTGACCACCCAGGCGGAGATCGACCGCTTCCCGTTCCGCCCCTCGAAGGTCGTGAAGTCGATCGCGGACCTCGTCGAGCGCGTCTGAGCACCGGCTTCGGCCGCACGCCCGCCCTCCGCCCGCCTGGCCGGCCCCCCTGCGGATGCGAAACGGCGCGAACCGGGTGACCCTGCCAGTACCAGGAGGTCACAATGCGTTCAGGTCCCATCGCTCTGCGTGCCGCAGGGGCGGCCTTGGCACTGGTGCTCGCGCCCACGGCGGGCACCGCCCTCGCCCATGACGGGGTCCAGGCCACCGTCACCCCGTCCACCGCCCCGCCCGGCGCCGACGTCGACGTCCGCGTCACCGGCTGCAAGGGCACCACCGGCGCCGCCAGGTCCCAGGCGTTCGTCGCCGACGCCGAGCTCACCGGCCGTGACGGCGGGAAGAACCCGCTGTTCGGCGACACCACCCTGAAGTCGGGGCTCGAAGAGGGCACGTACAAGGTCAGCGTGACCTGCGACGGCCACGACCACCCCGACGTCGGCACGGTCCACGTCCGGCAGCACCACGAGCCGACCCACCAGCCCACCCACCACCCGTCCCCGATCGCCCCGGTCCGGGCCGGCGGCGGTGGCGCGGCCGCCTTCGCCGCTCCCGCGGCGCCCGGCGTGGCGCAGACCGCGGGCGACGAGGGCCTCGGCACCCCGTACACCCTCCTGGGCCTGGGCATGGCCGCCGTCGCCGCCGTGGCCGTCGCCTTCCGCAGCGCCCGGCGCCGTGGCACGGGCGCGGGCCAGGGCACGGACTGACCGCGTGTCGTCCGGGCGGGCGCTGACCGGGGCGGCCTGGGCGCTGCTCCTGTGCGGCCTGTGGCTCTGGGGCCGCGACGCCGCCGACGGGCCCGTCTTCCCGGCGCCCACCACCGGCGACGTCGCCGCCGTCGGCCGCCCCCTCGGCCTGCCGCTGCCCCCGGCGCACGCACCGCTGGACCCGGCGGAGCCGCGCCGGGTCGCGATCCCCTCCGTCGGGATCAGCGCCCCCGTCGTGGCCCGCGGGCTCGACGGGGCGGGGGCGATCGACCCGCCGCCGTTCGAGATGCCGCAGACGGTCGGCTGGTACGGGTCGGGCACCCGGCCCGGGGCCTCCGGTGCCGCCCTCCTCGTCGGCCATGTCGACACCAGGACCCGCCCCGCCGTGTTCTACGGCCTGAGCGCGGCCCGTCCCGGCGCGACGGTGGACGTGACCCGTTCGGACGGAAGCGTCGCGGAATTCACGATCGAGGACGTCCAGGTCCTGCCCCGGGAGGGCTTCGACCCCAAGAAGGCGTACGGGCAGCGCCAGGCGGACCGGGCCGAGCTGCGTCTGATCACCTGCGGCGGCACCTTCGACCGCGAGGCGGGCGCCTACACCGCGAACGTCGTCGTCTCGGCGTACCTGACCGCGGTACGGGGATGACGGGGGGACCGGGCACCGGCCGGCGGACCTGATCCCGCCGGCCGCCGGCCGGACCGGTCCTCGACCGCGGGCTCACGGGCCGCGGGAGGAGCCCGGCGCCGGCGCGGGAGGTCGGGGTTCCGCTCACTGTAGAGGCCGGGCCCGCGGCCGCGCAGCCCCATGACAACGACTGAGGCCCTTCACCGTCCGGTGAAGGGCCTCAGTCTTCGCGTGCGCCGCCAGGGACTCGAACCCCGGACCCGCTGATTAAGAGTCAGCTGCTCTAACCAACTGAGCTAGCGGCGCCTGCTGACAGAGATAACTCTACAGGACCTCTGACCATGCTCTTGACCATTTACGGCCCCGCCCGGCCTGTCGGATGGTCGTATTGAGCCTTCGATCCGTCAAAATGCGATTTGTCCAGACAGTTGAGACACTGACGCCCGTGCAAGAGCGCCAAAAGATCTTGACGAGTGTGGAGGGGAACGCATGAGTGTGCCGGTCTTCGAAGAAATCGAACCCGCGTCGGACTGCGGCTGCGCGGGCTGCGCCCAGCAGCGCCGCGACCTCGCCCTGGGACTTCCCGTACGGGCGGGCGGCCACCCCGCCGCGCACGGTGCCCGGCGCGCGCTCGTCCTGGTGACGACGGCGGGGGTGGTCCTGGGCGGCGCGGGCACGAGCATGGCGGACGCGAGGGCGGCCGAGTCCGAGGGTGCCGGGCCCGGGACGGTGGCGGCCGACCCGGCGATCCTGTCCCAGCCGGCCGCCGACCGCGCGGAGGGCCCGGGGCCGGAGACCCCGCAGGGCGGCACGGGGCCCCTCCACGGCGCCCCGGGCCCCGGTTCGGCGCCGTCGCCCGACGCGACTCCGACGACCAGTCAGATCTCCACCGCCACGCTGCGGAAGACGACCAGGGCCGAGATCATCAACCGCGCGAAGACCTGGGTCGCGGCGCAGGTCCCGTACTCGATGGAGAGGTACTGGAGCGACGGCTACCGCCAGGACTGCTCCGGCTACATCTCCATGGCCTGGAACCTGCGCAGCAACGAGTGGACCGGCAGCCTCGACCGCTTCGCCGACCCGATCGACCGCGCGGACCTCCAGCCCGGCGACATCCTCCTCTTCCACAACCCCGCCAATCCGACCCGCGGCTCGCACGTCACGATCTTCGGCGGGTGGACGGACTACACGCACACCTCCTACATCGCGTACGAGCAGACGAAGCCCCGCACCCGGAAGCAGGCGACCCCGCTCGCGTACTGGGAGAACTCCGACCGCTATCTCGCGTACCGCTACAAGGGCGTCATCAGCGGCGGCAGCTCGGGCTCGGGCGCGACGGCCACCCCTTACCCCGGGGCGGCGAGCTTCGGCCCGGGCGCGAACAACCCGTACGTGACCCAGCTGGGCAAGCTCCTGGTCTCCCGCGGCGGCACGAAGTTCTACGCCAAGGGCCCCGGCCCCCGCTGGGGCGAGGCCGACCGTCGGGCCACCCAGGCCTTCCAGCAGGCCCAGGGCTGGAAGGGCAGCGCGGCGGACGGCCTGCCGGGCCCGCAGACCTGGGCACTGCTGGTGTCCGGGCAGGGCAAGGACATCGGCGGTTCGAGTGGTTCGGGCGGGTCGAGCGCATCTGCGAGCGGGTTCCCCGGGCGTGGCTACTTCCGTCCGGGCCAATCCAACGCATATGTGGAGAAGCTGGGCAGACAACTGGTGAAGCGGGGCTTCGGCAAGCACTACACGTCGGGCCCCGGTCCGCGCTGGACGGAGGCGGACCGTCGCAATGTCGAGGCCTTCCAGCGGGCCCAGGGCTGGCGCGGCGGCGCGGCCGACGGCTACCCGGGCCCGGAGACCTGGCGGCGCTTGTTCCGATGACCCCGAGAACATGAGGTGGACCATGACGGCATCGACCCCGACCCCCCCGGACTCCGGCCCGGCCGCCACCCGAGACGCGGCCAGAACGGCCCGCCGCCTCACCGACGGCCGCCTACGCCCCGCGGGACCCCCGGGGACGGGCGGCCCGGCGGGGCCGGCGGGACCGGCGGGGCCGGCTGAGCCCGCTGGGCTTGGTGGGGCGGGGCCGGTTGGGTCGGCAGGGCATGGTGGCGCGGGTGGGGCGGGCCCGGCCGGACCTGGTGGTGCGGATGCGGCGGGGCCCGCGGGGCCTGGCGGCGTGAGCGCGGCCGGTCCTGAGGGTCCCGAGGATGCGGGGGTGGCCGGGCCTGTGGGTGTGGCCGCGCCTGTGGGTGCCGAGGGTGCGGGCGTGGCTCGGGCTGTGGGTGCCGAGGGTGCGGGCGTGGCTCGGGCTGTGGGTGCCGAGGGTGCGGGTGCGGCCCGGTCTGCGGGTCTCGCGGATGCGGGCGTGGCCCGGCCTGCGGGTGCCGAGGGTGTGGACGGTGCGGGGCGTGGGCCGGGCGGCCCGGTGGCCGCAGCCGGGACCGCGCCTGCGGCGACGCCCTCGTCCGTCGCGCCGAACTCCGCGCCTCCCTCCGGGAGCACGAGCGCACCCGCCGGTCAGGCGGCCCGGCCCGCGCCCGCCGCGCGCACGGGCCTGTCCGCGGGGGAGTCGAACCCGGCCGGACCGGGCGGACCGGCGGCGCCCGCCGCCAAGCCGTCCGGCGAGGCCGAGCCGACCGCCGCCGCCGCGACGCGCGGCCCCGCGCCGCAGGCGTCCGGTGCCACCGCGGTGGGGCCCCGCGGCAGCCTGCCCAGCATCGGCCTCTCGGCGTCGTCCGCCGGCACCCCGGTTGCCCGACCGGACCGCGGGTCCGCACCCGCCACGGGTACGGCTCCGTCCGGCGGGGCCGGCACTCCGGCGGACTCGGCCGGTCCAGGCGCCCCGGCGGGCTCGGCGGCCGTCCGGCGTTCGGCGTCGACCGTCGGCGCGGCTGCCCCGGCCGGTGCGGCCGGTCGTCCGGACCGTACGTCTGTGCCCGCCGCGTCCACGGATGCGCCGTCCCGGACGGCCTCGTCCGCCGGCACGGGCGACCCGGCGCAGTCGCCCGCCCTCCGCCCTTCGGCCGCGACCGCCGGCCCCGCCGACGCAACGGTTTCGCCCGGTCGTCCGGACCGTGGGCCCGGCGCCCCGGCCGACTCGGCGGCCGTCCGGCGTCCGGCATCGACCGCCGGCTCCGCTGCCCCGGCCGGTGTGCCCGCCGCGTCCACGGCCGCGCCGTCCCCGGCGGCCCCGTCCGCGGGCGGCGCGGGCCGTCGGGACCGGGGGTCCGAGCCCGGCGCCGCCGCGCTCGCGGCGCCGCAGGCGGCTTCGGCGGCCGGTGACAGTCCTGCCGCCGGGCGCCCGGCCCCGGCCGCCGGGTCCGACGCCCCGGCAGGCTCGGGTTCCGGGCCCGTCAAGCCGCCTGCGGCGGTCACCGCGGCCACCGCCGCCAAGCCCGACGGCCCGGACGAGCGGCCCGCGGCGGTCGCCGCGGCCCCTGACAACGCCGTCGACTTCGGCTGGATCGCCGGCGTCCGGGTCAAGTCCGTCGCCGTCCCGGTCGTCGCCAACGCCGAGGTCGCGCCCCGTGGTCCCGCCGCGCGGCGGCGGAACGTCATCGGGGCCGAGACCACCGGGTCGATCCCGGTGCACCTGCTGTTCCGGGACGAGCCGGACGGGGACGACGGAGGGCCCGCCACCGTGCCCGTGCCGCCCGTACCGAAGCCCAAGGCGCGCAAGGCGTCGATCCCCGCGCCCGCCCGGGCGGCGACCCGGCCCGCGCCGACCGCCGATCCGCAGCTCGTCGAACGGCCGGGTCCGGTGCTGCCGGGGTGGGTCGGCGTGGTCGGCGGGGTGCTGGCGCTCGTGGGGTGCGCGGCGGTCGTGTGGTGGACGGGGGCCGTGCCCGCGGAGGCCGCGCGGATGCTGCACCTGCCCTCGCGGCCGTACGACGGGATCCGTCTCTGGCAGTGGGGGCTGCTGGCCCTCGGGGTGGTCCTCGCGCTCTTCTCCCTCGGTGGGCTCGGCCGCGGCCGCGTCGGATACGCCCTGGTCCTGACGCTGTTCGGCGACTACCGAGGCACCGTCCGCAGGACCGGCCTGCTCTGGGTGAGCCCGCTGCTGCTGCGCCGCCGCGTGGACGTACGCCTGCGGCACTGGCGCAGCGAGCCGCTGCCCGCGGTGGACGCGAAGGGCACGGCGCTGGACGTCGTGGTCCTCGTCGTGTGGCGGATCCGCGACACGGTCCGCGCCGCCCTGGGCGTGGCCCGGCACGAGGAGTACCTGCGGGAGCAGGTGGAGGCGGCGATGGCCCGGGTGCTCTCGCAGCTCCCGGCGGACGCGTTCCACGAGGACGCGCCGACGCTGCGCGACGCGGAGGCGGTCGGCGAGGCGCTGACGCGGGTGCTGTCGGCGGAGTGCGCCCCGGTGGGCATCGACGTGTTCTCCGCGCAGCCGACGCGCATCGAGTACGCCCCCGAGGTCGCCGCGGCGATGCAGCGCCGCCGGATCGCGGCGATCGACGCCAAGCACCGGGACAGCGTGCTGACCTCGGTCGTGGATGCGGTGGACGACGTGGTCCACCGGCTGACCTCCCGTGGTCTGGTGGAGCTGGACGACTACGAGCGCAAGGCGCTGGTCAAGGACCTGACGGTGGCGTTCTACACGGGCCGGACGAGTCCCGGGGAGGGCGCGTGAGCCTCGCTCATTGGTATGGACATGCTCAACTTCCGGCCATACCTTGTTACTTGGTCTAGACCGGAATCACTCCGTCGGTACGTGCAGTGCCCGGCAGTACGGTCCGTACTGCCGGCGCTGCCGGCACCGGCGAGTTCCCCCGCACGCGTGCAGCACAGCCCAAAGAACTCCCCACGTTCTCCTGGAGCGACAGCATGCGCAAAAAGACAGGAGTGGCGGCCGTGGCGCTCGGCGTCGCCGCCGCCTCCCTCCTCGCCACCACCAGTGCGAGCAGCCACGGCTACACCGACTCGCCGATCAGCCGCCAGAAGCTCTGTGCCAACGGCACCGTGAAGAACTGCGGCGACATCCAGTGGGAGCCGCAGTCGGTCGAGGGGCCCAAGGGCTTCCCGGCCGGCGGCCCCGCCGACGGGAAGATCTGCGCCGGCGGGAACTCCCGCTTCGCGCAGCTCGACGACCCCCGCGGCGGCGCCTGGCCCACCACGAAGGTCACGTCGGGCCAGAGCTACACCTTCCGCTGGCAGTTCACGGCCCGCCACGCGACCACGGACTTCCGCTACTACGTCACCAAGAACGGCTGGACCGGGACCAAGGCCCTGACCAGGGCCGACCTCGACACCCAGCCCTTCCTGGTCGTCCCGTACAACAACCAGCAGCCGCCGTCCACGCTCTCGCACTCCGGGACCATTCCGGCGGGCAAGACCGGCCGAGGCGTCATCCTGGCCGTGTGGACGATCGCCGACACCGGGAACGCCTTCTACGCGTGCTCGGACGTTCAGTTCTGACGTAGCGTCAGTTAGCATCCGGCCCCATGGGGACCGTCGCGGAACTCGTACGACGCCAGTGGGGCGACCACCGGACCGGCCTGAGGGACGAGCACACCACCCTCACCCACCACCAGGTCGCCGCAGCGAGCGCCGCGCGCGCCGCGCTGCTCACGGAGCTGATGCCCGACCGGCCGGGGCGCGAGCCGCACCTCGGCCTGCTGCTCGACAACACACCGGAGTACCCGCTCTGGCTCGGCGCGGCGGCCCTCGTGGGGGCCGCCGCGGCCGGGATCAACCCCACCCGGCGCGGCGCCGAACTCGCCCGCGACATCCGGCACACCGAGTGCCGGGTCCTCATCACCCAGCGCGCCCACCTGCCCCTCCTCGACGGGCTGCCGCTGCCCGGCGTACGCGTCCTGGTGACCGACACCGAGGCGTACGCGGACCTCCTCGGCCGCTACGAGGGGACCGCCCCCGACGAGCTCGCCGCGATCCGCCCCGTACGCCCCGACAGCCGCCTCCTGCTCTCCTTCACCTCCGGCTCCACCGGGGCGCCGAAGGCCGCCGTCTGCTCCCAGGGGCGGCTCGCCGCCGCGGGCGCCTCCCTCGTCTCCCACTTCGGGATACGCGCCGACGACACCCACTACATCTGCATGCCGATGTTCCACGGCAACGCGGTGATCGCCGACTGGGCGCCCGCCCTCGTCGCAGGCGCCGGGATCGCCCTGCGGGCCCGCTTCTCCGCCTCCCGCTTCCTCCCCGACGTACGCCGCTACGGCGCCACCTACTTCACCTACGTGGGCCGGGCCGTGCAGTACCTCCTCACCACCCCCGAGACCCCGCACGACCGCGAGCACAGCCTCCGGCTCGGCTTCGGCACCGAGGCCGGGGCGGTGGACGCGGCCCGCTTCGAGGCCCGCTTCGGAGCGCGGCTCGTCGAGGGGTACGGCTCCTCCGAGGGCGGCGCGGCCATCCAGCGGACCCCCGGCACCCCGCCCGGCGCCATCGGACGCGCCGCCCCGGCCGACGACCTGGCGGTGGTCGACCCGGAGACCCGCCGCGAGTGCCCGCCGGCCCGCTTCTCGGCGACCGGCGTCCTCCTCAACGCCGACGAGGCCGTCGGCGAGCTGGTCAACCGCGGCCGCAACCCCTTCGAGGGCTACTGGCGCAACCCCGAGGCCGAGGCCGCGCGGCTGCGCGACGGCTGGTACTGGACCGGCGACCTCTTCTACCGGGACGCGGAGGGCTTCCTCTACTTCGCGGGGCGCACGGACGACCGGCTGCGGGTCGACAGCGAGAACCTGGCCGCCGCGATGATCGAGAACATCCTGGCGCGGTGGGAGCGGGTGGCCGGGGTCGCCGTGTACGCGGTCCCCGACCCCGTCTCGGGGGACCAGGTGATGGCGGCGATGGCCCTGCGGCCGGGTGCCTCGTTCGAGCCGGACGCCTTCGGTGCCTTCCTCGCCGCCCAGCCCGACCTGGGGACGAAGATGCCGCCCCGCTTCGTCCGGGTGGTCCCCGAGCTTCCCCTGACCGCCACCAACAAGATCCACCGCGTGGCCCTGCGCCGCACCGCGCTCGCCACCCCCGACCCCCTCTGGTGGCGCCCGGCCCCGGGCGCCCCCTACGAGCCCCTGACGCCCGACGCCCGCGAGGCCCTGCGCGCGGCGTACGCGGAACGGGGACGCGACTTCCCCGGCTAGCGCCCGTCCTGTTCCGGGAGCCCCCGTCCCCTGCGGGCCCGCCCTTCGTGCCGGGCCCGCAGGGGTAGGGCCGGCCCTACCCTCCGCGCACCCCCTGCGCCCATCGCCCCGCCCCGCCCGCCCGCATAGCGTGAGGGCCCATGGAGCCCCGTACCCCCTGGCACGCGCTGTCCCGCCCCGGCCGCTTCCCGCGGACCGCCTGGCCCTGGCGGGCCGTCGCCTATCTCGCCTCCGGCGCGGTCCTCGGGGCGCCGGCCCTGCTCGTGCTGGTGGTGCTCCTCGGCTTCTCGGTCCTCCTGCTCGGGCTGCCCCTGCTGTTCCTCGCCGGCGTCGCCCTCGGCGGCCTGGAGCGGCGCCGGCTCCTGCTCCTCGACCGCGATCCGGCCCCCGACCCGCACGGCGTCCCCGACGCCCCGGGCCTCGCCGCCTGGCTACGGCTCCGGGTGCGGGAACAGGCCACCTGGCGGGAGCTCGCGTACGCGCTGCTGTTCGCCACCGTGCTCTGGCCGCTCGACCTGCTCGTGCTCGCCGTCGGGCTCGGTCTGCCCGCCGCCCTGGTCGGCGCACCCGTCCAGCTCGCCGCGGCCGGCGGCGAGGAGGCGAAGGTGGTCAAGGCGTATCTGGTCACCTCCTACCCGCAGGCCTTCGCCGCCGCCCTGCTCGGCCTGGCCCTGCTGCCGCTCCTGCTCTATCCGCTCACCGCCCTCGCCGGGGCCCGCGCCGCCCTCGCCCGGGCGCTGCTCGCCCCGCGCGAGGCCGAGCTGCGGGACAGGATCGGCGAGGTCACCGCCTCCCGCGCCCGGCTCGCCGCCGCCTTCGAGGCCGAGCGGCGGCGGATCGAGCGCGATCTCCACGACGGCGCCCAGCAGCGGCTCGTGGCCCTCACCATGACCCTCGGCCTCGCCCGATACGACGCCCCGCCGGGCCCGCTCGCCGACCGGCTCGCCACCGCGCACGAGGAGGCCGGGCGGGTGCTGACCGAGCTGCGCGAGCTGATCCACGGCATCCACCCGCAGGTCCTCACCGACTACGGGCTCGCCGCGGCCCTGGCGGACGCGGCCGACCGCTCGCCCGTCCCGGTCGACACCGAGCCGGACGCGGCCCTTCCGCGCCTCCCCGCCGGCGTCGAGAGCGCCGCCTACTTCGCGGCCCGCGAGGCCCTCGCCAACATCGCCCGGCACAGCGGTGCCGGCCGCGCCCGGCTGACCGCGCACCACTCCTACGGCCTGCTCCGGCTCACCGTCGAGGACGACGGGCGCGGGGGCGCCGATCCGGCGCGGGGGAGCGGGCTGACCGGACTCGCCGACCGGCTGGCCGTCCTCGATGGCACACTTTCGATCACCAGCCCGCCCGGCGGGCCGACCGTCCTCCGAGTGGAGATCCCGTGCAGCGTTCGCTCCGCATCGTCCTCGCCGAGGACAGCGTCCTCCTCCGCGAGGGCCTGATCGGGCTCCTGGCGCGTTTCGGCCACGAGGTCGTCGCCGCGGTCGGCGACGCCGAGGCCCTGTCCGCCGCCGTCGCCGCGCACGAACCGGACGTCGTGGTGACGGACGTACGGATGCCGCCCGGTTTCCAGGACGAGGGGCTGCGCGCCGCCGTCGCCCTGCGGGCCGAGCGCCCGGGGCTGCCGGTGCTGGTGCTCAGCCAGTACGTGCAGCGCAGCTACGCCGCCGATCTCCTCGACGCGGGGGACGGCACGGGCGTCGGCTATCTGCTGAAGGACCGGGTCGGCCAGGTCGAGGAGTTCCTGGAGGCGCTCGTCCGGGTCGCCGACGGCGGCACGGTCGTCGACCCCGAGGTCGTACGGCAGCTGCTGCGCCGCCACCGCGACCCCCTGGCGGCGCTGACCCCGCGGGAGCGCGAGGTCCTCGGCCTGGTCGCGGAGGGGCACTCCAACGGGGCGATCGCCCGCCGGCTCGTCGTCACCGAGGCCGCGGTCGGCAAGCACATCGGCAACATCCTGGCCAAGCTGGACCTGCCGCCCGCGGAGAACACCCACCGCCGGGTCCTCGCCGTCCTCGCGTACCTCCGGGCGTAGGGCCCCTGGGGTGACAAGAAAGCCCCCTCGCTTTCGCGAGAGGGCTTCCTCTGTCTGTGCGCCGCCAGGGACTCGAACCCCGGACCCGCTGATTAAGAGTCAGCTGCTCTAACCAACTGAGCTAGCGGCGCCTGCTGACGAAGAAAATACTACCTGGTCCCGAGGGGTGCTCCTGACCACCCCCGGGACCCACCCCCGGCCGGACCCCTCGGCGCCGGTCAGATCGCCAGCGACAGCACGACCGGCGCCGCCCTCCGGTTGAGCATGTCGGCCGCCGAGCGGAGCCGGTGGGCGTGCTCGAGCGGCAGCGAGAGGGCGAGGCAGCCCACGGTGGAGCCCGCCGTCAGCGGGACCGCGGCGCAGACCGTGCCCACCGCGTACTCCTGCAGGTCGAGCATCGGGACGGTCGGCGGCTGGCTGTCCAGCTTGGAGAACAGCACCTTCTCGTTGGTGATCGTCCGGGAGGTCAGCCGGGCGATCTTGTGACGGGAGAGGTGGTCGCGACGCCCGTTCTGGTCGAGCTGGGTGAGCAGGCACTTGCCGACCGCGCTGGCGTGCGCGGCGGAGCGGAAGTCCACCCACTCGTTGACCTTCGGGGTGCGCGGGCCGTCGGCGAACTGGGTGATCTTCACCTCGCCGTCGATGTACCGGCTGATGTAGACGGCGGCGCCGACCGAGTCCCGCAGCTCGGTCAGGGTCTCCTGGAGCTTGAGCTCCAGGGCTTCGCGGCGGGTCATGCCGGAGCCGAGGAGCACCAGGGAGTCGCCGATCACATAGGCGCCGTCGGAGACCTGCTCCACATATCCCTCGCGCCTGAGCATCAGGAGCAGGGATGCCAGGTGGGCGACGGGCAGGCCGGTCTCCCGTGCGATCTGCACGTCCGTCACGCCGCCGCCGTGCCGTGAGACCGTCTCAAGCACGCGCAGCGCGTATTGCACCGAGTGGAACGGCGCGGTGGGCTCGGGCTTCAGCGCCACGGTTTCCCCCTACCAGGTTGTGACCGCTAGCTTCCGTACCACGATAGCCGCCAAGGACCTGCTACGGGGCGGCTGTTGGCGAGATTGATTCGGTGCTCAGGGGCCCTACGCTGGGGCGCGCCACCCTGGCATATGCCACGGTCACAGCCCTGTGACAGAGGCTGAGGTCAGGGCCGTGTGCATCGGTTCCCGCACACGAGTTCGGCGCCTTCCGGACGTGAAGATTTTTTCGGGGGAATAACCGGAGACTCCCTCCAGTTAGTGCCGAGAAGACGCGGGAGCACCTCGGGGGCACCTGGGGGCACCCGGGAGCACACCCGATCGGGCGACACCGCCGATCAGACGACACTGCGCAGGAAGGGCCGCCCACGGTGAGCGACGCGATTCGAGGAGAGGCGCGGGGCACCGCGCCCGTACCGCTGTCCGTACTGGATCTCGTGACCGTGGGCAGCGGGCGCACCGCGAGTCAGGCGCTGGCCACCAGCGTGGAGATCAGCAGGCTGGCCGAGCGGCGCGGCTACCACCGGCACTGGGTGGCCGAACACCACTCCATGCCCGGGGTCGCCTCCTCCTCGCCGGCCGTGATCCTGGCCCACCTCGCCGCCCACACCCGCCGCATCCGGCTCGGCTCCGGCGGAGTGATGCTGCCCAACCACGCGCCCCTGGTGATCGCCGAGCAGTTCGGCACCCTGGAGGCCCTCGCCCCGGGCCGGGTCGACCTCGGTCTCGGCCGCGCGCCCGGCACGGACGGCGCCACCGCCGCCGCGCTGCGCCGCAGCGACACCCTGAACGAGGGCGCCGACGACTTTCCGCAGCAGCTCGCGGAACTGACCCGGTTCCTGGACGACGACTTCCCGGACGGGCACCCGTACGCCCGGATCCACGCGGTGCCGGGGCCGGTGCAGGGCCCGAAGGGGCGGCCGCCCGTCTGGCTGCTCGGCTCCTCCGGCTTCAGCGCGCGGCTGGCCGGAATGCTCGGTCTTCCCTTCGCCTTCGCCCACCACTTCTCCGCCCGCAACACGATCCCCGCACTCGACCTGTACCGGGAGTCCTTCCGGCCCTCGGCGGTGCTCGACGCGCCCTACGCGCTGATCGGCGTCGCCGCGCTCGCCGCCGACGACCCCGCGGAGGCCCGCCGGCAGGTGCTGACCGGGGCGCTGTCGATGCTGCGGCTGCGCACCGGCCGGCCGGGGCTCATCCCGACGCCGGAGGAGGCGGAGGCGTACCCGTTCAGCGCGGCCGAGCGCGAGTTCGTCGACTCCTGGCTGGCGAACATCGTGTACGGCTCGGCGGACGAGGTGCGCGAGGGGCTCGACGGACTGCGGAAGCGGACCGGCGCCGACGAGCTGATGATCACCGCCAACGCCCACGGCGGGGACGTCCGGGTGCGCAGTTACGAGCTGATCGCCGACGCGTACGGGATGCCCGACGAGGTTCCCGGCGAGTAAAAACCCGCGTTCCGCGAGGCGGCTGGTTCGGACCTGATCATCCCCGGCGGCCCATCCCTAAGTGAGCCTTAAACCGCTCGTCACCTGTGGTGGCGGGCGGTTCCTTTATGTGCTGCGGGCCCTCCGGAAGGCCCTGACGAGGGCTTTCCCTCGCCAATTGGTCTAGTCCTCAATCTGGTTCAGACCATTGACGTGCCGTTCATACGCCGGATATCACTGCTCCAACTTCCGTACCGCCACCCCTCCCGGAGGCCGCACGTGCACCCCCGCAAACCACTGATCGCCGCACTTCTCAGCTCCGCCCTCGCCGCCGGCGCGCTCGCCGCCACCGTCGGCATCGGCTCCGCGCAGGCCGCCGACAGCGCCGCCGCCCCCTCGACCGGCGGGGTGAAGATCGCCTACTACGACCAGTGGAGCGTGTACGGGAACGCCTTCTACCCCAAGCACCTCGACGAGCGGGGCATCGCGGGCAAACTCGACGTCATCAACTACTCGTTCGGGAACATCCACCCGACCGACCTCACCTGTTTCGAGGCCAACAAGGCCGCGGGCGACGACAACAACCCCAACGCCGGTGACGGCGCGGGCGACTCGTACGCCGACTACCAGAAGTCCTTCTCGGCCGCGGACAGCGTCGACGGCGTGGCCGACAAGTGGGACCAGCCGATCGTGGGCGTCTTCAACCAGTTCAAGGAACTGAAGGCGAAGTACCCCAAGCTGAAGATCAACATCTCGCTGGGCGGCTGGACCTACTCCAAGTACTTCTCGGACGTGGCCAAGACCGACGCCAGTCGGCAGAAGTTCGTCGCGTCCTGCATCAAGCAGTACATCCAGGGCGACCTCCCGGTCGAGGGCGGCTACGGCGGCCCCGGCACCGCGGCCGGCATCTTCGACGGCATCGACATCGACTGGGAGTACCCGGGTTCGGACGGCGGCCACCTCGGCAACCACTACGCCCCGGAGGACAAGCAGAACTTCACCCTCCTGCTCGCCGAGTTCCGCAAGCAGCTCGACGCGTACGGCTCCGCCCACGGCGGCAAGAAGTACCTGCTGACCGCCGCCCTGCCGGCCGGCCAGGACAAGATCAAGAACATCGAGACGGACAAGATCGGCGCGTACCTCGACTACGCGAACATCATGACGTACGACATGCACGGCGCCTGGGACGGCGACGGGCCGACGTACCACCAGTCCCCGCTCTACTCCGGCACCAACGACCCGACCGACGCCATCAAGCCGGGCACCGAGAAGTACTCGATCGACAACGCCATCGACTCCTGGATCGACGGCAAGCCCGCCTACGGCATCACCGGCGGCTTCCCGGCCAACAAGCTGACCCTCGGCTACGAGTTCTACTACCGCGGCTGGAAGGGCGTCCCCGCCGGCACCACCAACGGCCTCGCCCAGACCGCGACCGGCGGCTCCAACGCCCGCCCGCTCAGCCAGGCGGCCGGCATCGCGTACTACAAGGAGCTCGGCGGCATCGTCGACAACGCCGCCACCACCTTCTGGGACGACCAGGCCAAGTCCGCCTACTTCTACAAGGACGGCGAGTTCTTCACCGGTCTCGACCAGCGCACCATCCAGGCCCGTGCCGACTACGCCCACCAGCGCGGTCTCGCCGGCGCGATGATGTACTCGCTGCTCGGCCTCGACGCGAACGCCACGCTCTTCAACCAGATCGTGACGGCCGTCGGCTCCTCGCCGACCACCCCGACGACGCCGCCCACCACGACGCCGCCGACCACCACCCCGCCCACCACGCCTCCGACCACCCCGCCGACCACCCCGCCCACCACCACCCCGCCGACCGGCTGCACCGCCCCGGCGTACGTGGCCGGCACGATCTACACCGGCGGCACGGTCGTCTCCCACAAGGGCCACAAGTGGCTCGCCCAGTGGTGGACGCAGAACGAGGAGCCGGGCACGACCGGCCAGTGGGGAGTCTGGAAGGACCAGGGCGCCTGCTGACCCCCTCGTGAGCACGGCCCGCACCGCATGAAAGCCGCTGCCCCCGCCCGGAATGTCCCTCCGGTCGGGGGCAGTTCCATGCCCGTGCGCGGTCCGGTGCGCAGGCCCGCCTGCACCGGCCCGCGTGCACCGGCCCGCGTGCGCCCGAGCCGGGCGGGCCCGGCTCAGACGGGCAGCGGCGCGACGCCGATCAGCTCGGCGATGCGGTCCGGGGCCACCGGTCGCGAGTACAGCCAGCCCTGCCCGGTGTCGCAGCCGATCCGACGCAGCCGGGTGGCCTGCCCCGAGGTCTCCACGCACTCGGCGGTGACCGTGAGCCCGAGCCGGTGGGCCAGCTGGACCAGTGCCTCCACGATCAGCTCGTCCGCCGGGTTGGCGTGCTCCTCGTTCTGGAAGCCGCGTACGAACGATCCGTCCAGCTTCAGGACCGAGACGGGCAGCCGGCTCAGATAGGCCAGGTTCGAGTAGCCGGTGCCGAAGTCGTCGATGGCGATCCGCACACCCATGTCGCTCAGCGCCTGGAGCGCCTGGAGCGGCCGGCCGGCCGAGCCCATCACCGCGGACTCGGTGAGCTCCAGCTGGAGCAGGTGGGGCGCGAGCCCGGTCTCGGCGAGGATGCCGGCCACGTCGGCGACCAGGTCGGAGTCCCAGACCTGGCGCACTGCCACGTTGACGCTCACGAAGATCGGCCGGTCGCCCGGGTGGTCCTTCTGCCACTGCCGGGCCTGGCGGCAGGCGGTGCGCAGCACCCAGCGTCCGAGCTCGACGATCGAGCCGTCCTCCTCGGCG
The DNA here is from genome assembly GCF_044386705.1 of Streptomyces sp. NPDC020422. NCBI lineage: Bacteria > Bacillati > Actinomycetota > Actinomycetes > Kitasatosporales > Streptomycetaceae > Streptomyces > Streptomyces sp. NPDC020422. The sequence continues at coordinate 595,785 of NZ_JBIRVJ010000002.1, read as the reverse complement.
ATCCCGACGAACCGATTCGGCGCGAGCGTGCCGAACTGCGGGTGGTTCCAGCGCACCAGGGCCTCGACCCCGCGGACCGCGCCGTCGGCGAGGTCGACCAGCGGCTGGTACTCCAGCGTGAACTCCTCGCGCTCCACGGCGGGGCGCAGCGTGGAGCTGAGCGCCTGACGGGTCATCCGGTGGGCGTTGCGCTCGGGGTCGAAGAGCGTCCAGCGGCTCTTGCCGTCGGCCTTGGCCCAGTAGAGCGTGGTGTCGGCGGCCTGCATCAGGCAGGTCGCGGTCGAGTCGTGGGCGGTGCGCTCGACCACGCCGATGGAGGCGGAGACCGACAGGCGCTGCCCGGCCAGGTCGAAGGGCTGCTGGAGCGAGGCCAGGACGGACTGCGCGAGGTCGGCCAGCTGTTCGGTGCCGGTGGACTCCTCCACCAGGATCGCGAACTCGTCGCCGCCGAGCCGGGCGACGAGGTGCCCGCCGCCCCGCGTGAAGCCGTGGTTGTCGGCGCACTCGGTGAGCCGGGCGGCGACGGCGGCGAGCAGCCGGTCGCCGACCCGGTGGCCGAGCGTGTCGTTGACCGCCTTGAAGCCGTCCAGGTCGAGGTAGCAGATGCCGATCCGCCCTGTTCCGCCATGCCCGTACGACTGGTACGACTCGTACGACCGGTCGTGCGGGGCCTCCTCGTGGACCTCCAGGGCGGCGGTCTCCAGCGCTGCGGTGAGGCGCTCGAAGAACAGGGCGCGGTTGGGCAGCCGGGTGACCGGGTCGTGCATCTGGAGGTGGCGGAGCCGCGCCTGGAGCTCGCGCCGTTCGCTGATGTCGGCGACCGAGAGCAGCACCCGCGGGCTGTCCGGGACGGGGGCGACCGTCACCTCGGCCCACAGGGAGCGCCCGTCGGGGTGCTTGAGCCTGCGGGTGCAGCGGAAGCGGGAGCGCCGGCCGCGCAGCACCTCGCGGAAGGCGTGCCAGGTGCGCCCGTCGGAGGCGAGGTCGACGAGGTCGGCGGCGGCCTGCTCGCGCAGCGCGGCGGGCTCGGTGCCGAGGAGGGTGCCGAGCGAGTCGTTGGCGGCGACGACGGTGCCGTCGCGGTCGACCAGGGCCATCGCGAGCCGGGCGGCGCCGAAGGCGGCGCGGTAGTCCCGGAGTTCGGACGGGTGACGCTCCGTAAGCACGGGCTCCGCCGACGGGTGCACCGGTTGTTCGGGGGTTCCGCTCACCGCTCGCTCCCGTAGTGCGTTCGGGCTTGGCCGTACAGAGGTGGTCGGAAGGGTCGGCCAAGGAAAGTGTGCCGATCATAGAGGCTGGCCGGGGGGCCGTTCCAGCTCCGAGGCCCGGCGTGAGGCCCGGGCCGGCTGTGAGGCTGCCCACCCGTCGCCCCGCCCGATCGTTTCTGCGCGGGTCTGACACGGGTCGACGAGGACCTGACCGAATGTGACTTTCCGTGAGCCGGTGCGCGTCCGTGTCGCGTCGACCCGGCGGGTCGTGCTCACCCGACCGGGGCAGCGGAAAGGTGCGAAACATCGCAAACCATCACAAGGTGGGTGAGGTGTCCCGCATTCCGGAGCCGGAGGTCCACGTGAGGGGTCAGCAGCCACCCGGGGGAGTGCCCGCAGGAGCGCCCGGGGCGCCACCGCGCTCGCGGCTGCGTGCCGGCGCGGCGGCGTTCACCTCCCTCGCGGCGCTCGCCGCGACCGGCCTCGTGGCCGGCCCCGCCGTCGCCGCGCCCGCTGCGGGACCCTGCGCCCTGCCCCGTACCGCCGCGCACCACTCGCTCGGCCTCGACACCTGGAACCGGGCCTATCCGCGGCCCACCCGGACGCTCGACGCGGTCATGATCTTCCTGTCCTTCCCGGACTCCGCGCCGCTCACCGATCCCGCCGAGCTCGCCGCCGACCACTTCCCCGGCACCGCCGAGTTCTTCGAGCGCGCCTCCTACGGGCGCTTCGCCCTGCGCGCCCACGCCCGGACCGCATGGACCCGGATGCCGCGGGAGTCCGCCGCGTACGACATACGGCGGGACTGGGACGCCGAGCACCGCGCGGCCTATCTCCGCGACGCGATCAGGGCGGCCGACAAGGACGTCGACTTCTCCCGCTACGACGTCGTCTACCTGGTCGCGGACCCCGACGCGCCCGGGGTGGACTCCGACGCCACCAAGGTGGTCAACCTGGAGCGCCCGCTGGAGGCCGACGGCACCGAGATCAAGCGGGTCGTCACCGTCTTCGAGCGGCACCCGCCGGACCGCAACGTCCTCGCGCACGAGACCGGGCACGTCTTCGACCTGCCCGACCTCTACCACCGGCCGGTGGACGGCAAGGGCGACTGGGACACCTATGTGGGCGACTGGGACGTCATGGGCAGCCAGTTCGGCCTCGCCCCCGACCTCTTCGGCTGGCACAAGTGGAAGCTGGGCTGGCTCGACCGCTCCCAGGTGGCCTGTGTCCGCGGCCCCGGCACCCGCACGGTGAGCCTGGAGCCGGTCGCCGCGGCGCCGGTCGACGGCGGCAGCGTCGGGACCCGGCTCGCGGTCGTCCGTACGGGTGAGGACAGCGTCCTGGCGATCGAGGCGCGCGCCGCCACCGGCAACGACCGGGACACCTGCACCGAGGGCGTGCTCGTCTACCGGGTCCGCAACGAGGCGGCCTCCGGCGACGGGCCGGTCGAGGTCGTGGACACCCACCCGGACACCGAGGCCTGCTGGGACCGCTCGGTCTACCCGCCGCTCGCGGACGCCCCGCTGACGGAGGGGGAGTCCTTCACGGTGCCGGGGACGGACGTGCGGGTGGAGGTCGCCGACCGGACGAAGGCGGGCGTCTGGACGGTCCGCGTGACGGGCCCGGGGGCCACTCGCTGAAACCGGCCGAGCCCCGGCCGAGCGCCGGTCGAGCACGAAGAAGCCCCTCGCTTCCGCGAGGGGCTTCTTCCGTCTGTGCGCCGCCAGGGACTCGAACCCCGGACCCGCTGATTAAGAGTCAGCTGCTCTAACCAACTGAGCTAGCGGCGCCTGCTGACGTCGTAGACATTAGCACCCGGATCCGGGGAAGGAAAAATCGATACGCGCACGTCGGCGGCGGAGGCCGCCCTGGCCGCCCGCACACAGGCCCAGAGCAGCACCTCGGGCCCCGGCAGCCAGGGGGAGCGGGTGTCGGGGGCGACCAGCCAGCGGGGTCCCGCGGAGTCGCGCGGGGCGAGCGGCGGGATGGTCACGGCGTCCCCGGTGCCGTGACAGAGCGGCCGGGGCACGGCGGCCCCCCACTCCTCCCAGTCGAGCAGCGCCGGTAAACGCTGGGCGGTGCCGGGCGCGGCGAAGAGCAGCATCCGGCCCCGGTGCGCCGCGACCGGCCCCGAGCCGGGCCCCTCGGCCCACAGCCGGTCGAGCATCCGGCGCCCGAAGATCGGCTCCACGTTCACCACGTCGAAGGCCGTCCCGCAGGGCAGCACGGTGGGGGTGGCGGGCCGCTCCTCCCAGAGCGCGCGCAGGGACCACGGCTCGGCGACGGCGGAGGCGAGCCACTCGACCCCCTCCTCGGTGACCCGTGCGGCCTGGTGCCGCCCCTCGTCCAGGTCCCGCAGGGCCCGGAGGATGTCGTACGGGGTCGTCTCGTCGCGCAGCCAAGTGGTCATACGAAAGGTCTACCGGCCGTGACCGTTCCGTTTCGGCGGGTTGCGGGAAACCCGGACAGGGAGGGGTCCGGGGGAGTATCTTGCACCCCGGTCATATGCCAGACGGCCAGTCCGGAGGCCAGGCCGGCCGGGGCGCCCCGCTCACTCCTCCGGGTCGTGCCCCGCCGTCCGGATCAGGCCCTGACCGAACTCGATCATCTTCCGGGCGTAGTCCTCGGTCCACTCCGCGCGCTCCGCGACCGCCGCCGGCGTCAACCGGTCGAAGCGGCGCGGATCGGCCAGCTGGGCCGCCGCGATCGCCTGGAACTCGATCGCCCGGTCCGTCGCCGCCCGGAACGCCAGGGTCAGCTCCGTCGCCCGGGCGAGCAGCTCCCGCGGATCCTCGATCGACTCCAGGTCGAAGAAGTGCTCCGGGTCGGCGGTCGCCTCGGCAGGTTCGAAGATCAGCGCGGACGGCCTGATCCGCCGCTGTCCGCTCCGCTCCGCGGGTTCCGCCATCGTTCTTCTCCTCTTCGCACACACGCGGCCCGGACACCCGGGCCACCTTCCATTCTCCCGCGCCGTGCAAGACCGCCCCAGGGCGCGCACCCCAGCGCGCGACGCACTGGCCGCGCCCGCCACGGGCCGGCTGCCCCGCGGCGCACTCGTCTCACGACGCCCAGCCCACCCGGTGTTCCGCGAGGTGCGACAACACCGCGTGGTTCGCCTCCCACCCGTCCGGGAACTTCACCGTCACGCCCAGTTGGACCGGCTCCGTCGACGGGTGTTCGTCCAGCAGGTCGGCGACGCCCTCGCGGCAGACGACGATGCAGGCGTGCCGGTGGCGGGAGGCAAGGACGCACAGGCGGCCGGTCTCCAGGTGGAAGGCGGTGGCGTCCGGGCGGCCCGACAGGGGGTGCAGGACGACCGTCACGTCGTACTCCCGGCCCTGGAGGCGGTTGGCCGTGTCCACCGTCACGCCCGTCACGCCGAGCCGCGCGAGCTCGGCCCGTACCGCCGCCGCCTGGTCGCGGTGGGCGGTGCCGACGGCGATCCGGTCGGGGGTGAGCGGCGCGGGGACCTCCGAGCGCTCCGAGACCGTCGCGCCGCCGCGGTCCAGCAGGCGCCGGACCACCAGGGCGATCGCGTGCACGGCCTCCGGGTCGGTGCGCGGGGTGTGCCGGGCCGGCAGTTCGAGCAGGCCCCAGCCGGACTCCGCCGCCTCGTCGAGGACCCGGTCGGGGCCCGAGCCGTCCGAGGCCACCCCGAAGGAGAGCCGCCGGTCCCCGTGCCCCGTGCCGCTGCGGAACGGGGTGTACGGGTAGAACGCGTCCGACACCAGCGGGGCCGCCGACGCCGGCAGGCGCCAGGAGACCGGCAGGCGGTGCTGCGGGAGCTCCGGGTTGTGCGCGAGCAGGGTCGACACCGCGCTCGCCGACGGGTCGTACGACAGCCCCGCCCACTGCTCCGCGCCCACCACCGAGAACGGGTCCAGCTGCCCCGGGTCGCCCACGAACAGCGCCCGCTCGAACAGCCCGGCCACGGCGAGCAGCGCGTCCGAGCGCATCTGGTACGCCTCGTCCACGATCGCGTGCGCCCACGGCTCGACGTTCTTCACGTGCGCCCACTTCGCGGCCGTCGACACCACCACCGGCAGCCCGGCCAGCTCACCGGCCTTCGCCGACTTCCGCACCTGTTCGAGCTCGTCGAGCGCCTTGTCGTACGGGTCGGAGTCGTTCGAGTGCAGCCGGCCCACCACCAGCTCCGGCTGCTTCTCCGCGATCCTCAGCACCAGGTCGTCCACCTGCGCGTTGGTCTGCGCCACGATCATCAACGGGCGCCCGGCCTCGGCCAGTTCGAGCGCCGCCCGCACCACGAGCGTCGACTTCCCGGCGCCCGGCGGCGAGTCCACGACGACCCCGCGCGCGCTCCCGCGCAGGGTGTCCGCCAGGATCGCGCGGGTGGCCTCCGCGGCCTTCGCCGACGGGTCGAAAGGCTCCCGGCTCACAGCATGTCCTCCGGTGTCACGGCATCGGGCAGCTCCACGGCGTCCGCGTGCGGCGGACCGCCGTGCGTCCAGGGCGTCTCCTCGGGGTCCGGCAGCGCGGCACCCACCCGCTGCTCGTGCTCGAACAGCGTCCAGGCGATCCGCTCGCCCTTCTCCGGCACCGAACCCTCCGCGGGCTCCTTCCCCCGCCCCATCCTGTCCACGACCCGCAGCACCACGGCGCCGTCCGGCTCCCGCCGCACGAACTCGGCCGTCTGCGGCTTGCCGTCCAGCGAGCGGTACACCTTCACCCCCTCGTCCAGCCGGGGCAGGTCGTCGGTGTGGACCGTGAGCAGCGGGCGCGGACGGTTCTTCTCCGTGCGCGTCATCGCCACCTCGACCACCTCGCCGACGAACGCCTCGCCGGCGAGCCGCCGCCCCGCCATCACCAGCGGGTCGTCGAGCGCCTCCTGCGCCTCCAGCTGTCCCTGCGCCTGTTCGCGCGCCGCCAGCTTCCGGGCCGCGGTCACCGCGTCGTCCCGGCGCGGCTGCGGCGGCTCGCCCGCCGCGATCCGGTCGCGCTGGCCGGTGAACGACCAGCGGTCGCGGGTCCAGCGATCGGCCACCCTGGCCCCCTCGGGGAGCTCCCGCAGCAGGCCGAGCGCCCGCCACACCGCGTCCCAGGTCGGCTTCAGCTGGGCCACCAGGAGCCGGCGGATCTCCCGCTCGGCCGCGTGGAGTTCGGCGAGGCCCGCCTCGGCCGCCTCGCCGTCCTCGGCGCCCCCCAGGGCCTGCCGGGCCCGGTCGTAGCGCTCGATGGCGGGGGCCAGCAGCCGGTTGTCGAAGGCCGGATCGGTGGCGGGTCCGGCCGGCGGGCACAGCAACTGCCCCTGGGCGTCCCGCCCGAGCTCCGCCCGCAGCGCCGCCTCGGCCCCCGACTCGCCCCGCTCGGGCTCCGCCTCGATCCAGGCGAGCAGCGCCCCCAGGTGCTGGTCCTCCAGGGAGGACTGGCCCGTCGCCCAGTGCCGGTTCAGCAGGTCCGTCGCCGCGACGAGCAGGGAGGAGCCCGGCACCCGGGCCCGCTCCCCGTAGTGCGTCAGCCAGCGGCCGAGCAGCGGCACCCGCGGCGGCGCGGGAAACGGCGTCTCCGGGTCCTGCTCCGCCGTCCGCCGGAACCGCGTCGAGCGTCCGAGCAGGCGTACGTACTCGATGCCGGCCCGGCTCGGCACCACCAACTGCGGTGCGTCCGCGCAGAGTTCGACCTCGACCTTGACCTTCTTGCCGGTCTCCGGATCGGTCTCGGACCGCTCGGCCGCCTCCACGCCCTCGGCGAAGGAGTCGATGTACGGCAGGACGGCGTCGGCCAGCTCGGCGAGGAACGCGAACCGCAGGTCCCGGTCGCGTGGCTGCGGCACGACGAGCAGCCGCGGCTCCTCGGCGTCGGTGCCGACCAGCGCCCCGAGCGGCGCGCCCGCCTCGCCCGACGTCGTCAGCGGCACGAGGACCAGGGGCCGTGCGGACAGGTGCCGGTGGCGGACCGTGGCCAGCGGGCGGGCCCGGCCCGACTCGACGGCCTCCATCCGGGCCAGCGTGGCGATCAGCGGCATGCCAGCGCCTCCGTCCGCAGCGCCTGCGCCCGGCGCAGCGCCGCCACCGCCGGGTCCTCCGGGTCACCGGCCTCGCCGCGGGCCGCCGCCAGCACCTCGCCGATCGTCGTCAGACCGCCGAGCTCGCCGCGCACCGAGCGCCCGAGCGCCTCCACCACGTCCGCGGCCCGCGCGCGCTCCCGGCAGTGGAAGGCCAGCTCGCACGCGGCCAGGCACTCCGGCGCGTACGCGTGCGGCACGGACTCCACCGCGGCCGTCAGCTGCTCGGCCGAGCACTCCGCCACGTCGAAGGTCACGCCCTGCGGCACCGCGTCCGCGATCTCCTCCAGCCGGGTCAGCCGCGCCAGCTGCCGCCGGGTCACCGACAGCTGCTTGCGCACGTCCACCACCGAGGCCGTCGGCAGGTTGGAGAAGTCCTTCGGGCAGACCAGCAGCACCGAGTGCGCGACCGTCGCCCCCTCCGTGACGGCGGCGACCCGGCCGAGCGCCAGCACGTACACCGCGGCCTGGCGGGCGGCCGCGCCCACCTTCGCCGCGTCGGCCGAACCGTCGATCATCGGGAACGACTTGATCTCCACGACCGTCCACCGCCCGTCGGGGTGCACCACCACCACGTCCGGCTCCAGATAGACGGGGGCGCCCGCCACCTCCACGGCCAGCATCGGATGGTCGAGCAGCGCCCAGCGGCCCGCCTCCGTCGCCTCCCGCAGCGCGAGCGCCGTCCGGGCCGCCCGGCCCTGGGGGCCGGCCGCCGCGAGGTCCGGCAGGTCCACCGCCGACGGCTCCTCGACGCCGAGCAGCCGCAGCAGCTCCCGGCCTCCGTCCGCCTTGACCTTCGCCTCGAACGCGTTGCCCCGCGCGATCGCGAACTGGGACTGGCCGAAGCCCGAGGGCGAGCCCAGCTTCTCGGCCAGCGCCGTCTTGTCGACCCCGGCGCCGTCGAGCAGCGCGCGCCGCTTGCAGCCCGGGTTGGCGGCCAGCGCCGCCAGCGCCCGCGCGTCGAGCGGACGCGGCACCGAGGCCGGCCCGCGCAGCTCAGCGAGCCGATGGCGAAGTGTCGTCTGCGGAGGCAGCTGCCGTCCGCTGTCGAGGGATGCGCTCACCCGCGGAAGTCTCCCATCCGCCACTGACAAGCGGGGGGTTTCGGGGGGAATCACCACGGAACATACGGATCACCCGATCCGCGAGCCGCATCGCGTACGGCGTGAGCAGCAGTCCCGCCCCCATCACCGCGGCCCCGGCCACCGCGTCCAGGAAGTAGTGGTTGGCCGTGCCCATGACCACGAGGGCGGTCAGCAGCGGGTAGCCGACGCCGAGGACCCTGGCCAGCGGCCCCCGCCCGTACCGCCACAGCATCACCCCGCACCACAGCGCCCACCCCACGTGCAGGCTGGGCATGGCCGCGTACTGGTTGGTGAGCGCGCCCATCCCGCGCGGCGCGCTGGCCGCCCCGCCCCACCAGCCGTAGGCACTGAACCGCGCCATCGTGTCGACGAACCCGTGGCCCGCGTCGAGCAGCCGGGGAGGGCAGGTCGGCAGCAGGGTGAAGCCGACGAGACCGAGCAGGGTGGAGACCATCAGCCAGGTCCTGGCCGTCCGGTACCGGGCCGGCCTGCGCCGGAAGAGCCAGACCAGCACGGCCGGCGTGACCAGGTAGTGCAGCGAGGCATAGGCGAAGTCGGCGGGGACGCCGAGCGCGGGCACCGCCGTGAACAGGCGGTTGAGCGGATGCTCGGCGTCGATCCCCAGCGTCCGCTCGATCCGCAGGATCGCGAGCCCGTGCCCGACCGCCGCGTCCACGTCGCCGCGCGCGAGGAGCCGCCCGCAGGAGTAGGCCGCGTAGACCGTGCCGATCAGTACGAGCTCCGCCCACCAGCGTGGTCTGCGCATCCCGGTCCCCCCACATGTCCTCGATCGTGGGAGGACGCCCCGCGGCCGTCGGGGGTTGCCCGGAGGTCATCCGGAATTCACGTGGGCGATGATGGAAGCACCCCGTTCCTGGAACACCCGGAGACACCGCATGGCACCGCGCATCCTGCTCGCCCGGCACGGCCAGACCGAATGGTCGCTGTTGGGGCGGCACACCGGCAGGACCGACATACCCCTGCTCGACGAGGGCCGGCGCGGCGCCAAGCTGCTCGGTGAGCGGCTCAGCCGTGGCCCGTGGGCCGGGCTCGACGGGGTCGAGGTGCGCACCAGCCCGCTGGTGCGGGCGCGGGAGACCTGCGAGCTGGCCGGGTTCGGGGAGCGCGCGGAGAACTGGGACGCGCTCATGGAGTGGGACTACGGCGCCTACGAGGGGATGACCCCGGCCGAGATCCAGGCCGTCCGGCCGGGCTGGTTCATCTGGCGCGACGGGGTCCCCGAGGGCGAGACGATGGCGGAGCTGTCGGCGCGGGCCGACCAGGTCGTGGAGTGGGCCCGCTCGGCCGACCGTGACGTGCTGGTCTTCGCGCACGGGCACATCCTGCGGTCGATCGGCGCGCGCTGGCTGGGGGAGGACGTCTCCTTCGCCTCGCGCATCCGCCTCGACCCGACCAGCCTGTCCGTCCTGGGCTGGGCGTACGGAGCGCCCGCGATCGAGCGCTGGAACGACACGGGGCACCTGGAGCAGTAGCCTCCCGGCTCCGTGCGGGCGCCGGTCAGTACGCGGCGAGCACCCGGCGGGTCTCCGCGAGCAGGGTGCGGATGCGGGCGGAGTCGACGCCGTCCAGCGAGTCCACCACCTTCTGCACCTGGGCCGCGGCCTCCTCGGGCCGGCCCGCGTGGGCGAGGTGCCCCGCCAGCTGGGCCCGGTAGAGGGCGAGGTTGCGGGCGAAGTGCGGGCTCTGCAGCGCGGTGGCCCGGTGGGCGTGGCGGGCGGCGCGGGTCCAGTCGCCCAGCATCGCCCAGCACTGGGCCTCCAGGGCCTCCAGCTCGGGTTCGCCGAAGAAGGACATCCACTCGGGGTCGCCCTCGCCGGGGCCCCGCTCGAAGAGGGCGTGGGCGCGGCCGAGGGCCTGTACGCAGGCGGACCGGTCGCCGAGCCCGGCCCAGGCGCCGGCCTCCCGCAGGGTCAGCAGGGTGAGCAGCCGGGCGGAGCCGAGCGGCTGCGCGGCCCGCAGGCCGGCCTGGGCGGCCCGTACGGCCTCCCGGTAGCGGCCCGCGTCCCTGGCCAGGAACGAGGTGTTGCAGAAGGCGTGCGCCTCCAGGGCGGCGTCCCCGGCCACCCGGGCGGTGGCGAGGGCCTCGGCGTAGTGGGAGCGGGCGTCGTCGAGGCGGCCGGAGTCGTGGGCGAGCCAGCCGACGGAGATGGCCAGCTCACCGGCGCCGTTGTGCAGCCGGTCGGCGGTGGAGCGGCGGGCGCTGACCCCCGCGTCGAGCAGGGCGTAGGCGGTGCGGAGCGGCTGGGTGGCCCGCTGGTAGAGGCCGTCGGCGCCGTGCCGGTCGTCGAGCAGGCGGATCTGGCGTACGGCGTCCTCGACGGCGCGTACCTCGGCGTCGCCGATGCGGTGGACGCCACGGGGGGCGGGGATCGCGGCGACGGGGCCGCCGAGTCCCAGCGAGGCGGCCGCCACGGTGGCGGTGCCGCCGGTCATGAATGCGCGACGCAGCACGTCGCTCTCCTCATCGTTCCGGGTGGAGAGGGCGGGGGGTGGCGGTGCCTCGGCCGGGACGGCCGAGCGCCGGCCGCGGACGGCCTCCCGCGCCGAGAACCCCAGGTCCGCAAGGCTGAGCCCGGGGAACATGTGCAGGAACACGCGCTCGTACGCGTAGTTGGGGCAGCGGATCTCGCCCGCCTCCACGCGCCCGATGTACCGGGCGTCGCACGCGACCTGCTCGCCGATCTCCCGCGCGGCCCGGCGGACCGACGCGGCGAACTCCGCCGGCGAGTGCTGTCCGCGGAGTCTGCGGAAGGCGAGGTTGGGAACTGCCCGTGACAACGCCATGGCCGAGCCCTCTCCTGGTGCTGCCGGTGTTCCGGCGGGGCAAGAACGTACCTGCTGTGACCGACCGCGCACGCAGGGTTTGCCAACAAATCGGATATCTCGCCTGCGATCTGCCATGAACTGCCATCCTTTGCGGCGGCGTGCCGCCGTAGCCGTTGACGCTCACGGGCGTTGAACCATGCGGAGAGACGGAACGTGTCTCCTCTTGAGTGAGGAGGGGTCCCATGGCGGATACCGCATCACAGTCCACCGCGGTGCACGCGCCCACGCCGGACGCGAGCGCGTCCCCGGCCGAGCCGTGCGACCTGGTGACCGTGCCGGCCCGGCAGGGCCTGGAGGCCGTGGACATCCTGCGTCGCGGCGGTGCCCCCGCCGTCGGCCCGGTGCTGCACGACGGCGCCTGCGACACGCTCGGCTTCCTGGTGCCGCCCGGCACGGCGGCGGGCTGGGACATGCCGGGCAGCGCGTGTACCAGGACCGCGGGTCGGGGCCTGCGCCTGCCGGAGCTGCCGGAACTCCCCGGCCCCGACGGCGTGACCCCCCGCCCCGCGGACTGGCTGCTGCCCCCCGAGGACGGCGGCGAGGTCACCGACCCGGCGATGCTCCGCGAGGCACTGGGCCAGGCGGCCCGGCTGATCGAGGCGGCGGACGGCTGCCGCTGAGCCCCGCGCCCGCCCAGGGCTCGTCGGGCGGAGCACCCTCGGCTGCGCCGATAATGGGGCACGTGGCCAGGAACAAGCAGCGGGAACGGGCGGCAGCGGCCGTCGCCGTCGTCGAGACCGTCGACGGCGGGCTCGCCGAACTCATACCCGACCGGGAGCGGCCCCGCGGGTGGACGCTGCTGATCGACGGCGCCCCGCAGTCGCACGTCGACCTCGACGATCCCGCGCACCTCACCTTCGAGTACCAGCGGCGCCTCGGCCACATCGCCGATCTCGTCGCCCCGCCCGGCCGGCCGATCCAGGCCGTGCACCTCGGCGGCGGCGCCTTCACCCTCGCCCGGTACATCGCCGCCACCCGGCCCCGCTCCACCCAGCAGATCGTGGAGCTCGACGGGCCGCTGGTGCAGCTGGTCCGCCGGGAGCTGCCGCTCGACTCCACCGCCCGGATCCGGGTGCGCTCCACCGACGCCCGGGCCGGGCTCGGCAAGGTGCAGGACGGCTGGGCGGACCTGATCATCGCCGATGTGTTCAGCGGGGCCCGTACGCCCGCGCATCTGACCAGTACGGAGTTCCTGGCCGAGGTGCGGCGGGTGTTGCGGCCCGGCGGCTTCTACGCGGCCAACCTCGCCGACGGCCCGCCGCTGGCGCATCTGCGCGGCCAGATCGCGACCGCGGCCGGGGTCTTCCCGGAGCTGGCGCTCACCGCGGACCCGACCGTGCTGCGCGGGCGCCGTTTCGGCAACGCGGTCCTGCTCGCCTCCGACCGGGAGCTGCCGGTGGCCGAGCTGACCCGGCGGGTCGCGACCGACCCGCACGCCGGGCGGGTCGAGCACGGGCGGGCGCTCGCCGACTTCACGGGTGGCGCGACCCCGGTCACCGACGCGAGCGCCAAGCCCTCGCCCGTACCGCCCGCGTCCGTCTTCCGCTGAGCCCGGCGCCTAGGTCGCGCGCTCCTCGATCTCCACGCGCGGCGCGGTGTCGTGCCAGACGCAGAAGACCGAGATCTCCCGGCTGTCCTTGGTGAAGGTCACCCGGATCCAGGTCGGCTGCTTCCACACCTGCATCTGCCAGCCCGACTCGGGCGTCGCGTTGACGAGTTCGGCCGAGGACGGGCCGAGGTCGAAGACGGCCCGGCCGCCGTCGGTGCCGTAGCTCTTGACGTTGCCGGTGTTCCCGGCGCCCGCCGTGCCCGGGGTCGCGCCCGTCCCGCCCGGGGCGCTCGGCGTGGCCGCCGGGGTGGTGGGGCGGCGCGACGGGGGTGTGGCCGGGGCGCTCGTGGGGGGCGTGGTGGCCGGGTTCGCCGACGGGGTGGCGGTGGGGGAGCCGGACGCGTGGGTCGAGGAGGCGAGCGGGTCGGATCCGACGGCGGTACCGGTGCCCATGCCGGTCGGGATGGGCAGGGCGCGCGGCGGGTCGTAGACCGTGCCGGCCAGCACGGTGTGCACCCCCCACCACGAGAGCGTGACCGCGCCGCCCGTGGCGAGCGACCACGCCAGCGCGTGAACGAGTCCTCTTCGCATCCGGCTCATCCTGCCATCCCCCGGATGGCGTACGGTGCGGGCCATGGCAAGTGTGCTCGTGGTCGAGGACGACCAGTTCGTGCGCTCCGCCCTCATCCGGCATCTGACCGAGGCGTCCCACCTGGTGCGAAGCGTCGGCACGGCCCTGGAGGCGCTGCGCGAGGTCGCCCATTTCCGTTTCGACGTGGTCATCCTGGACCTCGGACTGCCCGATCTGGACGGGTCCGAGGCGCTGAAGATGCTGCGCGGCATCACCGACGTACCGGTGATCATCGCCACCGCGCGCGACGACGAGGCGGAGATCGTCCGGCTGCTCAACGACGGCGCCGACGACTACCTGACCAAGCCGTTCTCGGTGGAGCACCTGTCCGCCCGGATGGCGGCCGTGCTGCGCCGCTCCCGCTCCTCGGCGGGCGAGGTGCCGCCGCCGCGGGAGATCAGGGTCGGCGGGCTCGCCATCGACCCGCTGCGCCGCCAGGCGGCGCTCGACGGCACCGCGCTCGACCTGACCCGGCGGGAGTTCGACCTGCTCGCCTTCCTGGCGGGCCGGCCCGGGGTGGTCGTCCCGCGCAGGGAGCTGCTCGCCGAGGTGTGGCAGCAGTCCTACGGGGACGACCAGACCATCGACGTGCACCTGTCCTGGCTGCGGCGGAAACTGGGCGAGACGGCCGCGAACCCCCGCTATCTGCACACCCTGCGCGGGGTGGGCGTGAAGCTGGAGCCGCCCCGGGAGCCGTCGGCGTGAGATGGGCACTGGTCAAGGTGTCGCTCGCCGTCACCGCCATGGTCGTGGTCGCCTTCGCCGTCCCGCTCGGCCTCGTCGTCAAGGAGATGGCCAGGGACCGGGCCTTCTCCAACGCCGAGCGCCGTGCCGCCGGACTCGCGCCGGTCCTCGCGATCACCACCGATCGCGAGCAGCTGGACCGCGCCGTCGCCACCACCGACGACGGGGCCGAGGGCCGGCTCGCCGTGCATCTGCCCTCGCCCGGCGAACCCGGCACCGAGGGCGTCGAGATCGGCACCCGGCGCGCCACCGACGAGGACCTGGCCACCACCCGCTCCCTGGGCCGCGCCACCATCGCCGAGGTGCCCGGCGGCTCCGTGCTGCTCCAGCCCACCGCGGTCAGCTCCGGGCAGGTCGCCATCGTCGAACTCTTCGTCCCCGAGGGCGAGGTCACCAACGGGGTCGCCACCGCCTGGCTGGTCCTGGCCGCCGTCGGCATCGCCCTGATCGTCGGCTCCGTCGCGGTCGCCGACCGGCTCGGCGTGCGCATGGTCCGGCCCGCCCAGCGCCTCGCCCGCGCCGCCCACGAGCTGGGCGAGGGCAAGTTGGGCGCCCGCGTCCCCGAGGAGGGGCCGCCCGAGCTCAGGTCGGCCGCCACCGCCTTCAACTCGATGGCCGACCAGGTGGTGCAGCTGCTCGCCAACGAGCGCGAGCTCGCCGCCGACCTCTCCCACCGCCTGCGCACCCCGCTGACCGTGCTGCGGCTCAACGCGGCCTCGCTGGGCTCCGGGCCCGCGGCCGAGCAGACCCGGGCCGCCGTCGAACAGCTGGAGCGCGAGGTCGACACCATCATCCGTACGGCCAGGGAGGCCAAGCCGCAGACCCAGCCGACCGCCCCCCTGGCGGGCTGCGACGCCGCCGAAGTGGTGCGCGAGCGGATGGACTTCTGGTCGGCGCTCGCCGAGGACGAGGACCGCAAGGTGCGGGTCGCGGGCGTCGAGCGGCCCGTGCGCATCCCGGTGGCCCGGCCCGAGCTGGTCGCCGCGCTCGACGCGCTGCTCGGCAACGTCTTCCGGCACACCCCGCTGGGCACCGCCTTCTCCGTCGACCTCCACAACGGCGACGACGCCGTCATCATCCTGGTGTCCGACGCGGGCCCCGGCATCGCCGACCCGGCCGCCGCGCTCGCCCGCGGCAACAGCGGCGCCCGGGACGGCTCCACCGGGCTCGGTCTCGACATCGTGCGCCGCATGGCCGAGTCCACCGGCGGTGACGTGCGCATCGGGCACTCGGTGCTCGGCGGCACCGAGGTCCGCATCTGGATCGGGCTCGGCGACCGCGGCACCCGCACCCCGTCGGCGCGCCGTGGCCGCCGTCGTGCGAGGTGAACCTTTAATCCCTCCGATGCCTTCCTTAAGCGGAGCCTAAGGATCCCCAACCCCGGCCCCCTCGTGGGCATTTGTCCGTTTCCCTGCCGCTAGCGTGCTGCCGCACCCCACCCCCACCCCCGGCACGCAGAGGCAGGCACGCGATGGGCACGAGTTCGCACCGGCGCAGGACGAGCGCCAGGACCAAGGCCGTCGGCGTGGTCGTCGCCGCCGCGGTGATCGGCGGCGCCGCGTTCGCGCTCACCGGCACCGCGCAGGCCGCCGCCGTCGGCGCCGCCTACACCAGGACCAGCTCCTGGACCGGCGGCTACACCGGCCAGTACGTCATCACCAACGAGACCTCGACCGCGCAGTCCGACTGGACCCTGGAGTTCGACCTGCCCGCGGGGACCGTCATCGGCTCCCTCTGGAACGGCGAGCACACCGTCTCCGGCCGCCACGTCACCGTGAAGCCCGCGAGCTGGAACCGGCAGCTCGCCCCCGGCCAGTCCGTCACCGTCGGCTTCGTCACCTCCGCCTCCGGGGCGGCCGGCGACCCGGTCGGCTGCCTCATCAACAAGGCCGCCTGCTCGGCCGGCGGGGCCACCCCCACCCCCAGCGGCCGGCCCACCGAGCAGCCCACCGCCACCGCCTCCCCGGCCCCCACGGCGACCCCGACGACGACGGCCCCGCCCACCCCGAGCGCCACGCCGAAGCCGACCGCGACGGCGACCGCCACCCCGGCGCCCACCGCGACCGCGACCTCCGCGCCCGGCACCGGCACCGCCCGGTACGCCCCCTACGTCGACACCTCGCTCTACCCCGCGTACGACCTGCTCGCCACCGTCGACCAGACCGGCGTCAAGGAGTTCAACCTCGCCTTCATCACCTCCGGCGGGGCCTGCGCGCCGCTGTGGGGCGGGGTCACCGACCTGGCCTCCGACAAGGTCGCCGCCCAGATCGGCGCCCTGCGGGCCAGGGGCGGCGACGTCCGGGTCTCCTTCGGCGGCGCGGCCGGCCACGAACTCGCCCTGAACTGCTCCTCGTCCACCGCCCTCGCCGCCGCGTACGGCAAGGTCGTCGACCAGTACAAGCTCACCAAGGTCGACTTCGACATCGAGGGCGCGGCCCTGCCGGACACCGCCGCCAACACCCGCCGCTCCCAGGCCATCGCCCAGCTCCAGAAGTCCCACCCCGGCCTGAACGTCTCCTTCACGCTGCCCGTGATGCCCGAGGGCCTCACCCAGCCCGGAGTCGACCTGCTGGCCGACGCCAAGCGCAACGGGGTGCGGGTCGACGCCGTCAACATCATGGCGATGGACTACGGGCCGGCCTACAGCGGGGACATGGGCCAGTACGCGATCTCGGCGGCCACCGCGACCCAGGCCCAGATCAAGGGAGTCCTCGGCCTGTCGGACGCGGCCGCGTGGAAGGCCGTCGCCGTCACCCCGATGATCGGCGTCAACGACGTCTCCTCCGAGGTCTTCAGGGTCGACGACGCCACCCAGCTCGTGGACTTCGCGCGGTCCAAGGGCCTCGGCTGGCTGTCGATGTGGTCCTCGACCCGCGACAAGCAGTGCGCCTCCGGCGCCGTGAACTACGCCGACGCCACCTGCTCGTCGATCCTCCAGCAGCCGTTCGCCTTCACCAAGGCCTTCGCCGCCTACAAGTAGACCCCGCCCAGGGACCCCACCCCCAGCCCCCCGGTCCCCCCACACCGCGCGCTCCGGCCGGAGCCACCCCACCGCCGGCCGGAGCGCGCACCCTCGCGCCGTCAGGCCCGCGAGGTCTTCCACTCCTCCGCGTAGTCGTCGAAGATCCCTCGCAGGTGGTGCCCGATCTTCAGGTAGTCCAGGTCGTCCAGGTTGGCCAGCGACACCCGCACCGACCACTCGGGCCCGTCGAAGCCGCCGCCGTTCAGGAGCACCACGCTCGTCTGCTCGGCCAGCCGGAACAGCGGGTCCACCGGCTCGTAGTTCTTCTCCAGGAAGTCCGCGAAGTCCTTCCCGTGCACCCGCTCGGCCTCCGCGAGCAGGTCGAGCTCGATGTAGTAGCCGGCCCGCTGCCGGTCGTCGGCGATCTTCATCTGGGCGCCTTCGAGGAGCAGGTCGAGCCGCTGGTTCACGATCCCGCGCAGCCGCTCCTTGTACGCCTGGCCCTCCTCCAGCATGTCGAAGAGGGAGAAGAGCGCCATCATGACCTGCTGCGGCAGCGAGAGCCCGGCCGTGTGGTTGAGGGCGACCTGCCGCGAGTCCGCGACCAGCCGGTCGATGAAGCGGATCTTCTCCGGCTCCAGCGACAGCGTCCCGTACCGCTTGTTCAGCCGCTGCTTCTCCGCCTCCGGCAGTCCGGCGATCATCTTGTCGATGACGTTGTCGTCGTTGAGCCCGATGACCCCGAGCCGCCAGCCGGTGGCCCCGTAGTGCTTCGAGTACGAGTACACCAGCAGCGTGTTCTGCGGCAGGTCGGCCGCGATCGAGCGGAAGCCCGGCACGAAGGTGCCGTAGACGTCGTCCGTGACGATCAGCAGGTTGGGGTTCTTGGTGGCGACGATGTCCTTGATCTGGTTCGCGACCCGCTGGCTGAGCGCGAGCGACGGCGGGTTGGACGGGTTGACCAGGCAGAGCAGCTTGACCGACGGGTCCTCCAGCTTGGCGACCTCCTCGGCGGGGTAGCGCCACTCGCGCACCCCCGTCTCGGCGAAGAGCGAGGCCTCGACCTGGACGACGTCGAACTCGTACGTGTCGAGCTCGGGGATCTCGATGTACGGCGTGAAGACCGGCACCATGAGGGCGATCCTGTCGCCCTTCTTCAGGATCCCGTTCTTCATCAGGGAGTCGAAGATGTAGCACATGGCCGCCGTGCCGCCCTCGGTCGCGAAGAGCGAGAGGTTCCCCTCGGGCGGGTTCCCGGCGAACATCTCGTCGTGCACATAGCCGCGGACGATCTGCTCGGTGTGGGTGAGGATCCGGTCCGGCACCGGGTAGTTGTCGCCGATCGAGCTGTCGGTCAGCTCGTGCACGAAGGCGTCCTTGTCGAAGCCGAAGCGCTCGACCGCGTACTCCACGCTCTTCTGCAGCAGCTCGATCCCGGGCAGGTCCGGGTGCTGCCGCACGAAGGCGTCGAAGCGCGCTCCCGAGCCGGTGAGTTCGGGCATGCCGCCGAGGTCGTCCGCCGTCCACACCCGGCGGGACTCGGAGAGCGAGAAGTAGCCGAGCGCGTAGAACGCCTCGCGCGGGCTGGTCGCCGTCCAGTTCGGGTTGCCGCGGCCCGCGTTGAGCATCTGGACCTGGGACTTGTCCTTCTGGCCGGGCTTGTCGGCCTGCGCGAGCTGGGCGATCTTGATGAACTTGTCCTTCAGCTCGAACGGCGAGAGCTGCGCGAAGGACTTGATCTCCTCGCGGGTGAACGTGGTCTTGGGCATGGTCCGTCCTTCGCGTTCAGTGGTTCGCGTCAGTGGTTGAGGATGACGATCACGGCGCCCCAGATGGTCAGCAGCACGTTGCCGACCGCGTAGGGGATCGTGTAGCCGAGCGTGGGGATCTGCGACTTCGACTGCTCGTTGATCGCGCCGATCGCCGCCGTCGTGGTCTGGCCGCCGGCCAGCACGCCCATCAGGATCGGGAAGCGGATCTTCTGGACGTAGTGGCCCACCAGGAAGCCCACGATCAGCGGGATCACGGTGGCCACCGCGCCCCAGATCAGCAGCCCCCAGCCGGCCGTCGACAGACCGCTGGTGAAGCTCGGCCCCGCGTTGATGCCGACGACCGCGACGAAGAGGCAGAGGCCGAGGGTGTCCATGAACCACTGGGCGCCCGGCGGCACATTGCCGTACGTCGGGTACTTGCCGCGGATCCAGCCGAAGACCAGGCCCATGATCAGCGCGCCGCCCGAGGTGGACAGCGAGATCGGCACGCCCGAGACGGTCAGCGCCGGGATGCCGATGCAGCCGCCGAGGAAGACGCCGAGGCCCACCCAGAGCATGTCGGTGGCGAACGAGGTCGGCACCGGCTTGCCGATCGCCTTGCCGGCCGGGTCGACCAGCCGCTTGGGGCCGGTCAGGATCACCGTGTCGCCGCGCTCCAGCCGGGTGTTCAGGCGGTAGGGGAACTCGGCGCCCGAGCGGTACAGCTTGTCGATGTAGACGCCGACCATGAAGGGCTCGCGCCGCAGCTCCGCGATGGTCTTGCCGAGCTGCGCCTTCTCCGAGGCGACCACGTGCAGGCTCTCGGTCTGGTAGCCGAGCAGCTCCACGTCGTCGGTCTCGGGGCCGATGTGGGTGCGGGCGTCGAACTCGATCAGCGAGCCGCGCAGGGCGCTGACGGCGACCGTGTCGCCCGAGCGCAGCACCGTCTGCTGGTCGTGGGCGAGGATCTGCCCCTCGCGGCGGACCCGGGTGATGTAGATCCGGTGGCCCAGCTCCTTCTGCTGGTTCTCGAAGTCGTCGATGGTCCGCCCGACCAGCGGGGAGTGGTCCATCTCGTACGCGCGCAGGACGACCTCGTAGTAGCCCTCGGCCAGGTCGGGGTTGTCCCCGGGGGCGTCCAGCTCCTTCGCCAGCCGGGCCGACTCGGCGGCCAGATCGCGCTTGTACAGCTTGGGCAGGACGTTGGCGAGGAGCATCGCGCACAGGATCGTGCCGAGCGGATAGGTGACCGCGTAGCCGATCGCGACCAGGTTCTCCTCGTTCTTCATCTGCGCGGCGGACAGCCCCGGCAGGTTGCCGATGGCGTCCTGGGCGACACCGATCACCGCGGACTGGGTGAGGGCGCCGCCGAGCAGTCCCGCGGAGAGTCCGGGGCCGTAGCCGAGCATCACGGCGAAGCCCCAGGAGACCAGGAGGCCGGTGACGCAGACGACGACCGCGTTGACGACCTGCGGCAGGCCGTCCTTCTTCAGGCCGCGGAAGAACTGCGGGCCGACCTTGTAGCCGAGCGCGAAGAGGAACAGCGTGAAGAACAGGTTCTTCACGGTGCCGTCGATGGTCACCTTGAACTGGGCGCCCAGCAGCAGTCCCGCCACCAGACAGCCGGTGACCGCACCCAGTGCGATGGCCTTGTAACGGAGCTTTCCGAAGAGGAAGCCGAGCGCGACCGTGATGAAGATCAGCAGCTCGGGGTGGGGTTGGAAGATGTTCCGGTTGAGAAAGTCGATCATGGGGACGTGTGTCCTCTCACCATGCGTCCTCTCAGGCTCCGAGGATCCCGACGAGCAGCGGGCCGGTCAGGGGAAGAAGGAAGTTCGAGAGCGTGTACGTGATCGTGTAGCCGAGCATCGGCACCGAGCTCTGGGCCACCTGGGTGACCGAGGTGATCGCCGGGGTCGAGCACTGCTGGCCCGCGATGGCCCCGATGAGCAGCGGCTTCTCGATGTTCAGCAGCTTGCGTCCGACGACCAGCGAGAGGGTGGCGGGCACCAGGACCATCGCGATCCCGGCGAACGGCAGCAGCGCCCCGTACTCCTTGAGCAGCGGTCCGGCCTGCGGCCCCGAGACCAGGCCGGTGCAGGCGATGAAGACCGCGAGGCCGAGGTCCTTGATGGTGGTCGCGGCCTGGGGCGGGAAGGCGCCGAAGGTCTGCTTGCGGGAGCGGAACCAGCCGAAGAGCAGTCCGGAGACGAGGCAGCCGCCGCCGGTGCCGAGCGACATGGGGACGTCGCCGAACTCGACCACGAGCTGGCCGAGGAGCGAGCCGACGACGATGCCGAGGCCCAGGTAGACGAAGTCCGTGGCGTCGTTCCTGACGACCGCGCCGACCTTCGAGGCGAGCCGCCCCAGGCCCGAGCGGGAGCCCACGAGGGTGAGCACGTCGCCCCGGTGCACGACGGTCTCGGGGGTGGCCGGCAGGTGCTGCTCGTTGCGCAGCACGTCGGTCACGTAGACACCGCCGCCGCCGATCTCCGGGTGCTCGCGGGTGAGCGTGTCGAGCGATTTGCCGTCCGCCGTCTTGTCGGTGAGCGAGACCTGGGTGGTGGCGAGCGGGGTGTCGAGGCCCGGGATGGCGGGGGTCTCGGGGCCCACGTGGCGGCCCGCGTCGATGATGTTGGCCCGCCGGCCGACCATGAGCACCAGGTCGGAGAGGGTGAGCTGGAAGTCGGGCGGGGGAGGGGTGAGGACCGTGCTGCCCCGCTTCACCGCCTCCACGGTGACCCGGCTGCCGTTGGAGTGCTCCAGCTGGGAGACGAGGGTGCCGTCGGCGTGGGTGACGAGGAAGGTGCGGCCGACCATGCCGGGCAGCGCCTCGCGCTCGTCGGCCTCCAGACCGCCCGAGCCACCGCGCATCTTCTCCCACAGCTCGCGCGAGGCGTCGCGGAGGTTGATCCGCATCATCATCGGCATGATCTGGCTGGTGTAGATCACGATGGTGATGAGGCCGAAGAGGTAGCAGACGGTGTACGCGGTGGCCACGTGCCCCTGGTACTCGGTGATCTGCGCCTGCGTCAGGTTCGAGAGCTTGCCGATGGACTCGGTGGCGGTGCCGACGACCGCGGACTCGGTGGCGGCGCCGGCCAGGATGCCGGCGGCGGTGCCGACGTCCAGGTCGAAGGCCTTGGCGAGGCCGAGGGCGATGCCGACGACGGTCACGACCTCGATGAAGCAGAGGGTGAAGAAGCGCAGGCTCTTCTTGTTGAGGTTGGCGAAGAACTGCGGTCCGGCCATGTAGCCGAGCGAGAAGATGAAGAGCGCGAAGAAGATGGTCTTCACGTCGTCGGAGATGGTGATCTCCGCCCAGGCGCCGAGCAGGAGGGAGACGATCAGGGTGCCGCAGATGCCGCCGAGGGTGATGGGTCCGACGCGGAGTTTGCCGACGAGATAGCCGGCGGCGAGGCAGAGGAAGAGGGCCAGTTCGGGATGGTCGCGCAGGACTCCCATGCCTCACCTCGCCCACGGGTGGAGGAATGCCAAGATATCGGACATAAAGGGAAGCTAACAGTCGGATGATCGGCGGAGCCTCTCGCCTCGCCCGAAAGGGTGATCCGCCGCCAGGTCCGGCTTTCCCGGCCGGATCAGCCCTTCACCGCACCCCGCATGACCCCGCCCACGATCTGCCGCCCCAGCACCGCGAAGACCAGCAGCAACGGCACCGTCCCGAGCACCGCGCCCGCCATCACCACCGACTGGTCGGGCACATAACCGCGCCCCAGACCCGTCAGCGCCACCTGCACCGTCGGGCTCCCCGTCTGCGTCAGGACGAGCACCGGCCAGAAGAAGTCGTTCCACGCCGCCACGAACGTCAGCGCCCCGAGCACCGCCATCGCCGGCCGCGCGGCCGGGAACACCACGTGCCACACCACCCGCAGCACCCCCGCCCCGTCCACCCGCGCCGCCTCCACCAGCTCGACCGGCAGCGCCCGCAGCAGGTGCTGGCGCATGAAGAACACCCCGAACGCCGACACCAGACCCGGCAGGATCACCGCCTGCAGCTCGTCCGTCCAGCGCAGCCGTGCGATCACCAGATACAGCGGCACCGCCCCCAGCTGTGGCGGGATCAGCATCGTCCCCACCACCAGCGCGAGCAGCGCACCCCGGAAGCGGAACCGCAGCCGGGCGAAGGCGAAACCCGCGAGCGTCGACACCAGCACCGTGCCGGCCGCGACCGCCCCCGCCACCAGCACCGTGTTCGCGAGCGCGGCGCCCAGCCGCGCGTCGGTCCAGGCGACCGCCACGTTCTCCGGCAGGTTCCGGCCGAAGCGCACCGGCGGCGGCGTGAGCGCGAGCCGGGTCGTCGTCCGGGACGCTGCCACCGCCGCCCACACCAGCGGAAAGAGCGAGACCGCCGCGAACAGCACGAGCAGCGCGTACGTGCCCGGCCCCGCCCGCTCCGCGCGCATCAGCCCGCCCTCCGCGCGGCCACCAGGCGCGCCGCCCCGAACACCACGAGCAGGGCCAGCAGCATCACCCAGGCGATCGCCGCGGCCCGCCCGAGGTGCAGGTTCACCCAGCCCTGCTCGTACAGATAGAGCCCCAGCGTCTGGAACTGGCGGTCCGCCCCGCCGGTGGCCGCCGCGCCCGCGCCGAACAGCAGCGGCTCGCCGAAGAGCTGGGTCGCCCCGATCGACGACACGACCACCGTGAACAGCAGCGCGGGCCGCAGCCCCGGCAGCGTCACGTGCAGGAACCGGCGCCATGGCGAGGCCCCGTCGAGCGCGGCCGCCTCGTACAGCTCGCGCGGGACCGTCTGCATCGCCGCCAGGTAGATCAGCGCGTTGTAGCCGGTCCACCGCCACACCACGATCGCCGACACCGCCGCCTTCGACGCCCAGGGCCCGTTCTGCCAGTCCACCGGGGCCAGGCCGGCCGCGCCCAGCGCCCAGTTGACGGGCCCGTGGTCCCGCCCGAAGAGCAGCGCGAAGACCAGCGTCGCCGCGGCCACCGAGGTGGCGTACGGGGCGAGCGCCACCACCCGGAAGAAGGCCCGCCCCCGCAACCGGGCGTCGAGCAGGTGCGCCACGCCCAGGGCGAGCAGCAGCTGGGGCACGGTCGACAGGACGCCGATGGTGAGGGTGTTGCCGAGCGCGTTCCAGAAGAACGGGTCGTCGAGCAGCCGGGTGTAGTTCCGCAGCCCCACCCACCCCCGCTCGTCGAGCGCGGTCAGCTCCACCCGGTGCAGCGAGGCCCAGCCGGTGTAGAGCAGCGGGAAGACCCCGAAGGCGCCGAAGAGCAGGAAGAAGGGGGCGACCAGGCCGTACGGGGCCCAGCGCGCGGCCCCGCGAGGGGCGCGGCCCGCCGGTCCGGCCCGGCCGGGGAGAAGGGCCCTGGTCAACGGCCTCACCGGTCCAGCGCGTTGTCGATCGACGCCAGGACCGCCGCCCAGGCCTCGTCCGGGTCGCGCCCCGCCTGGTCGACCTGGAGCATCCCGCCGTCGGCCAGGTGCTGCGCGACGATCCCCTCCTTGGGCCCGACCGGCGCGCGCGGGACGCCGGTGGCCGCCGCCGTGAAGATCGCCCCCACCGGCGCGTCGCCGAAGTACGGATGGCGGGCCGCCGCCACGACCGGCAGGGCGAGCGCCGCCGAGGCGCTCGGGAAGCTGCCGCGCCGCTCGAAGACCCGGGCCTGCTGCGCGGGCGCGGTCAGCCAGGCCGCGAGCCGGGCCGCCTCCGCGCGGTGCGGGCCGGCCGACGGGACGACGAGGAAGGAGCCGCCCCAGTTGCCGGGCCGGGGCGCCGCCGCCACGTCCCAGCGGCCGCGACCGGCCGGGCCGGCCTTGTCCTCGATGTAGCCGAGCATCCAGGCCGGGCAGGCGACGGTCGCGAAGCTGCCGTTGGCGAAGCCCTGGTCCCAGCCGGGGGTGAACTGCTGGAGCCGGGCGGTCAGTCCGCCGCGGGCGAAGGCGGCGGCGAGGTCCCAGGCCTCCCGTACGGCCGGGTTGGAGCCGACGACGAGGGTGCCCCGGGCGTCGTAGAACCGCAGGGGCGAGCCGACGACGACCGCGGCCATCACCCCGGACGCCGAGTCGGTGAACGCCACCCCCTTCGGGGCCCGCGCGGCGAACCGCCGTCCCACCTCCAGGAACCGGCGCCAGTCCCCGGCCCACAGCCGCCCGACGGCCTCCCGGTCGGTGGGCAGCCCGGCCCGGGCGAAGAGGTCCTTGCGGTAGCAGACCGCCTGCGGGCCGATGTCGGTGCCGAGCGCGACCGTGCGCCCGTCCCGGCCCGTGCCCTGCGCCCACTTCCACGGCAGGAACGCCCGCCGGTCGGCCCCGGGGGCCTTTCCCAGGTCCTCCAGGCGGTGCCCCTGGGTGGCGACCACCTCGGCGATGTTGCCGACCTCCACGGCCTGGACGTCGGCGAGGCCGGAGCCGGTGACGAGGTGGGTGATCAGCTGCGGGTAGTAGTTCTCGTTGCGCTCGACGGAGGTCTGCCGGACGGCGACGTCCGGGTGCAGCCGCATGTACGTGTCGTAGAGCCCCGCCTCCTTCAGGCCGAAGCTGCCGAAGACCCCGACGGTCAGGGTGACCGGCCGGTCCCCGGCGGCCGCGGTGTCCCGGGCGCGGGGCGGCCCCGGCGGGTCGGTCGCGCAGCCCGCGGTGAGGCCCGCGCCCAGCAGGAGGGCGAGGGCGAGCGCGGTGCCGGTCCTGCTCCCCATGGGGGGACCGTAGCGATTTCCCGGGCGCCGGCGGGCGACGACAGGCGGGGAGAGGGGAGGGAACGACGAAGGCCCCGGTTCTTCCGAACCGGGGCCTTCGCCCATCAGGGTGAGTAACGGGACTCGAACCCGCGACATCCTGGACCACAACCAGGTGCTCTACCAGCTGAGCTATACCCACCACGACCGGCGGTTTTCCCGAAGGTTTCCCCGACCGGCCGAGAAGAAGTCTACAGGGTGTTTGAGGGTGCTCGCGCCCGTGTTGTTCGAAGGGCGCGAGCGTGGCTCATTCCGCGGGTACGACGTGCTTGGCCGCGATCTGCTTCGCGGTCTCGGAGTCGGGGCCGGGCTGCGGGACGAAGACCGCCTCGCGGTAGTAGCGCAGCTCGGCGATGGACTCGCGGATGTCGGCGAGCGCCCGGTGGTTGCCGTTCTTCTCCGGACTGTTGAAGTACGCCCTCGGGTACCAGCGGCGGGCCAGTTCCTTGACCGAGGAGACATCGACGATCCGGTAGTGGAGGTGGTTCTCCAGGGCCGGCATGTCGCGGGCGAGGAAGCCGCGGTCGGTGGAGACCGAGTTCCCGCACAGCGGGGCCTTGCCGGGCTCCTTCACGTGCTCGCGGATGTAGGCGAGCACCTGGGCCTCGGCGTCGGCGAGGGTGGTGCCCTCGGCGAGCGCGTCGAGGAGGCCGGAGGCCGTGTGCATCTGGCGCACGATCTCGGGCATGGTCTCCAGGGCCGCGTCCGGCGGGCGGATCACGATGTCCACGCCTTCGCCGAGCACGTTCAGTTCCGAGTCGGTGACCAGCGCGGCCACCTCGATGAGTGCGTCGTCCGTCAGCGAGAGCCCGGTCATCTCGCAGTCGATCCACACCATGCGATCGTTCATGCGTCCTACCTTAGGGCCTGCCCGGCGGATCGGGCCCGGGTCCGACCGGCCGCCCCGGGGATGCCCGCAGGGCCCCCGGGAAGGTCTCCCGGGGGCCCTGCGGTCTTCTCGGTGCGCGGCTCGTGGCGGCGCGGTCCGGGGTGCCTACGGCGCGCTGCGCTGGCCCGGCAGGGCCGGGCGGCCGTGGGCGTAGGCGTCCGTGGGCAGCTTGCCCGGCTCCAGCGGGCTCACCGGACGCCGCGGCCCGGCCGGGACCTGCGCCGGCACGACCGGGTCGAGGACCGCGGTCGGGCCCTCGCCCTGCGGTCGCCTGGCCCGGTACGCGGCCCGGTAGGCGGCCGGCGAGGAGCCGAGCTGGCGCCGGAAGTGGCCGCGCAGCGCCACCGGCGAGCGGAAGCCGCAGCGGCCCGCGACCTCGTCGACCGAGTAGTCGGAGGTCTCCAGGAGCCGCTGTGCCTGGAGCACCCGCTGGGTGATCAGCCACTGCAGCGGGGCGGAGCCCGTCAGCGAGCGGAACCGGCGGTCGAAGGTCCGCCGTGACATGTACGCGCGGGCCGCCAGGGTCTCCACGTCGAACTGCTCGTGGAGGTGCTCCAGCGCCCAGGCGACGACCTCGGCCAGCGGGTCGGCGCCGATCTCCTCGGGTAAAGACCTGTCGAGGTAGCGCTCCTGACCGCCGCTGCGCCGCGGCGGGACGACCAGCCGGCGCGCCAGGGCGCCCGCGGCCTCCGTGCCGTGGTCGGTCCGCACGATGTGCAGGCAGAGATCGATTCCGGCCGCCGTGCCCGCGGAGGTCAGCACGTCGCCGTCGTCGACGAAGAGCTCCCGCGGGTCCACGTGGACCGACGGATAGCGCTTGGCGAGCGTCGGCGCGTACATCCAGTGCGTGGTCGCCGGGCGGCCGTCGAGCAGGCCGGCCGCGGCGAGGACGAACGCCCCCGTGCACAGGCCGACGATGCGCGCGCCCTCCTCGTGCGCCCGGCGGAGCGCTTCGAGCGCTTCCGGGGGCGGCGGCGAGGTGATCGAGCGCCAGGCCGGCACGACGACGGTGCCGGCGCGGCTGATGGCCTCCAGGCCGTACGGCGCGGTGAGTTCGAGTCCGCCTGTGGTCCGCAGGGGGCCGTCCTCACCGGCGCAGACGAGGAGCCGGTAGCGTGGCACCCCTGCGTCCTGGCGGTCGATGCCGAACACGGAGAGCGGGATGGAGCTCTCGAAGATGGGGCCACCGCTGAACAGCAGTACCGCGACGACTTCGCGACGGCGGCGCCCGGACAGCTTCCGTACCGCCTCCGGTGCGACGGAGTGGTCCTGGCTCATGACGCTAAGCCCCCCTCGGTGTTGGCGTCTCCCTGGTCGTGTCGCTGTGCCACGTTTCCCCTCGGTTTTGCACGAGACCCCAGTCTTCGGTACCCATGATCGAATCTACTGCGTCCCGCGGCACCGGCGTGACAAGTTCTCCGCCCGGCGGATTGTCGACATGGCAACTTGGCGGGAAGCATTCGATCGGTCGGTGCAGCCCAGAGCGCTCACGCCTGGTGCTACGCGGGTCACACGGGCCTCGGCCAAGGGTTCATCGAGGGCGGGAACTTGGCCGAAAACATACGGGATCGGCTGTACGACCCTGTCAACTCCGAGGGTGGCCGCGGCCTGTGCGGGGGCGCCCGCGCTCGGCGCGCAACCCCTTTTCGGAGCGCCGCAGCAGCACCCGGCAGGCCGCCGTCACCGCGGCGAGCCCCACCGCGGCTCCGGCCGCGCCGCCCAGGGAGGTCCCGTAGACCACGAGGACCACGGGGACGAGGGCGCAGCAGAAGACGGCCCAGCGCACCACGTCGCTCGCCGCGTCCTGACCGGGGGTGCCGTCCGGCTCCGGCGCCGGGCGGCGGCGCCCGCGCGGGGCCGGGGGCCGGGTGGCGGGGGAGGGGGTGGCGCGCGGGGTGGCGGTGGGGGCGGGTGAGGGTGCGGGCACGGGCGGACTCCCTGGGGTCGGTGGCGTGACCTGTGGAAACGAGGAGTGGAACGTTCCGGTCACGTCGCGGGACGTCCGTTTGGCCCCCCTCCCGACACCTGTAGGGCACAACCGGCATTGCGCTACGGCGCGGGGCTCGTGCATGCTCCCTGGAACGCCGTACGGGCGTCCCCGATGCACCGCGGACACCCCTGGGCACGAGAGGAGTGTCGCCGTACCCTTGGGGGTATGGGCTTGGGAAGATGATTCCCGGACACAGCTCCGCCGCCAACCGTCGTTCCGCCTCCCCTTTCCGTCCCTCCCAAGAGGACTCTCTTCGCCGAGACACCGATGGCCGGTCACGAATTCCCCGAACCCGCGGACCGCAAGCGCGTCGCCGACTCCACGGTCGACCCCCTCGCGGTCGAACAGCCACGTCACTCCTGCGACCCGGCCTTCCGGCACGGAGTGGTCGTCGGCTTCGACGGCTCCACGTCCAGTGAGCGCGCCCTCGCCTACGCCATCGGCATGGCCCGCCGCTCGGCCTCGGGCCTGATCATCGTCCACGTCGCCAACCGGCTGCCCACCACCGTGTGGGCCGGCTGCGAGCCGCCGGTCTTCGTCGACGTGCCGGACCACCGCAC
Organism: Streptomyces sp. NPDC020422; assembly: GCF_044386705.1. NCBI lineage: Bacteria > Bacillati > Actinomycetota > Actinomycetes > Kitasatosporales > Streptomycetaceae > Streptomyces > Streptomyces sp. NPDC020422. Next base: position 566,830 of record NZ_JBIRVJ010000002.1, on the reverse strand, counting down.
CGAGGTCCTCGGCCTGGAGCTCGCCTGCGCCGAGCACCTCTCCGAGGTGCCCTGGATCCTGGTCGAGCGCGGCGGGGACATCTGCCACGAGCTGGAGCAGGTCGGCCGGGAGTACGCGGCCGACGCGATCGTGGTCGGCGGGACGCACGGCATCGTCGGGCGGATCTTCGGCTCGGTCGCGGGACGCCTCGCGCGGCGCGCCCAGCGCCCGGTCGTCGTCATCCCGTAACACCCGCCCCTCCTTCCGCTCCCGCTCCGGCGTCTTCTCCAACTCCCTTGATTCGGCCAAGATTTCGGCCTTCCTCAGGTGAATTGTGCGCTTGTGAAGGGTACATAAAGGCCACCGGAACAAAGTGGCCCAAGCAGCACAACTGCACACCTGAAGGGAGCCCGCCGTGTCCAATGAAGCCGCCGCGGGAAACACCACCTCCACCCTCGGAAACCTCGCCCTCGGACTGACCCTGCTCGCCTTCGGCATCGGCTCCACCGGCGTGGTCGACCACGTCGGCCCCGCCGACGCCGCCGGACTCGCCACCTTCGTCGGCGGCGTGGCCCTCTTCCTCCTGGGGCTGCTCGCCCTGCGTGCGGGCGACACCGCCGGAGGCACGGCCTCCGCGGGGCTCGGCGCCTTCTGGTTCACCTGGGGCACCGGCGTCGGCGGCGACGGCTCGTCCGAGGCCGCCGGCCTCTTCCTGCTGCTGTGGGCGCTGCTGGCGCTCACCCTGACCTTCGCCTCCAGCGGCAGCGGGCTCTTCGGACAGGGTGTGTACGGGCTGCTCTTCGTCGCCCTGCTGCTCCTCGGCATCGGCGCCCTCGCCGACAACTCGGGCCTCGGCAAGGCGGGCGGCTGGGTCGCCGCGGTCGCCGGTCTCGCGGCCTGGTACGGCGCGACGGCGGCGGTGGCGGGCTGGCCGACCTCCGTGGCCCGGACGGGCCGCAAGGCGGCGGCCGCGAGCTGAGGCACGGCGCCCGCGCACGGCGCGGGTGAGGCAAAGCGGTCCCTGTGCACCTGGGATGCACAGGGACCGCTTGCGTGTCCGGTCGACCGCCGGGGGACAGGCCCGGCGGGCGGGACCTCGGGGGACAGGCCCGAGGCGCCCCTACTCGACCGTGACGGACTTGGCCAGGTTGCGCGGCTTGTCGATGTCGCGGCCCATGGCGAGCGCCGTGTGGTAGGCGAGGAGCTGGAGCGGGATGCCCATCAGGATGGGGTCGAGCTCGTCCTCGTTCTTCGGCACGACGATGGTGTGGTCGGCCTTCTCCTGGAGCTGGTGCGCGACCGCGAGGATGCGGCCGCTGCGGGCCTTGATCTCCTCCAGGGCGGCGCGGTTCTTCTCCAGCAGGTCGTCGTCGGGGACGATGGCGACCGTCGGCAGGGCCGGCTCGATGAGGGCGAGCGGGCCGTGCTTCAGCTCGGAGGCCGGGTAGGCCTCGGCGTGGATGTAGGAGATCTCCTTCAGCTTGAGGGAGGCCTCCAGGGCGACCGGGTAGCCGCGGACCCGGCCGATGAACATCATCGACTGGGCGCCGGCGTACTCCTTGGCCAGCTTCTTGATCTCGTCCTCGCTCTTGAGGATCTCCTCGATCTGGCCGGGCAGCTTGCGCAGGCCCTCGATGATCCGCTTGCCGTCGGTGACGGACAGGTCGCGGATGCGGCCGAGGTGCAGGGCGAGCAGCGCGAAGGCGACCACCGTGTTGGTGAAGCACTTGGTGGAGACCACGCAGACCTCGGGGCCGGCGTGCACGTACATGCCGCCGTCGGCCTCGCGGGCGATGGCGGAGCCGACCACGTTGACGACGCCGAGGACGCGGGCGCCCTTCCGCTTGAGCTCCTGGACGGCGGCCAGCACGTCGTAGGTCTCACCGGACTGGGAGACCGCGATGTACAGGGTGTCGGGGTCCACGACCGGGTTGCGGTAGCGGAACTCCGAGGCAGGCTCGGCGTCGGCGGGGATGCGGGCCATGGACTCGATCAGACCGGCGCCGATGAGACCGGCGTGGTACGAGGTGCCGCAGCCGAGGATCTTGATCCGGCGGATGCCGCGGGCCTCGCGGGCGTCGAGGTTGAGGCCGCCGAGGTGCACGGTGGAGAAGCGGTCGTCGATCCGGCCGCGCAGCACGCGGTCGACCGCGTCGGGCTGCTCGGAGATCTCCTTGTGCATGTAGGTGTCGTGGCCGCCCATGTCGTACGAGGCGGCCTCCCACTCCACGGTCTCCGGGGTGGCCGTCGTGGAGGCGCCCGTCGTCGTGTACGTGCGGAAGTCGTCGGCCTTGAGGGTGGCCATCTCGCCGTCGTCGAGGGTGACGACCTGGCGGGTGTGGGCGATCAGGGCGGCGACGTCGGAGGCGACGAACATCTCCTTCTCGCCGATGCCGAGGACGACCGGGGAGCCGTTGCGGGCCACCACGATGCGGTCGTTGAAGTCGGCGTGCATGACGGCGATGCCGTAGGTGCCCTCGATGTGCTTGAGCGCCTCGCGGACCTTCTCCTCCAGGGTGTCGGCCTGGGAGCGGGCGATCAGATGGGTGATGCACTCGGTGTCGGTGTCGGAGGCGAAGACGACGCCCTCGGACTCCAGCTTGGCGCGCAGCTCGGCGGCGTTGTCCACGATGCCGTTGTGGACGACGGCGACCTTGTTCTCGGGGTCCATGTGCGGGTGCGAGTTCACGTCGCTCGGGGCGCCGTGAGTGGCCCAGCGGGTGTGCGCGATGCCGGTGGTGCCCGCGAAGCGCTTGGGGACCCGGGCCTCCAGGTCGCGGACCCGGCCCTTGGCCTTGACCATCTTCAGGCCGGCGGCCTTCGGGCTGGTGACGACGATGCCGGCGGAGTCGTAACCCCGGTACTCCAGGCGCTGCAGCCCTTCGAGCAGCAGCGGGGCCACGTCACGCTTGCCGATGTAACCGACGATTCCGCACATAAAGGTGTCAACCCTCCAAGGTCAGTGAGTGTGCCCGGCCGTACCGGTCCGTTCAGCCGTAGACGATGCGGCGCAGCTGCCGGAGCGAGAGCTCCGGTGGCGCCACGGCGCGGTGCGGGAGCTCACCCGCGATCCGCTCGAAGATCTCGGCGTTGACCGAGCCGCCGGACTGCAGCTCGCGGTGGCGGCGCCGGACGAACTCCTCGGTCGACTCGTCGAAGTACGCCAGCACGTCGAGCACCACCCGGGCGGCCTCACCGCGCTGGAGCGCGGTGCTGCGGACCAGATGGTCGATGAGGTCGTCGTGCGACGGTCGGCGTTCGAGCACCCGTGAATACTGAGGGGTACCCGGGGGTCATGGCAAGAATCCTGCCCGATATCGGGCAGCGTGCGTCATGATCACACCCCCGGACGGGCTAATTAGTCTACACCTTGACCGCCGACGGGACGCACGGTACGCATGGTGACTGTTCGGATACGCACCGCTCGCCGCACGCACCCCGCCGAAAGGGACCTGCCCGTGAGACAGCGCAGCACGTTTCCGCGACTCCTCGGCCCACTCCTCCTGCTCGCCGCCGGCCTCTCCACCCTCGGCGCCGCCGGCCCGACCGGCACCCCCGGCGCACCGGCGCCGGGCACCCCGCGCCCGCTCGGCGCGATCGTGCCCGCACCCGCCTCCGTCACCCCCGGCGGCGCGCCCTACACCCTCACCCGCGCCACCGCCGTCCGCCTCGGCACCGACGACCCGGAGACCCGCGGCATCGGCGGCTACCTCGCCGCACTGCTGCGCCCCTCCACCGGCTACCCGCTGCCCGTCGTCGACGCGGACGCGGCCCGCGGCGGGATCCTGCTCCGGCTCTCGCAGCGCTCCGCCGCGCTCGGCGAGGAGGGCTACGAGCTGCGCGCGGGCAGCGGCGGCGTCACCCTCACCGCCCACCGCCCCGCCGGGCTCTTCCGCGGCGTCCAGACCCTGCGCCAGCAGCTGCCCGCCGCGGTGGAGAAGAGGACCGTGCAGCCCGGCCCCTGGCGGATCGCCGGCGGCACCGTCACCGACTTTCCGCGCTACGCCTACCGGGGCGCGATGCTCGACGTCTCCCGCCACTTCTTCACCGTCGACCAGGTCAAGCGCTACATCGACCAGCTCGCCCTCTACAAGGTCAACAAGCTGCATCTGCACCTCAGCGACGACCAGGGCTGGCGCATCGCCGTCGACTCCTGGCCCCGGCTCGCCACCTACGGCGGCTCCACCCAGGTCGGCGGCGGCCCCGGCGGCCACTACACCAAGGACGACTACAAGGAGATCGTCCGCTACGCCGCCTCCCGCTACCAGGAGGTCGTCCCCGAGATCGACCTGCCCGGCCACACCAACGCGGCCCTCGCCTCCTACGCCGAACTCAACTGCGACGGCGTGGCCCCGCCCCTCTACACCGGCACGAACGTCGGCTTCAGCTCCCTGTGCGTGCCGAAGGAGATCACGTACGCCTTCGTCGACGACGTGATCCGCGAGCTCGCCGCGCTCACCCCCGGCCGCTACCTCCACATCGGCGGCGACGAGGCGCACTCCACCAGCCACGCCGACTACACCGCCTTCATGGACCGGGTGCAGCCCCTCGTCGCCAGGTACGGCAAGACCGTCATCGGCTGGCACCAGCTGACCGGCGCCCGGCCCGCCGACGGCGCCCTCGCCCAGTACTGGGGCCTCGACCGGTCGTCCGCCGCCGAGAAGGAACAGGTGGCCGCCGCCGGACGCAACGGCACGGGCGTCATCCTCTCGCCCGCCGACCGCGCCTACCTGGACATGAAGTACACCAAGGACACCAAGCTGGGCCTGGCCTGGGCCGGATACGTCGAGGTGCAACGCTCCTACGACTGGGACCCGGCGACCCTGCTGCCGGGCCTGCCCCCCTCCGCCGTCGCCGGCGTCGAGGCCCCGCTGTGGACGGAGACGATCTCCGAGAGCGCCCACATCGACCAGATGGCCTTCCCCCGCCTCCCGGGCATCGCCGAACTCGGCTGGTCCCCGGCGTCCACCCACGACTGGGAGGCCTACCGGCACCGCCTCGCCGCCCAGGGACCCCGCCTGGACAACCTCGGCATCGACTTCCACCGGTCGCCGCAGGTGCCGTGGGCGGCCGAGTAGGGGGACGGGAAACAGCGCGGGCCCCGGCGGGAGGACCGTCTCCCGCCGGGGCCCGCACCGGTCCGTCAGGCGAACCGCGCGATCGGGTTCACCAGGTCGCCGACGAGCTGCAGGGCCGCCGACGGATCGGCCAGGTCGACCATCTGGCGGTTGTTGCGGAGCTGGAGGCGGTTGAGCGCCGACAGGGCGAAGGTGTCCGCGAACATGTCGTACTGCGCGAAGCGGTCCGCCAGGGCCGGGTGGGCGTCCTGGTAGTCCCTCACACACGCGGCGACCGTGCGCCAGAACTCGTCCTCGGGCAGGACGCCCTCGGCGGCCAGGGTGGAGCCGAGGAAGCGGAAGAAGCAGTCGAAGACGTCTGTGAAGACGGAGAGCAGCTTCATGTCCTCCGGGACCTCCGCCCGGACCCGCTCCACCGCGGGCGGCAGCACCGCGGCCGGGTCCATGACGCAGATCTCCTCCGCGATGTCCTTGAAGACCGCCCGGGAGACCGCGCCCCGCTCGTCCAGGACGAGGATCACGTTCTCGCCGTGCGGCATGTAGACCAGGTCGTACGCGTAGAAGCAGTGCAGGACCGGGACGAGGTAGGCGTCCAGATAGCGGCGCAGCCACGCCGCCGGGGCCAGGCCCGACTCCTTGATCAGGGCGCCCGCGAAGGACGCGCCCGCGTGGTCGACGTGGAGCAGCGAGGCCATCGTCGCCAGCCGCTCGCCCTCGGCGAGGGAGGCCACCGGCGACTCGCGCCAGAGGGCGGCGAGCATCTTGCGGTAGGGCGAGTAGCGGTCGGTGGCCGCCTCGTACTCCAGGTGCCGGTAGCCGACCGCCGCGCGCTCGCGGATGATCGAGAAGCGCGCCGCCCTCAGGGTGGAATCCGCCTCGATCAGACCGGCCAGCCAGTCGTTGATGGCCGGGGTGGCCTCCATGTAGGCGGCCGAAAGGCCCCGCATGAAGCCCATGTTGAGGACCGACAGCGCCGTCTTCACGTAGTGCTTGGCCGGATCGGAGCTGTTGAAGAAGGTACGGATGGACTGCTGGGCCAGATAGGCGTCGTCGCCCTCGCCCAGATAGACCAGGCGCTGCTGCGCGACCTCGGCGGCGAAGGTGACGGACAGCTTGTTCCACCACTGCCAGGGGTGCGCCGGCACCAGCAGGTAGTCGGCGAGGTCCAGACCGCGGGCGGCGAGGGTCGCGGCGAAGCCGTCGACGGCCCGGTCGCCGAGCTCGGCGCGGATGAAGGTCTCGTAGTCGATGCCCGCGCCGGCCGTGAAGGTGGTGCGGTCGCGGTGCGCGGCCAGCCACACGAGGTGCACCGGGGCGGCCGCCTCGGGGGCGTACGCGCGGTACTCGTCGACGCCGAAGCCCAGCCGCCCGTTGTTGGCGACGAAGCAGGGGTGGCCCTCGGTCATCCCGGTCTCGATCGCCTGGAAGTCCGCGCGGGCCAGCTCGGCGGCGGTCACGCGCGGCTTGGTCGCCTTGAACGCCGTACCGGCCAGCGTGGAGGAGATCTCCTCCAGGTAGACCGGCAGGATCTCGTCGCTCAGGCCGAGGGAGCCGCGCAGCTGGGTGATGAACCGCAGGGCGTCGAGGGGGAGCTGCTCGCTGCCCTGGTGGCAGCTGATCGACTCGGGGTAGACCTGCCAGTGGTCGAGGGCGAAGCGGTCCGCGGTGAAGCGGTACTCGGTGAGCCCGTCGTCGCTCAGCACCCGGTAGCGGCCCTCGCCCAGCTCCTGCGGGTCGAGCAGCCGCTCGTGGGCGAACTCGGCGAGGCCCTTGCGGATCAGGGCCCGGTTGGCGTCGGCCCAGCGCTGGGGCGTGAGGTGGGCGACGGGGTTCATATGGCGGCTCCCACGGCGGTCTCGAACTGGGCTCGGGTGCAGAAGCTCAGCAGGGCCTGCTTCTCGGGCTTGCGGATCTCGCGGTCGGGCACGAAGCCGACGGCCGCGTTGAGCGCGTGCACGGCCGTGTTGCGCACGTCGGGCTCGACGACGACCCGGGCGGTCGCCGGGTCGGCGAACAGCTCCGCCATCACCGCGGTGATCACCCGGCGGGTGAAGCCGTGCACGGGGGTGTCGCTCGGGGCGACGAGGAAGTGCATGCCGACGTCGCCGGCCTCCGGCTCGTACAGGCCGACCAGTTCGACCCGGGCGGGGTCGTACCGCTCCATGAGGAAGGCCGGCTCGCCGTCGACGATCCCGATGAAGGCGTCGTGGTGCGGGTTCGCGGCGATCGCCATGTACTCCCGCTCGACGTCCTGGAGCTTCGCGTCCTGCATCATCCAGAACGCGGCCTTGGGGTGCGTGACCCAGGGGTGGATCAGCTCCGCGTCCTTCAGCGGGTCGAGGGGGCGGATCTGGATGCTCATACGGCGAACTCCTGGAACGCGATCGTCTTCTCTACCGGGTAGTACTCGGAGCCCAGCATCTCCCGGATGATGTACGCGTTGCGGTACGGGCCCATGCCCAGGTCGGGCGAGGTGATCGAGTGGGTGTGCACCCCGGCGTTCTGCAGGAAGACGCCGCGGCCCGTGGTGTCGATCGCGTAGTTGCGGGCCACGTCGAAGCGGCCGTGGGAGTCGAGGCGCAGGCGGTCCTCCACCGGCTTCAGGAAGGCGGGGACGCGGTACTTGTAGCCCGTGGCGAGGACCAGGCCCTCGGTCTCGACGGTGAAGTCCTTCTCCTGTTCCTCCTGGCGGAAGCCGAGCGTGTACGTGCCCGTCGTGGCGTCGTACGCGGCGGAGTGCAGGGCCGAGTTGGTGAGCAGCCGGGTGGGGACCGGGCCGTTCAGGTTCTTCTGGTAGAGCAGGTCGAAGATGGCGTCGATGAGCTCGCCGTCGATGCCCTTGAAGAGGCCCTTCTGCTGGGTCTCCAGGCGGTAGCGGGTCTGCTCGGGCAGCGCGTGGAAGTAGTCCACGTACTCGGGGGAGGTCATCTCCAGGGTGAGCTTGGTGTACTCCAGCGGGAAGAAGCGCGGGGAGCGGGTCACCCAGTTCAGGCGGTAGCCGTGGACGTCGATCTCGCTCAGGAGGTCGTAGTAGATCTCGGCGGCGCTCTGGCCGCTGCCGACGAGGGTGATCGACTTCTTCCTCTGGAGCTCCTCCTTGTGGGGGAGGTAGCGCGAGTTGTGGATGAGGTCGCCGCCGAGGTCCTCGCAGGTCTCCGGGATGTACGGCGGGGTGCCGGTGCCGAGGACGATCCGCTGCGAGCGGAACGTTTCCCCGGACTCCGTGGTCACCACGTACAGCTCCTCGGCCTCGTCGTAGGAGACGGCGGAGACGGTGGTGGAGAAGCGGATCGAGGTGAGCTTCCCCGCGGCCCAGCGGCAGTAGTCGTTGTACTCCGTCCGGAGCGGGTAGAAGTTCTCGCGGATGTAGAAGGAGTAGAGCCGGCCCTTCTCCTTGAGGTAGTTGAGGAAGGAGTACGGCGAGGTCGGGTCCGCGAGGGTGACCAGGTCCGACATGAACGGGGTCTGGAGGTGGGCGCCTTCGAGGAACATCCCCGAGTGCCACTCGAAGTCCGGCTTCGACTCCAGGAAGACGCCGTTGAGTTCGGCGATCGGCTCGGTCAGGCAGGCGAGGCCCAGGTTGAACGGACCGAGCCCGATGCCGATGAAGTCGTGTGTCTGCGGCGTCTCAGGCGTGGACAAGGTTCTCTCCCAGGTACTGCTCGGCGTGGCCGGCTATCAGATCGAGGACGGCGGCGATGTCGGCCGCGGTGGTCTCGGGGTTGAGCAAGGTGAACTTGAGGTACTGGCGGCCGTCGACCTTGGTGCCCGCGACCACGGCCTCGCCGGAGGCGAAGAGGGCCTTGCGGGCGTAGAGGTTGGCCCGGTCGATCTCGGCGGGCGAGGTGACGGCCTCGGGGATGTAGCGGTAGACGAGGGTGGAGAGCTGCGGCTCGACCACGACGTCGTAGCGCGGGTCGGCGGCGAGCAGCTCGAAGCCCTCGCGGGCCAGGTCGCACACCTCGTCGAAGAGCTCGCCGACGCCGTCGGCGCCCATCACGCGCAGCGTCATCCACAGCTTGAGGGCGTCGAAGCGGCGGGTGGTCTGGAGGGACTTGTCGACCTGGTTCGGGATCTGGTCGGCGAGCGTCCGGCGGGGGTTGAGGTAGTCCGCGTGGTAGGTCGCGTGGCGCAGGGTGGCGCCGTCGCGGACCAGGACGGCGGAGGAACTCACCGGCTGGAAGAAGGACTTGTGGTAGTCGACGGTGACCGAGTCGGCCTGCTCGATGCCGTCGAGGAGGTGGCGGCGGGTCCGCGAGGCGAGCAGCCCGCAGCCGTAGGCGGCGTCGACGTGCATCCAGGCGCCGTACTCGGCGGCGAGGGCGGCGATCTCGGGCAGCGGGTCGATGGAGCCGAAGTCGGTGGTGCCGGCGGTGGCGACGATCGCCATCGGGACCAGGCCCTCGGCGCGGCAGGCCTCCAGTTCGGCGGCGAGGACGACGGACTGCATGCGCCTGTTCCGGTCGACCGGGATGGAGACGACGGCGTCGCGGCCGAGGCCGAGCAGCTGGGCCGACTTCTGGACGCTGAAGTGGCTGCACTCGGAGGAGAAGATCCGCAGCTTCGACAGGTCGGGCGTGCCGGCCTCCTCGCGGGCGAGGAGCAGGGCCTGGAGGTTGGACTGGGTGCCGCCGCTGGTGAACACGCCGTCGGCGAGCGGGCCGAGGCCGATGCGGCGGGTGGTCCAGTCGATCAGCTTGCGCTCGATCAGGGTGCCGCCGGCGCTCTGGTCCCAGGTGTCGAGGGAGGAGTTGACGGCGGAGAGCACGGCCTCGCCGAGGACGGCGGGGATCACCACCGGGCAGTTGAGGTGGCCCAGGTAGCGGGGGTGGTGGAAGTAGACCGCGTCGCGGAGGTAGACGTCCTCCAGCTCGTCGAGGGCGGCTGAGGCGTCGCCGAGCGGCCGGTCGAGGTCCACGGCGTCGAGGACGGGGGCGAGTTCGGCGGGGGTGATCCCGGTGAACGGGCCGCGCGTCGTGGCGAGTTTCCTCGCCACCCGCTCCACTCCTTCGGTGACGGAGCGTCGGTAGCTCTCCGCCGTCGTGTCGTTGAGCAGGTGGGAACGCATGTGGAAGCCCTTCCGGGTGTGGGGGACGCGGTCGGTGAAGGCGTAAGTAAGGTTAGCCTAACCTAACCTTCACGTACAACAACGGCCCCCCCAACCCGCGAGGGTTGAGGGGCCGTCGGCCCTGTGGGGGGTCTGAACGCGCGCCGGTGGCTACGCCTCTTCCTGCGTCTCGTCCGGCACCTCGCGCAGGGCGTCCTCGGACAGGCCCTTGCGCCAGTAGCCGACGAAGGTCACCCGGCGCCTGTCCAGGCCGCGCTCGCGCACGAAGTGGCGGCGCAGCGCCTTCACGGCGCCGGACTCTCCCGCGATCCACACGTACGGTGTCTCGCCCGGGAGTTCGGCGCCCGCGACGGCCTCGACGGCGGTCGGCGCGCCCTCCTCCCGTACCAGCCAGGTGATCGTCGCGTCCGCCTCGGTCGCGAGCTCCATGCGGTCGCCGGAGTAGGGGACTTCGAGGTAGACGTGGGCGCGGGTCTCGGCCGGCAGCCACTCCAGGATCGCGGAGACGGCCGGCAGGGCCGTCTCGTCGCCCCAGATCAGGACGGAGTCGGCGTCCTCGGGGAGCCGGAAGCGCACCCCGGTGTTCTCCGCGACCGCGGGGCCGAGCACGACCACCCGGTCGCCGGGCTTGGCGTGCTGGGCCCAGCGGCAGGCGGGGCCGCCGTCCTCGTGGACCGCGAAGTCGATGTCGACCTCGGGCGCCGGCTCGGTGCGCTGCTCCCGGACGGTGTACGAGCGCATCACGGCCCGCTCGTCGTGCGGCATGGCCCGGTAGGCGCCCAGGATCGCGTACATGTCCGGGTCGTCCAGCGGCGGCAGCACGGGGGCGTCCTGGCCGGGGTGCGGCAGGAACAGGGACAGCGACTGGTCGCGGCCCCCGGCGGCGAAGCCCTTCAGCTCCTCACCGGTGAAGGTGACCCGCACCAGGGACGGGCCGAGCCGCCGCGTCCGGTCGACCTGGAGGCTGAAGAACTGGAACGGGGCGGTCTCGGCGTTCGTCATGGGTCAGGACACCTTCTTGGCGTTCTCGAGGGCCTTGGCCAGGTCCTCCAGGAGCGGGGCGCACTTGGCGTACGAGTAGATGGGCTCGGTCACGCGCGGGATGACCTGGCCGGCCTTGACGGCGGGCAGCGCGGCCCAGGTGGGCTTGGCCTTCAGGGCCTCGGGCTGCAGGGCCGAGGTGCGGTTGTCGAGCATGATGACGTCGGCCTTGTACTTGTCGACGTTCTCCCAGCTCAGACCCTCGAACCAGCCGGCCTGGTCGAGCTTGGTGGGCGTGACGATGTTGACGCCGAGCTCCTTGAAGAAGAGCGTGTCGGTCGGCCGGTCGGGGGTGGAGACGTAGAAGAGGTCCGGGGAGCCGGAGCCGATCAGGACCTTGATGTCCTTCTTGCCCTTCGCGGCCTTGCGGACCCGCTCGGCGGCGGCCTCGAAGCGGGCCTTGTCCGCCTTGATGCGCGCGGTGTTCACGTCGGCGCCGAGCGAGGCGGCGAGGTCGGCGTGGCGCTGCAGGACGGCCGGCATGGACTTGTCGGCGGCCCACAGGGCGACGCTCGGCGCGATCTTGGCGATCTTGTCCTTCTGCTCGGCCGGCACGTACCAGAGGTCGTTCTTCTCCCACATGTCCGTGACGAGGAGCTCGGGCTGGAGCTTGAGGTACTCCTCGGTCTTGAACTCGCCCCAGACGTTGCCGATGACCTTGACCTTGTTGATGTCGAGGTCGCCGGCCTGGACGTCGGGCGTCACGGCGCCGGTCTTCGGGTCCTTGACCGTGGTCGGGCCGAAGACGCCCTTGACCTCGACGCCGAAGTCCTTGAGGGCGGCGGCGGTTCCGGTGAAGGCGACGATGTTCTTCGGGGTGGTCTTCGCCTCGACGGCGATGCCGCGGTCGTCGGTGAACGTCCACGGGCCGGACTTCCCGGCGGCCTTGGCGGGGGAGTCGCCGCCCGTGCCCTCGCCGCCGCCGCAGGCGGTGAGCGTGGCGAGGAGCCCGAGGGCGCCGCCCGCGGCGAGCAGGCCGCGGCGGGTGAGGAAGGTGGCTCGGGCGGTGCTGGGCATGGCGGAGTCGCTTTCGGTACGAGCCGGGGTCGGCGGCCGGGTGGATCGGGGCGGTTCGGGGTGGTTCGGGTCGGTATCGCGATAGGGGGAGGCGGGTCCGGACGGGGCCGGACAGGCCTAGGTAGGTAAGCCTCACCTTATCGAGAGCAGGTTAGCCTACCCTCACTTCGATCACCAGGGGTGGGGTCGTCACCGCGGCCGGACACGACGAAGCCCGCCGCCCCCGAAGGGGACGACGGGCTTCACCGGTGGTGTCGGGCGTCAGGAGGTCAGGCCCAACTCCCGCGCGATCAGCATGCGCTGGACCTCGCTGGTGCCCTCGCCGATCTCCAGGATCTTCGAGTCGCGCCACATCCTGGCCACCGGGTACTCGTTCATGAAGCCGTAGCCGCCGTGGATCTGGGTCGCCTCGCGGGCGTTGTCCACCGCGACCGTCGAGGAGTACAGCTTCGCCAGCGCCGCCTCCTTCTTGAACGGCTCGCCCAGGACCAGGCGGGAGGCCGCGTCACGCCAGCCGACCCGGGCCATGTGCGCCCGCATCTCCATGTCGGCGATCTTGAACTGGATGGCCTGGTTGTCGCCGATCGGGCGCCCGAAGGCGAGGCGTTCCTTCGCGTACTTCACCGACTCGTCGACGCAGCCCTGCGCGAGGCCCGTGGCGAGGGCCGAGATCGCGATCCGGCCCTCGTCCAGGATGCGCAGGAACTGGGCGTAGCCGCGGCCCTCCTCGCCGAGCAGGTTGGCCGCCGGGACGCGGACGTCCTGGAGGGACAGCTCCCGCGTGTCCGAGGCGTTCCAGCCGACCTTCGAGTAGGGCGCGGCGACGGTGAAGCCGGGGGTGCCGGAGGGGACGATGATCGAGGAGATCAGCGGGCGCCCGTCGGGCTTGCGGCCGGTGACGGCCGTGACCGTGACCAGGCCCGTGATGTCCGTACCGGAGTTGGTGATGAAGCACTTCGAGCCGTTGATGACCCATTCGTCACCGTCCCGGACGGCCGTGGTGCGGGTGCCGCCCGCGTCCGAGCCGGCGCCCGGCTCGGTCAGGCCGAAGGCGCCCAGCATCTCGCCCGAGCACAGCTTCGGCAGCCAGGCGCGCTTCTGCTCCTCGGTGCCGAAGCGGTAGACGGGCATGGCGCCCAGCGAGACGCCCGCCTCCAGGGTGATGGCGACGGAGGAGTCGACCCGGGCCAGCTCCTCCAGGGCGATGCCGAGGGCGAGGTAGTCGCCGCCCATGCCGCCGTACTCCTCGGGGAAGGGCAGGCCGAACAGGCCCATGCGGCCCATCTCGCGGACGATCTCGTAGGGGAACTCGTGACGCTCGTAGAAGTCGCCGATCTTCGGGGCGACGACGTCGTGGGCGAACTCCTCCACGGTGCGGCGGAGTTCCTCGTGCTCGTCGGAGAGCCGGTGGTCGAGGGACATGCTCAGGACTCCTTGTGGGAGAGCGCGCGTACGGTACGGGACGGGCTCGGGCGGCCCAGTTGTTCGGCCATCCACCCGCTCGTGGCGGCGAGGGCGGCCAGATCGACCCCGGTCTCGATGCCGAGGCCGTCGAGCATCCACACGAGGTCCTCGGTGGCCAGGTTGCCGGTCGCGCTCTTCGCGTACGGGCAGCCGCCGAGGCCGCCCGCGGAGGCGTCGACCGTGGTCACGCCGTGCCGGAGCGCGGCGAGCGTGTTGGACAGGGCCTGCCCGTAGGTGTCGTGGAAGTGCACGGCGATACGGGAGGTGGGCACGCCCGCCTCGTTCAGCGCCGTGAGCAGGGCGGCGACGTGCCCCGGGGTGGCGACGCCGATGGTGTCGCCCAGGCTCAGCTCGTCGCAGCCCATCTCGGCGAGCGCCTTGGTGACCCGGACCACCTGCTCGATCGGCACGGCGCCCTCCCAGGGGTCGCCGAAGCACATCGACAGATAGCCGCGGATGGTCAGGCCCTGCTCTATCGCCCGGGTCACCACCGGCTCGAACATCGCGAGGGCCTCGTCCACGGTCCGGTTGAGGTTGGCCTTGGCGAAGGACTCGGTGGCGGAGGCGAACACGGCGATCTGGCGGGCGCCGAGCGCGAGCGCCCGGTCCAGGCCACGCTCGTTGGGCACCAGCACGGGCAGCCGCACCGGCAGATCCCTGAGCTGCGGGAACAGCTCCTCGGCGTCGGCCAGTTGGGGGACCCACTCGGGGTGCACGAAGCTGGTCGCCTCGACGGTCGACAGACCGGCCGCCGCGAGCCGCCGCACGAACTCGGCCTTCACCGCGGTCGGGACGACCGTCTTCTCGTTCTGCAGGCCGTCCCGGGGGCCCACCTCGTGGATCCGGACCCGGGCCGGCAGCGCGGGGTCGGCCACGGTCATCGGCAGGCTGCTCATGCCTCTTCCTCCTCGCGCGGGGCGACGACCGCCAGGACCTGGTCCATGGCGACGGTCGTGCCGGGGGCGACGTCCAGTTCGGTGACGGTGCCGGCGTGCGGGGCGGAGATGACGTGCTCCATCTTCATCGCCTCGACCACCAGCAGGCTCTGACCGGCCTCCACCTCGTCCCCGACCGCCACCTTCACCACGGTGACGGTGCCCGGCATGGGCGCGGCGAGGGTGTCGGCCCCGCCGTGCCGGGCGCCGGAGAGCGCGGCGGCGACGGGGTCGTGGTCCAGGACGTGCCAGGAGTCGCCGTCACGGCCGAGCCAGTCGCCGACGCGGTGGAAGGAGTGGGCGACCCCGTCCACGGTCACGGTCACGGAGGTGTCGGTGACCCGAGCCCCGGCCGGTGCCTCCACGGTGACGGGTTCGAGTCCCGGGACGCGGAAGGGGAAGGCCAGGGGCTTGGGGGTGCCGCCCAGGCGGAAGCCGTCCGGCACCGAGAAGGGGTCCGTCCAGCCGTCCCGGGGCGCCGGGGAGAGCGCCGCGCGCCGCACCGCGGCCGCCGCCGCGTACACCTCGTCCGGCACCCCCTGCGGGACCAGCGACTCCGCGTCCCGCTCCACGAGCCCCGTGTCCAGGTCGCCCGCGACCACGTCCGGGTGGGCCAGCAGACGGCGCAGGAAGCCCGCGTTGGTGGGGACGCCCAGGGTGACCGTGTCCGCCAGGGCCGCGCGCAGCTTGCGCAGGGCCGTCGGGCGGTCGGCCGCGTGGACGATGACCTTCGACAGCATGGGGTCGTAGAGGGACGACACCTCCGTGCCCGCCGAGAGGCCCGAGTCCGTGCGCACCCCCGAGCCCTGCGGCTCGTTCAGCGCCAGGACCGTGCCGCCGGACGGCAGGAAGCCGCGCGAGGGGTCCTCGGCGCAGATCCGGGCCTCGATCGCCCAGCCGTCCAGGCGCACGTCCTGCTGCGCGAAGGACAGCGGTTCGCCCGCCGCCACCCGCAGCTGCCACTCCACCAGGTCGAGGCCGGTGATGAGCTCCGTCACCGGGTGCTCGACCTGGAGGCGGGTGTTCATCTCCATGAAGTAGTACGAGGACGGGTCGCCGCCCGGCACGATGAACTCGACCGTGCCCGCGCCCACATACCCGCAGGAACGTGCCGCCTCGACCGCCGCCGCACCCATCGACGCCCGGATCTCCGGGGTGAGGAGGACCGAGGGGGCCTCCTCGATGATCTTCTGGTGGCGCCGCTGCAGCGAGCACTCACGCTCACCGAGGTGCACGACGTTGCCGTGCGCGTCCGCGAGGACCTGGATCTCGATGTGCCGCGGGCGGTCGATCCAGCGCTCCACGAGGAGCGTGTCGTCACCGAACGAGGACCGGGCCTCGCGCCGCGCCGCCGCGATCTCCTCCTCCAGGACCGACAGGTCCCGCACCAGCCGCATGCCCTTGCCGCCGCCGCCCGCGCTCGGCTTGAGCAGCACGGGCGCGCCCAGCTCGCGCGCGGCGTCGACGATGTCGGGGTCGGCGGCGCCCGGGACGACGGGGACGCCCGCCGCCTGCACGGTCTCCTTCGCCCGGATCTTGTCGCCCATGAGGGAGATCGCCGAGGCGGAGGGGCCGATGAAGACCAGGCCCGCGTCCGCGCAGGCCTGCGCGAAGGAGGCGTTCTCCGCGAGGAAGCCGTAGCCGGGGTGGACGGCCTGCGCGCCGGTGCGGCGGGCCGCCTCCAGCAGGGCCGGCACGGAGAGATAGGACTCGGCGGCCGGCGGCGGACCGATCCGCACCGCCGTGTCCGCCTCCCGTACGTGCCGGGCATCGGCGTCCGCGTCGCTGTACACGGCCACCGAGCGGACGCCCATCTCCCGCAGGGTGCGGATGACGCGGACGGCGATCTCGCCCCGGTTGGCCACGAGGACGGTGTCGAACATGCTCTGCATCTCCTGGGGACCCTTCACATCCGGAAGACGCCGAACTGGGGGTCACCCAGGGGCGCGTTGGCACAGGCGGTCAGGGCGAGGCCGAGGACCTGCCGGGTCTCCAGGGGGTCGATGACCCCGTCGTCCCAGAGCCGGGCCGTGGCGTAGTAGGCGTTGCCCTGCGTCTCGTACTGCGCGCGGATCGGGTCCTTGAAGGACTCCTCCTCCTCGGCGCTCCACGCGTCGCCGAGCTGGTCGCGCTTGACCGTGGCGAGGACGGACGCGGCCTGCTCGCCGCCCATGACCGAGATCTTGGCGTTGGGCCACATCCACAGGAAGCGGGGGGAGTACGCCCGGCCGCACATCGAGTAGTTGCCCGCGCCGTACGAGCCGCCGACCACCACGGTCAGCTTCGGCACCCGGGTGGTGGCCACGGCCGTGACCATCTTGGCGCCGTGCTTGGCGATGCCGCCGTGCTCGTAGGCCTTGCCGACCATGAAGCCGGTGATGTTCTGCAGGAAGACCAGCGGGATCCCGCGCTGGTCGCACAGCTCGATGAAGTGCGCGCCCTTCTGGGCGGACTCGGCGAACAGGATGCCGTTGTTGGCGACGATGCCGACCGGGTGGCCGTGGATCCGGGCGAAGCCGGTGACCAGGGTCTGGCCGTACTCGGACTTGAACTCCTGGAAGCGGGAGCCGTCCACGACCCGGGCGATGACCTCGCGCACGTCGTACGGCGTCCGCGAGTCGACCGGGACCGCGCCGTACAGCCCGTACGGGTCGACCTTCGGCTCCTCGGCCGGCTCGACCGACCAGGGCAGCGGGCCGCGCTCGGGGAGGGTGGCGACGATGTTCCGGACGATCCGCAGGGCGTGGGCGTCGTCCTCCGCGAGGTGGTCGGTGACGCCGGAGATCCGGGAGTGGACCTCGCCGCCGCCGAGCTCCTCCGCGGTCACCACCTCGCCGGTCGCGGCCTTCACGAGCGGCGGGCCGCCGAGGAAGATCGTGCCCTGGTTCCTGACGATCACGGCCTCGTCGCTCATCGCCGGGACGTACGCGCCGCCGGCCGTGCAGGAGCCCATGACCGCAGCGATCTGCGGGATGCCGGCGCCGGACATCCGGGCCTGGTTGTAGAAGATCCGGCCGAAGTGCTCGCGGTCGGGGAAGACCTCGTCCTGCATGGGCAGGAAGGCGCCGCCGGAGTCGACCAGGTAGAGGCAGGGGAGACGGTTCTCCAGGGCCACCTCCTGGGCGCGGAGGTGCTTCTTCACCGTCATCGGGTAGTACGTGCCGCCCTTGACGGTCGCGTCGTTGGCGACGACCACGCACTCGCGGCCGCTCACCCGGCCGATGCCCGCGATGACGCCGGCCGCCGGGGCCTGGTCGCCGTACATCCCGTTCGCCGCGAGCGGGGCCAGCTCCAGGAAGGGCGAGCCCGGGTCGAGCAGCGTGTCCACGCGGTCCCGCGGCAACAGCTTGCCGCGCGCGGTGTGCCGGGCGCGGGCCTTCTCGCCGCCGCCGAGCGCCGCCTCGGCGAGCTTGGCGCGCAGGGTCGCGGCCAGCTCGTGGTGGGCCGCCTCGTTGGCCTGCCAGGCCGGCGACGCGGGGTCCGCCGCGCTCGTCAGCACAGGTGCCTGCTGCATCCGTCGAGCTCCCTTGCTCGGTCCACTCGGTTAATGAGCGTTAACGTATGTGCGTTCAGGTTAACGACCGCTAACGGGGTTGTCTAGAATCGAATCCATGACCACGACCGGCCGGACCGACGCCCCGACGCGCCGCGAGCAGATCCTCAAGGAAGCCGCCCGCCTCTTCGCCGAGCGCGGCTTCCACGGGGTGGGCGTGGACGAGATAGGAGCCGCGGTCGGCATCAGCGGCCCCGGGCTCTACCGCCACTTCCCCGGCAAGGACGCGATGCTCGCCGAACTCCTCGTCGGCATCAGCGAGCGCCTGCTCGCCGGCGGCCGGCTGCGCGTCGCCGAGTCCGACGGCGATCCGCGCGCGGTGCTCGGCTCCCTCATCGACGGCCACATCGACTTCGCCCTCGACGACCGGCCCCTGATCACCCTGCACGACCGCGAGCTCGACCGCCTCAAGGACGAGGACCGCAAGCGGGTCCGGCAGCTCCAGCGCCAGTACGTGGAGCTCTGGGTCGCGGTGGTGCGCGAGCTGTACCCGGCGGCGGCCGAGTCCGAGGCGCGCGCCGCCGTGCACGCCGTCTTCGGCCTGCTCAACTCGACCCCGCACCTCGGCGCGCCCCTGGGCCGCGACGGGATGGAGCGCCTCCTGAGGAACCTGGCCCACGGCGCCCTCGGCGCACTGGCGGCCTGACCCGCGCGACAGGGGCCGGTGCGGCCCTCTCCGGGCCGTCACCAGCACGGCCCGGGGCGCCGGACGGCACAATGAGCAGCATGCCGATACTCAGCCGCCCCGCCCTCGTCGAGCACCTCGTCCGCACGCGCATCGCGGGAGACGTCGCCACGCCCCGCGACAACAACCTCTCCCACTACCGCAAGCTCGCCAACGGCGACCGGCACTACTGGTTCGGCCTGGAGTTCGGGGAGCGGTGGAGCGACGAGCAGGACGTGCTCGCGGTGATGGCCGAGCGGTGCGGCGTCGTCGACGACCCGGCGCACCGCACGGGGCAGGACACCATCGACCCCGAGCTGACCGTCGCCGCCCTCGACCGCATGGCCGCGCGGCTCGCCAAGGCCGCCGCGGCCAAGGAGCGGGTGCTCTTCGCGACCGGGCACCCCGGCGCCCTGATCGACGCGCACAGCCGGGTCGCCGCCGCGCTGCGGGCCCGGGGCTGCGACATCGTGCGGATCCCCGGCGGGCTGACCGCCGACGAGGGGTACGTGGTGCAGTTCGCCGACGTCGCCGTCTTCGAACGGGGCGCCAGCCTGTGGCACACCCACTCCCCGGAGCCCATGAACGCGATCCTCGACGGCCTGGCGGCGCTCGGCGAGCCCGCGCCCGACCTGGTGGTCGCCGACCACGGCTGGGCGGGCCGCGCGGCACAGCGGGGGGTGGACTCGGTGGGCTACGCGGACTGCAACGACCCCGCCCTGTTCCTGGCGGAGGCGGAGGGGACGATGCAGGTCACCGTGCCGCTGGACGACCACGTCGTCGACCCCCGGTTCTACGAGCCGCTGACCGCCTACCTGCTGGACGCGGCGGGGCTGCTCGGCTGAGCCCGGGCCGCCCGTTCACGGACGGCCCGGCGTCGGATCCAGGTACACCCGGCGGATCGCCGGGAAGCGGGCCCGCAGCCGGGCCTCGGCCTGCTCGCAGGCGAGCTCCACCTGCTCCGCCGAGACCACGTCCCTGAAGTCCACCTTCGCCGCCACCATCACCTCGTCCGGGCCCTGGATCAGCGTCGTCAGGTCCAGGACGCCGACCACGTGGTCCACGGACAGCAGCTCCTCGCGGACCGCCTGCCGCATCGGACGGGGGAGCGGGCGCCCGACGAGCAGCTCCGCGTTGGAGCGGCCCAGGACCCAGGCCACGTACACCAGCAGCAGGCCGATCAGGATCGAGGCGACCCCGTCCCAGACGCTCGATCCGGTGGTCTGCACTCCGAGCAGACCGCCGGCGGCCAGCATCAGGCCGGCGAGGGCGGCCGAGTCCTCCATGACGACCGCCTTGACGGTCGTGTCCGGGGTGAGCCGCAGATAGCGGCCGAAGGGGGCCCGCGCCCGGGCCGCCTCGCCCTTCACCTGCCGGACGGCCGTGCGCAGGCTGAAGCCCTCCAGGACGAAGGCGACGCCCAGGACGACGTACGACACGAGGGGATCGCCCAGCTCCTCGCCCTCGATCAGCGTGTGGATGCCGTCGTACAGCGAGAAGACCGCGCCGCCCACGAAGGTGGCGACCGCGGCGAGCATCGCCCAGACGTAGCGCTCGTTCGCGTAGCCGAGCGGATGGTCCTCGTCGGCCGGCTTCTCGCTGCGCTTGAGCGCGGTCAGCAGCATGAACTCGGTGACGGTGTCGGCCAGCGAGTGCGCCGCCTCCGACAGCATCGCGCTGGATCCGCTGACCACGCCCGCGACGGCCTTGGCGGCGGCGATGCCCAGATTGGCCATCGCCGCCACGATCACTGTGAAGGTGCTCTCGCCGTTCTCCGCCATGGTCGGACGGTATGTCCGATCATCAGCGCGGGACGCGAACGACACCCTCCTGGATGACCGAGATCGCCAGCCGCCCGTCCTGGGTGTAGATCCGCGCCTGGCCCAGGCCGCGCCCGCCCGAAGCGGTGGGCGACTCCTGGTCGTACAGGAGCCACTCGTCCGCCCGGAAGGGGCGGTGGAACCACATGGCGTGGTCCAGGGACGCGCCGACGACGTCGCCGACCGCCCAGCCGCCCC
The DNA here is from genome assembly GCF_044386705.1 of Streptomyces sp. NPDC020422. Taxonomy (NCBI): domain Bacteria; kingdom Bacillati; phylum Actinomycetota; class Actinomycetes; order Kitasatosporales; family Streptomycetaceae; genus Streptomyces; species Streptomyces sp. NPDC020422. Next base: position 546,012 of record NZ_JBIRVJ010000002.1, on the reverse strand, counting down.
GGCCGTGCGCCAGGAGGATCGAGTCGAGCAGCGTCATGTCGGAGACGTACGTGGCGAGGACGACGTGCAGCAGCGGGTCGTCGGCCAGCTTGCCGTTGGTGCGGAACCAGACCTGGGAGCGCGGCTCGCGCGGGGTGCCGACCGTTCCCCACGGGGGCGTCTCGGCATAGCGCAGGTCGACCGCGGCACGGGCCTCGATCAGCCGGTTCGCCACCTCGCGGGGGAGGTCCCGCGGCAGCATCTCGGCGGCCGTCGGCAGCGACTCGGGGTCCGGGGCGGCCGGCATGTCCGCCTGGTGGTCGAGCCCGTCCTCGTACGTCTGGAAGGACGCCGAGAGATGGAAGATCGGCTGCCCGTGCTGGACGGCCACGACCCGGCGGGTGGTGAAGGACCGCCCGTCGCGGATCCGGTCGACCGTGTAGACGATCGGCGCGCCCGGGTCCCCGGCGCGCAGGAAGTACGCGTGGAGGGAGTGGGCGGGCCGGTCGTCGGGAACGGTCCGCCCCGCCGCCACCAGCGCCTGGGCGGCCACCTGGCCACCGAAGACGCGGGGGACGATCGAGGGGCGGGACCGTCCCCGGAAGATGTCCTGCTCGATCCGCTCCAGGTCGAGCAGAGCGAGCAGGTCATCCAGTGCCGTGTGCGCTTCGGGCACTTAGAGGCCCATCGACTTGGCGATGATCGACTTCATGATCTCGCTGGTGCCGCCGTAGATGCGGTTGACGCGGTTGTCCGCGTACAGGCGGGCGATCGGGTACTCGTTCATGTAGCCGTAGCCGCCGTGCAGCTGGAGGCAGCGGTCGATGACGCGGTGCGCGACCTCGGTGCAGAAGAGCTTCGCGGAGGCGGCCTCGGCCGGGGTCAGCTCGCCCGCGTCCAGGGCCTCCAGGGCGCGGTCGGCCACGGCCTCGGCGGCGTCGACCTCGGCCTGGCAGGCGGCCAGCTCGAACTTGGTGTTCTGGAAGTGGGCGACCGGCTTGCCGAAGACCGTGCGGTCCGTGACGTACTGCTGGGCGAACCGGATCGCGGCCTTGGCCTGCGCGTAGGCGCCGAAGGCGATGCCCCAGCGCTCGGAGGCGAGGTTGTGGCCGAGGTAGTAGAAGCCCTTGTTCTCCTCGCCGAGCAGGTCCTCGGCCGGCACCTTCACGTCGACGAACGCCAGCTCGGCGGTGTCGGAGGTGCGCAGGCCGAGCTTGTCCAGCTTGCGGCCGATGGAGTAGCCCTCGGACTTGGTGTCGACGGCGAAGAGGGAGATGCCGTGGCGGCGGTCCTCGGCCGTGGGGGCGGAGGTGCGGGCGCAGACGATCACGCGGTCGGCGTGGACGCCGCCGGTGATGAAGGTCTTGGCGCCGTTGAGGACGTAGTGGGTGCCGTCCTCGGAGAGCTTCGCGGTGGTCTTCATGCCCGCGACGTCGGAGCCGGTGCCCGGCTCGGTCATCGCGAGGGCCCACATCTCCTCACCGGTGACGAACTTCGGGAGGTAGCGCTTCTTCTGCTCGTCGGTGGCGAGCATCTTGATGTAGGGAAGCGCCAGCAGCACGTGCACGCCGGAGCCGCCGAACTGGACGCCGGCGCGGGCGGTCTCCTCGTAGAGGACGGCCTCGAACTTGTGGGTGTCCAGGCCGGCGCCGCCGAACTCCTCCGGCACGTTGATGCCGAAGATGCCGAGCTCGCCGAGCTTGCCGTAGAAGTCGCGCGGCGCCTGGCCGGCGGCGAACCACTCGTCGTAGACCGGGACGACCTCGGCCTCGATGAAGGCGCGGATGGTCTCCCGGAACGCCTCGTGGTCCTCGTTGAATACGGTACGGCGCACGGTGCGTCTCCTCCGGGGTGCGGGCTGCCGGCTGTCTAAGCGCTTGCTCAGTCTGTCTCCCTCGAAGTTACCCAGCGGTCACCCGGCCTGTCCAGACTCCGCGTCTGTGATCCAGGCCCGGGTCATGGAGTCGTACGTGTACGCCGGGCGCCCCTTCGTCGCGCTCGTCCGGAAGGGGACCCCGTCCTCGGCCCCGATCCGCACCGTGCCCCGGCGGCCCTCCGCGCTCCACTCCAGCTCCAGGTACCAGCGGCAGTCGCACCCCGCCGTGCGCGCCGAGACCAGCAGCTCCGCCGGCTCGGCCGCGGTGACCGCGTACGGGAAGGAGACCGCCGGGAGCGTCCTGCCCCGCTCCCCGGAGGCGTCGTACCCGTCCAGCGACCGCGCCACCGGCCGCGGCCGGTCCAGGTCCACCTCGAAACGGCGCGGAGTAACCGCCCCGCCGCACCCCCCGTCCATCCGGTACGCCTGCCACGGCAGCGGCTCGCCCCGCTCCACCACCCGCACGTGCAGGGCCTGCAGCACGACGGCCTTGCCGCTCTTCCCCTGCACCGACAGGCGCACCAGCATCTGTCCGCCGTGCACCGCCCCCTGCGCCGCCGCCCAGCCCCGCGCGTCCGCGCCCACCGGCGGAGCGGGCACCCGGCCCGGCTCCCGTGCCACCAGGTACGTGTGGCCGCAACCGCTCTCCCAGACGTGCGAGGACATGGCCACCGTCAACGGCGGCGGAGGCGCGGGCGTGTCCTGCGGAGCGGCCGCCGTGGTGCTCGGGGACCCTGCGGGGAGCATCGCCGCCCCCAGCGCCAGCGCGCCGGCCACCGCCACGAGGCCGGCGACCAGCAGCGAGCGGCGGCGTTTGCGGTGGGGGCGGGGGCCGGCCGGGGCCGGCTCCTGGGCGGGGGTCGGCGCGGGCGGTCCCGGCTCGGGTTCCGGCTCGGGTTCCGGGTCCGGGACAGAGTCCGGTGCGGTCGCATCCGGCTCCGGCTGGGGCACCGGCTCCGGCTGCGGCACCGGGGTCGGGCGGCGGGTGCGCAGTGCGGCCGTCCACGCCTCCTCCAGGGCGCGCCGTTCCTCCTCCTCCGCCCCGCAGAGCACGGCCAGGCGCTCGACCACCGCGAACTCCTCCGGGACCGTCGCGCCGGAGCAGTAGCGGTGCAGGGTGGACGCGCTGACACTCAGGCGGCGGCCCAGTGCCTCGTAGCTCCGTCCGTCCCTCGCCTTCATCGCGCGCATGAGCCGCGCGAACTCCTCGACGGCGGCGTTCCTCGGCATTCCATCCCCCTCGCCCCTGCGTCCCACCCTTCACGTCCTTGCACGTCAACGGGGGTGGAATGGTTCCGGGACGGATGGTGGGCGTGGCACCGTTGCGGGCGACGGGTGCCGAACCCGACGCTGGTGGAGTACCGACCGAACCACCCGACGGGGGATCCACCACCATGAACAAGCTCCGTACCGCACTCGCCACCGCCGCCGGCGTCCTGGGCCTCGCGGCCCTCGCCACGGCCCCGGCGCAGGCCGCCGCGCAGCCCGCCTTCCTCGCCGCGGCCCAGATGCCGGCGTCGTCGACGCCGTGGACCGCCACCCAGGTCTTCAACGGCGTCCCGGAGAACGGCGGGGCCCTCTGCGCCCCGTACAAGATCCCGGCGCAGAACACCCGCTACCGCGAGTTCAGCACCGAGCTCGACACCAACGGCGTCCAGATCACCACCGTCGCCCGCACCGAGGCCGACGCCGTGAAGCTGGTCGACACCCTGCGCGCCTCCCTCGCGGGCTGCGGCCCGCGGCTGGAGCGGGAGAACCCGGGCCTGCGGGCCGTCAGCGCCTTCCACGGCAAGCTCGCCGTGGAGGAGGGCGCCTGGGTCTACAGCCTGGACACCGCGGACCCGCAGGTCGGGAACACCGACATCCACCTCTTCTCGGTGGGCCGCGACGGCCGGACCGTCACCTACGTCCGATGGGGCCAGATGGGCGACCTGAAGGACGCCCCGCTGACCGCCTTCAAGACGACGACCAAGACCGCCGTGAACAAGCTCTACTGACCGGAGGCGGCCGAGGGGCCCGAGGCGACCCGAGGGCCCCGCCCCGCCGTCACCGTCGGCCGAGCGCGAACCACAGCTCCATCCGTACGTCCGGATCGTCCAGGTCCCGGTCGAGGAGCGCGGCGCAGCGCCCGATCCGCTGGCGGACCGTGTTGCGGTGCACGTCCATCGCCGCGGCCGTCCGGTCCCAGCTGCCGTGCAGCGACAGCCAGGTGCGCAGGGTCTCGGCCAGCGGCGCGGAGAGCGGGGCCAGGAGCGCGTGGGCGTACGCGGCGGCCTCGTCCGGGTCCACCAGCCCGGCGAGGCCGGCCGGGCGGTGCCGCACCAGCGGCGCCCGGGTGGCCTCCGCCCGGCGCAGCGCCCGGGCCGCCTGCGCGTCGGCGGCGGCGAGCGCGTCGGCCTGAGCGGGGGCCCCGACGCCGAGCGTCCAGCCGGGCTGCGCGGCGACGGCGGCCGGGGCGGGCAGGAGGAGCCGGACGGTGCGGCCGGGTCCCGCCGGCCCGCCCGGCCCGTCGCCGGGCGGCAACCCGGGCGGGCCGTCGGCGCCCTGGACCGGCGCCGTTCCCGCGCCCCGGACCGGCGCCGTTCTCGCGTGCGCTCCCGCGGCCGTGCCTGCTCCCGCGCCCGTTCCTTCTCCTGCTCCCGCGCCCGCGCCCGCGCCTGTTCCTGCTCCCGTTCCCGATCCTGTCCCGGTTCCCGCCCCCGTCCGCGCGCTCGCCCCCGTCCGCGCGCTCGCCCCCGTCCCCAACCCCTCGCCCGGGTCCACCAAAGCCGTCCCCAACGCCGCCGCCAGGCTCGCCGCCGCGAACGGGGTGCCATCTCCGCCGCGGGCGTGCACCACCGTCCAGGGGCCCGGGCCCAGCGCCGCGGCCGCGTCCGCCGGGGTCGCCCCGAGGAGCAGCCTGACCAGGGCGGTGTCCCGGGCCGAGACGTCGGCGGCCCGGTGCGGGGCCGTCAGGAGGGAGAGCAGGACGACCGCGACGCCCGCGATCGTGTGGTCGCCCGGCTCGCGCGCCTGGGCCGCCACGCCCAGCGCGAGGCCGTCCCCGCCGCCCAGCGCGTAGGCGGCCAGCCGCAGCCCGCCCCCGTCGCCGCTCGCCGTCGCCGGACCGCCCGGTCGGGGCGCCACCACACCGGCCAGCTCCGCCAGGGCCCGCGACGCCTCGGCCGTGATCTCCCGGCCGGCCGCCGCCGACTCGCCGCCGCCGGGCCCGAACAGGACCGCACGGCCGCCGATCCGCGCGGCGAGGGCGCCCAGCACCGCGGGGACCGGGTCCGGCCGGGCCGCCGCCGCCGCGAGGGACCGCTGGGCCTCGCTCACCCGGCGCAGCTCGTGCAGCCGGGCCTCCGCCATCAGCCGCCACAGGGCCCGCGCCACCGCCGTGAACGGCGTCCGCGGCGGCACCTCGAGGAGCGGCAGGCCGTGCCGCCCGCACGCCTCGACGAGCGCCGCCGGCACCGTGTCGTACACCGGCGTCACCCCGAAACCGAGCGCCGCCGCCCCCGCCTCCACGACCCGCTCCACGTACCGCGCCGGGTCCGTCAGCTGCACGCCCGCCGTCATGAGCAGTTCGCCGCCCAGGAGGTACGGATAGGGGTCCGCCATCTCGGAGGTGTGCACCCAGTGCAGCGAGACGTCCTCCGGGCCCGCGAGCAGCCGCAGACCGAGTTCGGTGCGGGCCAGCAGCGCGGCCAGCGGGACGGGTGGCGCGGGCGGGGCGGGCGCGGGCTCCGGTGCGGGCATGAGGTGGATCCTTCGTCCATCAGGCAGGCTGGGAATGGAGGAAACGTACACTTCAGCGTCGCACCCCCGGCGGCCTACTGTCGTGCCACGGCCTCCGGCCGGGCCCCGCGACCCGGGGCCCCGCCGGTACACCCCACCGACACACCCCAGGAGGACCCGACCATGAGCAGCAGCGACCAGAACACCCCGCGCGGCCCGATCGACTCGTCCCGCATCCCGCGGTACGCCGGTCCCGCGACGTTCGCGCGGCTGCCGCGGCTCGACGAGGTCGGCACCGCCGACGTCGCCGTGGTCGGCATCCCCTTCGACAGCGGCGTCTCCTACCGCCCCGGCGCCCGCTTCGGCGGCAACGCCATCCGCGAGGCCTCCCGCCTGCTGCGCCCCTACAACCCGGCGCAGGACGCCTCCCCGTTCGCGCTCGCCCAGGTCGCCGACGCCGGTGACATCGCGGCCAACCCGTTCAACATCAACGAGGCCGTCGAGACCATCGAGGCCGCCGCCGACGACCTGCTCGCCACCGGCGCCCGCATGATGACCCTGGGCGGCGACCACACCGTCGCGCTGCCGCTGCTGCGTTCGGTCGCGAAGAAGCACGGCCCCGTCGCCCTGCTCCACTTCGACGCCCACCTCGACACCTGGGACACCTACTTCGGCGCCGAGTACACCCACGGCACCCCGTTCCGCCGGGCCGTCGAGGAGGGCATCCTCGACACCTCCGCCCTCTCCCACGTCGGCACCCGCGGCCCGCTCTACGGCAAGCAGGACCTCACCGACGACGAGAAGATGGGCTTCGGCATCGTCACCTCCGCGGACATCTACCGCCGCGGCGCCGACGAGGTCGCCGACCAGCTGCGCCAGCGCATCGGCGACCGCCCGCTCTACATCTCCATCGACATCGACTGCCTCGACCCGGCCCACGCCCCGGGCACCGGCACCCCCGAGGCCGGCGGCATGACCTCCCGCGAGCTCCTGGAGATCCTGCGCGGCCTGTCCTCCTGCAACCTGGTCTCCGCCGACGTCGTCGAGGTCGCCCCCGCCTACGACCACGCCGAGATCACGGCCGTCGCCGCCTCCCACACGGCGTACGAACTGACCACGATCATGTCCCGCCAGATCGCGGCGTCGAGGGACGCGAAGTAACCTCTGCGGCGCGGGTCGGGCAGCGCCCGCCCCGCGCCGCCCCGGGTGGTGGGCAGTCGTTCCGCAGAACGGAACGGGTGGGCGCGACCCGACCACCGGGCCGCACCCGACCGACCGAGCTCGCCCAAGGGACCTCATGACCCACGACCACGACCTGGTCCTGCGCCCCACCGCCGCGCAGACCGCCGCCGCCCTCGACCCGCCCCAGGGACGCACCGGCGGCGACCTCGTCATCGAGACCCTCTCCGGCCTCGGCGCCACCACCGTCTTCGGCCTCCCCGGCCAGCACGCCCTCGGCATGTTCGACGCCCTCCGCCGCAGCGACCTGCGCTACATCGGCCTCCGCGTCGAGAACAACGCGGGCTTCGCCGCCGACGCGTACGGCCGGATCACCGGCGAGGCGGCCCCGCTGCTGCTCTCCACCGGCCCCGGCGCCCTGATGTCGCTCGCCGCCCTCCAGGAGGCCGCGGCCGCCTCCGCACCGGTCCTCGCGATCGGCAGCCAGATCCCGGTGGCCGGGCTCGGCGGCGGCCGGCACGGCTATCTGCACGAGCTGCGCGACCAGCAGGCCTCGTTCCGGGACGTCGTGAAGTCCGTCCACACGGCCCGCACCCCGTCCCAGATCCCCTCCGCCGTCGCCGCCGCCTGGGAGTCGGCGCTCACCGCCCCGCACGGCCCGGTGTGGGTGGAGATCCCGCAGGACGTGCTCACGGCGCAGACGATCCTGCCGGTCGTCACCGCGATGGACGCGACGCCCGAGGAGGCCGCGCCCCGCCCCGAGCTGACGGCCCTCGCCGCGCACCTCCTGGCGAACGCCGAGCGTCCCGCGATCATCGCGGGCGGCGGGGTCGTCCGCTCCGACGCCTCCGGCAAGCTGCTCGCACTCGCGGAGCGCGTGAACGCCCCCGTGGTCACCACCTTCGGCGGCAAGGGCGCCTTCCCCTGGGAGCACCCGCTCTCGCTCCAGTCCTGGCTGGAGGACCGGCACACCACCGACTTCCTGGAGGACGCCGACGTCCTCCTGGTGGTCGGCTCGGGCCTCGGCGAGCTGTCCTCGAACTACCACACCTTCGCCCCGCGCGGCCGGGTGATCCAGATCGAGGCCGACGCCGGGAAGCTGGAGGCCAACCACCCGGCCATCGGCATCCACGCGGACGCCCGGCTGGCGCTGCAGGCGCTCCTGGAGACGGCCCCGGAGCGCCCCGACCCGACGGCACCCGAGCGGGTCGAAGCCGTCCTGGCCAAGGTCAGCGAGCGGCTCGCCGCCCAGGACCTGGGCCTGGAGCAGCAGGTCGTGGCCGCGGTCCGGGCGGCGCTGCCGGACGCGGCGCCGAGCTTCTGGGACATGACGATCCTGTCGTACTGGGCCTGGTCCGCCTTCGACGCCCGCCGTCCCAACACCATGCACTCCGCCCAGGGCGCCGGCGGCCTCGGCTACGCCTTCCCGGCGGCCCTCGGCGCGGCGGCGGCCGACCCGTCCCAGCCGGTGCTCGCGGTCTCCGGCGACGGCGGCGCGATGTACTCCATCGCGGAGCTGGCGTCGGCGAAGCAGTACGGCTTCGACGTCACCTGGCTGATCGTCGACGACGGCGGCTACGGCATCCTGCGCGAGTACATGACGGACGCCTTCGGCGAGACCACCGGCACCGAGCTCACCCGCCCGGACTTCGTGGCCCTCGCCGAGTCCTTCGGCGTCCCCGCCACCCTCACCACCCCCGACACCCTCACCCAGGACCTCGCCCGGGCCCTGAAGACCCCGGGCCCCTCGGTGGTGGTCCTGCCGGCCCTGCTGCGCATGTTCGAGCCCACGCACCTCTGACCGCGGCCCGGTCCGGCGGCCCGGTCCCGGGCCCCCTTCCGCGGCTCCGGTTTGTTGCAGCGGGATGAAATCGCACGTCGGCCGCGTTGCGCCTTCCGGTAGAGCAGGACGGACGGGAGGCGCCACGTGGCGGCGGTGGGGCAGAAACAGGCGGAGAAGCGACAGCGGGGCTGGGCGCGCAGGCTCTGGGCGTACGCCTGGCGCTACAAGGCGAACGTCCTGCTCGCGCTGGGGTCCTCCCTGGCCGGCATGGCCGTGCTCGCGCTCGTCCCGCTGATCACCAAGGTGATCATCGACGACGTGATCGGCGCGAAGACGGGATCGCTCGGCCTGTGGACCGGGCTGCTCATAGCCTCCGCCGTCGTCGTCTACGGCCTCACCTACGTCCGCCGCTACTACGGCGGCCGCCTCGCCCTCGACGTCCAGCACGATCTGCGCACCGAGATGTTCGGGACGATCACCCGGCTCGACGGGCGGCGCCAGGACGAGCTGTCCACCGGGCAGGTCGTCGGGCGGGCCACCAGCGACCTCCAGCTCATCCAGGGCCTGCTCTTCATGCTCCCGATGACCATCGGGAACTTCCTGCTGTTCTTCATCTCGCTCGGCGTGATGGCGGCGCTCTCGCTGCCCCTGACCCTCGTCGCGCTCGCCGTCGCCCCCGCCCTGTGGTGGATCGCCCGCCGCAGCCGCAGCCGGCTGCACCCCTCCACCTGGTACGCCCAGCAGCAGGCCGCCGCCGTCGCCGGGGTCGTCGACGGGGCCGTGACCGGCGTCCGGGTCGTGAAGGGATTCGGGCAGGAGGAGCAGGAGACCGGCAAGATCCGTGAGGCCGGGCGGAAGCTCTTCGCGGGCCGGCTGCGCACGGTCCGGCTCAACGCCCGCTACACCCCGGCCCTCCAGGCCGTCCCCGCCCTCGGCCAGGTCGCCGTGCTCGCCCTCGGCGGCTGGCTGGCCTACCGGGGCCAGATCACCCTCGGCACCTTCGTCGCCTTCTCCTCGTACCTCGCCTCCCTGGTCGGCCCGGTCCGCATGCTCGCCATGGTCCTCACCGTCGGCCAGCAGGCCCGCGCGGGCGTCGAGCGGGTCCTGGAGCTGATCGACACCGAGCCGGCGCTCGCCGACGGCACCAAGGAGCTCCCGGCCGACGCGCCCGCGAGCGTCGAGTTCGACGACGTGTCCTTCGCGTACGAGGACGGCCGGCCCGTCCTCGACGGGTTCTCCCTGGAGATCCGGCCCGGCGAGACCGTCGCCGTCGTCGGCGCCTCCGGCTCCGGCAAGTCCACCGTCTCGCTGCTGCTTCCCCGCTTCTACGACGTGACGCACGGCGCCGTCCTCGTCGGCGGCCTCGACGTGCGCGAGCTCACCCTCGACTCGCTGCGCGCCGCGATCGGGCTGGTGCCCGAGGACTCCTTCCTCTTCTCCGACACCGTCCGCGCCAACATCGCGTACGGCCTGCCCGAGGCCACCCAGGAGCAGATCGAGACCGCCGCCCGGGCCGCCCAGGCGGACCGTTTCATCGCCGAGCTGCCCGAGGGCTACGACACCAAGGTCGGCGAGCACGGCCTCACCCTCTCCGGCGGCCAGCGCCAGCGCCTCGCCCTGGCCCGCGCGATCCTCACCGACCCGCGGCTGCTCCTCCTCGACGACGCCACCTCGGCCGTCGACGCCCGGGTCGAGCACGAGATCCACGAGGCCCTGAAGTCCGTCATGGCGGGCCGCACCACCCTGCTCATCGCCCACCGCCGCTCCACCCTCGGCCTCGCCGACCGGATCGCCGTCCTCGAGGACGGGCGGCTCTCCGACATCGGCACCCACGAGGAGCTGGAGGGCCGCTCCGCGCTCTACCGGCGGCTGCTCACCGACCCCGACGAGCTGGGCGCCGTCTCTCCCGGCCACCTCACGCCGCCCGAGGTGCCCGAGGACCGCACCCTGCGCGCCGAGCTCGACGCCGAGTTCGACGCCGAGCGGGGCATCACCCCCGCCCTGTGGGTCCGCGACGAGACCGCCGCCGGGGACTCCGCGGCCCCCGGCGCCACCCCCGAGCTGCTCGCCGCCGTCGAGGCCCTGCCGCCCGCCGACGACACCCCCGACGTCGACGAGGACCGGGCCGTCGCCCCCGAGACCTCCTACGGGCTGCGCCGGCTGCTCCGCGGCTTCGGCGCCCCGCTGCTCGTCAGCCTCGGCCTGGTCGCCCTCGACGCCGGTGCCGGACTGCTGCTGCCGATCCTCATCCGGCACGGCATCGACGAGGGCGTCAACCAGCTCGCCATCGGCGCCGTCTGGGCCGCCTCCGCGCTCGCCCTGGTGACCGTCCTGGTGCAGTGGGCCGCGCAGACCGCCGAGACCCGGATGACCGGTCGCACCGGCGAGCGGATCCTCTACGCGCTGCGGCTGAAGATCTTCGCCCAGCTCCAGCGGCTCGGCCTCGACTACTACGAGCGCGAACTCACCGGCCGGATCATGACCCGGATGACCACGGACGTCGACGCCCTGTCGACCTTCCTGCAGACCGGCCTGGTCACCGCCTTCGTCTCGGTCGTCACCTTCTTCGGCATCATGGGCGCCCTGCTCGTCCTCGACCTCCAGCTCGCCCTGGTCGTCTTCGCGACCCTGCCGGTGCTCGCCGTCGCCACGTACTACTTCCGGCGCGCCAGCGTGAAGGCGTACGAGCTGGCCCGCGAGCGGATCAGCGTGGTCAACTCCGACCTCCAGGAGTCGGTCTCGGGGCTGCGCATCGTGCAGGCCTTCCGGCGCGAGCAGGCGGGCACCGCGCGCTTCGCGGCCCGCAGCGAGGAGTACCGCGAGGCCCGCGTGCACGGCCAGTGGCTGATCTCGGTCTACTTCCCGTTCGTCACCCTGCTGTCCTCGGTGGCCGCCGCCGCCGTCCTCATCGTCGGCGCGCACCGCATCGAGGCAGGCACCCTCACCACCGGCGCCCTGGTCGCCTATCTGCTCTACATCGACCTGTTCTTCGCGCCGGTGCAGCAGCTCTCCCAGGTCTTCGACGGCTACCAGCAGGCCGCCGTCTCGCTGAAGCGGATGCAGGAACTCCTCCAGGAGCCCACCTCCACCGCCGCCGCGGACGCCCCGCGCGCCGTGCCCGCACTGCGCGGCGAGATCGCCTTCGAGAACGTGTCCTTCGCGTACGGAGGCGACGCCGGCGACGGCGAGGGGGCCGCGCTCACCGGCATCGACCTGCGCATCCCCGCCGGCCAGACCGTCGCCTTCGTCGGCGAGACCGGCGCCGGCAAGTCGACGCTGGTCAAGCTGGTCGCCCGGTTCTACGACCCGACCGGCGGCCGGGTCACCGCCGACGGCACCGACCTGCGCGAGCTCGACCTCACGGCGTACCGCCACCGGCTCGGCGTCGTGCCCCAGGAGGCGTACCTCTTCCCCGGCACCGTCCGCGACGCCATCGCGTACGGCCGCCCCGACGCCACCGACGCCCAGGTGGAGGCCGCGGCCCGCGCGGTCGGCGCCCACGAGATGATCGCCACCCTCGACGGCGGCTACCTCCACGAGGTCGCCGAGCGCGGCCGGAACCTGTCGGCGGGCCAGCGCCAGCTCATCGCCCTGGCCCGCGCCGAGCTGGTCGACCCCGACGTGCTGCTCCTCGACGAGGCCACCGCCGCCCTGGACCTCGCCACCGAGGCCCAGGTCAACGCGGCCACCGACCGCCTCGCGGGCCGCCGCACCACCCTGGTGGTCGCCCACCGGCTCACCACGGCGGCCCGCGCCGACCGGGTGATCGTCATGGACCACGGCCGGGTCGCCGAGGACGGCACCCACGACGAGCTGCTCGCCCGCGACGGCGCCTACGCCGAGTTGTGGCGCACCTTCATCGGCCAGGGCGTCGGCGAGGAGGAGCCCGAGCCGGTGTAGGCCCGGCAGCCGGCGGGGCCGGGGCGAAGATGAGTACGGGCGCCCATGCGCGGGGCGCCCGGACGCGGTGTGATGGCTCCATGAGCAACCCCGTCCCCGCCGCCCCCGCTTCCGCCTCCGGCCGCGCCGTCCGCATCTGGGCGCTGGTCTCGGCCGGGCTCCTGGTGCCCGCGACGATCCTGGCCGGCCTCCTCGCGCTCAGCGCCGACAGCGCCGGCCGCTGCGTCGGCTACGGCGAGGGGTGCGGCTCCAACCCCGGCTGGATGTACGCCGGCAGCCTCGCCGTCGCCGCCGTCGCCTTCGTGGGCGCCCTGGTCGCGCCCCGGGAGCGGATCCGCAGGGCCGCGCTCGCCGCGCAGGTCGTCGCCGAGCTGGTCTTCCTGCTGATGATCGTCACCACGTTCGCGTAGGCAACGGGGCCCTCGGGCGGCCGACGCGGGCCGGTGCGGGCCGACGTGGGGCCGGGGCGGGCCGACGTGGGGCCGGTGCGGGCCGACGCGGGCCGGTGCGGGGCCGGGCGGGGCGGTGCGCAGGCAACCGAAACGGCCCCCGCGGCGTCGTATGCACGTACGACCGGAGCAGGGGAGGGGTGCACGTGTTCGGTGGAGTCCGGATCGGGACGAGACGGCGGCTGGTCACGTACCTGCTCGCCCTGCTGCTGGCCGCCGGCGGCCTGGTCCTCGCCGGCCCGGCCGCGAGTCCCGCCGACGCCGCCTCCGTCTGCCACGGCCGCCCCACCCGTACCGTCGGCTTCGCCGGCGGCGAGCTGCGGCTCTACCGCACCCGCCAGTACGTGTGCGCGCTCGCCGTCGCCACCCGGGCGGGCGCCCCGCGCGCGATGGCGGTCTCGCTCCAGCCGCGCGGCGGCCGGGCCGCGGTGAGCAAGGGGCGCTTCACCCGGCAGGCGGGGCCGGTCACCGTCCACGCCCTCAACCGCTGTGTGCGCGCCTCGGCCACGATCGCCGGCCGGGGCACCGCGACCGGCTGGATCCTGTGCTGAACCGTATGTAATGCCCAACCAGGTCTGGCGGTCCGCACGTTGACCCGGCTAGGTTCACGACACCGTTGTGAACCAAGGGGAGGGTGAATGCGTAAGTCGCTCAGATGGCTGGTGTCGCTTTCGGTGCTCATAGGCACCGTCGGATCCACGGGCGTGGCCACCGCCGCGGACACGGAGACCGGCAGCACCGCCGTCGCCGACGCGCAGAGCACGGACATCAAGGACCGCCTCCTGGCGATACCCGGGATGAGCCTGATCGAGGAGAAGCCGTACGCGGGCTACCGCTTCTTCGTCCTGAACTACGAGCAGCCGATCGACCACCACCGCCCGTGGGCGGGCACGTTCCAGCAGCGGATCTCGGTCCTCCACAAGGACACGGACCGCCCCACCGTCTTCCGCACCAGCGGCTACGGGCTCAACACCAACCCGAGCCGGGCCGAACCGACGCGGATCATCGACGGCAACCAGGTCTCCATGGAGTACCGCTTCTTCACGCCGTCCCGGCCGCAGCCCGCCGACTGGTCGAAGCTGGACATCTGGCAGGCCGCCAGCGACCAGCACCGCATCTTCACGGCGCTGAAGTCGGTCTACGGCAAGAAGTGGCTCTCCACCGGCGCCTCCAAGGGCGGCATGACCGCCACGTACTACGAGCGCTTCTACCCGCGTGACATGGACGGCGTCGTCGCCTACGTGGCGCCCAACGACGTGGTCAACAACGAGGACTCGGCCTACGACCGGTTCTTCGAGACCGTCGGCACCAAGGAGTGCCGCGACCGGCTGAACGACATGCAGCGCGAGGCGCTGGTCCGCCGCGAGCCGCTGGAGAAGAAGTACGAGGCCTGGGCGAAGGCCGAGGGCGCCACCTTCAACACGGTCGGCTCGCTCGACAAGGCCTACGAGGCCGTCGTCCTCGACTTCGTGTGGGGCTTCTGGCAGTACTACGGCCAGGACGTCTGCGACCAGATCCCGGACGCCGCCACCGCGAGCGACGACACCGTCTACGAGACGATCGACGCCTACTCCGGCTGGTCCGCCTACACCGACCAGGGCCTGGAGGGGTACACGCCGTACTACTACCAGGCGGCGACGGAGCTCGGCTCGCCCACCATCAAGCAGCCGCACCTGAACGGTCTGAGCCGCTACGGCTACCAGCCGGCCAGCAGCTTCGTGCCGCGCGAGATCCCGATGAAGTTCAAGCCCTGGGTCATGCGCGACGTGGACACGTGGGTCCGGCGGAACGCGAACCACATGCTGTTCGTCTACGGCGGCAACGACCCGTGGGGCTCCGAGCAGTTCCGCCTCGGCAAGGGCGCCCGCGACAGCTACGTGTTCGTCGCGCCGGGTGCCAACCACGGTGCCAACGTGGCCGGTCTGGTCGAGGCCGAGAAGGCCAAGGCGACCGCCCGGATCCTCGCCTGGGCCGGCGTCGACGCCCCCGCGGTCCAGGCGGCCAAGCCGCTGGCCCGCTTCGACGCCCGCATCGACCGGGTCGTCGACGAGGACGCCACCCGGGAGCACGGCCTGCGCCCGTGACGTCCTGACGCACACGCCGTGAGCCGGCACCCCGCTGCGTGCGGGGTGCCGGCTCACCGGTTTCCCTGCCGTCTTCCGGGCGTGCCCTAGCGGTAGGACAGCCCGTAGCCGACCGGGTAGAGCACCCGCGTCGGATCGTCCGCGCTCGGTACGGGCACGGGCAGCCTGCCCTTCGGCCGGGCGCGGCCCGTCAGGACCCGGACGGCGGCCCGCAGCTCGACGTCGGTCCAGGAGTAGGCGGCGAGCGTGGCCCGCTGCCCGGAGACCCGGGCGACGTCGTACGGGTTGCGGATCGCGATCGTCACGACGGGCACCCCGGTCGCCACGAGCCGGGCGACGAGGGTCAGCTGCGGGCTGGTCGCCGAGACGTTGTACGTGCCGACGACGACCACGTCGTGCCCGGCGGCCGCGGCCACCGCCTCCTCGATCTTCGCGGCGGTCGGGGTGATCCCGGTCGACAGGGCCTTCGCCGTGAAGCCCAGCTCGGTCAGGGCGGCGGCGAGGGTGGTGGTCGGCGGCCCGGTGGTGCCGGACGGCGAGGCCGGGTCGGCGCCGACGACGAGCACCTTGCCGTGGCTGCGCCGGCTCAGCGGCAGGAAGCCGTCCTCGTTGACCAGCAGCGTCGTGGTCCCCTCGGCGATCCGGTCGGCGTGGGCCAGGTGGGAGGCGGTGCCGACCGTGCGGTCCACCCCGGCGTGGGTGACGTACGGGTCGTCGAGCAGACCGAGGCGCGCCTTCAGCCGCAGGATCCGCAGGATCGATTCGTCGAGCCTGGCCTCGGTCAGCTCGCCGTCCCTGACCGCCTTCAGGACCGCGTTCCAGGCCACGTCCAGACTCGGCGGGTTGAGCAGCTGGTCCACGCCCGCCTTGAGGGCGAGTACGGGAACGCGCGCGTCCCCGTACTTGGTCCGGACGCCCTCCATGCCGAGCGAGTCGGTGACCACCACGCCGTCGTAGCCGAGCTGCTCGCGCAGGATGCCGGTGAGGATCGGCCGGGACAGGGTCGCCGGGTCCCCGCTCGGGTCGAGGGCGGGGACGACGATGTGCGCCGTCATGATCGAGTCGATCCCGGCGGCGATCGCCGCGCGGAACGGCGGGGCGTCGAGCGCGGACCACTGCTCGCGGGTGTGGGTGATGGTCGGCAGGCCGACATGGCTGTCGACGGCCGTGTCGCCGTGCCCGGGGAAGTGCTTGGAGGTCGCCGCCACCCGGGCCCGCTGGTAGCCCTTGACCTGGGCCGCGACCAGGCCGGCGACGGCCTCGGGGTCGGCGCCGAAGGAGCGCACGCCGATCACGGGGTTGGCCGGGTTGACGTTGACGTCGGCGACCGGGGCGTAGTTCTGCCGTATGCCGACGGCCGCGAGTTCGGCGCCCGCGATCTGCGCGGCCTTGCGGGCGTCCGCGTGCGAGCCCCCGGCACCGAGCGCCATCGCGCCGGGCAGCAGGGTCGCGGGCTCGCCGACCCGGGCGACGATGCCGTGCTCCTGGTCGGTCGAGATGAGCACTGGGATCGGGGTCGGCTGGGCGAGGGCGGCCCGCTGGATGCCGTTGGAGAGGTCGGCGATCTGGTGCGGGTCGCGGGTGTTGTGGGCCCAGGCGAAGTAGATGACGCCGCCGACGTGGTAGCGCTCGACGAGTTCGGCGGCGGTGCGGACGCCGATCTCCTTGAGGTTGGCGTCGATGTCGGCCTGGTCGGGGGCGGTGGCGGAGTGGCCGTAGACCCGCATCACGAAGAGCTGGCCGACCTTCTCCTCCAGGGACATGCGGGAGAGGATCGCCCGCAGCCTGTCGTCCTGGCTGTCGCCGGCCGCGTAGGAGGGGGTGGCCACCCCGGTGACGGCGGCCGCCGCGGCCGCCGCGGTCACCGTGAGGAGGGTGCGTCGGGAGGGGGATGGGGCGCGGTGGTGCACTGGTGCTCCTTCCTTGAAGGAAACTGCCAAGGTGCCACGGATAGCCGGAAAGTAACTGCCAGGTCAAGGATCCGCGCAAGAATCGCCGCCCGTCACCCGCTCGCCGCGACCTCGGGCCACAGCTCCTGGAGTGTACGGACGGTCTCCGTGATGGCCGGCCGCCGCGCCGCGCCCGTACGCCACAACGCCCGCAGGCGCCGCGTCGGGACCGGGTCGAGCAGCAGCGGTGCGACCTCGGGCGGCAGCGCCCCGCGGCCGAGCCGCGGCACGAGCGCGATCCCGAGCCCGGCGGCGACCAGGGCCACCTGGGTGTGGTTCTCCTCGGCCTGATGGGCGATCAGCGGCTCGCAGCCGGTCGCTCGCAGCGTCCGCATCAGCCAGTCGTGGCACACCGTCCCCGGCGGCTGGGTGATCCACCGCTCCCGCGTCAGCTCCTCGCGCCGCACCGACTCCCGCCCCGCCAGCGGATGCTCCCGCGGTACGAGGATGTCGCAGAGGTCGTCGCCGATCACCGCCTGCTCCACGCCCGGCGGCACCGGAAGCGGGGCGATGTCCCAGTCGTGCGCCACGGCCAGGTCGAGCACGCCCCGCGCGACCAGGTCGACGGAGAGGTGCGGGTCCACCTCCGACAGGCGCGCGTCGAGCTCCGGGTGGCGCCGGGCCAGATCGGCGAGGACCTTCGGCATGAGACCGCGCGCCGCGCTCGGGAAGCAGCCGATGCCCAGCCGCCCGGCGGGCAGCCCCCGGCGCTCCTCCAGCCGGACCTCCGCCTCCTCGACCAGCGACAGCAACTGCTGTGCGGTAGCGGCGAGTTGACGGGCCTCGTCGGTGAGCCGGACACCCCGGCCGCTGCGTTCGAGCAGGGTCGTCCGGGTCTCCCGCTCCAGCTTGCCGATCTGCTGCGAGACGGCCGAGGGCGTGTAGCCGAGGGCGGCGGCGGCCGCGCCCACGGTGCCGTGGACGGAGACGGCGTGCAGGGCGCGCAGGCGTCCGAGATCGAGCACGTTCCCAGCCCTTTCTGTAGCAGTGCTTCATCCAACCATGAAGGAATCCGTGCTGGTGCTACATGGTCCGACGACGGGATCCTCGTCCGTATGCGCCCCGCCCACATCGCCCTCGCCGCCCTGGTCGCCGCCCTCTGGGGCGTCAATTTCGTCGTCATCGAGATCGGCCTCGACCACTTCCCGCCGCTGCTCTTCTCCGCCCTCCGCTTCCTCGTCGCCGCCCTGCCGGCGGTCTTCTTCGTCGGGCGCCCCAAGGTGGCCTGGAAGTGGATCGTGGGCGTGGGCCTGGCCCTCGGCGTGGCCAAGTTCGGTCTGCTCTTCACCGGCATGAGCCTCGGCGCACCCGCCGGCCTGTCCTCCCTGGTGCTCCAGGTCCAGGCCGTCTTCACCGCCCTGTTCGCCTTCCTCGCCCTCGGCGAGCGCCCGGGCCGGGTGAAGCTGACCGGCATGGGCGTCGCCCTGGCCGGCATCGGCGTCGCCGCCGTCGACGAGGGCGCCTC
Organism: Streptomyces sp. NPDC020422; assembly: GCF_044386705.1. Classification (NCBI taxonomy): domain Bacteria; kingdom Bacillati; phylum Actinomycetota; class Actinomycetes; order Kitasatosporales; family Streptomycetaceae; genus Streptomyces; species Streptomyces sp. NPDC020422. The sequence goes on along the minus strand of NZ_JBIRVJ010000002.1, from coordinate 527,628 downwards.
GGGCCCGCTCACCGGCTTCGCCCTGGTCATCGCCGCCGCCGTGTGCTGGGGCGTCTCCAACGTCCTCACCCGCAAGGCCGCACCGCCCGACGCGCTCAACTTCATGGTCTGGGTCAGCACCGTGCCCGTGCTGCCGCTGCTCGCCCTCTCCCTGCTCCTCGAAGGCCCCGACCGTGACCTGGCGGCGCTCCGGCAGCTCGACTGGGCCGGCGTCGGCGTGATCGTCTACGTCGCCTGGATCACCACCGTCTTCGGCTTCGGCGTCTGGGGCTGGCTCCTGCGCCGCCACCCGGCCTCCTCGGTCGCCCCGTTCTCCCTCCTGGTCCCGGTCTTCGGCATGACCTCCGCCGCCGTCTTCCTGGGCGAGTCCGTCAGCCCCCTGCGCTGGTGCGCGGCGGCGCTCCTGGTCGGGGGAGTGGCCCTGACGTCGGTGGCGAAAAGGGCTGGCGGGACGGGGAGCGGGGAACGTAGCGTGCAGGGGCCCCTGATCGACAACGCGACCGGCAGCCCGGTCGCGGGCCGGGCCGAGAGCCCGACCGCGACCCCGGTCGAGACCCCCGCAGCGAAAGAGCGTGCATGACCTTCGAGAACGTCACCGTCGACACCTCCACCCCCGCCCCCGGCGCCGTCCTCCTCGTCGGCATCCCGGGCAGCGGCAAGAGCACCGTCGCGGCGGCACTCGCGGCCCGGTTCGACCGGGCCGCGCACATCGAGGTCGACCACCTCCAGGAGCTGATCGTCCGGGGCGGCCACTGGCCCACCCCGGACGGCGACCCGGAGGCGGACCGCCAGATCCTGCTGCGCGCCCGCAACGGCTGCCTGCTCGCCGACAGTTACGTCACGGCCGGCTTCCTGCCGGTCCTCGACGACGTCGTCGTGCGCCGCTCCCACCTCGACTTCTACCGCGCCCACGTGAAGGCGGGCCCGCTCCACGTGGTCGTCCTGGCCCCCGGCCCGGAGAAGGCCTGGGAGCGCAACAACGCCCGCCACAAGAAGCTCACGACCAACTGGGCCTTCCTCGACGAGGCCATGCGGGAGGAACTGGCCGGCGAGGGCGTCTGGATCGACAACGCGGAGCAGACCGTCGAGGAGACGGTGGACGCCGTGCTGCGCGCGACGGGCCTGGGCTCCGCGGAGCGCCTCCCGGGATAACGGGCGGCTACCCCCGCGGCCGCCCCGTCGACCCCCGCACCACCAGCTCCGCCGGGATGAGCGCCAGGCCGCCCGGCGGGGCCTGATCCGCGCCCAGGGCCAGGCGGCCGGCGCGGGAGCCCGCCTCGTACAGGGGGAGCCGCACGGTGGTGAGCGCGGGGACCGCGTCGACCGAGAACGGCAGGTCGTCGAAGCCCGCCACGGAGACGTCGTCCGGGATGCTCAGGCCCCGGTCGCGCAGGGCCGCGCAGACACCGAGGGCGACCGTGTCGTTGGCGGCGACGACCGCCGTCAGCCCCGGGTCGAGGCGCAGGAGTTCGGCCGTCGCGTCATAGCCCGAGGGGCGGTCGTAGCGGCCGTGCACCGTGGGGCCCTCGGGCACGCCCGCCGCGGCGAGCGCCTCGCGGTGGCCCTCCAGGCGGTGCCGGGTCGTGGTCCGGTCGGCCGGGCCCGCCACGTAACCGATCCGCCGGTGGCCGAGGGACAGCAGGTGCTCGGTGAGGCGGCGCGCGCCCGCCCGGTTGTCGAAGGCCAGGGTCGCCGCGGACGCCTCCCCGGGGACCGGTGGCCGCCCGCACAGCACCACCCGGGTGCCCGCGTCCGTCAGCCGCGCCAGCTTGGCCGCGGTCGCCGCCAGGTGCTCCGGGTCCTCCAGCGAGCCGCCGGTGAGGATCACGGCCGCGGCGCGCTGGCGCTGGAGCAGGGTGAGGTAGGTGAGTTCGCGCTCGGGCGAGCCGCCCGTGTTGCAGACGACGGCCAGCTTCTCGCCGCCCCCGGTCCGGCCGGGACCGCCCTCGCCGATCGCGTGCTGCGCCGCCCCGGCCATGATCCCGAAGAAGGGGTCGGCGATGTCGTTGACGAGGATCCCGACCAGGTCGGAAGTGGCGGCGGCGAGTGAACTCGCGGGGCCGTTGGGCACGTAGTCCAGCTCGTCGACCGCCCGCAGCACCCGTTCCCGGGTGGTGGCGGCGACCGGGTAGTTGCCGTTCAGGACGCGCGAGACGGTCGCCGGGGAGACCCGCGCGCGGGCGGCCACGTCCGCCAGGGTGACGGTCATCGCGTACGTACCTCCAGGGCCTTGTCGGCGGTGATGTCGGCAGGCTAGCGTCCTCCTCGATAGAAAGCGCTTTCCATCAGGTTCGCAGCCGGGGAGAGGAAACTCCGTGACACGCAGAACGGTCCGCATCGCCATGAACGGCGTCACCGGACGCATGGGCTACCGCCAGCACCTCGTCCGCTCGATCCTCGCCCTGCGCGACCAGGGCGGACTCGACCTCGGCAACGGCGAGACCCTGTGGCCCGAGCCGGTCCTCGTCGGGCGCCGCGAGCCCGCCCTGCGCGCCCTCGCCGAGCGGCACGGGCTCACCGAGTGGTCCACCGACCTCGACGCCGTCCTCGCCGACGACTCCGTCGACGTCTACTTCGACGCCCAGGTCACCTCCGCCCGCGTCGACGCCCTCAAGAAGGCCATCGCCGCCGGCAAGCACGTCTACACCGAGAAGCCCACCGCCACCGGTCTCGACGGCGCCCTCGAACTCGCCCGCCTCGCCCGCGACGCCGGCATCCGCCACGGCGTCGTCCAGGACAAGCTCTTCCTCCCCGGACTGCGCAAGCTCAAGCGCCTCGTCGACGGCGGCTTCTTCGGCGAGATCCTGTCCGTACGGGGGGAGTTCGGCTACTGGGTCTTCGAGGGCGACTGGCAGGAGGCCCAGCGCCCCAGCTGGAACTACCGCGCCGAGGACGGCGGCGGCATCGTCGTCGACATGTTCCCGCACTGGGAGTACGTGCTCCACGAGCTCTTCGGCCGGGTCACCACCGTCACCGCCCAGATCGCCACCCATGTGCCGCGCCGCTGGGACGAGCAGGGCAAGCCCTACGAGGCCACCGCCGACGACGCCGCGTACGGCATCTTCCAACTGGAGGGCGGCGCCGTCGCCCAGATCAACTCCTCCTGGGCGGTCCGCGTCCACCGCGACGAACTCGTCGAGTTCCAGGTCGACGGCACCCACGGCTCCGCCGTCGCCGGACTGCGCGGCTGCCGCGTCCAGCACCGCTCCGCCACCCCCAAGCCGGTCTGGAACCCCGACCTCCCGCTCGGCGCCGGCGATTCCTTCCGCTCGCAGTGGAACGAAGTTCCGGACAATGCCGAGTTCGACAACGGCTTCAAGGCCCAGTGGGAGCTCTTCCTGCGCCACGTCGCCCTCGGCGAGCCCTACCACTGGGACCTGCTCGCCGGCGCCCGCGGCGTGCAACTCGCCGAACTGGGACTGAAGTCGGCCGCCGAGGGCCGCCGCCTCGACGTCCCCGAGGTGACCCTGTGAGCCCCGCCGCGATCCGCCTCCCGCAGCCGGACGGCACCACCCGGCCCCACGTGCCCCGCACCGAACCGCTCGCGCTCGCCCCGGCCGGCGCCCCCACCTCCCGCACGGTCTTCTCCGCCGCGCACGTCGTCGCCGACCCGTACGCCGACACCACCCCCGACTCCCCGGCCGCCGTCGACTGGGACGCCACCCTCGCCTTCCGCCGCCACCTGTGGTCCCACGGACTCGGCGTCGCCGAGGCCATGGACACCGCCCAGCGCGGCATGGGCCTCGACTGGACCGGCGCCGCCGAGCTGATCCGCCGCTCGGCGGCGGAGGCCCACAGCGTCGGCGGCCGGATCGCCTGCGGCGTCGGCACCGACCAGATCACCTCCGGCACCCTCCCGGAGATCCGTGCGGCCTACGAGGAACAGCTCGCCGTCGTCGAGGAGTCGGGCGCCCAGGCCATCCTCATGGCCTCCCGCGCCCTCGCCGCCGCCGCGTCGGGACCCGAGCCCTACCTCGACCTCTACGCCCATCTGCTGCGGCAGGCGAGCGAGCCGGTGATCCTGCACTGGCTCGGGCCGATGTTCGACCCCGCGCTCGACGGCTACTGGGGCTCCGCCGACCTCGACACCGCCACCGAGACCCTGCTCGACGTCATCGCCGCCCACCCCGACAAGGTCGACGGCATCAAGGTCTCCCTCCTCGACGCCCGGCGCGAGATCGAGCTGCGCCGCCGCCTCCCCGAGGGCGTCCGCTGCTACACCGGCGACGACTTCCACTACCCGGAGCTGATCGCGGGCGACGAGCCCTCGGCGGGCGGACGCTTCAGCCACGCCCTGCTCGGCATCTTCGACCCGCTCGGCCCACTCGCGGCCGAGGCGGTCCGGATCCTCGACACCGGCGACGTGGCCGGCTTCCGCAAGACCCTCGACCCGACGGTCGCCCTCTCCCGCCACCTCTTCCAGCCGCCCACCCGCTACTACAAGACGGGCGTCGTCCTCCTCGCCTGGCTCGCCGGCCACCAGGACCACTTCGCCATGGTCGGCGGCCTGCAGTCCGCCCGCTCCCTGCCGCACCTCGCCCGCGCCTACGAACTCGCCGACGGACTCGGCCTGTTCCCCGACCCGGAGCTCGCCGCGTCCCGGATGCGCTCCCTGCTCGACGTGTACGGAGTCCCCCGGTGAACCCCGACCGCTTCTCCCTCAACCAGATGACGGTGAAGCAGCTCCCGCTGCCCGAACTCGTCGCCCACTGCGTCCGGCTCGGCATCCCGGGCCTCGGCCTGTGGCGCGAACCCGTGCGGGCGTACGGGGTCGAGGCCGCCGCCGCGCTCGTACGGGACGCGGGGCTCGCCGTCACCACGCTGTGCCGCGGCGGCTTCTTCACCACCGACGGGTGGGAGGAGGACAACCGCGCGGCGATCGACGAGGCCGCGACGCTCGGCACCGACACCCTCGTCCTCGTCTCGGGCGGCCTCCCCGAGGGCAGCCGCGACCTGGCCGGCGCCCGCGAGCGCATCGCCGACGCGATCGGCGTCCTCGCCCCCTACGCGGGGGAGCGCGGCGTACGGCTCGCCATCGAGCCGCTGCACCCGATGTACGCCGCCGACCGCTGCGCCGTCTCCACCCTGGACCAGGCCCTGGAGATCGCCGAACGCTTCCCGGCCGAGCAGGTGGGCGTCACCGTCGACACCTACCACCTGTGGTGGGACGACCGCGCCCCGGCGGCGGTGGCCCGCGCGGGCGCGGCCGGGCGCATCCACTCCTTCCAGCTCGCCGACTGGACCACCCCGCTCCCGGCCGGAGTCCTCAACGGCCGGGGCCAGCTGGGCACCGGGTCGATCGACCTGGCGGCCTGGGCGACCCTCGTGGAGAAGGCCGGCTACACCGGCCCGGTGGAGGTCGAACTCTTCAACGACGCCCTGTGGGAGCGGGACGGGGCGACGGTCCTGGAGGAGACGCTGGAGGCGTTCCTGAGGGTGTGAGGGGGGCTGAGCGGGGGCGCGTGGCGCTTGCGCGGGGGCGGCGTCCGGGCGGGGGCGCTGCCCACTGCGGTGCCGTCCGCGCGGGGCCTGCCCGCTCCGGGGCCGTCCGGGCGGGTCTACTTCTTCCCGCCGCCCAGGATGTCGCCCGGCCCGCCGCCCTTCCTCGCGGCCGCCCGCTTGGTGATCACCGCCAGGACCACCGGCACCAGGACCTCGACCGCCCGGTTGACGGTCGGTGCCGGGATGCCGGTCCTCTTCGCCACGGCGTTGGCCGCCGGCTTGGCGAGCTTGGCGAGGACCCCGGCCATCAGACCGCCGCTCACCAACCCGCCGAACGCGGCGACGCCCTGGAGCGGCGGCTCGGCCGCGGCGACCTCGGTGAAGGCGGCCCGCACCTCGTCCGCGCTGGCCGGCTCCGCGGCGGCCGAGCGCAACTCGCCGGAGAGCTCCGCCACCGAACTGTCCACGAGCTGCCGCGCCCCGGCGGAGTCCGTGCCGAGCAGGCCGGCGATCTCCTGGAGCCGGTCGTCACCGAGTTCGTTCAGGACGTCGTCCTGGAATGATTCGTCGCTCATGCCGGAAACGGTACGGTTCGCACCGGTCTCCGGCATCCCGGGTGCGTCCGGTTGTCCACAGGCCCCCGCGGGGTGTCCGAGGGCTTCGCTACCTTCGGGGCATGTCCAATCTGGCAGTGGTCGAAGGGGTCCTGGAGCGGATCACCTACGCCAACGAGGAGAGCGGCTACACGGTCGCCCGCGTCGACACCGGCAGGGGCGCCGGCGACCTCCTCACGGTCGTCGGGTCGCTGCTCGGCGCCCAGCCCGGGGAGTCGCTGCGGATGGAGGGCCGCTGGGGCTCCCACCCGCAGTACGGACGCCAGTTCACCGTGGAGAACTACACGACCGTCCTGCCCGCCACCATCCAGGGCATCCGGCGCTATCTGGGCTCCGGCCTGATCAAGGGCATCGGGCCCGTCTTCGCCGACCGCATCACGACCCACTTCGGCCTGGACACCCTCACCATCCTGGAGGAGGCCCCCAAGCGCCTGATCGAGGTCCCGGGCCTGGGCCCGAAGCGCACGAAGAGCATCGCCGCGGCCTGGGAGGAGCAGAAGGCCATCAAGGAGGTGATGGTCTTCCTCCAGGGCGTCGGCGTCTCGACCTCCATCGCCGTGCGGATCTACAAGAAGTACGGCGACGCCTCGATCTCCGTCGTGAAGAACCAGCCCTACCGGCTCGCCGCCGACGTCTGGGGCATCGGCTTCCTCACCGCCGACCGGATCGCCCAGGCCGTCGGCATCCCCCACGACAGCCCCGACCGGGTCCGCGCCGGACTGCAGTACGCGCTCTCGCAGTCCTCCGACCAGGGCCACTGCTATCTGCCCGAGGAGCGCCTCATCGCCGACGCGGTGAAGCTGCTCCAGGTCGACACGGGCCTGGTCATCGAGTGCCTGGCCGAGCTCGCCGAGGACCCCGAGGGGGTCGTGAGGGAGACGGTGCCGGGCCCCGAGGGGCTGCCCGTGACGGCGGTGTTCCTGATCCCGTTCCACCGCGCGGAGCTGTCCCTGGCCGGGCAGGTCCGCCGGCTGCTCGGGGCCCCGGAGGACCGGATGCCCGGCTTCCGCGACGTCGCCTGGGACAAGGCGCTGGCCTGGCTCGCGGACCGCACGGGGGCCTCGCTCGCGCCCGAGCAGGAGCAGGCCGTGCGGCTCGCCCTGACCCGCAAGGTCGCCGTGCTCACCGGCGGCCCCGGCTGCGGCAAGTCCTTCACGGTCCGCTCGATCGTGGAGCTGGCCCGGGCCAAGCGGGCGAAGGTCGTGCTCGCCGCGCCCACCGGCCGGGCCGCCAAGCGGCTCGCCGAGCTCACCGGCGCCGAGGCGTCCACGGTCCACCGCCTCCTGGAGCTGAAGCCGGGCGGGGACGCGGCCTACGACCGGGACCGGCCGCTCGACGCCGACCTGGTGGTGGTCGACGAGGCGTCCATGCTCGACCTGCTGCTCGCGAACAAGCTGGTCAAGGCGGTGGCACCGGGTGCCCATCTGCTGCTGGTCGGCGACGTGGACCAGCTGCCCTCGGTCGGCGCGGGCGAGGTCCTCGGCGATCTGCTGGCCCCGGGCAGCCCGGTCCCGGCGGTCCGGCTGACCCGGATCTTCCGCCAGGCGCAGCAGTCCGGCGTGGTCACCAACGCGCACCGGATCAACGAGGGCGTCCCGCCCCTCACCACCGGCCTGCCGGACTTCTTCCTGTTCGCCGAGGAGGAGACCGAGGACGCCGCCCGGGTGGCCGTGGAGGTCGCCGCCCGCCGCATTCCCGCCAAGTTCGGCCTCGACCCGCGCCGGGACGTCCAGGTCCTCGCCCCCATGCACCGGGGCCCGGCCGGCGCCGGCTCGCTCAACGGGCTCCTCCAGCAGGCGATCACCCCGGCCCGCCCGGACCTGCCCGAGAAGCGCTTCGGCGGGCGGGTCTTCCGGGTCGGCGACAAGGTCACCCAGATCCGCAACAACTACGAGAAGGGCGCCAACGGCGTCTTCAACGGCACGGTCGGCGTCGTGACCGCCCTCGACCCCGACGAGCAGCGGCTCGTGGTCCGCACCGACGAGGACGAGGAGGTGCCGTACGCCTTCGACGAGCTGGACGAGCTCGCCCATGCCTACGCTGTGACCATCCACCGCTCGCAGGGCAGCGAGTACCCGGCCGTGGTGATCCCGGTCACCATGAGCGCCTGGACGATGCTCCAGCGGAACCTGCTGTACACGGCGGTCACCCGCGCCAGGAAGCTCGTGGTGCTGGTCGGCTCCCGCAGGGCGATCGCCCAGGCGGTCCGCACGGTTTCGGCCGGGCGGCGCTTTACCGCACTCGCACATCGCCTCACAGGGGGCACTCTGGTGTCAGCTTCTCGGCCCTGAGACACCGGGCTCGTGGGCTCGGCGGAGAGGGCGTTGATTGCAAGTGGAGCGCGACTGGCGGCCGCGTGGTCCCCTGCGTCCGGAACTACCGTGCGGCGGTTCTGGGGCGATTGACCGCGCCCCGCTTCCACACAGCGTCCGCTCGTCGGCGGATGTTGCGGGAGCCGTTGTGGTCCGCGTGCAGCACGACCCCGCAGGATCGGCAGGCGAACCGCGCTTGGGACACCCGGTTGGTCCGGTGGGTGTGCCGGCACTCGGAGCACTGGCGCGAGGTGTTGCGCGGGTCCACGAACAGGACCGGCACACCTGCCCTGCGTGCCTTGTACTCGACGAAGGCGCCGAGCTGGGCGAATGCCCACGAGTGCAGTTTGGACCGCTGATCCTTCTTGGCCGTGACCCTCTGCCGGATGCCGCCCAGGTCTTCCAGGGCGACTCCCCGCGAGGTGCGTTCAGCGGTGTGGACGATCTTCTTGGCGATGATGTGGTTGTGCTGGGCGCTGTGTCGGGCCTCCCGGCGGCGCAGCCGCTTGAGGGCCCGCGTCGCGGACTTGGAGCGCTTCTTCTGCAGCTTGGCTCGCAGGTCGCGATGGCGCTCACGGTAACGGTTGATCTTGCGACCGGACATGATCCGACCATCGGACGTGGTGGCGATGTTGACGATGCCCAGGTCCACACCGAGCCACCCCCGCGGCTCGTACGCGGCCGGCTCGGGGACGTCGATCGTGGCGATGAGGAAGAACATGCCGTCGCGCATCACGAGGTCGCTCTCACCCTTGCGCCGCGCGAGGAGCCCGAGAGTCCCGGGCGAGCAGACGAACGGGATGCCCTTGATCCGACCGGCCACGGTCCAGACCGACACCGTTCGCGCGTCGAGGTTCCACGTCAGGATGCGGTCGTCGTACGGCTGCGCCGCGTCCTCGCGGAACCTGACGGGCTTGGACTCCGCACGGCGACGACGGCTCGACCCCTCAGGGCCGAGATTCCCGGCCCTGATGTTGGCGCTGAGCGTCGCGTACGCGTCCACCACCTTCTTGATCACGCGCACGGCGGGCTGCGCCGCGAGGCCGAAGGCGGACTTGGTGTCGTGGTACACCGCTCGCTGCAACTCGTTCCGCCGCTTCAGGTCCCTGGTGTGCGCCACCGCGGACACCCAGTTCGCAGCCCGGTTGCAGGCACGCAGGGTCGCTGCCAGGGCATCCGCGTCAGGCGCGGACGCCGGCAGCAGTTGCACCTGCGCGACGAACTTCACACGGGAGACGCTACTAGGAGCGATCGGTGCTGATGGGAGGAAAACAGGTGAAAGATCACAGAGGACTTCCGGAACCGGGGCGAAGGGGGCAGGATATGCAGGTTGGCGGCACTGAGTGCCGCCGATTGGCCCAATGGTCGACCCCGAGTGCACTCTCCTGAGCCAAATGGGGGATGGTAGAGACAGTCAGGGCACCTCGAAGAAGAGGCACTACGTCGGTGAGGGATGACGTGAGCGACAACTCTGTAGTACTGCGGTACGCGGACGGTGAATACACCTACCCGGTGGTCGAGAGCACCGTCGGCGACAAGGGCTTCGACATCGGGAAGCTCCGAGCCCAGACCGGTCTGGTCACCCTGGACAGCGGATACGGCAACACCGCCGCCTATAAATCCGCCATCACCTACCTCGATGGTGAGCAGGGCATTCTGCGGTACCGCGGCTACCCCATCGAGCAGCTGGCCGAGCAGTCCACCTTCCTCGAGGTGGCGTCGCTGCTGATCAACGGCGAGCTTCCCAAGGCCGACGAGCTCGCGGCCTTCCAGAACGAGATCACCCAGCACACGCTGCTGCACGAGGACGTCAAGCGCTTCTTCCAGGGCTTCCCGCGGGACGCCCACCCGATGGCGATGCTGTCCTCCGTGGTCTCGGCGCTGTCCACCTTCTACCAGGACAGCCACAACCCGTTCGACGAGAAGCAGCGTCACCTCTCCACGATCCGGCTCCTCGCGAAGCTGCCGACGATCGCGGCGTACGCGTACAAGAAGTCGATCGGCCACCCCTTCGTCTACCCGCGCAACGACCTCGGGTACGTCGAGAACTTCCTGCGCATGACCTTCTCGGTCCCCGCGCAGGAGTACGAGCTCGACCCGGTCGTGGTCTCGGCGCTGGACAAGCTGCTGATCCTCCACGCGGACCACGAGCAGAACTGTTCGACCTCCACCGTCCGCCTGGTCGGCTCCTCGCAGGCGAACATGTTCGCCTCGATCTCCGCCGGCATCTCGGCCCTGTGGGGCCCCCTGCACGGTGGCGCCAACCAGTCGGTCCTGGAGATGCTCGAGGGCATCAAGGCCAACGGCGGCGACGTCGACTCCTTCATCCGCAAGGTGAAGAACAAGGAGGACGGCGTCCGCCTGATGGGCTTCGGCCACCGGGTGTACAAGTCCTTCGACCCGCGCGCGAAGATCATCAAGGCTGCCGCGCACGACGTCCTCTCGGCCCTCGGCAAGTCCGACGAGCTGCTGGACATCGCGCTCAAGCTGGAGGAGCACGCGCTCTCCGACGAGTACTTCGTCTCGCGCAACCTGTACCCGAACGTGGACTTCTACACGGGTCTGATCTACCGCGCGATGGGCTTCCCGACCGAGATGTTCACGGTGCTCTTCGCCCTCGGCCGCCTCCCGGGCTGGATCGCCCAGTGGCACGAGATGATCAAGGAGCCGGGTTCCCGCATCGGTCGCCCGCGCCAGATCTACACCGGTGTCGTCGAGCGCGACTTCGTCCCGGTCGAGTCCCGCTGAGGCGAGTCCCGCTGACGGACTCCCGCTGACGCGACTCCCGCGGAGCGAAAGCGCCCCGCCGCCGATCCCCCCACGGGTCGGCGGTCGGGGCGCTTCCCATATCCCCGGTGCGGATTCCCCCCACGGGATCCGGGCCGGGCGTCTGCTCGCGCGGTCTGCCGGGGTACGTACGGGAGGGCCGCTCAAAGCTCCCCGTGCACGTGCCCCGGCCGCGCTTGCCTGGGACGTCCCCCAAGACATCCCATGAACGTCCCCCAAGACGTTCTCGGCATCGCCCACTTAGACTCGCGAACAGCCCAGATGGTTACCCCCAAATATCTGTGATCTAGGTCTCCTTGTGAAGGTCCTGTGCGTCACGTGTAGGTGAATTCACGTGAAGTGACGCAGCCGAAGGCTGTTCGTCACGACGAAAACGGACGAAAACGCCATCGCCAGTCCGGCGATCATCGGATTGAGCAGTCCGGCCGCCGCCAGCGGCAGCGCGGCCACGTTGTAGCCGAAGGCCCAGCCCAGATTTCCCTTGATCGTCGCCAGGGTGCGCCGGGAGAGCCGGATGGCGTCCGCCGCGACCCGCAGGTCCCCGCGGACCAGTGTCAGGTCGCTCGCCTCGATCGCCGCGTCCGTGCCGGTGCCCATCGCCAGGCCCAGGTCGGCCGTCGCGAGGGCGGCGGCGTCGTTCACCCCGTCGCCGACCATGGCCACGGTGCGCCCCTCCGCCTGGAGCCGCCGCACCACGTCGACCTTGTCCTGCGGCAGCACCTCGGCGATCACCTCGTCGATGCCGACCTCGGCCGCCACCCGCTCGGCGACCTCCCGGCCGTCCCCGGTGAGCAGCACCGGCCGCAGTCCGAGGCCGCGCAGCCGGGCGACCGCCTCCGCGCTGGTCTCCTTGACCGCGTCGGCGACGGTGAGCGTCCCGCGGGCGCGTCCGTCCCAGGCGACGTGCACGACCCCCGGCCCGGCCGCGCCGGCCGGCATCTCGATCTCCTCGGCCGTCAGCAGGGCGGCGCGTCCGACGAGGACGAGGCGGCCCTCGACGGAGCCGCGCACCCCGAGGCCGGGCACGTTCTCGAAGGACTTCGGTACGGGGAGTTCGCCGAGCTTCGCGGCGGCGCCGGCCGCCACGGCGCGGGCCACCGGATGCTCGGAGGAGTGTTCCAGGGCGCCCGCGAGGCGCAGCAGCTCGGTCTCGTCGGTGCCCTCGTACGCGTACACCCCGCTCAGGCGCATCCGGCCGGTGGTGACGGTGCCGGTCTTGTCGAGGACGATGGTGTCGATCCTGCGGGTGGTCTCCAGGACCTCGGGGCCCTTGATGAGGATGCCGAGCTGGGCGCCGCGGCCGGTGCCGACCATGAGGGCGGTCGGGGTGGCGAGGCCGAGGGCGCAGGGGCAGGCGATGATCAGGACGGCGACGGCGGCGGTGAAGGCGGCGGTCGTGTCGCTGGTCACGAGCAGCCAGGTCACGAGGGTGCCGAGGGCGATCAGGAGGACGACGGGCACGAAGACGGCGGAGATCCTGTCGGCGAGCCGCTGCACCTGTGCCTTGCCGTTCTGGGCGTCCTCGACCAGCTGGGCCATGCGGGCGAGCTGGGTGTCGGCGCCGACCCGGGTGGCCTCGACGAGCAGTCGGCCCGAGACGTTGACGCAGCCGCCGGTGACGGGGTCGCCCGTGGTCACGTCGACGGGTACGGACTCGCCGGTGAGCAGGGAGGCGTCGACGGCGGAGGCGCCCTCGGCGACGGTGCCGTCGGTGGCGATCCTCTCCCCGGGGCGTACGACGAAGCGGTCGCCGGTCCGCAGGGCCGCGACGGGGACGCGTACCTCCGTACCTCCGCGCAGCACGGCCACGTCCTTGGCGCCGAGGCGCATCAGGGCGTGCAGGGCGGCGCCGGCCTTCCGCTTGGCGCGGGCCTCCAGGAAGCGCCCGAGGAGGATGAAGGTGACGACCCCGGCGGCGACCTCCAGGTAGAGGGTGGAGGAGGCGTGGTCGCGGCTGACGGTGAGGTCGAAGTCGTGCCGCATGCCGGGTGTCCCGGCGTCGCCGAGGAAGAGCGCCCACAGCGACCAGCCGAAGGCGGCGAGGGTGCCGACCGAGACGAGGGTGTCCATGGTGGCGGCGCCGTGGCGCAGATTGGTCCAGGCGGCGCGGTGGAAGGGCAGCGCGCCCCAGACGACGACGGGGGCGGCGAGGGTGAGCGAGAGCCACTGCCAGGAGTCGAACTGGAGGGCGGGGACCATCGCGAGCAGGACGACGGGGAGCGACAGGACCGCGGAGACGGTCAGCCGCTGCCGCAGCGCGGCGAGCTCGGGGTCGTCCGCGGTCTCGGCCGCGGTCGCCTCGGCGCCGGCGGCGGGCTCGGGCTCCGGCGGCGGGGGTTCCTGGGCGGTGTAGCCGGTCTTGACGACGGTGGCGATGAGCTCGCCGACGGTGACCTCCGCGGAGTGTTCGACGCGGGCCTTCTCGGTGGCGTAGTTGACCGTGGCGGTCACCCCGTCCATCCGGTTGAGCTTCTTCTCGACGCGGGCCGCGCAGGAGGCACAGGTCATTCCGCCGATCGTCAGCTCGGTGGTCGTGGAGGTCATGGGTGGTTCCAGGGGTGCGAACGGGAGCAGGGCCGTACCGCCACGGTACGGCCCTGCCGGGTGGTGCGGGGGTCAGGCGGCCGGGCCCACCAGCTCGTAGCCCGCCTCGTCGACGGCGGCGCGGACGGCCTCCACGTCGAGCGGTCCCGCGGAGGTCACGGTGACCTCGCCGGTGGCGGCGACGGCCTTGACCGAGGAGACCCCGGAGATCTCCGAGATCTCGCTGGAGACCGCGCCCTCGCAGTGCCCGCAGGTCATGCCCTTGACCTGGTAGACGGTGGTGAGTTCGGCCATGACGTTCTCCTCGTTCGGTGGTGGTGCGCTTCTGGGCGCCTGTGCCGTACTAGCACATGTTATACCCCTAGGGGGTATTGTTCCAGGAGGTGCCCCGCCCGGTTCTCGCGAGCGATCGCAGCCAGGTCAGGCCCGCCGCCGTCACGAGCACCAGACCGCCCACCGAGAACAGGGTGAAGAGGTGCTCCTGCTGCGCGCTCGGGTCGGGGAGGTAGCCCTGCGCGAAGAGCGAGCGGTCGAGGCTGGTGGTGGTCAGCCGGAGCACCAGCCACAGCGCGATCCCGTGCATCGAGTCCCACAGCGCGTGCAGCACGGCCACCCCGAGGTACGCGCCGATCACCGGCCCCGCGAAGCGGAACCGCCCGTCGGGCCGCCGGTACGCGAGCAGCACCCCGCCCGCGATCGCGGTCCACAGGCCGTGGCCGAAGGGGGCGAGGACCCCGCGCAGGATCTCGGTCTCCAGCAGGGAGCGCAGGTCGATGCCGTCCATCGTCACGGCGGCGTTGAAGGCGTACCCCGCGCTCTCGAACGCGGCGAAGCCGAAGCCGACCGTGCCGCCGAGCACGAGTCCGGCGCGCACCCCGCGCAGCCACGGGCGCCGGCGCACCACGAACATCAGCGCGGCCAGCTTCACCGCCTCCTCGATGAGCCCGACACCGAGGAACATCCACAGCGAGGGGTGCAGCAGGTAGTACTCCATGACGGAGGCGCCGAGCACCCCGAGCACCCCGCCGGTGACGAAGCAGCCGAGGATCACCGGCACCCCGAAGTCCCGGCCGTGCCGTTCGTAGGCCCACAGGACGAAGACGGCGGGCACCAGGAAGCTGCCGAGCAGGATCAGGGTCGGCAGCAGGGTCGTGTTCTCCGTCGCGTACGTGACGACCGCGGTGAGCGCCCACAGGGCGAGCCCGCCCCACAGGCAGCGCCTCCACAGGCCCGGGCGCGGCAGCTCGACGGGTGGGCGCGCGGGTGGGGGCGGTGTCTGTGTGCGGGGTTGCTGCTCGTACACAGGGAGACCTCCAAGTCCCTCCGCCGACAGGCCATCTGACCGGAGCTTATGGTAGATACCCGATATGTCGCATTCGGGGACCACGCTGATCCTGATCATGGCGATCGCCGTCCTGGCGCCGCTGCTCGCCTACGGGGTCGGCCGCTGGCTCCCCGTACCGCTCGTCATCTTCGAGATCCTGCTCGGCATCGTCATCGGTCCCGACGTCCTGGGGTGGGCGACGTCCGACGCGCTGATCGACGGCCTCTCGCAGCTCGGCCTCACGATGCTGATCTTCCTCGCGGGGTACGAGATCGAGTTCGGCAAGGTCCGCGGCGACACCCTGAAGCGCTCGGTGTGGGCCTGGGTGGCCGCCCTCGCGCTCGGCCTCGGGGCCGGCGTGCTGCTCGGCGACGGCTACGACAAGGGCGTCTTCATCGGCGTGGCGCTGACCAGCACCGCGCTCGGCACGGTGCTCCCGGTGCTGCGCGACGCGGGCGACCTGCACGGCCGGTTCGGGAACGTGGTCATGGCCTTCGGCGCGGTGGGGGAGTTCGGGCCGATCATCGCCATGGCGCTGCTCCTGAGCGGCCGCAGCGCCGCCGAGTCGACCGCCCTGCTCGCCGCCTTCGCCGCGCTCACCGCGGGCGCCGTCTACTGGGCGCTGAAGCCGCGCAGGCCGTGGTTCTCCCGGGTCGTCGCCAGGACCCTGCACAGCAGCGGACAGTTCGCGGTCCGCTTCGTCTTCCTGCTCCTCGCGCTGATGCTGGGCGCCTCCACGGCGCTCGGGCTCGACGTGCTGCTGGGCGCCTTCGCGGCCGGTCTGATCACCCGTCTGGTCCTGACCGGGGCCGCTCCCGAATCCGGTCCGCAGATCCTGGAGAAGGTCGAGGCGGTCGGCTTCGGCTTCCTGGTGCCGGTCTTCTTCGTCGTCACCGGCATCGAGTTCGACCTCGACTCGCTGCTCTCCGGCGGGCGGACCCTGCTGCTCCTGCCGCTCTTCCTGGTGCTGTTCCTGGTGGTGCGCGGCGGCCCGGTCTGGTTCCTCGCGCCGCGCGACCTCGGCCGGCGCGACCGGGGCGCGCTGGTCCTGTACGGCTCCACGGCGCTGCCGCTCGTCGTGGCCATCACCACCATCGGCGTCGACGACGAGGTGCTGACCGCGGGTGAGGCGGCGGCCCTGGTGGGGGCCGGGATGGTCTCGGTCCTCGTCTTCCCGCTGCTCGCCCTGCGGCTGCGCGCCCGGGCCGGCGGCAAGGCGCTCCCGGCCGATCAGGTCACGGGCTCGGAATCGTGGTGAGCGCCCCGCCGACGATCGGGGCGAGATAGCGCTGCACGGCCCGCTTCATCTCGACGACCACCGCGTCCCGCTCGGGGCCCGCGGGTGCGGCGAGCACGAGCTGGAGGCCCGCCTTGACCACGGCGAAGGTCATGTCGGCGATCCGGGCGCGCTCGGCGGCCGCGCTGTCGGGCAGGTAGTGGGCGAGCAGGTCGCCGACCTGGGCGAGCAGCGAGGCGTGCAGGGCGTCGTGCTCCTCGGCGATCCGGCCGGGGACCTCCGAGCCGTGCATCAGGGCGAGGAAGGCCGGGTTCTGGCAGTTGAACTCGATCAGCGGGTCGAGCACCGCGTCGATCATCTGCGGCAGCGGCAGCGCCAGGTTCTCCGGGGTGAAGGCCTGCCCGTGGGCCGCCCGCATCTCGCCGAGGAGCCGCTCGCCGAGCTCGATGGCGATGGCCTCCTTGTTCGGGAAGTACTGGTAGAGCGTGCCGGGCGAGACGCTCGCCTCGCGGGCGATCGCGTTGGTGCTGGTCGCCGTGTAGCCGTTGGCGCAGAAGACGTCGGCGGCGGCCTGCAGCAGCTGCGCGATACGGCGCTCCCCGCGGGCCTGGCGGCGGCGCGGCTTCGGCTCTTCTTCGGACACGACTGTCCCCAGCTCTCTCAACACGTTTGACAAACACGAGAGGTCGCTCGCATTCTTGGGAAACGCGAGTGATCACTCGTGTTTGCCAGTCTATGGCAATGGGCGACCCATGCGACCTGCCGGGAAGCGAGCGCCTGGGTCACGGTGAAGGGGACACCGCGTCATGGCCGAAGTCAAGAAACCGTCTTCCGGCGGGGGGTGGACCCGCCTGGTGACGGCACGGCCGCGTCTGTCGCTGCTCCTCGCCCTCGTGATCACCGCGCTCGCCGTCCTCGCGGGCAGCGGCGTCGGCGACCGGATGGGCAGCGGCGGCTGGGAGGACCCGGACGCCGAGTCCACGTACGCGCTGGAGGTCCTGGAGCGCGAGTTCCCCGCCTCCCAGCCCAACCTTCTGCTGCTCGTCGACGTGAGCGGCGCGGGCGGCACGGGCGGCGCGGGCGCCGCCGGGGGTGCCTCCCCCGCCGTCGACTCCCCGGCCGTCGCCACCGAGGCCCGGAAGCTCGCCGAGCGGCTCGACGCCGAGCCGGGCGTCGGCGGGGTCGGCTCCTACTGGAGCACCGGCTCCCCGGCCCTGCGCTCCGCCGACGGGCGCCAGGCCGTGATCGCCGCCCGCATCGACGGCGACGAGAAGGCGGCCGGCGCGGTCCTGGAGCGCATCGCCCCCGCCTTCCGCGGCACCCACGGGCCGGTGGAGGTCTCCGTCGGCGGCCCGCTCGCCGTGCGCAACGAGATGCAGACGATCATCCAGGAGGACCTGCTCAAGGCCGAGATGATCGCCCTGCCGATCACCCTCGTCCTGCTCGTCATGGTCTTCGGCAGCGCCGTCGCCGCCCTCCTCCCGCTCGGCATCGGCATCGTCGCCATCCTCGGCACCAACGCGGTGCTGCGCGGCATCACCGAGCTCACCGACGTCTCCGTCTTCGCGCAGAACCTGACCACCGCCCTCGGGCTCGGCCTCGCCATCGACTACGCCCTGTTCGTGGTCCGCCGCTTCCGCGAGGAGCTGGCCGCCGGCGCCGACACCCGGACCGCCGTCGCCACCACCCTGCGCACCGCCGGGCGGACCGTGCTCTTCTCCGCCCTCACCGTCGCCGTCTCGCTCGCCGCCATGCTGGTCTTCCCGCAGTACTTCCTGCGCTCCTTCGCCTACGCGGGCATAGCCGTCGTCCTGCTGGCCGCCGCGGCCGCCCTGATCCTGCTGCCGGCCGCGCTGGTCCTGCTCGGCGACCGGGTCAACGCCCTGGACCTGCGCCGCCTCTTCCGTCGCCGCGCCGGCGCCGGGGCCGGGGCCGGGGCCGTCGAGCGGGAGGCCGGGGCCGGGTGGGCGCGCACGGCGGGCCTGGTGATGCGAAGGGCGCCGCTCTTCGCCGTGGCCACGGCCACCGGGCTCGTGCTGCTCGGACTGCCCTTCCTCGGGGTGCGGTTCGGCACCGCCGACGACCGCCAGCTCCCGGCCACCGCCGAGTCCCGAGTGGTCCAGGACCGGCTGCGCGACGCCTTCCCCGGCAACCCCGGCGGCGGCATCACCGTGCTCGCCGAGGGCGCGGCCACCCCGGGGCAGTACGCGCGGTACCGCGAGCGGATCGAGGCCGTCGACGGGGTCGCTCGGGTCGACGGTCCCGTGACCTCCCCGGCCGGCGGAAACACCCACGCCTACTTCACCGTCGTCCCCGAGGGGGAGACCGTCGGCTCCGACGCCCAGCGGGTGGTCGGCGAAGTGCGCGCGGATAAGGCCCCGTTCACCACCTCCGTGACCGGCGCCGCCGCCGTCCTGGTCGACTCCAAGGACGCCATCGGCGAGCGGCTGCCCTGGGCGGCCGCGATCATCGCCGTCGTCACCCTGATCCTGGTCTTCCTGCTCACCGGCAGCCTGCTCATCCCGCTCCAGGCGGTCGTGCTCAACGCGCTCAGCCTCACCGCGATGTTCGGCGCCGTCGTCTGGGTTTTCCAGGAGGGACACCTCTCCGGGCTCCTCGGCTTCACCTCCACCGGGGACATCGAGACCACCCTGCCCGTGCTGATGTTCTGCGTGGCCTTCGGACTCTCCATGGACTACGGGGTGTTCCTGCTCTCCCGCATCAAGGAGGAGTACGACGCCACCGGCGACCACGAGCACGCGGTCAGGTTCGGGCTGCGCCGCACCGGCGGGCTGATCACCGCGGCCGCCGTCATCCTCGCGGTGGTGATGGTCGCGATCGGCACCTCCCGGGTCACCAACACCAAGATGCTGGGCCTCGGCGTCGCCCTGGCCGTCCTCATGGACGCCATGGTGGTGCGCAGCCTGCTCGTGCCGGCCGTGATGAAGCTGACCGGCCGCCTCACCTGGTGGGCGCCGGGACCGCTGCGCCGCTTCCACGACCGCTTCGGCATCAGCGAGGGCGGCACCCCCGCGACCCCCGCCCCCGCGCCCCCCGCCCCCGCGACCCCCACCCCCGGGACCCCTGAGCCGGGCGCGGACTCCGCCCGCGAGAAGGAGCACGTGGGATGAGCGAGGGCCCCGCACCGGGGTTCGGTCGGTGCGAGGCCCTGTGGGAAGAGGGGAGGCGGGTCAGTCCCGGCGGCTGCGGTTGCCGGGACGGTTCGCGACCCAGGCGCGGATCGTGTCCGCGTACCAGTAGGGCTTGCCCGACTCGACGTGGTCGGGAGCCGGCAGCAGTCCGTGCTTCCGGTAGGAGCGGACCGTGTCCGGCTGCACCTTGATGTGCGCGGCGATGTCCTTGTACGACCAGAGCCGTCTGTCCGTCATGCGTGGCACCTCCCTGCGTGCCCGGCAGCGGCGGCGGGGGCGCCGTCGGGGGAGCTGCCGGGTGTGCACTGGCGATCACTGAGCCTGTGCCCGGTGAACGACCCCTCCTGACGGGAGGGGAGCGCCTGTCGATCGCCTGTGACGGAAAACCCGCGTAACGGAGATATGCGTGACGAAGGTGCGACGGCTGTGACGTAAGTGACGCAACGTCATTAGGCGCCACAGGAGCGGAGAAAGCGGCGGGTGCGCAGCGCGATGGGGTAGGGGCGGTCCGGATCGCACGGGTACATGTCCTGCTCCACGATGGCGAACAGGTCCACGTCCAGGGCCTGCGCCGCCGCGAGGACCGGTTCGAGGGCCGGCACCCCGGACGGCGGCTCGCACATCACGCCCCGCGCCACCGCCGGGCCGAAGGGCAGCTCCTCGGCGACCACCCGGGCGAGTACCGCGGGATCGACCTGCTTGAGGTGGAGATAGCCGATCCGCTCGCCGTAGGTCTCGATCAGTTTGACGCTGTCGCCGCCGCAGTACGCGTAGTGCCCGGTGTCCAGACAGAGCGCGACCAGCTCCGGGTCGGTGGCGTCGAGGAAGCGGGTGACGTTCTCCTCGGTGTCGACATGGGTGTCCGCGTGCGGATGGACCACCACCCGCAGCCCGTACCGCTCCCGCACCTCGTGCCCGAGCCGCTCGGTGAGCCCGGTCAGGTGCCGCCACTGCGCGGGGGTGAGCTCCCGGTCCTCCAGGACCTCGCCCGTCTTGTCGTCGCGCCAGAAGGAGGGGATCACCACCAGGTGCCCGGCGCCCATGGCCTGCGCGAGGGCCGCGTTCTCGGCCACGTGCGCCCAGGTGCGCTCCCAGACCTCGGGGCCGTGGTGCAGCCCGGTGAAGACGGTCGCCGCGGACACCCGCAGCCCCCGGCGGGCGGTCTCCTCGGCGAGGACGGCCGGGTCGGTCGGCAGATAGCCGTACGGGCCGAGCTCGATCCAGGCGTAGCCGGCGCCGGCCACCTCGTCGAGGAAGCGCTGCCACGGCACCTGCCGGGGATCGTCGGGGAACCAGACGCCCCAGGAGTCCGGCGCGGAGCCGATGCGGATGCGGGACAGGGGAGACGGACCGGACGGATTCGACGGCTGCGACGGCTTCGTCATGACCGCCACGATGACACACGTCCGAATGTAAGGACATGCCGTTGACAGCCTTCCGGCCCCGCGACTAGACCTGGGTCCGGGGCCCGAGGCGAGAGGTGACGTGGCATGACGTCGGAGCCGTACGACCTGATCACGATGGGCCGGATCGGCGTGGACCTCTATCCGCTCCAGAGCGGCGTCGAGCTCGCCCGGGTCGAGAGCTTCGGGAAGTTCCTCGGCGGCTCCCCGGCGAACGTGGCCGTCGCCGCCGCCCGCCTGGGCCGCCGCACCGCCCTCGTCAGCCGGACCGGAGCCGACCCCTTCGGCACGTACCTCCACCGCGAGCTGCGCGCGTTCGGGGTGGACGACCGCTGGGTCACCGACGTCGCCGCGTACCCCACCCCGGTCACCTTCTGCGAGATCTTCCCGCCCGACCACTTCCCGATCCACTTCTACCGCCGGCCCAAGGCCCCCGACCTGGAGATCCACCCCCACGAACTCGACCTGCCCGCACTCCGTGCCGCCCGCGCCTTCTGGATGACCGGGACCGGGCTGAGCGTCGAGCCCAGCAGGAGCGCCACCCTCGCGGCGCTGCGGGAGCGGTCCGAAGGGCCCGGTCCCGACGGTGCGCTCACCGTCTTCGACCTCGACTGGCGGCCCGCCCTCTGGGAGGACCCCGCCGAGGCGCCCGCGCTCTACCGCGAGGCGCTGCGGCACGCCACGGTCGCCGTCGGCAACGTCGAGGAGTGCGAGGTGGCGACCGGGGAGCGCGAACCCCACGCCGCCGCGCGGGCGCTGCTCGCCGCGGGCGTCCGGCTCGCCGTCGTGAAACAGGGCCCCAAGGGCGTGCTCGCGCTGGCCGCCGACGGCACCTCCGCCGAGGTCCCGCCGCTGCCGGTGCGGGTCGTCAACGGCCTCGGGGCGGGCGACGCGTTCGGCGGCGCCCTCGCCCACGGGCTGCTCGCCGGCCGGGACCTGGAGCAGGTCCTGCGCCAGGCCAACGCGGCCGGGGCGATCGTCGCGGGACGGCTCGCCTGCTCGCCCGCCATGCCGTACGAGGAGGAGATCGCCCTCGCGCTCGCCACCGGCACCGGCTCGATCCCGGCCGGCCCGCCGGACGACGGGACCCCGGCGCCGCCGCCGGACGGCGGGATCCCGGTGAGCCCGCCGGACAACGGGTAGGGACAAGCGCATGGACTCCACGCCCGCTCTGCACCTCCCGGCCGGCACCGCCGCCCGCGGCCCGTACGCCGTCGACATCGACCCCGAACGGGCCGGCTGGACCCACAGCGCGCTGCGCGTCCTCGAACTCCCGCCCGGCGGGACCCACACGTTCGAGACAGCCGACTGCGAATGGGTGGTGCTTCCCCTGTCCGGTGGCGGTACGGTGCGCGTCGACGGGGAAATCCTCGAACTCGTAGGCCGCGCAAGCGTGTTCGAAGGAGTATCGGACTTCGCCTACGTGCCCAGGGACACCCACGCCCAGATCGCCTCCGGTGCGGGAGGCCGCTTCGCTTTGGCAGGAGCGAAGTGCGAGCGACGACTCCCCGCCCGCTACGGCCCCGCGCCGGAGGTTCCCGTGGAGACCCGCGGCACCGGAAACCGCGCCCGCGAGGTACGCAACTTCGCCGCGGCCACCGCCTTCGACTGCGACCGGCTGATCGCCGTCGAGGTGGTCACCCCCGGCGGCAACTGGTCCTCCTACCCGCCCCACAAGCACGACGAGCACCGCCCGGGCGAGGAGTCCGTCCTGGAGGAGATCTACTACTACGAGGTCGCGGGCGAGCACGCGTACGGCTACCAGCGGATCACCCCCTCCCGGCCCGGCGGCGCCGAACTCCTCGCCGAGGTCCGCGCCGGCGACGCCGTCCTCGTCCCCGACGGCTGGCACGGCCCGTCGATCGCCCAGCCCGGGCACGACCTGTACTACCTGAACGTCATGGCCGGACCCGGCCCCGAGCGGGCGTGGCGGATCCGCTTCCACCCCGACCACACGGAGGGATACGCATGAGCGTCCGGCTCACCGTCGCCCAGGCCCTGGTGCGCTTCCTCGCCGCGCAGCACACCGAGCGCGACGGCGTACGCCGTCGCCTGATCACCGCCACCTGGGGCATCTTCGGGCACGGCAACGTCGCCGGGATCGGCCAGGCGCTCGTCGAGTACCCCGAGCTCATGCCGTACCACCAGGGCCGCAACGAACAGGCCATGGTGCACGCGGCCGTCGGCTACGCCCGCCAGTCCCGGCGCCTCCAGACGCACGCCGTCACCACCTCCATCGGCCCCGGCGCCACCAACCTCGTCACCGGCGCCGCCCTCGCCACCGTCAACCGGCTGCCCGTCCTGCTGCTGCCCGGCGACACCTTCGCCACCCGCCCCGCCGACCCCGTCCTCCAGCAGCTCGAAGTCCCCCACGCGGGCGAGGTGTCCGTCAACGACTGCCTGCGCCCGGTGTCGAGGTACTTCGACCGGATCACCCGCCCCGAAGCGCTGATCCCCGCCGCCCTCGCCGCCGTACGGGTCCTCACCGACCCCGCGGAGACCGGCGCCGTCACCCTCGCCCTGCCCCAGGACGTCCAGGCCGAGGCGTACGACTGGCCCGAGGAGTTCCTCGCCGAGCGCACCTGGACCGTGCGCAGGCCCCGCCCCGACACCGCCGAGCTCGACGCGGCGGTCCACGCCATCCGCGGGGCCCGGCAGCCGATGGTCATCGCGGGCGGGGGAGTGAAGTACAGCGCCGCCGAGGACGCCCTGCGCACCCTCGCCGAGCGCCTCGACCTGCCGGTCGCCACCACCCAGGCCGGCAAGGGAGTCCTGCCGTACGACCACCGCTGCGAGGTCGGCGGCATCGGCCACACGGGCACCGGCACCGCCAACGAGCTGGCCCGCACCAGCGACCTGATCATCGGCGTCGGCACCCGCTACAGCGACTTCACCACCGCCTCCGGCACCCTCTTCCGCCCGGACACCCGCCTGCTCAACCTCAACATCACCGGCTTCGACGCCCACAAACAGGCCGCGCTGCCCCTGGTCGCCGACGCCCGCGAGGGCCTCACGGCACTGACGGAGGCGCTCGCCGAGCACCCTGGAGGCCGACCGCGGGACACGGCCCGCTGGACCTCCGCCAAGGCGGACTGGCAGGAGCGGACGGACGCCGCCTACGCCGCACCCGACCCGCGGGCCCGCCCCACCCAGGCCCAGGTCCTCGGCGCACTCGACACCCTGGTCACCGCCGACGACATCCTGATCAACGCGGCCGGCTCGCTCCCCGGCGACCTCCACAAGCTGTGGCGGGCCCGCTCCGTCGACCAGTACCACGTCGAATACGGCTACTCCTGCATGGGCTACGAGATCCCCGCCGCCATCGGCGTCGCCCTCGCCGCGCCCGGCCGGCCCGTCTGGGCGCTCGTCGGCGACGGGACGTATCTGATGAATCCCACCGAGATCGTCACCGCCGTACAGCAGGGACTGCCCCTCAAGCTCGTCATCCTGCAGAACCACGGCTACGCCTCCATCGGCGGCCTCTCCGAGGCCGTGGGCGGCGAGCGGTACGGCACCGACTACCGCTTCCGGGCCGAGGACGGCTCGTTCACCGGACCGCCGCTCCCCGTCGACCTGGCCGCCAACGCGGCCTCCCTCGGGATGCGGGTGCTGCGCGCCGACACCGTGCGTGACCTGCGAGAAGCCCTCGCGGACGCCCGGCGGGCGAGCGTTCCCACATGTGTCTACGTCGAGACCGAAACGGCAGACAGTGTGTCGGGCCCGCCCCCGGCCCAGGCGTGGTGGGATGTGCCCGTGGCCGAGACCTCGACCCGTCCGTCGGCGGTGAAGGCCCGCGAGGAGTACGACCGGCACGTCACCGCCCGACGCCGCCACCTGTAACAGCCAGAAGGAGCATTCCGTCATGACGAAGACCGTCAACCACTGGATCGGTGGCAAGACCGTCGAGGGCACGTCGGGCAACTGGGGCCCGGTCACCGACCCCGCCACCGGCGCCGTCACCACGCGCGTGGCGCTCGCCTCGGTCGAGGAGGTCGACGCCGCCGTCGCCGCCGCGAAGGCCGCCTTCGAGACCTGGGGCACCTCCTCCCTGGCCCAGCGCACCACGATCCTCTTCCGCTTCCGCGCCCTGCTGGACGCCAACCGCGACGCGATCGCCGAGCTGATCGTCGCCGAGCACGGCAAGGTGCACTCCGACGCCCTCGGCGAGGTCGCCCGCGGCCTGGAGATCGTCGACCTGGCCTGCGGCATCACCACCCAGCTCAAGGGCGAGCTGTCCACCCAGGTGTCGAACCGCGTGGACGTCGCCTCCATCCGCCAGGCCGTCGGCGTCGTCGCCGGCATCACCCCGTTCAACTTCCCGGCGATGGTGCCGATGTGGATGTTCCCCATCGCCATCGCCTGCGGCAACACCTTCGTGCTCAAGCCGAGCGAGAAGGACCCCTCGCCGTCCCTGAAGATCGCCGAGCTGCTCGCCGAGGCCGGCCTGCCGGACGGCGTCTTCAACGTCCTGCACGGCGACAAGGTCGCCGTGGACCGCCTCCTGGAGCACCCGGACGTCGCCGCGGTCTCCTTCGTCGGCTCCACCCCGATCGCCCGCCACATCCACACCACCGCCTCCGCCAACGGCAAGCGCGTCCAGGCCCTCGGCGGCGCCAAGAACCACATGCTGGTGCTGCCCGACGCCGACCTGGACGCGGCCGCCGACGCGGCGGTCTCCGCGGCGTACGGCTCCGCCGGCGAGCGCTGCATGGCGATCTCCGCGGTCGTCGCGGTCGGCGCGATCGGCGACGAGCTCGTGGAGAAGATCCGCGAGCGCGCCGAGAAGATCAAGATCGGCCCCGGCAACGACCCGACCTCCGAGATGGGCCCGCTCATCACGGCCGTCCACCGCGACAAGGTCGCCTCCTACGTGCACGGCGCCGCGGACGAGGGCTGCGAGGTCGTCCTCGACGGCACCGGCTACACCGTCGACGGCTTCGAGGACGGCCACTGGATCGGCCTGTCCCTCCTGGACCACGTGCCGACCACGGCCAAGGCCTACCAGGACGAGATCTTCGGCCCGGTGCTGTGCGTGCTGCGCGCCGAGACCTACGAGGAGGGCGTGGCCCTCATCAACGCCTCGCCGTTCGGCAACGGCACCGCGATCTTCACCCGCGACGGCGGCGCCGCCCGCCGCTTCCAGCTGGAGATCGAGGCCGGCATGGTCGGCGTGAACGTGCCGATCCCGGTCCCCGTCGGCTACCACTCCTTCGGTGGCTGGAAGGACTCGCTCTTCGGCGACCACCACATCTACGGCAACGACGGCATCCACTTCTACACCCGCGGCAAGGTCGTCACGACCCGCTGGCCGGACCCGTCCGAGGCCCCGGCGGGCGTCGACCTGGGCTTCCCGCGCAACCACTGACGCACTGACGTCCGGAGCAAAACCAGTGGCCCCCGGGGCGCGTTCCGACGCACCCTGGGGGCCATGTCCGTTCCCGCCCCGCCCCCGAAGCACCAGATCCGCGCGCTCCACACCGAGACCACGGTGACCGTCTACCAGGCCTACCGGCCGTCGAGCGGCCTCCCGGCCGCCCGCGACGGGCGCTTCCCGGCCGAGTGGAAGCGGGACCGGATGACCTGGATCAAGCCCTCGTTCCTGTGGATGATGTACCGCTGCGGCTGGGGCCTGAAGGAGGGCCAGGAGACCGTCCTCGCCGTCGAGATCACCCGCGAGGGCTTCGAGTGGGCCCTGCGCCACGCCTGCCTCTCCCACTACGTGCGCGGCTTCCACCCCGACCGGGCCGACTGGCAGCGCGAGCTGAAGCGCTCCCCGGCGCGGGTCCAGTGGGACCCCGAGCGCGACCTCCACCTCCGCCCCCTGGGACACCGCTCCCTCCAGCTCGGCCTCGCCGGAGAGGCCTCCCGCCGCTACGCGGACGAGTGGACGGTCGCCGTCCACGACGTCACACCGCTCGCCCACGAGATCCACGCGCTGGTACGGGCCGGGCGCGTCGAGGAGGCCGGACACCTGCTGCCGCGGGAACGGCCCTACCCGGTGGGGGAGGGGCTGCTCGACCGGATCGTGGCCTGACCGCGGAGCGCCTGCTCCCCGGCGAACGTCCACCCGCGGATCGCGCACACGCCCTCGTCCGCCGCCCCCGCCGGATATCCCCCCGAACCTCCCGCTCGCGCGTACCGCGTCCGGTGTACGGGACCGCACGGCGTACGACCTGAGGAGGCCGCGGCTTTCCGCCCCTGGGCAGCCGAGCCGCCGCCGCCCGGCCGCCTAGGCTCGACCCCATGCAGCTGCGACTTCCCCGGAGGGGCCTTCCCCGCACCCGTCCGCCGCGGTGGGCGGCGGTCGCCGCCGTCCTCGCCGTGCTCGTGGGCGGGGGTGTCACGTGGAGCGCCGTCGCGGACGACGCACCCGCGCCCGTGACCCGGGCGGACCGGATGCTCGACCTCGACGGGGTGCGGATCGACACCTCGTACTTCACCGCGGGCGGCCCCGGCCGGCGCCCCGCCGTCCTCGTCGGGCACGGCTTCGGCGGCTCCAAGGACGACGTGCGGGCGCAGGCGGAGCGGCTGGCGAGGGACGGGTACGCGGTGCTGACCTGGTCCGCCCGCGGCTTCGGCGCCTCCACCGGGCGGATCGGCCTCAACGACCCCGCCCGTGAGGTGAAGGACGTCCGGGCCCTCGTCGACTGGCTCGCGGACCGTCCCGAGGTGCTGCTGGACAAGGCGGGCGACCCGCGGGTCGGTGTCACCGGCGCGTCCTACGGCGGGGCGGTCTCGCTGCTCGCGGCGGGGTACGACCCGCGGGTGGACGCGATCGCGCCGCAGATCACGTACTGGAACCTGGCGGACGCGCTGTTCCCGGACGGCGTGTTCAAGAAGCTGTGGGCCGGCATCTTCTTCTCGACGGGCACGGGCACAGGCACCGGTACGGGTACGGGCGCCGGTACGGGTACGGGCGCCGGTCCTGGTCGGGGGCAGGGGGACGCCTCCTGCGGGCGCTTCAGCCCGGAGGTGTGCGCCCTGTACCAGCGCGTGGCCGTCGCCGGAATGCCGGACGCCGCCGCGCGCACCCTCCTGGAGTCCCGCAGCCCCTCCGCCGTGGGCTCCCGCATCAAGGTGCCCGCGCTGATCGTCCAGGGCCGGTCCGACTCCCTCTTCACCCTCGCCCAGTCCGACGCCATGGCCAGGACCATCGCCGCGAACGGCGCCCCGGTGGCCGTGGACTGGACGGCGGGCGGGCACGACGGCGGCGACCGCGAGACGGAGCGGGTGGAGGCCCGGATCTCCACGTGGTTCGACCGGCACCTCAAGCGGGACACGACGGCCGACACCGGCCCCGCCTTCCGGGTGAGCCGCACCGGGGGCGTCGACTCGACCGACGGGCGCGCGACCCTGCGCGGCGCGACCGCCGACGCCTACCCGGGCCTGGCCGCGGGCCCGGTGGCGGTCGCGCTCTCCGGTCCCCCGCAGACGTTCGCCAACCCGGCGGGCGCGAATCCGCCGGCGGTGTCGGCGGTGCCGGGCGTGGCCGGCGGACTGTCCCGGCTCTCCTCCCTCGGCGTGGGCCTGTCCGTCGACTTCCCCGGCCAGTTCGCGGCCTTCGACGCCCGCCCGCGGACCGAGCCGATCCGCATCACCGGCGCCCCGACCGTCCGGGTCCGGGTGACGTCGACCGCCCCCGACGGCTCGGCGGTCCTGTTCGCCAAGGTGTACGACGTGGGCCCGGACGGCCGGCAGCAGGTGCTGCCCGCCCAACTCGTCGCCCCGGTAAGGGTGGAGCACGCGACCGCCGGCCAGGAGCTGGCCCTGACCCTGCCCGCCGTGGACCACGAGGTCCCCGCGGGCCACCGTCTGCGCCTGGTCCTCGCGGCCACGGACCTGGGCTACGCGTCGCCGCCGACGCCCGCCGCGTACACCGTCTCCGTGGCGAGCCCGCTCACCGTGCCGACGGCACCGGCCGTGAGGAGCCAGGCGGCCGGCCTGCCGTGGTGGGTGTGGGGCCTGCCCGCGGCCGGGGCGCTCGTCGCCGGCCTCCTGCTGCTCACCGCCCGCCGCCGCACGACGACTCCGCCCGCGGACCCCGAACTGGCCACCGTCCCGCTGCGGATCACCGGCCTGACGAAGAGGTACAAGGGCGGCGACCGGTACAGCGTCCGCGACCTGTCCTTCCGCGTGGAGCAGGGCCAGGTCCTGGGCCTGCTCGGCCCCAACGGCGCGGGCAAGACGACGACCCTGCGCATGCTCATGGGCCTGATCACCCCGGACGAGGGCGAGATCCGGGTCTTCGGCCACGCGATCCGCCCGGGTGCGCCGGTGCTGTCGCGGGTCGGCGCGTTCGTGGAGGGCGCGGGCTTCCTGCCGCACCTGTCGGGCCGGGAGAACCTGGACCTGTACTGGAAGGCGACCGGGCGCCCCGCCGAGGACGCGCACATCGACGAGGCGCTGCGGATCGCCAACCTCGGCGGCGCCCTCGAACGGGCCGTGCGCACCTACTCGCAGGGCATGCGGCAGCGCCTGGCCATCGCCCAGGCCATGCTGGGCCTGCCCGACCTGCTGATCCTGGACGAGCCGACGAACGGCCTGGACCCCCCGCAGATCCGGGAGATGCGCGAAGTGATGATCCGGTACGCGGCCGGCGGCCGGACGGTCATCGTCTCCAGCCATCTGCTCGCCGAGGTCGAGCAGTCCTGCACCCATCTGGTGGTGATGGACCGCGGGAGCCTGGTGCAGGCGGGCCCGGTCGAGGAGATCACGGGCTCGGACGAGACGCTGTTGGTGACGCTGGCCGGCCCGGTCCCGGACGAGGTGGTGGAGAAGCTGGGCGCGGTGCGCGTGGAGGCGGGCCTCCTCGTGCGGCTCGCCGACTCGACGCCCACCGACCTGATCGCGGAACTGGTCCGCCTGGAGGTGCCGGTGACCGGGGTGGGGCCGCACCGCCGCCTGGAGGACGCCTTCCTGACCCTGATCGGAGAGACCGCATGACCGCCGCCGCCCTCGGCTACGCGCCCGGCCGCACCCTGCCCCTGCGCGTCGAGGCCCTGCGCCAGCTGAAGCGCCGCCGCACGCTGGTGATGGCCCTGATCCTGGCCGCTCTGCCGTTCGTCCTGATCGCGGCGTTCGCGATCGGCGGCGGCCCGGACGGCGCGGAGAACACCCGTATCACCCTGATGGACACGGCGACGGCCTCGGGCGCGAACTTCGCGGCGACCTGCCTGTTCGTCTCGGCGGGCTTCCTGCTGGTCATCCCGGTCGCCCTGTTCTGCGGCGACACGGTCGCCTCGGAGGCCGGCTGGTCGTCCCTGCGCTACCTCCTCGCGGCCCCGGTCCCGCGCGCCCGCCTGCTGTGGTCCAAGCTGGCGGTCGCCTTGGGCTTCAGCGCGGCGGCGATGGTCCTGCTCCCGCTGGTGGCCCTGGCGGCGGGCACGGTGGCGTACGGCTGGGGTCCGCTGAAGCTCCCCACGGGCGGAGCCCTCCCGGCCACCGACGCCCTCCTCCGCCTGGCCCTGGCGACGGCCTTCGTCTATGTCTCCCAACTGGTCACGGCGGCCCTGGCCTTCTGGCTCTCCACCCGCACCGACGCTCCTCTCGGTGCGGTCGGCGGCGCCGTGGGCCTCACCATCATCGGCAACGTCCTCGACGCGGTCACCGCCCTCGGCGACTGGCGCACCTTCCTCCCGGCCCACTGGCAGTTCGCCTGGGCGGACGCGCTCCAGCCCCAACTGGAGTGGTCCGGCATGGCGAAGGGCACGGCGGTCTCGCTGACCTACGCCCTCGTCCTCTTCGCCCTGGCGTTCCGGGGCTTCGCCCGGAAGGACGTCGTGTCCTGATCCCGCGGCCCTCGACGGGCCCTCACACCCACCCCCGACGAGCCGCTTCCGCCCCCGCGCGGAAGCGGCTCGTCGTGCCCAGGGCCGCCATCAGTTCGCCGACGCGGCGGCTGTACGTGCGGGGGGACATGCCGAGGCGGGTGGCGGCGGTCTCGTCGGTGAGGCCGCTGAGGAGGGCTTCGAGGACGGGGCGGAGTTGGGCGGGGAGGTCGCGGACGGGCGGGGTCAGGCCCGCCAGTTCCTGGCCCGCGTCCCACGTGGTGTGGTGGGTGCGGACCAGGGTCTGGATGACGACCGGGTCGCGGATCAGGAGCAGACCGTTGTAGTGGAGCTCCAGGTCCAGGGGGACGGCGGCGATCGTGCGGTCGACGACGATCATCTTGAAGGGGATCGCGTCCGCCACCCGCGCCCGGCCCGGCACCCCGACCGCGCCCGCGAGCTGGGGGAGGGCATGGCGCGGGACGATGCGGCGGACCTCGCCGGCCCGTTCCGCCGCCGCCCGCATGCACGCTCCCGCCAGCTCCAGGAACGGCTCGGGGATCGCGCGCGAAGCGGAGGCGGCCGGGTCGTCGAAGGTCAGCAGCTCGTGCCGCGCCGAGGCGGCCAGGCCCGCGAGGGCCGCGCTGACCCGGCGGGTGCCGCGGACCGGGCGGCCCGGCGGACGCTGGAGTTCCGGACCTGCCCGGCCCATCGCCGAGCGGGCGAGCATCACGGAGCCCGCAGTCTCTGTCACCGCTGACCACCCCCGCCCGTTCGGTGTGCCACTCCATGTACGCATGCGACTGCACACGGTGACAACCCCTGTTGACAAAGCTGGCGAGTCCCTGCCACTGCGGCGTGCCCCCGGCGCCGTTGCCGCATTGAGATCCATCCGCAACTCCTTCGTCTGCTCCCTCCGGCCTGCCCGCACGTCACATGGAGAGGACGCCGCCCTCACAAGTGGCGCTGATCAAGGGGGAGATGGCATGAGACGGAGAATCGCGGCGGGAGTGCTCGCCGGGGTGTTGCTCCTCGCCGGGTGCGGCGCGGGAGGATCGCAGAGGGACGGCGGGCGGAGTGCGCGGGAGGACCACGGGACGCCCGAACGTGTGGTTCCCGACGGCGGCAGGACCGCGCCGTCCCAGCGGCACCTCTCCACCTTCGCCCTCGACGTCGACACCGCCTCGTACGGCTACGCCCGCCGCACCCTCTCCGAGGGGCGGCTGCCCGAGCCCGACGCCGTGCGGCCCGAGGAGTTCGTCAACAGCTTCAGGCCGGGCTATCCGGCGCCCAGGGACAACGGGTTCAGCGTCACCCTCGACGGGGCCCGGGCCCAGGCCGACGGGTGGTCGCTGCTCCGCGTCGGGCTCGCCACCCGGCCCAGCGAGGGCGAACGGCCGCCCGCCGCCCTCACGTTCGTCGTCGACGTCTCCGGTTCCATGGACGAGCCCGGCCGGCTCGACCTGGTGAAGGAGTCGCTCGGGATCCTCG
Source organism: Streptomyces sp. NPDC020422 (assembly GCF_044386705.1). Classification (NCBI taxonomy): domain Bacteria; kingdom Bacillati; phylum Actinomycetota; class Actinomycetes; order Kitasatosporales; family Streptomycetaceae; genus Streptomyces; species Streptomyces sp. NPDC020422. The sequence continues at coordinate 495,555 of NZ_JBIRVJ010000002.1, read as the reverse complement.
TCGACCGGCTCCGTGACGACGACTCGATCGCGCTCGTGACCTTCAGTGCCGAGGCCGAGGTCAAGGTGCCCATGAACCGGGTCGGCGGGCAGCGGCAGCGGATCCACGAGCTCGTCGACGGGCTCGGCACCTCCGCCTCCACCAACGTCGAGGCCGGCATCCGCACCGGCTACGACGAAGCCGTCCGAGGGCACCGCCGCGGCGCCACCAACCGGGTCGTCCTGCTCTCCGACGCCCTCGCCAACACCGGTGACACCGACGCGCAGGGGATCCTGGAGCGGATCGACCGGGAACGGCGCGCGTACGGGATCACGCTCTTCGGCGTCGGGGTCGGCAGCGAGTACGGCGACGACTTCATGGAGCGGCTCGCCGACAAGGGCGACGGGCACACCACGTACGTCTCCACCTCCGAGCAGGCCCGCAAGGTCTTCGTCGACCAGCTCCCCGGCCATGTCGAGCTGCGCGCCCGCGACGCCAAGGCGCAGGTCGCCTTCGACCCGAAGACCGTGGAGAGCTTCCGGCTCGTCGGCTACGACAACCGGAAGGTCGCCGACGAGGACTTCCGCGACGACCGCGTCGACGGCGGCGAGATCGGCGCCGGGCACACCGTCACGGCGCTGTACACGGTCCGGCTCAAGCCCGGGAAGACCGGACGGGTCGCCACCGCCACCGTGCGCTGGCTCGACCCCGTCACCCGCGCCCCGCGCGAGCGCTCCGGCTCGGTGGACTCCGCCGCCCTCACCGCTCCGCTCTGGGGGCCCGGCCACGACAGCCTCCAACTGACGGCGCTGGCGGCCTACTTCGCCGAGCGGCTGCGCGGCGGCACGCTGCCCGGCGCGCCCTCCCTCGCCGTGCTCGCCGACCGCGCGGAGGCGCTCGCCGCGCGGGCGCGGTCCGCCTCGGTCCGCGACCTCGCCGCGGCCGTCCGCCAGGCCGACGCGCTGGGCATCCCGGGGGAGGACGGGGACCCGTACGGCTATTGAGGGGTCGGGGGCGGCCGTTGAGCGGGCCGCGAGCGGCTGTCGAGGGCCGTGGCCGTGCGGTAGGCGCGTGGTCGGCGAGGGCGTCGGCCGGCCACGGGCATGCGCGGCCGAGGCGGGGGCTCTCGCGAGCGCCGTCCGCCATCATGGCCCCATGGCCGCCCTCCTGCTCGTTCTCGCCGTCCTGTCCACCGGGCTCTACGCCGGGTTCCTGCTGATCTTCCGGACCGGCATCATGCCCGCCCTCGCCCGGCTCTCCGACGAGGAGTTCGTGGGCGCCATGCGGCGGATCAACGAGTACGTGCCCCGCGCGGTCTTCCTCGGCGTCTTCCTCGGGGTCGTCGTCTTCCCCGCCGCCGCGCTCCTCGTGCCCGTCGACGGGCGGACGGAGACCCAGAAGTGGCTCGTGCTCGGCGGGCTCGTGGCGGCCGTGGCCAATCACCTGGTCACCGTCGCCGGCAACGTCCCCCTCAACAACGCCCTCGCGGCGGCCGAGACGAGCGGGCTGCCGGCGGCGGAGGCCCGGGCCGCGTTCGAAGGGCGGTGGAACGGCTTCCATCTCCTTCGGACCCTGCTCGTCCTCCTGTCGTTCGCCCTGCTGACCGTCTCCGCCGTCGTCACCGACTGAGGGGTCTGTTTTCCCGTCGCCCTGAGTGACGGTCATGGCCCGCCGGCGGGTCCTGATCCGCGGCAGACGGGCGCGACCTGACGTTCTGTCGACTCTGTTAAATCTTGTTTCCACAGGTCAGGGGCGTGTGCGTCCAGCCCGTGAGATGTGCGGGTTCTCTGCGAACAAGGCTTCGGGTATCTTCCTGCTGCCGGAAAATTGGTACCCCCAGGTTTGTTTTCTCGGGCCACCGGGATGCCGGTTCGGGCGATGAGAGGGACGTGACTCCCATGGCGAAGCAGGATCGGGCGATCCGTACCCGTCAGGCGATCCTGGAGGCGGCCGCTGCCGTCTTCGACGAGCGGGGATACGAGGCCGCCAAGCTCTCCGACATCCTCCAGCTCGCCAAAGTGACCAAGGGCGCGCTCTACTTCCACTTCGACTCCAAGGAAGACCTCGCGCACGCGGTGATCGACGCCCAGGTGTCGGTCGTGCCCTCGGCGCCGCCGCAGGTCTCCAAGGTGCAGGAGTTCGTGGACGTCGGCATGGTCTTCGCACACCGGCTGACCTGCGACCGCGTGCTCAGCGGAAGCGTCCGGCTCACCCTCGACCAGGGCGGGCACGAACTCAACCGCAGCGGCCCCTACCGGGAGTGGACCGAGATCAACCTGCGGCTGCTCACCGCGGCGAAGGAGTGCGGCGAACTGCTGCCGCACGCCGACCCCGAGGAGGTCGCGCCGCTCGTCGTCGGCGCCTACGCGGGGCTGAATCTGATGACCCACGCCCTGGAAGGGCACCGTTCCTCCATGGAGCGCTGGGCCTCGTCGCTCTACCAACACCTCCTGCCGAGCATCGTCGTCCCCTCCGTGCTCACCATGCTCGACCTGGGGCCCGGCCGAGGCGCCCGTGCACTGGGAGTATCGGAAGACCCCTCCTGACCGCGTTCGCAGGGCAGCAAACCAAACCGCCGTGGCGGTTTCTTTGAAACCCTGGCCGGATGGCACCCGCACCGCTGCCTGAAAACGATCCCCAAAGCGTACCCCCGGGTCCAGTATCTGGATCCGCGGGTACGTTTCCCTGGGCGCTGACGCCTTGTTGATGGGAGCGAAGCGGGGCGAAAGGGGCAAAAATGCAGTCCGTGCGGTCCAGCGTTTCCGTACCGTCCGGTTTCTTATTGACATGCATCGCGGTCTCTTTTCTAATCGTCGAGGGTCATCCCGTGCACAGACGCTGAGGGGGCAAAGTGGACGTACGGATCCTGGGAGGGCTGTCGGTACGCGAGAACGGGGTGTCGATCACCCCGACCGCGGCCGCGCCACGGCAACTGCTCGCCCTGCTCGCCGCAAGTGCCGATCAGGTCGTTCCGGTCACCGTCCTCATGGAGGAGGTGTGGCCGTCCGGCGCGCCGCGCGGCGCCCGGGTCGAGCTCCACTCGCACATCCTCGGACTACGGGTGCTGATCACCGCCGCGCTCGCCGAGAGCGGCCTCACCGCCGGCGGGGCCGACACGGACGGCGACGCCCGTACCGCCGAGACCGTCCTCGCCGCCCAGTCCGGCGGCTACCGGCTCGACACCGGCGGCGGCTCCCACGACGTCTGGCAGTTCGAGCGCGCGGCCGGCGCCGGATACCGCGCCATGGAGGCCGGTGACCTCCCGCGCGCCGCGCTCCGCCTCGGCGAGGCCCTCGCCCTGTGGCGCGGCGTGCCGTACGCGGGGGTCGACGCCGGCCCGCGGCTGCGCGCGGAGACGGAACGCCTCGAAGCCTCCCGGCTCAGCGTGCTCGACCAGTGGATCGAGGCCCAGCTGGGACTCGGCCGCCACGTCGAGATGGTGCCCGAACTCGCCCTGCTCGCCGCCCGACACCCCGTCAACGAGTCGCTGCACGGCCAGTTCATGGTCGCCCTGCTGCGCTCCGGCCGCGCCGACGACGCCCTGGAGGCCTACCGCAGGCTCTGCGTCGGCCTCCAGCGGGACGGCGGCCGTGAGCCCTCGGCCCGCCTGCGCCGCCTGCACCGCTCGATACTGACGGTGCGGGACTCCGGCCTCGCCCGGATACCGGCCCAGGCGGTGGGGGGTTGGCCCCGGTCGCCGCGGCCCGTGCCGGCGGCCGCCATGGCCGTCGCGGGGATGGCGGCGACCCTCGTCTGACGGGGGGCCCGACGGGGCGCGGGCCAACGGCCCGCCAGGGGCCCGGCGGACACCCGTCGGGCATCCGACGGACCGTCGGACCAAAGGGGAATGAAGTGGTCGATCTCACCGTTGACCGTCGTCGACGACCGAATTACTTTCGGCCAGCGGAGGGAGTTGAGGCATGTCCAACGACAGCGCGGACGGGGGCGGGGGTGCCGACGCGCTCGCCGTTCTGGAGCTGCTGGCCGCTCAGGCCCCGCCGGCACGGTTCGCCGAGCTGCTCGACCAGGCCCGGGTGGCCGGCCTCCCCGAGGGCGAACTGGACACCCTGGAGAGGGCCGTTCACCTCGCCACCGGCGTCAGTCTGTCCCTCGCCCGCCGCGAGCAGCGCGAGGCGGGACTCGCCGCGCTCCTCGACACCACGCGCGACCTGACCGTCCCGTACGACCTGGACGGACTGCTGCGGGTCGTCATCCGCCGGGCCAAGCGCCTCCTCGGCCTCGACCTCGCCTGCATCACCCTGCGCGGCCCGCACGGCGGACGGCTGCTGCACAGCGCCGAGGGCGCCCTCACCGCGCTGGACCCGGCCAACTGCCCCACCTTCTTCGAAGGGGACGGACTCGGCGGACTGGTGCACGCGCTCGGCGAGCCCGCCTGGACCGAGGACTACCTCGACGACACGCGTTTCGCCCACACCGCCGCCATCGACGAGATCGCCCGGGCCGAGGGCCTGCGGGCCGTCCTCGCCGTGCCGCTGCGCACCGCCGACACCACCCTCGGCGTGCTCTACGGGGCCGACCGCACCACCCGGAGGTACACCGCCGACGAGATCGCCCTCGTCGCCGCGCTCGCCGAACTCGCCGCCGTCGCCACCGAGAAGGCGGGCCTCCTCGACCAGACCAGGGCCGAGGTCACCGAGCTGGAGCGGGACAGCTCCCGCGCCCGCACCCGCCTCACCCGCATGCGCTACATCGGCGAGGCGCACAGCCGCATCATGAACCTGATCCTCGCCGGCGGCGACCTGCGCAACGTCGCCACGGCCGCGGGGGACGCCCTCGACGGCGCCGTCCTCGTCCGCGACCCCGGCGGCCGGACGCTCGCCCAGGCCGGCGAGATGCCCGGGCTCGACGAGGACGCCGTCGCGAAGGCCTCGCTCGACGCGCACGCCGGGCGCCGCCCCGTCCTCACCGCGGGCGACGGCGGACCGCGCGGCGACGAGCCGGGCGGCGGGGACCAGACCTGGGTCGCCCCCGTCCTCGCCGGCTCCGAGGACCTGGGCGTGCTCGTCGTCCGCGCCGCCACCCCGCTCACCGGCGAGGACGAGCGGCTGCTCGAACTGGCCGCCCAGTCGGTCGCGTTCCTGCTCCTGATGCAGCGCTCCACCGCCGTCGCCGAGGGCCCGGTCCGTGATGAGCTCCTCGACGACCTGCTCGCCGAGCCGCAGCACGCCCCGCAGCAGATCGCCCAGCGGGCCCGCCGCCTCGGCCTCGATCTGCGCAAGCCGCATGTCGTCGTGGTGGCCCGCCCGGAGGGCGGCGAGCAGGGCCGCGCGGTCGTGTGGGCCTCCTCGTACGCCTACCGCATGTCCGGTCTGAAGACCGTGCACGGTGGCGCGATCGTGCTGCTGCTGCCCGGAGTGGACGCCTCGGCCGCCGCGAAGGCGGTCTCGGGCGAGCTGTCCCCGCTGCTCGGCCATCCCGTCTCGGTGGGCGCGGCCGGCCCGGCCTGGAGCGCCGACAGCGTGAGCCGGCTCTATCTGGAGGCCATGCGCTGCCTGGACGCGATGGGCGCGCTGGGCGGCGCGGGCGCGGCGGCGTCCGTGCAGGACCTGGGGTTCCTCGGGCTGCTGCTCTCGGACGACCACGACGTGGACGGGTTCATCGAGTCGGCGATCGGGCCCGTGCTCGACTACGACGCCGAACGGTTCACCGATCTGACCCGCACCCTGGAGGCGTACTTCGCCTCCGGCGGCAGCCCCACCAACGCGGCCGAGGCGCTGCACGTCCATCCCAACACCGTCTCGCGGCGTCTGGAGCGGATCGGCGAACTCCTCGGCGCGGAGTGGCAGAAGCCCGGACACGTCCTGGAGGTGCAGCTGGCCCTTCGCCTCCAGCGCACCCGAGACGTCCTCGCCCGCCAGCGCGCGGACCTGCGCGACGCCCGCGCGGTCGCCCCGTCCTGCGACCGCCCGATACCACCCGCGTAAGCAGCGCTTCACGGCCGTCGCCGCAATCGGCGCTTCACGGCCGTCCGCGTGCGCAGCGCTTCACGGCCGCTCGTCCCAGAGGCCGGAGCCTCGTCGAAGCGCGCAGCAGAAGCCGTCGCAGCCCGCCGCCGGCAGCCCGGCCGGGGCGTCCCGCTTCCGCAGGACGCCCCGGCCCGCCGGCGTCATCCCGCCGAGCGCCCCTGGACCTGGCCGTACGCCGTGGGCGCACCCGCGTTCCGGTCGGGGGCGAGGACGGTCGCCGCGTGGGCGGCGGAGGCGAGCGTGATGTGCCGGTGCCAGCCGCGGAACGAGCGCCCCACGAAGTCCCGCAGCCCCGCGCCCTCGCCGACCGCGCGGAAGTCCCGCTCCACCCGCCGCGACAGCTTCGTCAGCCGCAGCAGCGGGCCGACCGCCGAGCCGGTCAGGTCGGTGATCCACAGCCGGGCCGGGGCCCGCCGCGGGTCGTCCCACTCGCCGAGCAGCAGCAGCGGACGCTGCCGCTCCCCGGCCGGTACGGGCAGGGTGACCCGTACCGCCGTGGCGAGCGAGGTCCGCGAGGTGCGCACCCCGGCCGCCGAGTCCACCCAGCTCACCGGGCGGCGCAGCCCCTTGAGGGACTCCAGGATCTGCAGGGCCGTCAGCGGGCCCGCGCCGAAGCCCGGCAGCGAGCGGTCGGCGACGGTCAGCCGGCAGCCGGTGCCGATCCGGGCCACCACGGGGACGCCCGCGACCGCGAGCCGGTGCAGCGCCGCCCGCCCCGCGCCGCCGCGGATGTCGAGCAGCAGCGGCTTGCGGGCGACCCCCGGCCAGCGGGCGGTGTCGAGCGCCGCGTTGACCGCGCACTCCTCCAGCGTCTCCTCCGCCGCACCCTCGGGTACCTCCGCACGATCGCGCCGCGTGCGGTCCTTGACCCAGGGGTCCGGCAGGAAGAGGCGCCAGTTGACCGGGACGCTCAGCTCGTCCGAGGCGAACCACACCCCGAACGCCTGCTGCCCGCGGAAGACCTGGCCCCGTTCGGGGTCGAAGCGCCGGTCGACGCCGACGGAGTGCTCACCGGCCTTCGGTATCGGCATCGGGCGCACCACCCACGCCTGCGGCCCGCTGTTCTGCTGCAGGAAACGGGCGAGCTCGGCCCGCATCGGCTGCCAGTCCCAGGTGGAACTGGAGATGAAATGGTGCAGGCTCTGCTCCGCGGCCGGCCCGCCGATCTGGGCGGCGATGTTGCGGATGGACTTGCGGCCCTGGGCGGTCAGCAGGCCGCGCAGGTACTGCTCGGCCTTGATCCGCTGGTCGCGGCGCGGGAAGGCGGAGAAGAGCGCGGCGCACAACTCGCCGTAGACGTCCTCGTCCGCCGCGACCCGGGGCGCGGCGACGGTCCTGAACCTGCTTGCGACGGATGTACTCACGACACTCACGACACTCCTGACCGACGGTTGCGCAGCTCCCTCCAGCTGCCCCTCCACCGTCGCGGTTCGCCGCCGCCAGGACGAGGTGTACCCGGCACCCGTCTGGGCCGCCTGATGGTGGCCGGACCACCGCCATACCCCGCGGGGGGATCTGACAGACTCACCGGAGGAGCTTTGACCCGTGCGCGGCCAGGCCTGGACCATCAGTTCGAGGCTGCACGGGCCGGACTCCGGTTAATGCCCCAGGCCGGGGTCCGTGCCTGTGCGCCTCGCTTGCGCGCACCCGTCCGAGCTGTGCCGACGGGCCGCCCCGACGTCCCCGTATCCGGACACCTAACCTGGTCCCATGGGATTCCGCGCGCAGCTTCCGGTCGTCGGCGTGGTCGCCGCGGGCGGCGCGCTCGGCGCCTCCGCCCGGTACGCGGCGACGCTCGCCTGGCCCACCCCGGCCGGCGCCTTCCCCTGGACGATCCTCACCGTCAACGCGGTCGGCTGCGCCGCCCTCGGCGTGATCATGGTGCTGGCCACCGAGACCCTCACGCCGCCCCACCCGCTGCTGCGCCCCTTCCTCGGCACCGGCGTCTGCGGCGGATTCACCACCTTCTCCACCTACGCCCTCGACACCCAGCGCCTGCTCGCCGGCGGGGACACCGCGCGCGGGCTGCTGTATCTCGCCACGACCGCGCTGACGGCGCTCGCCGCCGTGTGGGCGGGCGTGGCCGCGACCCGGGCCGCCGTCCGGGCCGTACCGGAAAGGAGGCGGCGATGACCCGGCTCTCCGGTCCCGCACTGCGCCTGACGGTCCTCGTCGGCGAGCAGGACACCTGGCACCACCGGCCGCTGTACACCGAGATCGTGCACCGCGCCCACGCGGCCGGGCTCGCCGGCGCCTCGGTCTTCCGCGGGATCGAGGGCTTCGGCGCCTCCCACCTCGTGCACACCACCCGGCTGCTCTCGCTCGGCGACGACCTGCCGGTCGCGGTCCTGGTCGTGGACACCGAGGAGCGGGTACGGGCCTTCCTGCCGCAGCTGGAGGAGCTGGTCACGGACGGCCTGGTGCTCCTCGACGCGTGCGAGGTCGTCCACTACGGCGACCGGGAGCGGCCGGAGTGAACTGGCTGCTGGTCGTCCTGGGCGCCGCCGTCGGCGCGCCCCTGCGCTATCTCACCGACCGTGCCGTCCAGGCCCGCCACGACTCGGTCTTCCCATGGGGCACCTTCACGGTGAACCTCGTCGGCTCCTTCGTCCTCGGCCTGCTCACCGGCCTCGCCTCGGCCCGCGCGGGACTGCTCCTGGGCACGGGCCTGTGCGGGGCGCTGACGACGTACTCGACCTTCTCGTACGAGACGCTGAAGCTGTACGAGTCGGGCGCCCGGTCCTACGCGGCGGCCAACGTCCTCGGGAGCATCGCCGCAGGCCTGTGCGCCGTCTGGCTGGGCGTACGGGTGGTGGGGGGCTGAAAGCGAAAGCGGGCGGGGGAGGAGGATGAGGAGGAGGAGTCGAGACCGGCGATGGCGGTCGGAACGGAAGGAAGCCGGTCGGACGCCGGTCGGAACGGTCGGAATCTGGCCCGAAGCCGATCGGAACCCGGTCGGAAGCCGGTCGGAACCCGGTCCGAACCCGGTCGGAAGCCGGTCCGAACCCGGTCGGAACCCGGTCGGAACCCGGTCCGCATCCGGTCTGAAGCCGGTCCGAAGCCGGTCTGAAACCGCCCGCCCGCACGCTGCGGTGCATGACGACGAACACCGTGCACCTCACCCCCGAGCAGATCCACGCCACCGCCCCCGGCTACGCCGGACTCCGCGCGCTTCCCGAGTTGCCCCGCGTTGTCCTGCCGGGCCTGCGGACCCCCGTCCGGCTCGTCACCCGCCACGAGGACGTCAAGGCCGCCCTCACCGAGCCCCGGCTGGTCCGGGACCGAGGCTCCGTGGCCGTACCGGAGGAGACGGCGGACGGCGGAGACCCCCAGGACGAGCTGATGGAGGCGGCCTCGGCCGGGCTGCCCGCCGAGTACGTGAAGTACTTCGCCGGGCATCTCTCCCTCTTCGACGGCGAGGAGCACGCCCGCCGCCGCGCCCCGCTCACCCGCGCCTTCACCGCCCGCCGGATCGCCGCCCTGCGCGCGTTCGTCGAGCGCAGCGCGGACGAGCTGCTCGCCGCCGGCGAGCGCGACGGCATGGACCTCCTCGGGGACTTCGCCTACCCGCTCAGCACCCAGGTCATCTGCGAACTGGTCGGCGTCGACGCCCGGGACCGCGACCAGATGTGCGCCTGGATGCGGGACTTCGCCTACGGCGACGGCAGCCGGACGGGGGAGGCCCTCGTCGGCATCGTCGAGTACTGCAAGGGGCTCATCGCGCGCCGCCGGGCCGAACCCACCGAGGACCTGATCTCCGCCCTCGTCCAGGGGGCCGCGGACCGGGCGGACGGCCTGAGCGACGACGAGCTGGTCGGGATCGTCTTCCTGCTCGTCAACACGGGCATCACCCCGCCCGCCCTCTTCCTCGCCCACGGCGCCCTCGCCCTCCTCGACCACCCCGAACAGGCCGCCAGGCTGCACGCCGAGCCCGAGCTGCTCCAGCGGGCCGTGCCGGAGCTCCTGCGGTACGTCACCCTGGTCCGGATCGGCGCCACGCTCTACGCCGCCGAGGACTTCGTCTTCGCCGGGACCGCGCTGCGCGCCGGGGAAGCGGTCGGCATCGCGCTGCTCGCCGCCGACCTCGACCCCGAGGAGTACGGGGAGGACGCCGAACGCCTCGACATCGGGAGGGAGTTCGGGCGGGGCGATGGACACCTCGCCTTCGGGCACGGCGCCCACTACTGCATCGGCGCCGCGCTCGGGCGACTCGTCACCTCCGTCGTCCTCGACCGGCTCTTCGTCCGCCGGGCGGCCCTGCGGCTCGCGGTCGGCCGGGACGAGCTGGAGTTCGGGCACTGGCCGGCCGACGGCTTCCACCTGAAGAGCCTGCCGGTCCGCCTGTGACGGGATTCCGGGACGGGATTCCGGGACGGTGCTCCGTGAGGATCCTCCGTGGGGGTTCTTCCGTGGGGGTTCTCCGTGACGGTTCTCCGCGGCGGGCCCCCGCCCGGTCAGCCTCCGTCCGGTCAGCCTCCGTCCGGGCGTCTGGTCGCCAGTAGGTCCAGTGCTGCGGAGGGCAGTTCGACCCGTGCCAGGGCGGCGTACTCCGCCCTGGCGTCGGCGTACGCCGCCCTGTCGGCGGCCTCGGCCGCCTGCCGCGAGCGGGCCGAGGACATGGTCGGCTGGAAGCTGCGCAGGCACCGGAACCGCTCCGCGAGCGCAACGAACCGCACGCCCGTCTCCGTCCGGCCCTGGGCCAGGTCCGCGTGACCGAGGGCCAGCAGCAGCGCCCCGCAGACCGGGAAGCCCACGAGCACCAGCCGAGAGGGGTCGCCGGACCGGGCGAGCAGCGCGGTCAGCCGGTCCGGGAGCGCGGCGAGCAACTCCGCCACCAGGTCGAGCCGCCCGTGCTGGGCGTGCGCGGCGACGGCGACCGCCTGGAACTCCAACGCCCAGGTGGCCAGGTGGAGTTCGCCGCCGTGCCGGGGGATGTCCGCCCCTGCGAGGGCGTCGACGACCCGGCGCCACAGGCCGAGCCCGTGCTCCGTCGCGCCCCGGGCGAGGGCGATCTCCGCGCGGGCGCCCAGCTCGGGCGTGAACAGGTCCACCGCCTCCTCCGGGCGGTGCCGCACCGCGAGCTCCAGCCAGCGCTCCGCCGCGTCCAGGTCGCCGGTCTGCAGGCAGGCCAGCATCATGCCCCAGCGCAGGCCGACCATGTCCTTCCAGTCGCCCAGTTCGTCCATGACCCGCAGGGCCCGCTGCATGTACGCGATGGCCTCGGCGCCGCGCTCGGTGGTGAGGCACAGCTCGCTCATCCGGGAGAGCCCCATGAGCGTCGGCCAGGGGATCCGGCTGCCCTCGAAGTGCGCCAGCATCCGCCGCGTCGACTCCATGGCCCGCTCGGGCTCGTGCTCGCTCTCCCACAGATAGCCCGCGACGCCCTCGGCGACCCCCGCGAGCAGCGGCTCCTCGCCCGCGCACAGCGCGTCGAGCGCCGACCTGTCGGGTCCGAGGATCCCCGGCATGGCGTTCAGGACGGCGCCCAGCGCGCCGATCAGGGTCGCGGGGGAGGCCGGCGGCAGCCGGCGCAGCGCCACCATGAAGCGGGGTGCGGCGTCCCCGACGCCGAGGAAGGCGTTGACCGCGACGAGCGTGGCGAAGGTGCGCACCGGCTCGATGTCCGCCGGGCCGGGCCGGTGGTGCGCGAGGACGCGGCCGGTGTCCTCGACGAGGGCGATGAGCCGCGCGTAGTTGGCCTCGGTGGTCCACAGGCCGGCCAGCACGGCGGCGACGGCCGCGACCGCCGGGGTGCCGGCCGGGTGCCCGGCGTCCAGCGCGAGGCGCAGCGCCCGCAGCAGGTTGTCCTGCTCGGCGCGGATCCGGTGCCAGCCGGCGCCCGCGTCGGGGCCGAAGGGCGCGTCGTGGTGGGCGGCGCCGAAGGCCCTCGCCCAGGCGACGAACCGGCGCTCGGCCGCTGCGCCCTCGCCCGCGGCCGTACGGTGCGCCGCGCTGAACTCCCGTACGGTCTCCAGCATGCGGAAGCGGGCGCCGGACGGGGTGTCGGCGACCTTGAGCAGGGACTGGTCGACCAGGTCCTGAAGGATGTCGAGGGCGTCCGGGGTGTCCGGGTGGCCGAGGCCGTCCGGGTGGTTGCGGGTGTCCGGGAGGCCGATGGCGTCCGGCGCGGCCGGGCTGCCTATGGAGTCCGGGCTGCGCGGGGAGTCCGGGCTGCGCTGCGCCGCGTCCAGCGGATCGGCGCCCAGGACGGCTTCCGCCGCCTCCGCCGTGAAGCCGTCGGGGAAGACCGACAGGGTGCGCAGTGCCGCCCGTCCGGCCGGCTCCAGGAGGTTCCAGCTCCAGTCGACGACCGCGTGCAGGGTGCGGTGGCGTTGCGGCGCGTCCCGACTGCCGCCGCGCAGCAGCGCGAAGCGGTCCTCCAGGCGCCGGTCGATCTCCGCCACCGACAGGACCCGCACCCGGGCCGCGGCCAGCTCGATCGCCAGCGGCAGCCCGTCGAGGCGGCGGCAGAGCGCGGCGACCGCGTCCGGCGGCAGCGCGACGCCCGGGCGGGCGGCCCTGGCGCGCCGGGCGAACAGTTCGACGGCGGTCGGCTGGTCCAGCTCCGGGAGCAGATGCACGGACTCGGAGGAGAGCCCGAGGGGCGTCCGGCTGGTGGTGAGCACCCGCAGGTCCCGGCCGGCCGCGACCAACGCCGCCACGAGTGCGGCGACTCCGCGCACGACGTGCTCGCAGTTGTCGAGCACGAGCAGGGCCGGCCCTGGTCCCAGGGCGGCGACGATGCCGGCGACGAGACCGGGGGCGGGTGCCGGGTCCTGGCCGGCGCCGGGACCCGGGCCTTGGTCGCCGCCGGGATCTGGGCCGTGGCCGGGCCCGGCGCCGAGACCGGGGCCCTGGCCAGGGCCGGGAGCTGTGTCAGCGCCGAAACCGGGGCCCGCGCCGAGGCCGGGGTTCGCCCCGTGGTCGGGGGCCGCCTCGTGGCCGGGTGTCGCGCCCGCGCCGGGACCGGAGGCCGCCTCGTGGCCGCGGGTCGCGTCAGCGCCGAGACCGGGGCCTGCGCCGAGACCGGGAGCCGTGCCCGCGCCAAGACCGGGGTCCGCGCCAAGACCGGGGTCCGCGCCAAGACCGGGGCCCGCCCCGTGGCCGGGTAGCGCGCCCGCGCCGTGACCGGGGCCCGCCCCGAGACCGAGGCCCGCGCCCGCGCCGTGACCGAGGCCCGCGCCCGCCCCAAGACCGCCAGCCGCGCCCGCCCCGGCCCCCGCGCCCGCCCCAAGACCGCCAGCCGCGCCCGCCCCGAGGCCCGCGCCCGCCCCGAGGCCCGCGCCCGCCCCGAGGCCCGCGCCCGCCCCGAGGCCCGCGCCCGCGCCGAGACCTGGAGCCGTGCCCGCCCCGAGACCGCCGGCCGCGGCAACGCCGCGACCGGAGCCGCCGCCGTGCCGCGGCGCGTCGCCGACGCCGAGTGCCGAGGCGACCTCCCGGCAGACCTCCGCGTCCAGGGCCACCCCCGCCAGCGGCACCATGTGCACCACCCGCTGCTCGGCCGCCCGGGCCACCGCGCCCGCCAGTCTGGTCTTGCCCAGGCCGCCGGGGCCCACGATCGACGTGACCCGCGAGGAGCGCAGCAGGGCCGCCACGGTCGCCAGGTCCCGGTCCCGGCCGAGCAGTTCGTTGGGCTCGTGCGGGACCCCGCGCCGTAACGCGGGCGTCTCCTCCCGCAATAGCTCCTGGTGGAGGGCCCGCAGGGCCGGCCCCGGGTCGGTGCCGAGCTCCTCGCGCAGTCGGCGCCGGTAGCCGTCGTACGTGGTGAGCGCGGCGGCCGTTCCCGAGCCGGCCGCCTCGCAGCGGAGCAGTTCGAGCAGCAGCTCCTCGTCCCGGGGGAACTCCCGTACCAGCGTGCCAAGTTCGGGTGCCGCCTCGTCGCGGCGGCCGGCGCGGGCCAGGGCGAGGGCCCTGCCCCGTACGAGCGCGCGGCGGACGGGCGCGAGGGAGGCCCGCAGCGCCGCCAGCGGGTCGCCGAGGGAGTCCTCCGCGGGGTCGGGCCCCGCCGCCCAGAGGCGGAGTCCCTCCTCGGCCTCGGCGAGGGCCCCCGCGTGGTCGCCGGCCCGCGCCTTCCGCGCGGCCGCGGTCGCGTGCAGCTGCAGGGCGGTGGCGTCGACCCGCTCGGCGGGCAGCGCGAGCCGGTAGCCGGACGGGGTGGTGACCAGCACGTCGGCACCGAGCCGGGCGCGGGCCCGCGAGACCAGGATCTGCGCGGCCTTGACCGGGTTCGCCGGCTGCTCGTCCGGCCAAAGGCCCGCGACGATCCGGCCGGTGCCGCAGCCGGTGCGCAACTCCCCGGCGAGCAGCGCGAGGAGACCCCGCAGGCGGGGGGCGGTCACGGGCTCGCCGCGGAACGCCACCGTCGACAGGAGGGTCAGCTCGATCGTCACCCGTGCAGGTTAACGAGGGGGGCGGCCGTCAGGATCCCGTCAACAGCGGGGGCGCGCGCGTCAAGAGCGCGGGAGGAGACGGCGGCGCCGGACGGAACGCGGCCCAGTCTGGGCAGACCTGTCAGTTCGTCGCGAAAGGGACCGGAAGATGGCCGTCCAGACCACCGAGAGCGCAGCCGCCAGGGGAGCCGAGCAGCCCCCCGATACCGGCTCCCGGCACCGGCTCACCGCCGTCACCGGACTGGCCGCCCTCTCGCTCGACGCCATGGCCTCCGTGGCCTACGGGCCCGAGGCCATCGTCCTCGTCCTCGCCGCGGCCGGCGCCCACGGCCTCGGCCTCACCCTGCCGGTCACGCTCGCCATCGCGGGCCTGCTCGCCGTGCTGGTCGCCTCCTACCGGCAGGTCATCTCGGCCTTCCCGGACGGCGGCGGCTCCTACGCCGTCGCCAAGGCGTACCTCGGCCGGCGGGCCGGCCTGGTCGCGGCCGCCTCGCTCGTCCTCGACTACGTCCTCAACGTGGCCGTCGCCGTCACCGCCGGGGTCGCCGCCCTCACCTCCGCCTTCCCCGGGCTCCACGAGGACCGGTTGTGGATCTGCCTGGGTGTGCTCGCCCTGGTCACGGCGGTGAACCTGCGCGGCATCGCCGACTCGGCCCGCGCCTTCATCGTGCCCACCGTCGTCTTCGTCGGTGCGATCCTCGCCCTGGTGGGCGTCGGGCTCCTCCGCGACGCGCCCGTCTCCACCGAGGCCGCCGCGGGCCACGCCCCGGTCCTCGCGGACGACGCCACGACGGTCGGCGCCCTGCTGCTCCTCAAAGCCTTCGCCTCCGGCTGCTCCGCCCTCACCGGCGTCGAGGCCATCGCCAACGCCGTCCCGTCCTTCCGCGCCCCCGCCGTCCGGCGCGCCCAGCGCGCGGAGGTGGCGCTCGGCGCGCTCCTCGGCGTGATGCTGATCGGTCTGTCGGTGCTGATCTCCCGCTTCGGCCTCCAGCCGGTCGAGGGCGTCACCGTGCTCGCCCAGCTCGCCGACGCCTCCTTCGGGCACAACGCGCTCTTCTACGTGGTCCAGTTCGCCACCACGGCACTGCTGGCACTCTCGGCGAACACCTCGTTCGGCGGGCTGCCGGTGCTGCTGAAGCTGCTCGCCCGTGACGACCACGTACCGCACGTCTTCGGGCTCAAGGCCGACCGCCAGGTCCACCGGCACGGGGTGCTCTGGCTCGCCGTCGTCTCGGCCGCGCTGCTCGTCTTCTCCGGCGGCGACACCAACACGCTCGTACCGCTCTTCGCGATCGGCGTCTTCGTCGGCTTCACCCTCGCGCAGACCGGCATGGTGCGGCACTGGCGGGCCGCCGGGCAGTGGGGCAAGGCCCTCCTCAACGGCTTCGGCGCGGTGCTCACCGGCGTCTGCGCGCTCGTCGTGGCCGGCACCAAGTTCCACGACGGCGCCTGGCTGATCCTGATCGCCCTGCCGCTGCTCGTCGCCCTCTTCGAGGTCGTGCACCGCGCGTACGGGCGGATCGGGGAGCGCCTCGGGGTCGGCCGGGTCCCCGAGCCGCCGCACCGCGACCGCTCGCTCGTCCTGGTGCCGGTCTCCTCCCTGACCCGGCTCACCAGCGAGGCCCTCACCGCGGCCGTCTCCCTCGGGGACGAGGTCCGCGCGGTGACCGTCTGCCACGCCGACCCGGAGGACCGCGAACGCACGGAGGCCCTGGAACGCGACTGGGCCCTGTGGAACCCGGGCGTCCCGCTGGTCCGGCTGACCTCGGAGCGGCGCTCGCTGGGGCGCCCGATCACCGCGTACGTACGGCGGATCGCCGCGGACCGGCCGGACACCCGCGTCACGGTCCTCGTACCGGAGGCCGAGCCGGAGCGGCTGTGGCAGCGGCTGCTGCAGAACCAGCGCGGTGCCGTCGTCGCCCACGCGGTGCGCCGGGACACGGACGCGGCGGTGTGCCGCCTGCGGCTACGGATCTGACGCCGCCGGACGCAGACGGAGACTGCCGACTCCGCCGCCGGACTCCGCCGCCGGACGCCGTCGCCGGACGCAGGCGCAGACTGCCGACTCCGCCGCCGGACGCCGCCGCCGGACGCCGTCGCCGGACGCAGGCGCAGACTGCCGACTCCGCCGCCGGACGCCGCCGCCCGACCGGGTCCGGAGCGGCGTAAGGAAGCGGCGTTAGGAAGCGGCGTAAGGAGCGGCGTAGAGGATGCGTCAAGAGGGCGTCCGACGGCGTTAGGGGCCCGTCAACGGCGGCGGAGCGGTGTCCGAAAAGCGTTTTGCTCATCTCGTCAGAACAGTCCGCTCTCTCTGTCAGGAGCTCACGATGGCCGACGTGGCCTTCGTCGTCACCACGCTCGCGGTCTTCGCGCTGGTGGCCTTCATCGCCAAGGGGGTGGCGAAGCTGTGAACGCCGAGAACATCGTCGGTCTCCTCGTGGCCGTCGCCCTCCTGGGATATCTCGTCCTCGCCCTCGTCAAGCCGGAGAGGTTCTGAGCCCCACCATGTCGCCCGTCCTCGCCGGCATCCTCCAGCTCCTCGCCCTGATCGTCGCCCTCGGCCTGTCCTACCGGCCGCTCGGTGACCACATGGCGAAGGTCTACTCCTCGGACAGGCACCTCAGGCCCGAGAAGTGGATCTACAAGGCCATCGGAGCCGATCCCGACACCGAGATGCGCTGGCCCGCCTACCTGCGCGGGGTGCTCGCCTTCTCCGTGGTGAGCGTCCTCTTCCTCTACCTGCTGCAGCGCGTCCAGGGCTCCCTGCCCGGCTCGCTCGGCTTCGTCTCGATCGACCCGGACCAGGCCTTCAACACGGCCGCGTCCTTCGTCGCCAACACCAACTGGCAGTCGTACTACGGCGAGCAGGCCATGGGCCACGTCGTGCAGACCGGCGGCCTCGCGGTGCAGAACTTCGTCTCGGCGGCGGTGGGGATCGCCGTGGCGGTGGCCCTGGTCCGCGGCTTCGCCCGGTCCCGTACCGGCGAGCTCGGCAACTTCTGGGCCGACCTGGTCCGCGGCACCGTCCGCGTCCTGCTGCCGATCTCCGTCGTGGGCGCCCTGGTCCTGGTCGCCTGCGGCGCCATCCAGAACTTCGCCGGCATCCACGAGGTCGGCCAGTTCACGGGCGGCACCCAGCAGTGGAACGGCGGCGCGGTGGCCTCGCAGGAGGTCATCAAGGAGCTGGGCACCAACGGCGGCGGCTACTTCAACGCCAACTCCGCCCACCCCTTCGAGAATCCCAACGGGCTCTCCAACCTCTTCGAGATCTACCTGATCCTCGTCATCCCCTTCGCGCTCACCCGCACCTTCGGCCGCATGGTCGGCTCGATCCGGCAGGGCTACGCGATCCTGGCGACCATGGCCACCATCTGGGTCGGCTTCGTCGCCCTGATGATGTGGACCGAGTTCGCCCACCCGGGCCCCGCCTTCGACCTCGCGGGCGGCGCCATGGAGGGCAAGGAGACCCGCTTCGGAATCGGCGGCTCGTCGATCTTCGCGGTCACCACCACGCTGACCTCGACCGGCGCGGTGAACTCCTTCCACTCCTCCTACACCGGTTTCGGCGGCGGCATCACCATGCTGGGCATGCAGCTCGGCGAGATCGCCCCCGGCGGCGTCGGCTCAGGCCTCTACGGGATGCTGATCATGGCGATCATCGCGGTGTTCATCGCCGGCCTGATGGTCGGCCGCACCCCCGAGTACCTGGGCAAGAAGATCGGCACCCGCGAGATCAAGTACGCGGCCTGCTACATCCTCGTCACCCCGGCCCTCGTGCTCATCTTCACCGCCCTCGCGATGGCCCTGCCGACGCCCGCGCACTCGATGACCAACTCCGGCGCGCACGGCTTCTCCGAGATCCTCTACGCCTACACCTCCGGCGCCAACAACAACGGCTCCGCCTTCGCGGGCCTGAACGCCGACACCCAGTGGTTCAACACGACGATCGGCATCGCGATGCTGCTCGGCCGGTTCCTCCCGATGGTGTTCGTGCTCGCGCTGGCCGGTTCGCTCGCCGAGCAGGCGCCCGTCCCCGAGACCGCGGGCACCCTGCGCACCGAGAAGCCGCTGTTCACCGGTCTTCTCGTCGGCACCATCGTGATCATCACCGGTCTCACCTACTTCCCGGCCCTCGCGCTGGGCCCGCTCGCCGAAGGGCTCGCGGCATGACCACCGACGTGAATAACCAAGACGTGAAACACCACGACGTGATGAACCACGAGGACGCGATCTCCACCTCGACCCCCTCCGCCACCTCGACCCCCTCCGCCACCTCCGCCGCCCACTCCGCCGCCTCCTCCGGGGCGGCCCGGCACGACGGGCCGTCCGGCGGGCACCCGTCCGCGGCCGGCCGCGTCGGCGGCGGCCTGTTCGACCCGAAGCAGTTGCTGAGGTCGCTGCCGGACGCGATCCGGAAGCTCGACCCGCGGGTGATGGTCAAGTCGCCGGTCATGTTCGTGGTCCTGGTCGGCTCGGTGGTCACCACCGGGCTCGCGGTCAAGCACCCGGGCGACTGGTTCGGCTGGGCGATCACCGGCTGGCTCTGGCTCACCACGATCTTCGCCAACCTGGCGGAGGCCGTCGCCGAAGGCCGCGGCAAGGCGCAGGCCGACACCCTGCGCAAGGCCAAGACCGACACGGTGGCGCGCCGGATCACCGGGACCGGCGAGGAGCGGGTGCCCGGCACCTCGCTGCGCGTCGGCGACCTGGTGGTCTGCGAGGCCGGCGACGTCATCCCCGGCGACGGTGACGTCGTCGAGGGCGTCGCGAGCGTGGACGAGTCCGCGATCACGGGCGAGTCCGCGCCGGTCATCCGCGAGTCCGGCGGCGACCGCTCGGCCGTCACCGGCGGTACGAGGGTGCTGTCCGACCGGATCGTCATCAGGATCACGACGAAGCCCGGCGAGACCTTCATCGACCGGATGATCAACCTGGTCGAGGGCGCCGCCCGGCAGAAGACGCCCAACGAGATCGCCCTCAACATCCTGCTGGCATCCCTCACCATCGTCTTCCTGCTGGCCGTCGTCACGCTGAAGCCGTTCGCCATCTACGCGGGCGCCGACCGGCAGACCTCGATGATCGTCCTCACCGCGCTCCTCGTCTGCCTGATCCCGACGACGATCGGCGCCCTGCTCTCCGCGATCGGCATCGCCGGCATGGACCGGCTGGTCCAGCGCAACGTCCTCGCCATGTCCGGCCGCGCCGTCGAGGCCGCCGGCGACGTGTCGACGCTGCTCCTCGACAAGACGGGCACCATCACCCTCGGCAACCGCCAGGCCGCCGAGTTCGTCCCGGTGCGCGGTACGACGGAGGCCGACCTCGCCGACGCCGCCCAGCTCTCCTCCCTCGCCGACGAGACGCCCGAGGGCCGCTCGGTCGTCGTCCTCGCCAAGGAGAAGTACGGGCTGCGCGAGCGCCGGCAGGGCGAGCTGGAGCACGCCGACTGGATCGAGTTCACCGCCCAGACCCGTATGTCCGGCGTCGACGTCGACGGCCGCAGGGTCCGCAAGGGCGCGACCGGCTCCGTCATCGCCTGGGTCGAGGAGCGCGGCGGCACCGTCGCCGACGACGCCCGGCTGCTCACCGACACGATCTCCCAGGCCGGCGGCACCCCGCTGCTGGTCGCCGTCGAGGACGGCGAGGGCGCCCGCGTCCTCGGTGTCATCCACCTGAAGGACGTCGTGAAGGAGGGCATGCGGGAGCGGTTCGACGAGCTTCGCCGCATGGGCATCAAGACGATCATGATCACGGGTGACAACCCGCTGACCGCCAAGGCCATCGCCGAAGAGGCCGGTGTCGACGACTTCCTCGCCGAGGCCACCCCCGAGGACAAGATGGCGCTGATCAAGCGCGAGCAGGCCGGCGGCAAGCTCGTGGCGATGACCGGTGACGGCACGAACGACGCCCCGGCGCTCGCGCAGGCGGACGTCGGCGTGGCGATGAACACGGGCACGTCGGCCGCGAAGGAGGCCGGCAACATGGTCGACCTCGACTCCGACCCGACCAAGCTCATCGAGATCGTCGAGATCGGCAAGCAGCTCCTCATCACCCGGGGCGCGCTGACCACCTTCTCCATCGCCAACGACGTCGCGAAGTACTTCGCGATCATCCCCGCGATGTTCGCGGTCGCCTACCCGGGCCTGGACAAGCTGAACATCATGCGGCTGGCCTCGCCGGAGTCCGCGATCCTGTCGGCGGTCGTCTTCAACGCACTGATCATCATCGCGCTGGTGCCGCTCGCCCTGAAGGGCGTGCGCTACCGGCCGACCAGCGCCGACCGGATGCTCCGCCGCAACCTGGGCCTGTACGGACTCGGCGGCCTGGTCGCCCCGTTCGTCGGCATCAAGCTCATCGACCTGCTCCTCTCCCTCATCCCCGGAATCGGCTGACCGTCATGAACAACTCCGTAGGAAGTGCAGGGCGGTTGCTCTGGGCGGGCCTGCGCGCCCTCCTCGTCCTGACCGTGATCACCGGCGTGCTCTACCCGCTCGCCGTCACCGGCATCGCCCAACTGGCGTTCCACGACAAGGCGAACGGCTCCGAGATCGAGGACGCGAGCGGCAGGGTCGTCGGCTCCGCGCTCATCGGGCAGACCTACGACCTTCCGCCGAAGGACGGCGAGAAGACGCCGGGCCCGGATCTGAAGTGGTTCCAGCCGCGCCCGTCGAACGGCCTCGGCAGCAACTCGGTCAACACCCGCTACAAGCTCATCCTCTCGGGTGCGACCAACCGCTCCGGCGACAACGCCGACCTCGTCAAGTGGGTGACCGACGCCAAGGCGGCCGTCGTCAAGGACAACTCCACCGCCGACTACCGGGTGAAGCCGTCCGACGTCCCCCCGGACGCCGTCACCTCCTCCGGCTCGGGCCTCGACCCGCACATCTCCCCGGAGTACGCCAGGCTCCAGGTGCACCGGGTCGCCGAGCTCAACAAGCTCGACGTCGCGGCGGTGGAGAGGCTGGTCGACGACCACACCGACGGCCGGATCCTCGGCTTCGTCGGCGAGCCGAGGGTCAACGTCCTGCAGCTCAACATCGCTCTGAAGGCCCTCGTGTCCAAGGGCTGACCCGCTCCACGTGGCGGGCCGCGAGGGCGGGGGCGCGGCTCGGCCCTGGGAGCCGGCGCTGGGAGTCGGCACCGGGAGCCGGCATAGGGAGTCGGCACCGGGAGCCGGCTTCGGGAGTCGGCACCGGGAGCCGGCCTCGGGAGTCGGCACCGCGAGCCGGCCTCGGGAGCCGGCTTCGGGAGTCGGCCCTGGGAGCTGGCATCGGGAGCGGGCCCCGGGAGTCAGCATCAGGAGCGGCCCCGGGAGGGGGCACCGGGAGCCGGCTCCCGGAGTCGGCTCCCGGAGGAGGTCCAGGGCTCCCTCACGCCGTACGTGCTCCCCGCCGCCCCGGCAGGAACAGCGCCGGTACCAAGGCCAGGGCGAGCAGGGCCGCGGCGACCGCGTAGGCCGTGCGGAAACCGGCCGGGTCGACGCCCGCCGCGCCGAGGACGACCGAGCAGAGGGCGGTGCCGACGGACGCGCCCATCTGGGAGTTGATGCTCAGGGCCGTGCTGGCCGCGGCGAGGCGGTCCTTCGGCAGGTCGCGGCTCGCGGTGGTCATCGTCGGCATCAGGACCATGCCGGCGCCGACGCCCATGACCATCGCCGCGCCGACGACCCGCCAGGTGGCGACGCCCTCCGTGCCGGTCTGCAGGGCGCTCAGGGCCATGCCGGCCGCCGCGAGGGCGACGCCCGCCGGGATGAGACGCCGGGGCGAGGCGGTGTCGATGCGCCGGGCGGCGACCTGCATGGTCGTGCCGACGGTCAGGCCGATCGGGGCGGCGAGGAGGCCGGCCGCGCCGGCGGTCAGTCCGCGCGCCTCCTGCCAGTACATCGGGCCGAGCAGCATCGAGCCGAAGTAGCCGCAGGTGAACAGGGCGAGGGTGCCGATGCCGGCCGCGAAGGTGCGGTCGCGGAGCAGGCGCAGGTCGAGCAGCGGCTCACGGGCCGTCAGGGCCCGCCGGGTGAACGCGGCGACGAGCAGCACCCCGGCGGCCGTCGGCAGCAGCGCCCCCGGCCCCGTGAAGTCGCCGGCCTCGCCGCCGCGCGCGAGCCCGTACAGGAGCAGGGCCAGTCCGGGGGAGAGCATCAGGAGGCCCGGGACGTCCAGTCGGGGCGCCGGGGCGCCGGGGCGCGGCGCGTCCGGGCGGAGCAGCCGCCCGGCGAGGACGAGGGCCACCGCGCCCAGAGGCAGGTTGACCAGGAAGATCCAGTGCCAGGAGGCGGCGTCGACGAGCCAGCCGCCGAGCGTGGGTCCGATCACCGGCCCCACCAGGATGGGCAGTCCGCCCACGGCCATGGCGCGGCCCATGCGCGCCGGGTCGGCGGCGCGCATCGTCATCGCCATGCCGACCGGCATCAGCAGACCGCCGCCGAGCCCCTGGACCGCGCGGAAGGCGATCAGGCTGCCCGCGTCCCAGGCGAGTGCGGCGAGCAGCGAGCCGAGGGTGAACAGGACGAGGGCGGTGAGGTAGGTGCGCTTGGCGCCGATCCGGCCCATGGCCCAGGCCGCGGTCGGGATGACGGCGGCGAGCGCGAGGGTGTAGGCGGTGGCGGTCCACTGGATGGTGGCCAGCGGGGCCTCGAAGGCCTCGGAGAGGCTGCGCAGGGCCACGTTGACGATCGTCATGTCGAGCACGGCCATGACGGAGCCGATGACGACGACGGCGAGGACCCGGCCGAGCGGGGTCCCGGGAGCGGCGGCGTCGGCCGCCCGGTCGGCGCGGAGCTGGGTGGTGCTCATGGTGGGGGCTCCCGTCAGGCCTGGTAGGGGAGGGCGGCACGGGCGGCGCGCAGGGCCCGGCCCCACCAGACGAGCTGGCCGAGCATGCCCTTCGCCGCGCCCTCGGCGACGGCCTGGTCGCGCGGCGTGCCGTCCGGGCCGAGCCCGGACCAGGGGCCGTGCAGGCTGACGGAGTCGCGGACGGTGGTGGCGTGCAACTCGGCGAAGACCGTGCGGAGCTGCTCGACGGCGCGCAGTCCGCCGCCGAGGCCGCCGTAGGAGACGAAGCCGACGGGCTTGGCGTGCCACTGCTCGTGGTGCCAGTCGATGAGGTTCTTCAGGGCGGCGGGGAAGCTGTGGTTGTACTCCGGCGTGACGACCACGAAGGCGTCCGCCGCGGCCAGGCGCGGCGAGACCTCCGCGAGGGCCGCCGCGGCCCGCGCGTCCGGCTGTCCGCCCCAGCCCGGCATCGCGAGGGGGAGGTCGACCTCGGCGAGGTCGACGACGTCGAACTCCAGGCCGCCCAGCCGCCCGGCCACGTCGAGGAACCAGTCGGTGACGGCGCTGCCCTGGCGCCCCTCGCGGACGCTGCCCACGAGGACGGCGACGCGCAGCGGAGCGGTGTCGACGGCGGGCGTGGCAGGGCCGGTGGTGGCGGTGGCGGTGCCGGTCGCGGTGCCGGCGGCGGTGGCGTTGACGGACATGACGGTTTCCCTCCCGTGGCGGTGCGGACACCCGCTGTGTCCGCACCTCCGGTAAAGTACAACGCTCATTGTAAAAAATGCAATGAGCGTTGTACTTCGTCGCGGCGGCTACGCTGCGGTGTCGACGAGGAGGAGTGCATGACCGGCAGCAACGAGGCGTGGATGGACCGGGCCCGGCGCGAGATCCCGCCGCGGAAACTGGAGAAGCAGCTCGCGGTGGTCCGCGCCGCCTGCGGCGTCTTCGGTCGCGAGGGCTACGCCCGCGCCTCCGTCGACGCGCTCGCCGCCGAGGCCGGCGTCTCCACGCGCACGATCTACAACCACTTCCCCGGCGGCAAGGCCGACCTCTTCCGTACGGTCATCACCTGGACCTCCAACGCGGTCAGGGACGCCCAACTCGCGCGCCTCCAGGCCATCCTGGACCCCGCCCGGCCGCCCCACCCCGAGCTGCTGGAGCGCGACCTGATCGCGCTCGCCCACGCGTTCACCGACCTCATCGCCGAGTACCCGGACCACTTCGCGCTGGTCCGCCACATCCACGCCGAGGCCGGGCACGTCCCCGCCGAGGTCATGGCCGCCTGGCAGCAGGCAGGCCCCGCCCCCGTCGCCGACGCCCTCGCCGAGGCCATGGCGGGCCTCGCCGACGCGGGCCTGCTCGACGTGCACGGCGACGCCCCGCTCGCCGCCGTCCACTTCCTGGCCCTGAGCTCGGCCACCATCCTCCAGCGCTCCCACTACGGGGTCGTGCCGCTCCCGAAGGAGGAGACGGAGCGCCTGCTCACGGGCGGGGTGGCCGCCTTCCTGCGCGCCTACCGCGCCCAGCCGGCCTGACCTCACGGGCGGCGCCGGTTACGGGCGGCGCCGCTTACGGGCGGCGCCGCTTACGGGCGGCCCAACGACGCCCCCGTCGGCGGCCCATCGGCTCCGTTCGCGGGCGGCCCAACGACGCCCTGCCCGGCGGCCCATCGGCGCCGCTTACGGGTGGCCCGCCGGCGCCCCCCGTCGGCGGCCCATCGGCGCCGTTCGCGGGCGGCCCAACGGCGCCCCCGCCCGGCAGCCCATCGGCTCCGCTTACGGGCAGCCCATCGGCGCCTCCCCGGCCCCGGATCGGCCTCTCACCGGCCCCGTGCCGCCCCAGGGACATAGGCGCGGGCCCCCGGCCGGGACGCCGCGCGCGGGGAGAGCGCCAGGGCGAAGCCGTGGTTGGCGGCGACCGAGCGGATGTGCTCGGCCGACAGGGAGCCCTGGCGTTCCAGGGTCAGCGCCGGCAGCCCCGACCGGCCACGCCCCGCCGCGCGGTGGAACGAGACCACACTCGCCGCCACCGGCTCGTGGTGCGGATGCCCACGCCGGGCCGCCGCGTCGTCGGCATGGACGAGGACCCGCACCTCCGGCTCCCGCCCGAAGTCCGCGACCACCCCCTCGGCGCGCCAGTGCGGCAGCTGCCGCGCCCGGTTGGCCGACGTGACGAACAGGACGTCCCCGCCCGTGCGCTCCAGGGCCGCGGCGAGGAAAGCGTTCGACGGGCAGGCCCGTCCCGGCGCGACGACCCGTACGGTCCGCACCCCGTCCTGGACCTCCGTCAGATGCCCCGGCACCCGGTCCGCGGCCGGCCCGCGGAAGCCGAAGGGGCCGAGCTCGTACAGCTCCTCGACGAGCGACCTGACCTGCCGCCGGGGCAGTTCCGGGGGCAGCCGGGTCCAGTCGAAGACGCCGGGGAGGGCGGACGGCACGGTCGTGACGCTGCCGGACTGCCCGGCCGGGCGGCCCTTCAGCCGGTTGACCCGCTCGACGGCGGCCCGGTCGGGGCCGGCGGTCAGCGCGTAGACGTTCGCGAAGCCGTGCGCCACCGCGCGCCCCTGAGCCAGCTCTTCGGCCGCCCGCCGCACACCCTCCGCGTCCCCGAGGACCACCGCCCCGGCCCACTCCGTGACCGTGTCCCCGCCCCGACCCCCGACCGTCTCGCCGATCTGCCCCCCGACCAGCACCGCCCGCTCGTCACCCACTGCCGCGCCTCCACTGCCGTTCGCCTACGTGATCGTTTACGGCGCCCAACGACGCCACCGCCATCCGGTCACGTGGCCGAAAAGACCGCCGCCCGGAACGCGTCACGCACCGCCGTCACGGGACCGGTCTCCCGTGTGAAGTAGAGCTTGTTGGTGAGCAGCACCGCCCAGCGGGCGCGCGTCGGACTCACCCACAGACCGGTGCCGGTGAATCCGGTGTGCGTCCAGACGTCCTCCCGTACCCCCGTGCCCGGCGCGAGATGCCAGAACAGGCCGCGCGGGGGCACGAGTTCGCCGGTGCGAATGCGCAGCGACTCCGCGACCCAGCCCGCGCCGACCGGCCCGGCGCCCGGAGCCAGCAGATGCGCGAGGTAGCGCCCCAGGTCCTCCGCCGTGGAGAAGACGCCCGCTATCCCGCACGCGCCGCCGAGCAGCCGGGTGGAGAAGTCGTGCACGGTGCCCTTGAGATGGGCGCCGGTGAGGTCGTCGTACTCCGTCGGCGCACAGCGCGCCGCCACGTCCGCCGCGAGCGGCCCGTAACGGGTCTCCGTCATGCCGAGCGGTCCCCAGATCCGGTCCACGGCCAGCTCCCGCAGCGGCCGGGCGGTGAGGTGCTCGGCGAGATAGCCGAGAACCAGCGCCGCCCGGTCGGTGTACTCGACGGCCTCGCCCGGCCGCCGCCGCAGCTCCTCGCGCAGCACCCCGTCCCGTACGTCCTGCGGATCGGTCCCGTACAGATGGCGCAGATTGGCCCGCAGCGGCAGCCCCGCCGTATGGGTGAGCAGCTGGTGCGGGGTCACCGCGGCCAGTGGATACCCGGCGACCTCCGGCCAGAACGTGCCCAGCGGGGTGTGCAGCTGGAGCTTGCCCGCCTCGACGAGGGTGCCCACGACCGGCCACACGGCGATCACCTTCGTGAGACTGGCCAGGTCGTAGAGCGTGTCGAGCCGCACCGGCTCGTCGCGCCGCGCCGGGTCGAGCAGTCCGACGGCCCCGCTCGCCACCGTCCCGTCGGCATCGCCGACGGCCCACACGGCCCCGGGGAAGGCGCGGGAACGCACCCCGTCCCGGAGCAGCCGCTCGATGCGGGAAGTCCCGAACGTCATGTTCACACGAGGTGTCTACCCCGTCCCGGCCCCGCACGGACGCCGATCGGCGCACGTGTCGACAGCGGCCGAAAGTGGTCGCCGCACGGGCTTCTCGACGGGATCCCGCGGACGACGACGCCACCGACGGGCCCGGCGCGAGCGCGCGCGTGCCCCGTGCTGCCCGTCCGCCCGGCGGCGAGGGGGAGCGGAGATGGGCCCGGCGCAGCGGTACCGGAGGTTCGCGCCTGGCGGGCCGGCGTCGACCCGAAGCCGCTCGACGTGGCCGACCCCGAGGACGTGCGCTGACTGGGGTCCCTGGTCCGGCCCGAGCCGCACGGGCGCCTGGCCCGGCTGCGGGAGGCCGTACGGATCGCCCGGCCCGAGCCGCCCTTCACCGCGACCATGCGGGAGCGCGGCTGCCCTGGATCTCCAACGAGGCCCCCCGACGTCCTCCCGGCGTCCTCCCGGCGTCCTCCCGGCGTCCTCCCGACGGCGGACCACGGCCTCCTGCCGGCCGAGGCCTCCTAGGGCCCGCTGTTCACCCTCGCCCGGCCCCCACCCGGCTCCTGGAGTGGACGGCCGCCTGGGGCGGATCACGCGGAGACTGCCGGTTCGTACGAGGCGTGTAACAGACCTGCGGGCGCTGGTGAACCGGCTCGAACGCCCGGGAACAATGACGGTGTCGCTTGCACAGGGACCGGCTGGGGCCGGCCACGGGGGAAGAGAGAACGGAATGAACTCGAAGACGTTCAGAGGCGGTTCGCTGCGCCGCGGACTGCGGGGCGCAGCCCTGGGCACGGCGGTGGCCGCGGCCCTGCTGACGACCGCCGCCTGCCAGAACGACGACGGCAAGGCCGCCGCGAAGCCGACCACCACCGCCTCCTCCTCGGGCTCCGCGTCGACGGACGCGGGCGCACCGAAGACCACCGCGCCCACGACCGACTCCGGGACCGGCAGCGGGAGCCCGACGGGCAAGGGCAAGGGCAAGGGGAACGGCGACGGCGGCGAGACCGGCGGCGGGAACGGCACGAAGTACGCCGACTGCCAGGCCTCCGGACTGGGCACCGCGGTCGAACTCCAGGA
The DNA here is from genome assembly GCF_044386705.1 of Streptomyces sp. NPDC020422. NCBI lineage: Bacteria > Bacillati > Actinomycetota > Actinomycetes > Kitasatosporales > Streptomycetaceae > Streptomyces > Streptomyces sp. NPDC020422. The sequence goes on along the minus strand of NZ_JBIRVJ010000002.1, from coordinate 467,550 downwards.
CCCCCGCGGGGAGACCCCGCGCCACTTCCTCCTGACCGTCACCAACAGGTCGAAGACCCCGTGCGTCCTCAACGACGCGCCGCAGGTGCGGCTCACGGCCGGCAACAGCGCCCCGATCGTCGAGCCCCTCGGCGAGCCGGACAGCGAGCCCGTCGTCGTCGAGGGCGGCGGCAAGGCCTACGCGGGCCTGTACGTCTTCGGCAACGACGAGGGCGGCGAGGCGCAGTACGACCAGTCCGACCGCTTCACCGCGACCCTGGTCGCCGGCGAGGGCACCGAACTGAGCGGCACCCTCGTCTTCGACCTGCCCGACGGCCTCGACACGATCTCCGTGGACGACGCGGCCCGCGTCAACGGCTGGGCCGGCACCGAGGGCCTCGCGATGCGCCCGATCACCCAGCTCTGACGCCGGCCGGGGCGCCCGAACGGCCGGGGGGCCGCCCCCCGGCCGCACAGAACAAGCCACCCAGCCGCCCCACCCACCCGTCGGGGCCCCCGGCCCCGACCGAAAACCGCCCCTGACCCGTCGCTGCCTGCGCGCAGATAGCCCAGGCATGTGACCGTTATGCGGAGCACGTGGAGGCTGCCAAGGGGACGTTCGCCGAGCGCAAGCTGGACCTCTTCGCGGTCGAGATGCCCTGGGACCAGCCGGTGTTCGGGGGCAACGGATACGACGGCGGGCTGCTCGATGCCGTGCTCGGGGGCTCCTGGATCCGGGACCTCGGCTCCTTGGGGCACGCACTGGACTCGTCCGCCGCACGCATCAAGCTGCCCGCCGTCGATCCGCCGACCGCGCCCGCCATCCCCGGACTCCCGTTCCTGCCGCCCCTCATCCCCGCGCCGGTTCCCGTACCCGCCCCGGTCGTCCTCGCGTCGTACACCGGGCAGGTGCCGGCCCTGGCTCCGGTGATCAACCCTGTCGACCCGGGTATCTCCTTCGCCGACCCGATTCCGCCGGTTCCTGGGACGACCCGCCTCCTCACCGCGCCAGAGCAGCAGCATTTCCGCGCGTGGGTGAACACTCTCCGACCCGGCGGCCTGGCCGGCGGCGGTGGCCAGGCGGCCCCGGACAACGCCTACCAGCTCCGCGTGGCCGGTTATCCCGAGCGGGAAATGCCGTTGCTAGAGAGCAAGCGCGAACTCATGGTGGACGGCATACGTCCCCTCGATGGCCATCTCGTCGAGGCGAAGCACGTTCGGGACCCGGCCTGCACGAGGAGGGTACGTCTCCAGCAGCTTCGACCAGGCCGCTCTGCAACCGAGCGATGCGAGGGTGGAATCCACACCGACCCTGACGGTGCCGATCGCCTCCGTCAATGGAGGGGCCTGTGGCCACCGGCACCAGCCGTGCGACGATCCCGGTGTGAACGCTCCAGAAGACCTCTCCGCCGCCGAGCGCGCGTTCATGCTCAACGCCTGTGAGATCGACGTCCTCCCGGGCGTCCGCGGCGATCTGGACGAACCCCTCGCATCGGCTCCGCCCGGAGAGCTGGTTCCCCTCCTCCTACCCCTGATCGACAGGGGGTGGATCGACGTGTGCCGCGTCATCCCCTGGACCCCTCCGAGCGGGGGCGCCGGCTTCCAGCCCGGTCCGCCCCTCGCCCGCGAAGAGCTGCTGAACACCCTTGCCGACGCGGACAACTGGGAGTACCCGGAAAATGGTGACTGGATCGGCTGCGTGACGCTCACCCACACACCCGAGGGCCGTCTGATCTCCTGGTGAGCCGCTTCCCCTCTTCGGTAGCTCGGGAAGCATGCAGTTGTCCTCTGCCATCCAATCCGATGACACGGGGGCTGGGTTCGCTGTTGGAGGAGCTCGCTGGCTCATGTCCACAGAGCATTGCGCTGACCAACAGTTCCTGATCCGTCTCAGGGCGTTGTCCACACCCCTGTCTCACCTACCGGGCAGTTCCTTGTGGGGGTGGCAGTGGCGTGCTGGATGATGGGACGGTGCAACTCCCCTACGTCTACCGCGTGACCAAGTACGACCCCGCCGACCGTGACGAACACGGGCACTACACCGGCAGTGAGGACGCGGTCAGCGATCACGGCGAGGTCGAGGCGTCTTATCTTCAGGCGGTCGCGGCCTTCGCCGAGGACACCGGCGTCGATCACCTGGCCGTACGTGAACCGCAGGTCCCGGCCTTCGCGCACTTTGGTGCGGAGCCTCCGGTGGACGGCTTTGGGTTGGCCGGGCTCTTCCCTGCCGGTCCGACCGGCTTTCACGACGGGGCAGAGGTACCGCTCGACGTCGCGCTGGAGTTGGTGCGCGCCATGTTGCGTGACAACGGCGCCTGGTGCCGGCTGGAGGCAGAAGGCGCGTTCGCGGTCCATGTGGGATGGGACCAGTACCTCTATATCGGCAGTAGCCGGCCCTGCAGGGAGGCACTGGCCACAAGCCGCGCGCTCGGGCTGTTCCCGGAACGCCTGGACTCCTCTCCGTACGAGATGGAGGCCGATGGCGCAGATGTCCGGCGGCCCGGCGACGACGAGTTCTGGGCCGGTCTGCGCTGGGCAGTCGCCGCATGCCGCGCCGGGCTCCTGGAAGAGACGTACATCGAAGGCGCCTCGCGGTGGCACCGCCTCACGCGCGACTCCGTCGACACGGTTCGCGCCGGGATCGCTCCCCGCGCCCGGCTGGCCGTGTGGCCGGACCTGTCCACCGACGTCGACGCGGTCATCGGTGCCTTCCCCGCCGAGGGCCTCGTCGAATGTGTCTGGCAGGACAAGGACGGCCGGATCCACAGCGCTGTCGCTGACGAGGATGAGTTCGCGGAGTTGGCTGCCCGGCTGTCCGATGCCGAAGCTGCAGCGCTCCTGTCCGTGTACGCCGGTGAACGCGCTCCTCTGTTCACCGCTGTCATGCCCGACGACGACGGAGTGGTACGGGCCCGCTGGCAGACCGAGCCGACGCCGAGCGACCGGAATTGGGCCTTCCTCAAGACCCTTCACCGAGGCGAGACCGTCACCGGCACGGTGACCCACATCGCCGACTTCGGCGTCACCTTCGTGGACATCGGCGGCTTCGAAGCGATGATCAATGTCCCCGAGCTGTCATGGCGTCCCTTCAACCACCCATCCGACATCGTCTCCGTCGGCCAGGAGATCGACGCCGAAATTCTCGACGTCGATCCCATCCGTGAACGCGTGTCACTGTCCCTCAAGGCCCTGCACGAAGATCCGATGCCGCTGCTGACCGTGCAGATCGGCCAGACCCTTGTCGGGCGCGTCACCAGACTCATACCGTTCGGCGTCTTCGTACGCATTGAAGAGGTGGAGAACGGTTTCGAGGGGCTGGTACACAACTCCGAACTGGCCGACGAGCACCTGGAAAACCCTCAGCTCGGCATCCAGGTGGGTGACGCACTACTGGTCAAGATCCTGGACATCGACACGGTCCGGCGTCGAATCACCCTCTCGCACCGGCAAGCTGTTTCAGGGCTCTAGCCCCAGGACGTATGACGCAAGGCGACGGGACGAAAGTCGCCGACTGGTCAAGCAGGAAGGGGGAGCCGGACGCGGCAGGCTCCCAGCCCTGCGCCAGTGCCTCTTCGATACTGGCGGCAACATGTTCCGGCCTGACGGGCTCCGCTGCAACGCCCAGCCAGTTACTGGGGTGCGGTTGGCCAGTGGTGACAACCAACGTCCTGCCCGGGCGGTCGTCGTCGGCGAGTTCGACGGCGTAGGCCAAAGGCGTCCAGCACAGTCCCTGCGGGTACGACGGCTTCCGGCGGATCCGCCAGCGGTAGGCGGCCCCGTCGACTGTGATCCGCCGAGAACCCTTCTTGTTCAGCGCCATCAGGCCCCTCTCCTGCTCTCGGACCGTGATGCCCTGACATCGACCTGCGCCCGTAGATCCCTGGCTGCGGTGGCGACCTTCCTCCTGAAAGGTGAGCGCCCCGACCCGCGACTCTCTCGGCGACGGCGCAGGTGTCATCGATGTGCATCGACATCGACCGCCCCCCGCACCGCCGCCCTCGCCCCTGGCTTGTCCGCCTGCGTCTCGCTGGAGGAGGTGCCACCGCTCGTGCGCGATGCCGATCCGCGGCCCGGACAGCTCGGATGGCAGGTGTGGGCCGAGCCTGTCGTCGGGGACCCGAACCTGTGGTGCGCCAGCTTCAGCGCCGGCGTGCCGCATGGCCTGGCCGCGATCTTCGGTTCCTCGCTTGCCTCGCCCCACCCGTGCTCCGGTCCACCCTGCCGGCGGGAGTCGAGGGGCGGCTCACCGTCGTTCAGCCGGGGGTTGATCGACAGAGGAGAGCACGCCGGTCGGAGTGAGGCAGGACAGCGGGCGATCCCAAAACTTCGGGCCGATTGCGGGCCGAACGGCCGCCAGAGGCCCCCTCTGGCCGGTTTCAGCCGGACAGACCAAGCCATCCGGAGCCCTTGCTCCGGCGCGCCCGCCCCGACCGAAAACCGCCCCTGACCAGCAAAAAGACCCTCCCAATGGGAGGGTCTTCGTCGTGCGCCCCCGGCAGGACTCGAACCTGCGGCCAAGTGCTTAGAAGAGACTTGGCCGCAGCAGCGTCCCTAGGCCGCTGACCAGCCACTTCGATGCTCTCTGATGCGCTCTCTCGGAGCTTTCCCCGCGCATCCACCGGAGGGCCTGATTCCGGGCACTGCCAGAGCATGTTCCATCTAGCTTCTGAATTATCGCGACTCAAGCGACTCATCGCGTCTCAGCGCAGGTCAGAGGGGGTGCCCACGAGACGAGCATCGCGACTCAGCGCGGCTCAGATCGCGACTCAGCCCGCAACGCAGAAGAGACCACCGCCCGCGGCCGTGGTCTCTTCTCGATTGCACCGGCAGCCGTCATCATGGTGCCCGGCCCCGGGTGCCCGCTCAGTCGGGCAGCGGACCGCCCCAAGCACGCTCGGTCAGCTCGCCCAAGACTCCCGGCGCGACCGTCCGCGGGTCGACGGCCTCACTGGGCGCGGACGTCTTGTACGTACCGTCGGGCTGCTCGGATCGGTCGTAGTCCTTCACCCAGAACACCCGGCGGACGAACCTGCCAGTGTCTCCGCTCGGGGCATCCGACTTGAGCACGGAGTAGCCCACTCGCCGGCCTGCCCCGTTGCATCCCACCGGCTTCCGACGAGTGGTGGACAAGCGAGCTACGGTCTGGCGGACATAGTCGAAGTCACTCACGTCCTCGGTCCAGACGATCTGTTCCTCGTGCTCCAAAGCCGCACGATCCTCCAGCAAGGCTCCTCCTGAGCTAGTCCAGTTGCCCCAGCCGCCAGCTTCCCCACGCGCTGCAGCCCGTATGCCTGGCACATCAGCCCGAGGCCACCACAAGGTCACGCATGGCCACACGCTTCCAGTTGGAGAGGAAGCGGCGAGCCAGGCTGCCAGCCTCAGACGTCTGTTGCCGAGACGGGTCGTTGCGACCAAGGACCGGTGACTCCCGATCGGTCTTGGTGATGCACGCCCCTCAGACAACCCGACTTCGGTACGCACGACTGAAGTACGCAAAACCTCTCGAGGCAGGCGCCGCGTCGCTACGATTGACACATGCAGGCTTCCAGCGTGGCTATCCAGGAAACACAGATGGTGATCCTTGCAGAAGGAGACACCCCATCTGCGGCAGCTAACGCCCGTGGGCATCTATTTGAAAAATTCATTGCCAAGGTGCTTGAGCGACTGGGCTATGAAGAGCCACGCTTGGAGAATCTAAACGTAACGTCCGACGGGATCGAGCTTGACGTAACAGCCATTCATCGCCTCAATCGGCGTCAGGCCATTGCCGAGTGCAAGGCGTACTCTTCTCCTGTTTCTGCAAAGGAGCTTGTCGCCTTCTACGGTAAGCTAAATACCGAAAGACTCGTCCAGGATGGTGCCGGAATCGATGGTTTCTTTTTTGCGTTGCCGAGAACCACTCAACCGGGCGCGGAAAAGGCTCGAGTGATTGAGCAGCATGACTCTGCTTTTCGCTACCTGAATGCCGATGCAACATCCCGTATCGCCCAAGAAGCTGGCCTCACTTCTCCGCCCCCCGAGGCGCTTAATTCCCTAATTACTTCGGATCCAGCAATTGTGATCACCGAACACGGTGTTTACTCTTGCCTCAAGTCTCTCGATCCTGAAACTAGGACGACTGCAGAGGTTGTTGCATGGGCTCACACGGGTCGGGTTCCAAGCGCTGTTGTTGATCTCATCAAGCATTCCGATTATGCGGCAGGAGCGAGTGTTCGGGATGTAAGAACTGAAGGGGCCGCACCTACAGCAAGCCTGCCAGTATATGAAGAGTCTATCATTGTCGAAGTTAGAGGAAGTGGGTCAGATTTCGAGTACCAACTTCCTGCTTCACCCCAGTACTTCGTCGGTCGCAGAAAACTGATTTCCGAAGTAGAGGAGATCCTCTCAAGCGGTTCCTCTGTTGTGGTTATTAACGCCCAGTCGGGGTGGGGAAAGAGCTCTTTGGCGCTCCGACTGAAAGAGTCAGCGCGAAAGCTCGACGGGCTGTGCGTTGTATTTGATACCCGCACGGCCTCTAGTCAGGAATATGTAGCTCATGCGCTGCGCAGGGCAGCGACTCAGGCTCAAAAGAACAAAATCCTGACGCTTCCTGAGGCATCTTCTTGGGCTAGCTTGGGAAGTGCTCTAGAGACTCTAAAGGCTGCTCAATGGAGCCCCGGCTCTGGCCCCGTATTGATTTTTTTCGACCAGTTCGAAAACATTTTTAATGATGAGCTTCTCACGCGTGAATTCCGTAACTTGGCGCTCGGAGTTCACGAGTTGGAAAGCCCAATTAGTGTCGGCTTCGCATGGAAGACAGACCTTGTTGGATGGACGGAAGCTCACCCGTATCGGTTGCGCGATGAAATTCGCTCAAATGCGCATGTGGTCCAACTTTCACCTCTTGGGCCGGGTGAGGTCGATACGCTACTGAGGAAACTAGAACAGCAACTGGGCGCAAAGCTCGTGAGGGATCTGAAGGAACGACTTCGTGAGTACTCCCAGGGACTCCCCTGGCTCTTTAAAAAGCTTGCCGGGCATGTCCTAAGCGAGGTAGCAGGCGGGGTTACGCAATCTCAACTGGTAAGCGAAGCGCTCAACGTTCAGAGTCTCTTTGAGAAGGATCTTTCTGAGCTAAGTCCAAATGAGCGCGAGGGGATCTATCAAATCGCCAGGTACGCCCCAGTGCCCGTCTCTGAGGCGATGGAGATCGTTCCCGCAGAGGTGGTTCAGAGCCTGCTCAATAGGCGCCTAATTGTACAAGTCGGCGAAAAGCTGGATACGTACTGGGATATTTTCCGTGACTTCTTGGTGAATGGGACTGTCCCTATCGAAGAGTCTTTCATCCTTCGAGTCTCCCCAATGTCCGTAGGTAGACTCGTGAAAGAGGTTCTCGATTTGGGTGGGAATGCGGCAGTCGCCGATTTGGCCTCAATTATGAAAACATCGGAAACGGTCGTATATAACCTGAGCCGCGATCTCCGAATGTTTGGCGTTCTCGCGTACGAACCCACCCGAATTCGACTGGTGGAAGAGTTCCTTTCGGTTGATGATAGTGAGGAGTACTTGCGTCGTCGGGTAGCGAAGTCGTTGAGGCGTCACAGGGCCAACTCGACATTGGCGAGGCTGGTGGATCAACATGGCGAAGAGGTTCCTGTTGCCTCTTTCGCGCGAGCTCTTCCGCGCGCTTTCCCGGCCGTAGCTGCCGGGGAGAAGACATGGGGACTCTACGCTAAGTCTTTTGCGCAGTGGTTCGAATACGCGGGGATCGCACGGCTGCAAGCTCAATCGCTAGTTCTTATGGAGGAGACTGAGCAGTCTACGGTGAAGCTGCTTTCCGAAAACCTGCCCCGTCGCTGGGGGAGAGGTGTATTTCCTAAGAAGACTCCTGGTCCTTCCATCGAGCTCTTGAAGCGGGTGCATGCCGGCGCAGAAGTTAAATTGGGTGGTTCTGGGGTTGAGGCGAGAGCAGGCCAGGAACTTTTGACGCTGGGAGTCGTAGATGCAGGTGTGGACGGGTTGCTTAAGGTAAATGAGAAAACTCCGCTCACCTCATCGGGAGAGCTCATCCCGGAAAGTCTTCTGGAATGCTTGGAGCGAAAGCCGGGGATGGCGGAGGCGCTCTCTCTATTGAAGGCAGACCCTGCAACCAAACCCGATGTTCTTGGTGCAGTCATTGCGCGGGCATATGACGTTCAGTGGGCTCCAGGGACTCTTGAACTTACGGGAAAGCAAGTCAGAGGTTGGGCCAAGGTTGCTGGTCTGAAGCTGCGACGCTGAGGGAACGGCTTATGACTGTCTGCGGCACAGGGACTGTCCAGGCTGCGGGAGGTGGAGGTAAGCGAGTGGTGCAGCCGCCTTTATGTATCCACACGGGCGCAGGTATAAGAGCGTTAGATGAGACGGCTCGTAAAACCCTCCGCGCAGAGCCGCTTGTAGGCAGCCATTACAGAAGCTGGGATCTCTTGGCGAAGCATGAAGCCTTGATCCGGGTAGAGCAGCAGCCGTTGTTGGGCTCCCACTAGCATGTCCAAGACGAGCTTGGGATCCCCGATCAGGTCGACGTACTTTGCGAGCCGCATCGGCGCGGACGCACTCAAAATCTCGATTCCCGGCCAGAGTTGGCAGGCGGTTGCGTAAGCTCGGCGCTCCTCGTACGGCTTGCTGACGAGGAGTACCGAGGAGACCGCGATGTCCCGCTCCTCAAGTAGGGCGCGTGAGAAGCGGATGTTTTCTCCAGTGTTCCGTGCTTCCGGCTCGACGAGCATCGCGGAGGCCGGCACCCCCAGTTCCAGCGCGCGGTCCCGGTAGTGCTCTGCCTCTCCCCGAGGCATGCGGTCAACGGTCGTCCGGCTAGTGGCGCCGGTGAAGACGATGAGGGGGAACATACCGCGGTGGTAGAGGTCGGCCGTTACGTCGGCCACGCTCAGGTCGTGGCTGCCGAGGCCGATCCCAACCGAGCAGGGCCTCGGCTCGTGATTCATTTTCTGGAAGTCCCAGAGGACTTGAGCGTCAGTCCATACCTGCTCGGAGATCACTGGGTCGCCTCCTGGGAAGAGTCGGGGACCTTGAAGTCGTATGACCAGGAGAACCGCGTCGCCGCGTGGATCCCGACCGCGAACTCGACCACTGTGCCATCAGCCGTGAACGTCGTGCGGTGCAATTCGACCACCCACTCGCCGGGAGCGAGCTGGAGGAGCGCGGCCTCGTCCGGCGTCGCGACGCGGGCCCGGAGTTCCTCCCGCATGTGGTCAATCTCGTACCCGGCGTCATAGAGGACTCGGAAGCCGCCGCCCTTGCCGGCGGGGCCCGGCTCCGGGTCGACGATGCGCGTGCCCTCCACGTGCTCGGGTCGGTAGTAGCTCGTCAGGGTGTGTGTCGGCTGGTCGCCTTCCTTCACCAGCCGCGCCCGCGCATACACCTCCGCGCCCTCCGGGAGGCCATGGGCCGCGGCGACAACCGCGGGGGCCGGCACCCGGCTGACGTTCTGTGTCTGCTCGCCGCGCTTGTACGCCCGCCCGGATGCCACCCGGTCCGCGATGAAGGCGACCTCGTCGCCGTCGCGCCACTTCACCTTGTCGTATCGCGCGATACCAAGGCGCTTCAGCGGCGCCTGTTCCCGTACAACCGTCCCGTGCCCACGGGATGAGGTCACCAGCCCTTCAGCCTCCAGAGCCTTGTATGCCGCGTGAACAGTGGACTTTGAACCTTCGCCAGCCTCGACCAGATCGCGGATGTGCGGAAGCTGCTGGCCAGGGGTGAACTCGCCACTCCTGATGCGCTCAGCCAGCTTGTCTGCCAGTTCCCGCCACTTCGGCGCCACTCGCGCTCCTCTCTACGACGTCCAGTCAAACACAGTCCCAGGACTGTTGACAGTCCTGGGACTGTGAGTCATTGTCGTGTCACGCCGCTCGCAGTCCCAGGACAGCGAGGATCCGGCCCTTCTTTGTGCTGGCCGGATCTCCGGCGGACAACTGAACAGTGTGATCCACCGCAGCAACACGGCCGTGACAGCTCCGACCGGTGGCGAGTGGAGACCAGCCGATCGAGACCGGGCCCGCGTCACAACCGGGCCCCACAACCCCACAGGGGGACACGCAGTCGGCTCTAAAGAACCGCGTGGCCGACCTTGACGCCGCGACGCGCTCCGGGAGTCGGACCTCCCCGGGGTCAGCGGCACCACGCGAATCGGAGGTCCGACGCAATACCCCACGACTTCCGCAGCTCTCGGCTGCGGCCGGTCGCCTCCTCCGCCCGTCTCGTACGGGCGGGGTCGAGGAGAGCCGGAGAACCCCCTGCGCTCCAACGGCGAGAGGCCCCGGTGCTCGAACACCGGGGCCTCGGTTCGGGCCGCCCCAACCCCGTGAAAGGAAGTACGACCCATGAACGTGATCGTTGCTGGTCAGAGGATCGTTACCCGGGCCGAGCTGATCGAGGCCGCGCTCGGCTTCGACGCCGACCCCGTCAAGCCGCTGGAGTTCGACTCGGCGGCCGGCCAGGACGCGCTCCGGGACATCGTCGCCACCCTGGAGATGGAGGCCGCGACCGACGTCGACGGCGAGGACCTCGCCCACTACCGGGGCCTGCTCGGCGCCCGGGTCCTGGCCTTCCCCCGCCGCTCCGCCCTCGGGTTCGAGCGGGGTGCCGCGTGAACACCATCGCCTACTACGTCCTGCTGACGCTGTGCATCGGCGTCGAGATCTGGGGCGCCCTCACTGGCATGAACGACCTCATGAACGTCGGCGCGATCGCGGCGTTCGGTGTGCTGGGCGTCGACCGGCTCCTGCTCCGCGCCGACCGCTACGAGGAGTTCGCCGAGGCGGGTGAGGAGGAGTGAAGACACTCGCCCAGGTGCTCCTGTTCGTGCTGACCGTTCTGGAGCTCTCGCTCGGCCTGCTCGCCGGGACGGTGGCCCTGGCCAGCCTGATCACCGAGACGGTCGCCCGCGCGGTCGCCGGTCTCGACGAGCGGTTCGCTCGCCGGTTCCGGCTGGCCCGTCTCTCCCCGAAGCTCCGCAAGGAGCTCGCCGACGTCCTGTACGGGATCACGACGACGCCCGCCGGAGGTACCCGATGAGCACCTACCGCGATGACCGCCGGGCCGATCGGGCTGCCGAGCGGGCCCAGGACCGTGAGGACCGCCGCCTGGAGCTCGAAGCCGCCGCACAGCGCGAGGCCGCGCGGGCGGAGGAGCGGCGCAAGGACGCTGAGGCCAAGCGGCGCCAGGAGCAGGCCGACAAGAAGGCGAAGCAGGCCGAGCAGGCGGCGAAGAAGGCGGCCGCGGCCGCCCGCCGCGCCAAGCTGGTCCGCTGGCTGAAGACCAACCCGGCGACGCTGTTCGTGGCGTTCGTGATGGTCGCCTCCATCGTCCCGGCGATCCTGTCCCAGATCGGCGCCCTGACCGGCGCGACCGTGGCGGCGCCGATGGCCGGCCTGCTGGCGGCGATGCTGGAGGGCGGCGCCTGGGCGATCACGTTCATGGGCAAGCAGGCCGAGGACGCGGGCCGCGAGCCGAGGAAGTACCGGATCGGTACCTGGGCCGTGGCCACCGTGGCGGCCGCGGTGAACTTCTGGCACGGCTGGGAGCAGTACAGCGAGCACCCCTGGGTCGCGTTCGTCTTCGGCGCTTCCTCCCTGTTCGCCATCTACATCTGGGATCTGAAGACCCACGGCTCCCACGGCAAGACTAAGGCCGAGAAGGAGGCGAAGAAGGCCCGCCGGGCGCACGTCTCCGCCCGGCGCAAGCACCACCCGCAGATCGTCGAGCAGGCGGTGAAGCTCCAGGCCGCCCTCCCGTTCGGAGTGCTCGACGATGAGGCTGCGTTCGCCGCGGCCTGGCGGATCCACACCGGCGCTGAGCCGGGTCTGTCGGCCGAGCTGTACGCCACCGCGACCAACGCGGTGCTGAACCTGGGGGCGGCGTTCGAGCTCGGCGACAACGTCCGCGAGGAGCTGTTGGAGACCGGGTTCAAGGCCGCCCGCCTCAACCCCTTCCCCGAGCTCCTCGCGAACCCCGAAGCCCAAGCGGGAATTGGGCCGAAGCCGTCTGAGAAGCCCCGTCAGACCCCGCCGCAGGGACGGTCCGAGGGCGAGCTCAAGGAGCTCCTGCCCGATGCCCTGACGGTCGCTGCGGAGCTCGTCGCCGAGGGGCGTCAGATCTCCGCGACCGCGCTCGCCAAGCGGCTGCAGATTCGCCGCGAGGACGCGCTCAAGCTCCGCGACCTGGTCGTCGCCGAGCGCCGCCTGCACGTCGCCTGACCCACCCCGATGACGCGGGGCCCGGCCCTCGCCTGGCAGCACCGGCCGGGCCCCGCTACCTCACCAGGAGGCACAGCAAGCATGACCGAGCACACGCACGCCCCCTCCACCCCGCCCGCCGAGCCGACGATCGCGACCGTCACCTTCCTGCGCCCCACCACCCCGGCCGCCAGCAGCGAGTACGTCTGGGACGACGGAACCGAGGACCTCGACGACCAGGGCCAGCAGCCCGCCGCGGCGGCCGCGCCGCAGCCGGTCGTCGTCCCGCCCATGCCGACCCAGCCGCCGGCCATCGGACCGGAGGACCGGACGGTGGTCCTGGAGACCGCCCGGGTCATCCTCGACAAGACTGCCGCCCCGGCCACGCCGGAGTCGAAGGTGGTCGCGAAGGTCGACCTGGACGACTTCGCCGACGCCCCGCTCATCCCGGCCTGGATGAAGACGCCCGAGGGCTGGGCCGCATGGTCCGGGGTGTTCTACCGGGCCCGCCGGCGGGACTTCCGCCGCTGGGTCCGCCGCCAGCGCACCGACAAGGGCCACATCCGCCAGTTCGGCCGCGGCGTGCGCCGCAGCCACGAGTGGGTCGTCGGCTTCGAGGGCGTCCGCGTCCAGAGCGCGGCGCACACCGCGCACGTCCTGACCCGCGAGGCCCGCCTCGCCGCCCGCCACGCCCGCTTCACCCCGCGCATCCTCGGGGCGAAGAAGGAGCTGGCGATGAAGGCGGCGGAGAAGGCGACGAAGGCCGCAGAGGAGGCCGTGCTCCTGCACAAGAAGGCGAAGAAGGACCGCAACCGCGCCCGCAACCTCCGCGCGGGCGTCGTCTACGGCCCGCCGCTCGCCGGAATCGGCGGCGCCTACGTCATGGGTGGCACGCTCGGGCTGGTCGCTGGCCTGTTCGCCACTTTTGCCGGGGGCGCGTTCGTCGGCCGCACGCCGTACGACGAGGAGGAGAACTGGACCACCGAGTGGCGTTCCCTCGGTGACGGCGACCGGATGACCGCGCCGATGCTCGACCAGACCTTCCGCGCGGCGAAGGTGATCGGGGCGGAGGAGACGCTCGGCGTCGTGCAGATGCCGATGCTCGACAACCGCGGCGCCTGGACCGCCGTCCTCGACCTGCCGCCCGGGGTGCCGGCCAAGCGCGCGATCCGCGCGACCGACGAACTCGCCGCCGCCTTCGGTGTCGAGGAGGCCCAGGTCTCCATCACGAAGAAGGGCCGCGCCGGCCGCATTGAGCTCTACGTCTCCCGCGACCTTCCGTTCACCGACAAGCCCAAGCCCGGCCCCCTCCTCGACCTGGAGAAGCCCGCCAACTTCTGGGGCCCCATCTCCATCGGCCCGGACGTGCGGGGCCTGCCCGTCTCGATCTCGGTCGTCGAGCGCTCCGGCCTCGTCGGCGGCGAGCCCGGCGCGGGCAAGTCGGCCTCGGGCAACACGATCCTGCTCGATGCGGCGCTCGACCCGCGCGTCATCCTCTGGCTCGCCGACGGCAAGGGCGGCGGCGACCTGGAGCCCTTCGAGGCGCTGTGCGAGGCCTTCGAGGGCGACGCCGACCCCGAGGCGTTCTACGGCATGCTGCAGGACCTCATCCGGGACATGAAGCGCCGCTACGCCCTGCTGAAGAAGCTCGGCAAGCGGAAGGTCACCGAGGAACTCGCCAACCAGCACCCGGAGCTGAGCCAGCTCCTGCTGTGGGTCGACGAGCTGATGTTCTACACGACCGACGAGGAATACGGGAAGAAGATCACCAAGGCGCTGCGCAACCTCGTCTCGCGAGGCCGGGCGGCCGGGATCGTGACGTTCTGCGCCACCCAGAAGCCCGGCTCCGACGTCGTCGACACCTCGCTGCGCGACCTGCTGTCCATCCGGTGGGCACTGCGCTGCACCACCCCCGAGGCGTCCGACACGATCCTCGGCAAGGGCGCCGCCGCGTCCGGCTACTCGGCCAAGACCATCCAGGCCGAGATGCGGGGCGCCGGCTACCTGTGGGCAGAGGGCACCAACCCGGTCATGGTCCGCGCCGACTACTACACCGACGAGCAGGTCGCCGTGCTCCTGGAGCGCGCGACCGAGTGGCGCCGCCAGGCCGGAACCCTGCCCAACGCCCCCATGTCGCTCGCCGACCAGCTCCGCGCCCAGGGCGACGAGGACGCGCAGATCATCGCCCAGGTGCTGGACGTCTTCACCGCCCACGGCACGGACGAGGGCCCGGCCGAGTGGCTGCCCGGCCAGCTCCTCCTCGACCGGCTCAAGGCCGCCGGCCACCAGGTCACCGCCGAGAAGCTCGGCGCGCTCATCGTCCGCACCGACGAGGAGAAGGCCAAGCGCCCCTGGGGCGAGAAGGGTTCCCGCGTCGCGGGCTACCCGCTCGCCCGCGTCGAGGCCGCCGCCACTGGCCGATTCGGACTTACCGCCTGATTCCGACCCGGACGCCACCCGGACCGGCGCCCGGATTGACCCGGAATGCCCCCTGGTGGACCGGGCTCCGACCCGGCCGCCGGACATCCCGACCCGGGCATTCGCGTCCGGGTCGGGCCTCGATCTGTCCGAGTCGCCCAACCCTCTGACCTGCGAGAACGCGGAGCCGTCCGGGCTCCGTCCGGGTCTTCGTCTTAGCTCAAACCGGTACATAAGGAGTCAGGCACCGTGAACGCCCAGACCCTCACCGCCCCCGCCAACCCGGCCCCCGAACTCGCCGACGAAGCCGCCCTCCTGGTCCGCGAGATCGAGCAGTACCTCATCGCCCGGACCCGCACCACCGCCCACCCGCTCCTCACCAAGACCACCGCCGAACTCGTCGCCGAAGCCCTCAGCACCCTCGCCCCGGCCGCGCCGGTCCTCACCGCCCCGGCCCGCGCTCTGCGCCTCCTGCCCGACTGGGTCCTCGACTTCCCGTTGCTGCGCCAGCTCCACGGCGGCGGCCGGCGCATCAGCGTCGCCGAGCACCTGGAGCTCACCGCGCTCGTCATCGAGCGCTACGGCTGGCACCACGGCGCGCTCCGCTCGACGTCGGGCCGCCGCTGCATCCTCGGCGCCCAGGCCGTCCTGTTCCGCCTCGGCTACGGCGACGAGACCACTGCCCTCGCTGCCAGCCACCGCCTCCAGGCCGTCCTCGCCCAGAGCCGGATCACCGAGCCCTACCACCGCTGGAACGACGCCCCGCACCGCACCCGCGAGGAGGTCCTCACGCTCGTCCGCACCGCCGCCAATGCCGCGCGCCAGCAGGGCCGGTGAACACGTACCGGAAGAACCTCGCCCCGGCCGGTCTCATGACCCGCCGCCAGCTCCGCGCGGCAGGACTCCGCCCTGGCGGGCACGACCCGGTCGCCCAGATCCGCTACTGGCGCCACGGCTGGCAACTCGCCTACCTCTACGACGCCCAACTCGCCCTGCCTAAAAGGCCGATGACCCCCGGTCGGTGGCGCTCCCATGAGGCGATGATGCGCGCCCGCCGCACGTGCCCCGACTGCCGCCTCGATCGCGGCTACTGCATCCCGACCTCGCTCGGCACCTGCCCCGACTGCGCCGGCATCGGTTGAGAGAGCTCGTGGAATCAGCGGCCGCCCGCCTAGCGGCGGCCTCGCTTCAGGCAAGGGCTCGCCAGCACGGCCGCCGGTCCATGTCCCCGAGCTTGCAAGCACCCAGGGCCCACGCAGCCTACCCAGCCCCCCCGCCCCCACTGATCAAGGAAGTTTCGACATGGCCATAACCGTCTCGCTCGTCGCCCTGTTCGGACTCGTCCTGTTCTTCCTCCTTCGCTCCAACACCCTCGGCTACGGCTCCGCGTTCATCGCCGCCACGTTCGGCTTCTTCCTCGCCTCCACCGGCGCCGCCGGACCCATCAACCAGCTCGCCAACGCCGTCCTCGACGCCATCCCCAACCTCTGAGGAGCCTCCATGACCCGCAAGACCCTGCCCTGGTTCGAATCCCTCACCGACAGCGTCTTCGCGCTCGGCGCCGCCGCTCGCGAGACCCGCACCGCCCACCAGGCCGCCAAAGCAGCCGCCGCCCAGTACGACCTCGACCGCGTCCGGCTCCTCGACGGCGAGATCATCGTCCCCGGCCTGTTCACCCCGCCCCGGCCCCACGACCGCGCCGTCATGGGCATCGGCAAGACGCTCCAGGAGTGCCAGGACCGCATGGAGCGCCTCTACACCGACGCCGCGCTCAGCTACGCCTACGGCACCGCCTGGGCCATCCTGCGCGTCCTCGACAACCAGGAGCCGCCCCGCGTCGAACTCGGCCTCACTGCCGAGGGACACCTGACCCTTCCCAGCGAGCTCGCCCCCATCCCGCCGCAAATCACGGGCCTGGAGCGCTGGTGCGACAACGCCAAGCTCGAAGAGGCCCGTCTGCGGTGGTGGGCCTGCGACTCCGCCGCCGAGTACGCCTCCGCCCTCGACGACGAGCCGTACCTGAGCGACCAGCAGGCGAACGAGATGCACGCGGCGTACGCCGAGGGCCAGGGCATGGCGGACGCCGCGCACGTCTACGGCGTCCTCGCCGAATCCGCCCTCCACTACGCCTTGCTCGGCGCCCGCGCCCGCCACACCAGCCGCTAGCTACGCCGAGGGCGGCCCCCCATTCCGCCAAGAACCGGGGCTGCCCTCGTCTACCAGCACCTTCTACAGAACTGGAGACACCTAGCATGACCCAACCCACCCCCAACCGGCGAGACCTCCTCGCGCACGCCGTCGCGGCGGCCGAGCGCGGGTGGCACGTCTTCCCGCTCCGCCCCCGCGACAAGCGGCCCGCCGGCCACGCTCAGGCCCGCTGCCCCCGGACCGGACGCTGTGCCACCGGGCACCGCACGCCCGAGCAGCGCGCCACCACCGACCCCGCGCTGCTCGCCGCCGCTTGGAAGCACGCTCCGTACAACATCGGCCTGGCGACGGGCCCGTCCGGGCTGCTCGTCGTCGACCTCGACACCCTCAAGCCCACAGACGAAGAAGGAACGCCTGACGGCGTGACTGCCTTTGAGGCGCTCTGCGAGCGCGCCGGGCAGGCCGTCCCCGCCACCTACCGGGTGCGGACCGCCCGTGGCGGGCAGCACCTGTACTTCACCCAGCCCGACGGCGTCCGGCTCGGCAACACCGCCGGGCGGCTCGGCAAGCACATCGACACCCGCGGCTGGGGCGGGTACGTCGTCGCCCCCGGCAGCACCACCCTGGACGGCGCCTACGCCGTCCTGGACAGCATCGCTCCCGTCGCTCTGCCCGGTTGGCTCCTGGACGCGCTCACGGCCTCGCCCAAGCCCACCCGGGATGTGCCGATGCCCCGGACCGTGAAGGGGTCCCGCTACGCCCTGGCGGCGCTGCGCAATGAGGTTGAGAACGTCGCCCGCGCGGCGGACGGGACCCGCAACACCACGCTGCTCAGGGCCGCGAGGGCGCTGGGGCGGCTGATCGCGTCTGGCGACCTGGGCAGGGTGGAGGTTGAGCAGGCTCTTAGTAGCGCGGTGGCGGGGAACGCGACCGAGCGGCAGCGGTACTACGACGACGTCATCGCCCGTGGGCTGGACTGGTCGATCGCCCACAACCCCTCCGCCGGCCGGAGCGCGGCATGACCAACCACACCCCCCTCTCCTCTAAGAGCCTGTTCGGCCTCCGCGCTCCCGAGGCCGCCGAACAGGCCGCGTCCCGGCAGGCCGTGGGCGCTCCGAAGGCTGTCGCCGAAGGCGTCCCTTCTAGCTCTGACCCGCACCTGACGGCCGAGCCACGGATCGTCGGGATGCTCCACATCGGTGGGGCCAGCCGCGGCGGCCTGCCGACGGCGCACTCGTGGTGTTCCTGCGGCCGGGACCTGAAGGCGTTCGGGCACCGGCAGATCGAGCGCCTCGCCGCCGACCACGCCCAGCACCGTTCCCAGTGCCCGCTCCTGGCCGAGAGGAAGGAAGCCACATGACAGGCACCCTGGAGCTGCCCTCACCTTCCAACCCGATGGCCGTCGCACGGAAGCTCGTGCCTGGCTGGCACACCGAGGACGGGCACCTGCGGCTGAGGCGCTGGCGCGGGTCCTGGATGCGGTGGACCGGGACCTGCTGGCGGGAGTACGACGAGCAGCAGATGCGCGCCGGGCTCTATAAGCGCCTGGAGCACGCCACGTTCAGCGCTGGCCTCGACAAGAACGGCGAGCCCGAGGTGCGGCAGTGGGCGCCGACGAAGACGAAGATCAGCAACCTGCTCGACGCCCTGAGCGCTATCACCTTCCTCCCCACCGACACCGACGCTCCGGCCTGGATCGACGGCGAAAGCGGCAAGCACGACGCCAGCCCGATCGTCGCCTGCCGCAACGGGCTTCTGCGGATCCGGGACCGGAAGCTGCTGCCGCACACTCCCAGCTTCTTCAACCTCGTCTCTGTCCCGTACGACTACGACCCTGCCGCGACTGCCCCCGCCTGGGAGGCGTTCCTCAACGGGATCTGGCCGGACGATCCCGAGTCCATCGCCGCCGTTCAGGAGTGGTTCGGCTACGTGCTCTCCGGCCGGACCGACCAGCAGAAGATCTTGCTCATGAAGGGCCCCTCCCGGTCCGGGAAGGGCACCATCGCTCGGATCCTGAAGGAACTGGTCGGCAAGGAGAACCTTGCCGGCCCCACGCTCGCCGGCCTGGGCACGAACTTCGGGCTCTCCACCCTCGTCGGCAAACCGCTCGCCGTCATCTCCGACGCCCGCCTGTCCGGCGACGGCGGTCAGGTTGTGGAGCGGCTGCTCACCATCTCCGGCGAGGACACCATCGACATTGACCGCAAGTACCGCGAGCCCTGGACCGGGAAGTTGCCGACCCGGCTGATGGTCCTCACCAACGAGCTGCCGAACTTCGGAGATTCCTCCGGCGTCATTGCTCGCCGGTTCATCGTCCTCAACATGACCGTCTCCTGGCTCGGCAAGGAGGACACCGGCCTGACCGGCAAGCTCGCCGCCGAAATGCCGGGCATCATCAACTGGGCCCTTGACGGCCTGGCCCGCCTGGAATGCACCGGCCGGATCACCGAGCCCGCCTCCTCGCAGGACGCCGTCACGATGATGCAGGACACCGCCTCACCCACCTCCGCGTTCGTCCGCGAGCGCTGCACCACCGGCTCTTCACTCGAAGTCTCCGTGGACGTCCTGTGGACCGCCTGGCGCGAGTGGGCCGAGGACAACGGCGTAAAGGCCCTCGGGAGCAAGCAGCTCTTCGGCCGGAACCTGCTCTCCGTCGTCCCTCAGCTCCACCGCACCCGGCCCCGCGACGCCTATGGCCGCCAGGTGGCCAAATACGCCGGAATCGCACTCAACCCGACTTCCTGAGCGGCTTGAGTCGCTTGAGTCGCGACTCATCGCAATGTCACTCCAACTTTTTCGCCCGAGGAGGGCACTAGATGGCCAGCACGCCCAAGACCCGCGCGATGCTCACCGTCCCCGAGCTCTGCGAGGAGCTCGGCATCAGCAGCTCCACCTTCTACGACTGGCGCCTGAAGCGGCGCGCTCCCCGCTGCATCAAGCTCCCGAACGGCGCCATCCGCGTGCGTCGGGTCGACCTGGAGAACTGGCTGAGCGAGCACGAGGACGCTGCTTGATGGACACGACGTACAACGTGAAGTTCTGGAAGACCGGCGTCAACGTGGGCAAGCGGAAGACCACCTACACCGTGCGCTGGGAGTTGAACGGCCGGGAGCACCGCCAGACGTTCGTCACGGCGGCCCTCGCCGAGTCCTTCCGCGCTGGGCTGGTGTCCGCGGCGCGCAAGGGGGAGGCGTTCAGTCTCGCCACCGGCCTCCCGGTCTCGCACATCTCCCAGGCGGCCGGCGTGACGTGGTACGACTTCGCGATCCAGTTCGTGGACCAGCTCTGGGCACGGACCTCCGCGAACAACCGGCGGAACGTGGCGAAGGCGCTCACGCCCATCACGATCGCTCTGCTCCGATCCCAGCCCACCATGTTCAAGGGCGTCGATGTGCGCCGAGCCCTCCGTGAGTACGCCTTCAACACCCTGCGGCGTGACCAGGCCCCGCCGGAAGTCGCCGTGATCCTGCGGTGGGTGGAGCGGAACTCGCTCACCATGGCGGCCTGGGAGGATGAGGGCGCCGTGGAGACGGTGCTGCGGGCCGCCGGGACGAAGCTGGACGGGACCCCCGTGGCCGCCAGCACGGCACGGCGCACCAAGCGGGTCCTGAACGTCCTCATCGAGCACGCCATTAAGAAGAAGGTGCTCAAGGAGAACCCGCTCCCGAAGGGGAAGGGCGCCAGCGCCGCCGCGTCCAAAACCTCCTCGGCCGTCGACAAGCGCTCCCTGCTCAACACGGAGCAGGCCGCCAAGCTGCTCGGCTGGGTCTACGCACGGCCGAGGGGCGGCCGGCGGCTGCACACCTTCTTCGCCGCGATGTACTACGCCGGCGCCCGACCCGAGGAGGTCGTGGCGATCGACGTCGGCGACGTTCGCCTGCCCGACGCAGACGCCGACGACCAGTGGGGCGAGCTGCTGCTCCACACCGCCCACCCCGAGGTCGGTAAGCAGTGGACGAACACCGGGGAGGTGCGTGAGCAGCGGGGGCTCAAGGGAAGGGCCGCCGACGACACCCGCACGGTGCCTTGCCGTCCTGCCCTGACGCGCATCCTCCGGGCCCACATCGAGAAGGAGGGGCTGAAGCCCGGTGACCTCCTGATGCAGGGGGAGAAGGGCGGGGATCTCGCCGGGTCCGTGATCCGGCGAGCCTGGCGGCGCGCCCGGAAGGAAGTGCTCACGCCGTATGAGTTCGGCACCCCGCTCGGCAGGCGCGTGTACGACCTCCGGCACACCTGCCTGACGAACTGGCTGAACGCCGGTGTCCCGCCCGCGACCGTGGCCGAATGGGCGGGCAACAGTGTCCCGGTCCTGCTGGCCACTTATGCCCGGTGCATCGACGGACAGCTGGAGGACCTGAAGCAGCGGATCGAAGGAGCGGGGGAGCTGCCCGACCCGGCGGCGGGGATCTGAAAACTCCACCGCGTATTCACCGAGGCCACCCGCAGAAACGCGGGATGAGCCGGATCCAGCCGGATACGTCCGCTGCCTGCCAGGGGGCGTATCCGGCTCCGCCTCGGTCTCCGAAAACCACCCCTGACCAGCAAAAAGACCCTCCCAATGGGAGGGTCTTCGTCGTGCGCCCCCGGCAGGACTCGAACCTGCGGCCAAGTGCTTAGAAGGCACCTGCTCTATCCGCTGAGCTACGGGGGCCGGCGGGGGCCCGGTGGTGGCCGGGGTCCGCGGGTGGGGCGGGTGGGGCCTGACGGGACAAGGATAGGGCTCCGATCCCCCTGGCCCGGTTGCTTCACCTGCGTGCCACGATGTGGAGGTTCGGTGAAGCGGTCCGATAATCGCAGGCAGGTGCGATTCGCGCAGCGCTTTTCGCGCCACTGGGGCCGGGTGTTGTGCACTCGTTATGCCTGAGGTCCCCGGCTACATCCGTTCGGTCGGCGCGCAGGGCCCCTATACGCTTCAAAAAGCCTCCCAAATTGGGCATTCTTCACATGTGGTGACCTTGGACGAACGGCCTCAGCTGATCGACGCACTCTCCGCCCTGCGCGACCGTGTCGCCGCCGTGCGTCTCCCCCTCCCGCTCCCGGGCGCCCCCCGGGCCCGCCAGACCAGAGCCGAGCTGCTCGCCCAGCTCGACGACTACTTGGTGCCCCGTCTCAGAGATCCCGACGCCCCCCTCCTCGCGGTCGTCGGCGGGTCGACCGGCGCCGGGAAGTCCACCCTCGTCAACTCCCTGGTCGGGCGCCGGGTCAGCGATGCCGGGGTGCTCAGGCCGACCACCCGCACCCCCGTCCTGGTCTGCCACCCCGAGGACCACCACTGGTTCGCCGGCATGCGCGTACTGCCCCAGCTCACCCGCGTCTGGCTGCCCCAGCACGAGGACGAGCAGCCGAACGCCGCCGAGGAGCCCGAGGAGGAGAACTCCCTGCGCGTCGAGACCGCCGCCACCCTGCCCCGCGGACTCGCCCTCCTCGACGCCCCCGACATCGACTCCCTCGTCGTCGAGAACCGGCTCCTCGCCGCCGAGTTGATCTGCGCCGCCGACATCTGGGTCATGGTCACCACCGCCTCCCGGTACGCCGACGCCGTCCCCTGGCACCTGCTCCGTACCGCAAAGGAGTACGACGCCACGCTCGTCACCGTCCTCGACCGCGTCCCCCATCAGGTCATCGGCGAGGTCTCCCGCCAGTACGAGGCCCTGCTCGACAAGGCCGGCCTCGGCGACCTGCCCCGGTTCACCATCCCGGAGCTGCCCGAGTCCGCGGGCGGCGGCAGCGGGCTGCTGCCCGACACCGCCGTCGCCCCGCTGCGCGGCTGGCTCACCCAGTGCGTCCAGGACCCGGCCGCCCGCCAGCAGGCCGTCGGCCGCACCGCCGCCGGCGTCATCGACTCGCTCGACACCCGCATGCCCGAGCTGGCCGGCGCCGTCGCCGCCCAGTACGCCGCCGCCGTACGGCTCGGCGGCGCCGTCGAGAGCGCGTACGCCGAGCAGGGGCAACGGGTCCGCGAGCAGGTCCGCCGCGGCGCGGTCCTCGCCGGGGACGCCCGTACGCGCTGGCGCGGCTACCCCCGGGACAGCACGGCGGAGGAGCTCCTCGACGCCCTCGTCGAATCCCTCGCCGCGCTCGTCCAGTGCGCCGTCGCCGCCGCCGACGAGCGGGTACGGGACGCCTGGCACCGCGAACCCGCCGCCGGCGCCCTCGCCCCCGGCGACCGCACCGGTCCCGGCAAGGACGCGGGCGAACGGATCGCGATGACCGTACGGCGCTGGCGTCGCGTACTGGAGGAGATGGTCGAGGAGGAGGTACGGGGCATGGAACGCCCCGCCGCCTCCCGCGGCTCCGGCCGGGGGCGCAAGGCCACCGCCGCCGCGCCCGACACCGAGACCCTCACCGCCCTGCTCGCCGCCGTCCTCCTCGGCGGCCGCCGCACCCGCGCCGCGGGCGACCGGCTCGCCGAACTCCTCGGCGCCCAGGGTGCCCTGCTCCTGCGCGACAAGGGCGGCGAGCTGCTCCGTACGGCCGTCGACCGTGCCCTGGACACCGAACGCGACCGGCGTCTCGCGCCCCTCGACGCCCTCGACGTGACCCCCGAGCCGCAGGCCGAGCTGATCGCCGCGCTCTCCGTACTGCAGAAGGAGAAGTGACGCAGTGAGTGACGCAGTGAGCGACGTGGTGGGCGGCGCGGCGGGTGGGGGGAAGAGCGGGGGAGGGGACGACGGCTCCGCCCCCACCGCAAAGCGCGCCGCCGCCCCCGGCCCGGGCCGGGCCCCCACCCCT
The DNA here is from genome assembly GCF_044386705.1 of Streptomyces sp. NPDC020422. Lineage (NCBI taxonomy): Bacteria > Bacillati > Actinomycetota > Actinomycetes > Kitasatosporales > Streptomycetaceae > Streptomyces > Streptomyces sp. NPDC020422. Next base: position 444,058 of record NZ_JBIRVJ010000002.1, on the reverse strand, counting down.
CCTCCCGCCCCCGAGCGACGCTGGGACGACGGTCTGATCGCGCGCCGGGCCGCCGAACGGGCCGCGCCCGCTCAGGAGGGCCGAGCCGGTGCCGCGGCCGACGCGGGCGACGGGGCGGACGGGGACGAGGGGGGCGACGAGGACGGGCTGCCGCCGCTCGGCGGTGCCTACAGCGGCGCCCTGCGCAGCCGTCTTGACGCCCTCCACGAGCTCGTCGGCCTCTCCCGCACCCGCGTCGAGAACGGGGCCCTCGCCGAGGCGGGCCGGGTCCTCGACGAGGCCGCCGCCCGGCAGCGGCTCTCCGCGCGGCACACGGTCGTCGCCATCGCCGGGGCGACCGGCAGCGGCAAGTCCACCCTCTTCAACGCCCTCGCCGGCGTCCCCGTCTCCGACACCGGACTGCGCCGCCCCACCACCTCCGCCCCGATCGCGCTCAGCTGGTCGGAGGGCGCCGCGGGCCTCCTCGACCGGCTCGGCATCCCCGGTCGGCTGCGGCGCAGGCCCCTCGCGGGCGGGGCGGCCGACACCGATCTCCAGGGCCTCGTCCTCATCGACCTGCCCGACCACGACTCGGCCGTCACCGCCCACCGCGACCAGGTGGACCGGCTGCTAGGCCTGGTGGACGCGGTGATCTGGGTGGTGGACCCGGAGAAGTACGCGGACGCCGCCCTGCACGAGCGTTATCTGCGTCCGCTCGCCGGGCACGCCGAGATCACCTTCGTCGTGCTCAACCAGATCGACCGGCTCGGCACCGAGGCCGCCGACCTCGTCCTCGACGACCTGCGCCGGCTCCTCGACGAGGACGGCATGGCGCTCGGCGAGCACGGCGAGCCCGGCGCGACCGTCATGTCCCTGTCCGCGCTCACCGGGGAGGGCGTGCCGGAACTGCGCGAGCTCCTCGGCCGGTTCGTGCAGGAACGCAGCGCGCCCGAGCGGCGCCTGTCCGCCGACGTGGACGCCGCGGCGGCCCGGCTGCGCCCGGTGTACGTGGCGGACGGGCGGCCCGGTCTGGGCGAGCGGGCCCGGGAGGAGTTCGCCGACCGCCTGGCCCTCGCCGTGGGGGCCCAGGCCGCGGGCGAGGCGGCCGAACGCGTCTGGCGGCGCGGGGCCATCCGCGCCTGCGGCACCCCGTGGCTGCGGCTGTACCGCTGGTACGAGCGGGTCCGCGCGCACGGCAGCACCGACCCGCGCCTGGAGAACCCGGTCGAGGACGAGCTGACGGCGCGCCAGCGCGTGGAACAGGCCGTGCGGATCGTCTCCGACGAGGCCGCCCGCGGGCTGCCGGGGCCGTGGGCGCAGGCGGTGCGCGAGGCGGCGCTGCGGGGCGCGGACGGCCTGCCGGAGGCGCTGGACGAACTGACCGTCTCCCTGGGCGACCCGGCGGCCCGCCCGCCGCGCCCCGCCTGGTGGCCGGCCGCGGTCCTGGTGCAGATGGTGATGACCTTCCTGCAGATCTTCGGCGCGCTGTGGCTGGTGGCGCAGATCGTCGGCGTCGTGGAGCCGTTGCTGTGGCCGCCGGTGCTGATCATGATCGCGGGGATCGTCGGCGGCCCGCTGGTGGAGTGGGCCTGCGCGGCGGCGGTACGGGGCCCGGCGCGGCGGTACGGGCAGGAGGCGGAGCGCCGCCTGCGCGAGGCGGCGGCCGCGTGCGGCCGGGCCCGGGTCCTCGACCCGATCGCGGCGGAGCTGATGCGTTACCGGGAGGTGCGGGAGCAGTACGTGACGGCCTCGGGCGCGACGCGGGTGGCGAGCAGGATCGGCGGGACGCGGCTGGGGCCGACGCGGAGGGCGGGGGTTACGCGGGTGCGGTAGCGCGATCGCCGGGATGGCCCCGATGGCCGCCGTCACCGCGATGGCCGGGGCGCCCGCGAGAAGCGCGAACGCCCGGACGAACCAGCGGGCGAGCCATCCGGCACACCGGCGAACCACCGGCGAACGACCCGGCAAACACTCTCAAGAGTGACGAAGTTGTCCACAACCCCTTCCTCCTCCACAGGCGTCAGCGGGTTTCCCCGTCCGCCGCCAGCATGGATTCCGTGGCCGGAACGCGGCCGAACGGAAGGGGAGGGGCAGGGACATGAACGAGACGACGGTGACGCTGGTCGGCAACGTGGCCACCAACGTGGAGTACCGGGAGACGCTGACGGGCGGGGTCGCCCGGTTCCGATTCGCGGTCACGGCGCGCCGCTGGGACCGGGAGCGGGCGCTGTGGACGGACGGTCCGACGAGCTTCTACTCGGTCTCCGCGTGGCGCTCGCTGGGGGTCAACGTGGCGGCCTCGGTGTCGGTGGGCGAGCCGTTGGTGGTGCACGGGCGGTTGAAGGTGCGCGAGGAGGAGCGCGAGGGGAGCCGGCGGACCTTCGTGGACGTGGACGCGGTGGCGGTCGGCCACGACCTGACCCGCGGCACGTCCGCCTTCCGGCGGACCGCCCGGCAGAGCCCCGAACTCTCCTTGGACGAACCCCGTCTTCCGGAATCTCCCATTCCGCAACCACTCCCCGCCGACCTCTGGCAAACCCCCGAGCCGGCCGTGGACCCGGCCTTGGAACCGGCGCTCGATGCCGCCCTGGAGCCCGTGGTTGAGGGGGTCTCAGCTGGTCTGGTAACCGCGTCCTGACCTTGTGTTGTGGGGATATGTCGATACCTTGACCAGCGGTTTCATTCTCAACTTCCCGGCGCTGATAACGATTTCGAGTCGGTATGGTTATCAGATCGCACGAAGGGCAACGCGGGGGTTCCGCATACCTAGGATTCCCAGTACTCATGAGGCGCTTGCTTCCAGTGGGTCAGTGAGTCTGCTGGCAGGTGCTCCCCCCACGCGTATCGATCGATGACGCGGAGCAGCCTGCCCGGAGGGGAAATTCCAATGTTTTCTGTACGGAAGCGCGGCGTCGCCCGCGTTGCCGCCGCGACTCTGGTCTCCGGCCTCGTCGTGGCGGGGTCCATAGCGATCGCGGGTCCTGCGATGGCCGACGGGGGTGAGCACGGCACCGGTGGTGCCACGGCGACCCTCGGAGACCTCACCATCTGGGACCGGGTGACCGTCGCGGGCAAGGACCGGCCCGTCGCGGCCGGTCTCTTCCAGATGGATGTCAAGCCCGGTGGGTCGATCCAGACCTACTGCATCGACTTCCGCACGGACGCGATCAAGGACGAGGAGTACAAGGAGGTCGGCTGGGATGCCTCCTCCCTGCACAACAACAAGGACGCCGGCAAGATCCGCTGGATCCTGCAGAACTCCTACCCGCAGGTGAACGACCTCGGGGCGCTGGCCGACAAGGTGGGTGCCAAGAGCCTCACCAAGAAGACGGCCGCAGCCGCCACCCAGGCCGCGATCTGGCACTTCTCCGACGGTCTCGACGCCATGCCCGTCGACGCCGAGGCCAAGAAGCTGACCGAGTACCTGGAGAAGGAGGCGCAGAACCTCGAGGAGCCCAAGGCCTCCCTGAGCCTCGCGCCGTCCTCCGTCGCCGGCAAGGTCGGCGAGCGCCTCGGCCCGATCACGGTCAGCACCAACGCCGAGAAGGCCGTCGTCTCCCTCGCCCCGGGCGCTCCGGCCGGTGTGAAGATCGTCGACAAGGACGGCAAGGTCGTCACCGACGTCACCAACGGTGGCCAGGTCTTCTTCGACGTGCCCGCCGGTACCCCTGACGGCTCCGCCGAGCTGAGCGTCAAGGCCGACACCACGGTCCCGATCGGCCGTGCCTTCGTCTCCACCAAGGTCAAGAGCCAGACCCTGATCCTGGCCGGCACCAGCACCTCCACCGTTGCGGCCAAGGCGTCCGCGTCCTGGGCCAAGAAGGGTGCCATCCCGGCCGTCTCGGCCGAGAAGAACTGCGCCAAGGGCGGCGTCGACATCACCGCCTCCAACGAGGGTGACGAGGACTGGACCTTCGACATCAAGGGCGTCCAGTACAAGATCGCCCCGGGTGAGTCCAAGACGGTGACGATCCCGGTCGCCGAGGACGAGGCCTACGACTTCACCATCACGGGCCCGAACGGCTTCAAGAAGACGTTCAAGGGCGTCCTCGACTGCAAGACGGCCACCCCCGGCCCGAAGCCGTCCGAGACCCCCTCCGGCACCCCCTCGCCGTCGACGTCCCCGGCCACCGGTGGCACCACCACCGGCTCGACCACCGGTGGCGGCGACCTCGCCGAGACCGGTGGCTCCAGCGCCACCCCGATGATCGCGGGCATCGCCGCCGCGCTCGTCGTGGTCGGCGGCGGCGCGGTCTTCTTCCTCCGTAAGAAGAAGACGGCCGGCCAGTAGCAGCCAGGCGAACGGCCCCGTCGCGCACCGCGCGGCGGGGCCGTTTCGCTGTCCCGGGGGAGCGGGAGGAACGGAGGGTGAGCGGGAGGTCACCGAGGCGTCCGGGAAGGCGCAGGTCAGCCCGGTGCGGCGGTACTGGTTTCCGCCGACGGGGCTCGGTCAGGCAAGATGGTGTGTATCTGCCCACTCACTCCTTGCCGGACGGTTTCTCTTGGCTGAGTACATCTACACCATGCGCAAGACGCGCAAGGCGCACGGCGACAAGGTCATCCTCGATGACGTGACGCTGAGCTTCCTGCCCGGTGCGAAGATCGGTGTGGTCGGCCCGAACGGTGCCGGTAAGTCCACTGTCCTCAAGATCATGGCCGGTCTGGAGCAGCCCTCCAACGGTGACGCGTTCCTCGCGCCCGGCTACTCGGTCGGCATCCTCATGCAGGAGCCGAAGCTCGACGAGTCCAAGACGGTCCTGGAGAACGTCGAGGACGGCGTCGCCGAGGTCAAGGGCAAGCTCAACCGCTTCAACGAGATCGCCGAGCAGATGGCGACCGACTACTCGGACGCGCTGCTGGAGGAGATGGGCAAGCTCCAGGAGGACCTGGACCACGCCAACGCCTGGGACCTCGACGCCCAGCTGGAGCAGGCCATGGACGCGCTGGGCTGCCCGCCCGCCGACTGGCCGGTCACCAACCTCTCCGGTGGTGAGAAGCGCCGCGTCGCCCTCTGCAAGCTGCTGCTCGAGGCGCCCGACCTGCTGCTCCTCGACGAGCCCACCAACCACCTCGACGCCGAGTCGGTGAACTGGCTCGAGCAGCACCTCGCCCAGTACAAGGGCACCGTCGTGGCCATCACCCACGACCGGTACTTCCTCGACAACGTCGCCGAGTGGATCCTCGAGCTCGACCGCGGTCGCGCCATCCCCTACGAGGGCAACTACTCGACCTACCTCACCAAGAAGTCCGAGCGGCTCAAGGTCGAGGGCAAGAAGGACGAGAAGCGCGCCAAGCGCCTCAAGGAAGAGCTCGAGTGGGTGCGGTCCAACGCCAAGGGGCGTCAGGCCAAGTCCAAGGCGCGTCTGGCGCGCTACGAGGAGATGGCCGCCGAGGCCGACAAGATGCGGAAGCTGGACTTCGAGGAGATCCAGATCCCGCCGGGCCCGCGCCTGGGCTCGATCGTCGTCGAGGTCAGCAACCTCTCCAAGGCCTTCGGCGACAAGGTCCTCATCGACGACCTCTCCTTCACCCTGCCCCGTAACGGCATCGTCGGCGTCATCGGCCCGAACGGCGCCGGCAAGACCACGCTCTTCAAGATGATCCAGGGCCTGGAGACGCCGGACTCCGGCGAGATCAAGGTCGGCGAGACCGTCAAGATCTCGTACGTGGACCAGTCCCGCGCCAACATCGACCCCAAGAAGACGCTGTGGGCCGTCGTCTCCGACGAGCTGGACTACATCAACGTCGGACAGGTCGAGATGCCGTCCCGCGCGTACGTCTCCGCGTTCGGCTTCAAGGGCCCGGACCAGCAGAAGCCCGCCGGTGTGCTCTCCGGCGGTGAGCGCAACCGTCTGAACCTCGCGCTCACCCTCAAGCAGGGCGGCAACCTGCTGCTCCTCGACGAGCCCACCAACGACCTCGACGTCGAGACCCTCTCCTCGCTGGAGAACGCCCTCCTGGAGTTCCCCGGTGCGGCCGTGGTCGTCTCCCACGACCGCTGGTTCCTCGACCGAGTCGCCACGCACATCCTGGCGTACGAGGGCGAGTCCAAGTGGTTCTGGTTCGAGGGCAACTTCGAGTCCTACGAGAAGAACAAGGTCGAGCGGCTCGGCCCGGACGCCACCCGTCCGCACCGCGCCACGTACAAGAAGCTCACCCGGGGCTGACCGACCCATGGCGAGACACATCTACTCCTGCCCCCTGCGCTGGTCGGACATGGACGCCTTCGGGCACGTCAACAACGTCGTCTTCCTGCGGTACCTGGAAGAGGCGCGGATCGACTTCATGTTCCGGCTCGCGCCGGGGAACGGGAGCCCGTCCTTCTCCGGCGGGTCCGTCGTGGCCCGGCACGAGATCGACTACGTACGCCCGCTGGTCCACCGGCACGAGCCGGTGACCATCGAGTCCTGGGTCACGAAGATAGGCGCCGCGTCGCTGACGATCGCCTACGAGGTGAAGGACCCGGAGGTGACGTACGTACGGGCCTCGACCGTGGTCGTGCCCTTCGACCTGAAGGAGCAGCGGCCGCGTCGGATCACCGAGGAGGAGCGCGCGTTCCTCCAGGAGTACGTCGACGACGGGATGACGTCCGCCGCATGACCGTCATCGCGCCCCTGCACTTCGCCGACCCCAGGGAGGCGGCGGGCCTCGCCGCCTTCCTGCGCCGGCTGCTCCACTACGACCGCGCCGCCGCCGTCCGCCTCCAGGCCGGCGCCGGCGCGCTCGCCGTGTTCGGGCGGCCGCCGTCGTTCGAGGTGCTCGCGATCCGCACGGCGCACCTGGTCGACGCCGTCGACCTGGACGTGACGGTCTCCGCGGGCGAACTCCTCGAAGGCGTCGAGGAGTCGGCGGGCAAGGCGGTCGTCCCCGACGCCGTCACCGGCCCGCCCTGGGCCGGTGTCCTGCCGCCCCGCTCCGGCTGGGAGGCCGTCCCCGGGCTGCCCTCCGTCGCCGAGCTGCGGGGTGCGGTCGCCGCGGCCGTCGCCGAGTTCCGCTCCCGTGACGAGGCCCTCGGCGAGGAGCGGCGCACCCGTGCCGAGCGCGACCGCATCGGCCGCGAGATCTGGTCCCGCACGCTGGCCCCCGCGGGGCTCCCCCTGCGGGCCGTGCACGCGGCCCAGTCGCTGGGCTTCCTGCCCGACCTCCCCGACCGCGAGCTCCCGGTGGCCCTGCTCGCCGCGGGCCCCTGGCTCCGGCTCCGCACCCCGTACGGTTCGGTCGCGCTGCGCAGCGCCCCGATGTCCCTGAGCGTCACCCCGGGCCGCGGGCCGCGGTGACGCCGCCGGCCCTCGCCGTCGACGCCGACCTCTCCGGCGCCGAGCTCAACGAGCTCTTCCGCGCCTCCTGGCCCGGGCACCGGGACACCGACTTCGGGCCGGTCCTCGCGCGGCGGCTGCTGCATGTCACCGCGCGTCGCGCGGGGCGGCTCGTCGGCTACGTGAACGTCGTCGGCGACGGCGGCGCGCACGCCTTCGTGCTCGACACCACCGTCCATCCCGACGAACGCCGCCAGGGACTCGGGGTCGCCCTCGTGCGGGCCGCCGCCGATGCCGCGCGGGCGCGCGGAGCGCACTGGCTGCACGTCGACTTCGAGCCGCACCTCGCCCGCTTCTACGAGGAGTGCGGCTTCCGGCCCACCGCGGCCGGCCTCATGCCGCTCACCTAGAACGAGCCGGCGGACCCCGGGGGCTCCCCCCCGGCCTACGCCTCACCTGGAACGAGCCGGCGGACCCCGGGGGCTCCCCCCCCCGGCCTACGCCTCACCTAGAACGAGCCGGCGGACCCCGGGGGCTCCCGCCCCCCCCGGCCTACGCCTCGTCCTCCTCCCGCCCCTCCGCCGCCAGCGCGACCGCCGACAGGGCCGCGCTGAGCAGTAGCAGGACCGACGGCAGGACGAGCGAGCCGTGGGCCACGTTCTCGCTCTCCAGGACCGGGTCCATCCGGTGCGCGGGGTCGTACGCGATCCGCACCGTCTTCCCCTGCTCACCGATCCGGTGCTCGGCCGTGAAGCGCGTCGGATAGACGCCCGGGCAGCTCAGCGGATGGTGGTACAGCGTCTTCTCGGCCGGGGCGCCCTCGCCGAAGGTCGGGTGCCGGGTGACCGTCACCCTGCCCGAGATCAGGCACTCGACGACCTCGGCGCGGATCCGGGAGTCGCGGGCCTCCACCCAGACCGAGCCCAGGCCCGCCAGGAGCAGCAGCGCCGCGAAGATGCTGCCGCCCTCGCGGAAGAGGGCGTTGTGGGCGAGGAGCGCGACGGCGGTCAGCGCGAGGCCGGCGAGCAGCGCCACCACGGTCGGGACGCGGACGGGGCTGTGCATGCTCCAGCCCGCCCACAGGTGCAGCAGGAGTCCGGCGCCGACGGGTACGAGCACGGCGCCCGGGTACGACAGGGTCTTCCTCACGAGTCACCCCCTGGCAGGGGGACGTTCACGAGTCCCCCGGTAGGGGGACGCGCGCCCGGCCGGAGCGGTTTCGTCAGCGCGCCGCGTCGTCCGGCCACACCCCGATGTGGTCCTGTTCGAGCTCCAGCGCCACCCGGTGCTCCATGCCCAGCGCCTCGGTGTACTCCGCGGGCAGCTGGAGCCGCCCCGCCCGGTCGAGCATCGCGTACTCCCGCGCCACCAGGGACTCCTGGCCCTCCGCGTCGATCTCCGTGCGCCGCAGCACCTCCGAGGAGGTGCGGCCGTCGCGGATGGCGACCGTGCGGCGCACCTCGCAGGCGACCGCCTGGTCGTGGGTGACGATCACGATCGTGGTGCCGAGCTCCTCGTTGGCGCGGCGGAAGGCGGCGAAGACCTGTTCGCCGGTGGCCGAGTCCAGCTCGCCGGTCGGCTCGTCGGCGAGCAGTACGGACGGGTTGTTGGCGAGGGCGACCGCGATGGCCACCCGCTGCTGCTGACCGCCGGAGAGCTGGTGCGGGCGCCGGTCGGCCATCTCGGCCATGCCGAGCATCGACAGGAGTTCGGTGACCCGCTGCGCCTTCCCCTTCGAGCGGCCCTTCAACTGCATGGGCAGCGCCACGTTCTGCGCGGCCGTCAGGTAGGGCAGCAGGTTGCGGGCGGTCTGCTGCCACACGAAGCCGACCACCTCGCGCCGGTAGCGCAGCCGGGCCTTGCCGTCCATGGAGAGCAGGTCGCAGCCGGCCACCTTCGCCGCGCCCGCGGTGGGCACGTCGAGGCCGGCCAGGATGTTCATCAGGGTCGACTTGCCGGAGCCGGAGGCCCCGACGAGGGCCATCAGCTCGCCCTCCTTCACCAGCAGGTCGAGGCCCTGCAGCGCCTGCACCTCCACCCCGTCGGTGGTGAAGATGCGGACCAGGCGGTCGCAGGCGATGAGCGCGTCATGGCCGTACGAGGGCCGGTCGCGGTGCGCGGTCGCCCGCCGCTCCAGCTCTTCGAGCGTGGTCGTGGTACCCGTCGAGGTCGTCATCGTGCCTCTCCTGCCCTGAGTTCCTTGATCGAGCCCCGGCGCGAGGCCCACCAGGCCTGCACCGTCGCCGCCGCGCCCGCCAGCAGCACCACTCCGGCGGCGGGCAGCCCGAGCGACCAGACGTCCGCCCGCAGGCCCGCGCCGAGCGCCAGCGTCTCCGCGGGCGCGGCGGCCAGCGCGAGCCGGACCAGGTCGACTCCGGGGGCGAGCAGCAGGATGGTCGCCCATCCCACGAGGACGCCGCCGACCGCGGCGAGGAGCGCCTGCGGGAGCGCTTCGAGCACGAGCAGCCGCCGTGCCTGCCCGCGGGTCAGGCCCATGGTGCGCAGCCTGGCGAGGAGCGTGGTGCGTTCGGGGGCGACCTGGAGCAGGGAGAGCAGCACGGCGAGGACGGCGTAGCCGGCGCCCGCGCCGACCGCGGCGAGGTAGAGCCGCTCGGCGCCGGTCTGCATCGGCGAGTCGACGAACCGGGCCCGCTCCTCGGTGCGCAGCACGACATGGAGCTTCGCGCCCTTCGCGGCGACCGCGGTCCGCAGCCCCTTGCCGTCGAGCGCCGCGCCCGGGCCGCCGGTGACGAACAGCGTGGTGGGGGCCCGGTTGACGAGGTCGGCGGCGTTGACGATGAGGAAGTCCTGGTCGGGCAGGGCGGGGGTGACGGAGCGCACGGCGACCACCTTCACATGGAAGCGTCCGGCGGCCGCCGTGACCTCCATGGGCCCCTCGCCGAGGCGCTCGGCGACCCGGGGCGAGGCGATCGCGGGGATCACCCGCGAGGTGTCGCCGACGCTGCCGGGGCCGCCCGTGCCGGTGGACTTCAGCAGCCCGGCGTCGAAGGGCCCGAAGCCGCTGCGGGCCGCGAGCCGCGCGTACGAGCCGGGCTCGACGCCGACCAGCGGGGCGCCCATGCCGTTGTCGGTGGTGCCGTGTCGGGAGGGCAGTTCCAGGCCGTACTCGATCTGTACGGGTGCCACCTCACGCACCCCGGGGAAGTCCCGTACCGTGTCGGCGAGGCCCGCGGGCAGCGGGGTCCAGCCCACGTCGTGGGTGACCCGGGCGTCCGCTCCGGCCGCCAGGTACGCCGCCCGGTCGCGGGCGTCGGCGACGCCGGCGAGCACCGAGCCGCCGAACGCGGCCGTGGTCAGCGCCATCAGCAGGGCCAGCAGCGGCAGCGCGCCGCTCGCCGAGGCGCGTCCGGCGCGGGCGAGGGAGAGGAAGCCGACCGCGCCGCGCAGCCGGCGCGCGGGCCGGGCCGCCCAGCGCAGCGGCAGCGGGTAGAGCCGGATGAGCAGGAACGCGGCGATCAGGCCGACGAGCACCGGCGCGCCGCTCACCAGGAGGTCGCCGGAGCCCTGGGCGGTGCCGCGGCGGCGCAGCGCGGTGACGGCGCCGGCCGCGAGGACGAGCACGGTGAGCTCGGCGACCGTGCGGCGGCGCGAGGGCCGGGCCGAGATCAGGTCCTCGCGGGCGCCGTGCAACTGGGGCCGGCGGTGCAGGACCATCGCGCGGGCCGGCAGCACGAGGGCGGAGAGCAGGGCGACGGCCGCGGCCGCGGTGACGGCGGGTGCGAGCCGGGCGCCGTCGCCGGTGCCGACGAGCTCCACGGCGAGCAGCAGCCCGAGTGCGGCGGCCGGCAGGCAGACCGCGGCGGTCTCGCCGAGCAGGCGTCCGCCGATGCCGGTCAGGGAGGCGCCGCGGGCGCGCAGCAGGGCCAGTTCGGCGTGGCGCCGGGGGGTGAACAGGCCGCCGGTCATGGCGAGGACGACGGCGGCGACCGCGCCGACGCCGACGGCCGCGACGGCGACGACGGCCGCGATGGCGTCCCGCATGCCGGTGTAGTCGGCGAGGACCTCGTCGAGGTCGGTGGCGAAGGAGCCGTTGGGGCCGAGGGCGGTGCGCAGGGCCACCAGGTCGGGACCGCCGGCCGCCGAGTCGAGCGCGGTGGCGAGGTCGTCGGCGTCCCTGGCGGTGAGGTGCCCGACGGAGGGGGCGAACCGCCAGTACTGCTCGGGTTCGCCGAGGGTTCCGGCGAGGCCGGGCGCGCTCTCGGGGGCCACGATGAGGGCGGCCACCCAGTACCACTTGACTTCGGTGGTGCCCTTGGCGGTGTAGAGCGGGGTGTGCAGGGTCGGGTCGACGCCCCAGTAGGAGCTGTCGACCCGGCGCGGCTCGACGATGCCGGTGACGGTGACCGGCTTGGCGCCGCCGTCGGTGCCGGGCAGGTGCACGACGGAACCGACCTTCAGGTGCAGCGCCTCGGCGGTCTTCGCGGTGACCGCCGCCTCCATGGCCCCGCCGGGGCCGGCCTTGGGCGCGCGGCCGGCGGTGAGGGTGGAGTGGGCGGCGAGGTCGGAGGGGGTGTCGAGGACGAACTCGGGCGGCAGTCCGTCGGGCATCGGCAGCCACGGGTCGAGGGCGGGGAGCCGCTTGGTGGTGTGCACCCCGTACACCGAGTCGGCGAGGTCGGCGCGCAGCGGTCGGGGCAGCATGGGGGCGAGCCGGTCGCGGGTCTGGAGCAGCCGGTGCGGCGCGTACTGGGCGGCCTGCCGCTCCGCGGGCAGGCTGCTCGCCACGGAGGTGGTCAGCGTCAGCACGGTGCGGCGGGGCGGCGCCGAGTCGACCGCGTGCCACATGCCCTCGGTCTCGTAGGCGTCGACGCTCCGGGGCAGCGCGGCGGCGAGGAAGGCGGTCACCAGGACGAGCAGTCCGTAGGCGAGGGCCGTCCCCGGGGCGGTCCGCAGCCGGGTGCGGACCCAGGGGGCCACGGCGCGGGCGGGCTTGCGGGACATGGCGTTCGCCTTTCCGCGGGTCGGGGTGGAGGACGGCATCAGTGGTCCCCCTGGGTCCGCAGGGTCACGGCCGGGTCGGTGCGGCGCAGCGCGATCGCGGCGACGACCGCCAGGGGCAGCGCGGCCACTCCGGCCAGCAGCAGGGCGACATGGCCGACCGGGAGCTGGACGAGCACGTCCGGTACGGGGCGTTCCGCCTGCCCGGTGAGGACGATCAGGGGGACGACCGCCCGGGTGAGGACCGTGCCGAGGGCGACGCCGACGAGCAGACCGATGCCGACGAGGAGGCCCTGCTCGGCGGCGACGAGCCGGGCCAGCTGGCGGCGGGGCGCGCCGAGCGCCCGCAGCAGCCCGAACTCGGCCTGGCGTTCCCGCAGGGAGCCGGCCGAGCCCACCGCGAAGCCGACCGCGGCGAGCGCCGCCGCGGCCACCGCCACGGCCATCAGGGCCGAGTTGGGGCCGGCGCCGAGCGGGTCGCCGAGCAGGTCGGCGGCGGCCTCGTCCCGTACGAGGACCAGCGCGGGGTCGGCGTCGGGGCGGGCCCGCAGGGTCCTTGCGACGTCGGCGGTCCGGCCGGGCTCGGTGGTCAGCCACCACTCGGTGGGCGGCAGGGTCGCGCCGGGGGTGGAGGACAGGGCGCGGTTCGCCGAGGACAGGTCGACGAGGAGCGCGCCGGCGTCCTCGGGGGTGGCGGCGGGGGCGGTCGCGGAGACCGCGCGGGCGCCGGGCCCGGTGGTGGGCAGCTCCCGTACGACCTCGGCGATGGTCACGGTCAGGGTGGAGCCGCTGAAGGTGACGTCGACCCGGTCGCCGCGCTTCGCCTTGGTGGCGGCGAGGAAGGAGTCGGTGACGATCGCCGGGACCGTCTTCGGCGGCGCGGGGCGGGGGGCGGAGAGGGTCAGGGTGGACGACTTGGTGCCGCCGGTGTCGCCGTCGTGCTCGCCGTCGACGTGGAAGGCGACGGAGAGCAGGGCGGTCGCGGTGGGACGGCCGCTGAGCGGGACGGACTTGGTGTCGCCGTTGCCGAGCTCGGCCGTGTACTCGCCCGCCCAGGAGGAGAGGACCGAGCCGGTGGTGAGCGGCTGCCCGGCGCCGGCCGCGCGCTCGGCGGTCAGCCCTTCGACGGTGAGGGTGTGCGAGCCGCCGCCCTCGCCCCACAGGGACTGCCCGCCGATCTCCAGGCCGGCCAGGCCGAAGTTCTCGGGCTGGCCGAGCTCGGCCAGGGGCAGTTCGAGCCGGTGGCTGCGCCCGTCGGCGGGGAGCGTGCCGAGGAGCCGGCGGTACGGGACGCCGTAGCGGTCCTCCAGGACGGCGGTGACCCGGGCGGCCGGGGTGCCGGGCGGCGCCGTGTCCCGCAGGTCGAGGCGGAGGGCGCGGGCGTCGGCGGGCAGCGCGATCCCGGGCCGGGGCCCGGCCTTGGGCAGGACGGCGGCGAGCCGGTCGGCGGGGGAGCCGGCGGCGAGGTCGGGGCGGAAGAGGATGCCGTCGCCGGCCTGCCGGGTGTCCACGGCGAGCACGGTGGCGAGGCGCCCGCCGATGTCGGTGCCGCTGCGGTGGACGGGCGCCGTCGTGCGCACCCCGGGCACGGCCGCGATCCGCGCCGTCTGTGCCGGGTCGCCCGGGCCCGCGCCGAGCACCCGTACGGTGGCGCCGGTGCGGAAGTCGGCCTGGTCGCGCTGCGAACGGTCCCAGGAGTCGCTCTGCCCGATGGCGAGCATGCCCATCGCCACCGCGAGCACGAGCAGCAGCACCGGGCCCGCGCCGCGCAGCGGGCGGCGGCTGAACTGCCAGCCCGCGAGCGCGGCGGGCAGCCCGCGGCCGCCGGCCGCGCGCCGCTCGGCCAGCCTGGCGGCGGGCGGCAGCAGCCGCAGGGTCAGGACGGTGCCGGCGAGCAGGGCGAGCGCGGGCGCCGCGACGAGGAGCGGGTCGATGCCGAGGCCGCCGGCCCGGTCGCCGGTGAGCGCGCCGGTGCCGGCGCCGTCGCCGGTCTGCCGGTCCAGCTGCCAGTAGGCGACGCCCGCGACGACGAGCAGTCCGACGTCGGCCCCGGCCCGTACCGGCGCGGGCAGGGCGGCGCCCCGGCCCTTGCGCAGCGACACGGCGGCGCCGTCCCCGGCGGCGAGCGCGGGCGCCACGACGGCGCCGGCGCAGCACAGGGCGACCAGGGCGGCGACCAGCCACACGGCGGGCGGGGCGGTGGCGTCGAGGCGCACCCCGAGCGCGTCGAGCGCGGACCGGTCGGCGAAGAGCCGGGTCAGCGGCCCGGAGAGCAGCGGGGCGGCGATGGCGGCGGGCACGGCCAGGAGCAGCGCCTCGACGGCGGCGAGGGAGGCGATCCGGCGCCGGGAGGCGCCGCGGGCGCGCAGCAGCTCCGTCTCGCCGGAGCGTTCGGTGCTGAGCAGCCGGGCGACCAGGAGCAGCGCGTAGGCGGCGAGCAGCACCAGCTGGACGGCGACGATGCTCAGGGTGGAGCGGGAGACGAGCAGGGCGCGGTCGGTCTGCTCCAGGACGGTGGGCAGCGAGGTGTAGGCGCTGACCGTGGTGCCGAAGGCGCCGGTGTCGGCGGCCAGCCGCCCGGGGCCCGTGGTCGCGGCGGCGTGCAGGGCGCCCATGCGGTCGGTGGTGATGCCGGTGTAGTCGGCGGCGGCGAGCCAGGAGGTGCCGCCGGTGGTGACCCGCCCGGAGGCGAGCGCGGAGGGGTCGGCGACCAGCGGGCCGTACGTGGTGAAGACGACGGTCTTGACCCCGCGGCCGACGGCCTGGTCGAGCTGCCAGTACAGGTCGGCGGTGTCGGTGGGCCGGTAGACGCCGGTGATCCGGGCCTTGAGGGGCTTGCCGCCGAGCCGGTCGGTGAGGTCGAGGACCGTGCCGGGGGCGATCTTCAGGATTCTGGCGGCCTCTTCGGGGACGGCGGCCTCGACGGCGTCCCCGCGGCCGGTGGCCTTCGGCCAGGCGCCGCGGACCAGGGAGGTCCGGGAGCGGTCGAGGAGGGCGAAGTAGGTGAGGTCGGGGTCGCCTGTGCGCGCGGCCGGGGGCTGGAGCGAGCGGGGCAGCGCGTACGGCCCGGAGCGCTCCAGCTTCCGTACGGTCACCGGAAGCCCGTCGAAGGTCGCGCGGGCCCCCTCGTGGACGGCCGCGTCGGCGCTCGCGCGCTTGCCGGCCGGGACCTGGCCGGTGACGACCAGGGCGGCGGCGGGGGCGGAGCGGCCCTGGAGGGTGCCCTGGAGCGCCGCGTCGCCGATGGAGCCGGAGAAGGCGGCGAGGGTGGCGAGGACCGAGGTGGTGAGCAGGACCGCGAGCAGTGCCGCGGCGAGCAGCAGCCGGTGTGCCCTGACGCGCAGAAGTACGAAGCCCGTCACCCATCCCCCTGAAACCCCGTGATCGTTCAGTTTCGAACGTTCATCGGATGCTTTCAGAGCGGACTGCTCCTGGAAACCGCTTTCGTGGGCACCTTGATGCGATCGTGACCGTTATTCGGGGTTCCGTCACCGGAATGTGTCGGTCCGAGGCGGGCTACTCCGCGGTGTTGACCATCGAGGCGGCCGCGTAGGTCAGATACCGCCACAACTGCGCCTCGTGCTCCGGCTCGAGCCCCAGCTCGTCCACCGCGTCCCGCATGTGCCGCAGCCACGCGTCGTGCGCCGCCCGGTCGACCGTGAACGGGGCGTGCCGCATCCGCAGCCGGGGGTGGCCGCGGTGGTCGCTGTACGTGCGGGGGCCGCCCCAGTACTGCATGAGGAAGAGCGCGAGCCGCTCCTCCGCGGGGCCGAGGTCCTCCTCCGGGTACATCGGCCGGAGCAGCGGGTCCTCCGCGACGCCCTGGTAGAAGCGGCGGACCAGGCGCCGGAAGGTCTCCTCGCCACCCACCTGCTCGTAGAAGGTCTGCTCCTGAAGCGTGCCGCGCGGAATCTCGTTCACCGTTCCATCGTCTCAGATGCCCCGGCGGAGGACCGGAGGCTTAGGACCGGCCGGCCAACGGTGGCCGGAACCGCACCCCCGGAAGCACAGTGGAGCCATGCCCGACATGTTCGCCGAGGAGGCGGCGCGGGCGCGCCGGGCGCTCGTGCGCGAGATCGAGGCGTACGGCGCCCTGCGCGACCCCGCCTGGCGGGACGCCTTCGCGTGGGTGCCGCGCCACCTCTTCGTGCCCTTCTACTACGTCCCCGCCTCCGGGCCCGGGGGCTACGAGCGCCTGTGGTCCGGCGACCCCGACCCCGTCCGGCGCACCCGCTGGCTGCGCGGCGCCTACCGGGACGGCGCCCTGGCCACCCGGGTCAGGGACGGGGAGCTCGTCTCCTCCGCGAGCCAGCCCTCCCTCATGGCGCGGATGCTCGAAGCCCTCGACGTCCGCGACGGCCACGACGTCCTGGAGATCGGCTCGGGCACCGGCTACAACGCGGCCCTGCTCTGCCACCGGCTCGGCGAGCGGCACGTCACCACCGTCGACCTCGACGAGGAGATCGCCGAGTCGGCCCGCACCCATCTCGCCGCCGCCGGGTACCGGCCCGCCGTGCTCACCGGCGACGGCGCCCGCGGCTGCCCCGAGCGCGCCCCCTACGACCGGATCGTGGCCACCTGCGCGGTGCCCTCCGTCCCGTACTCCTGGCTCGCCCAGTGCCGGCCGGACGCCCTCGTCCTCGCCCCGCTGTCCACCGGCCTCATCCTGCTGCGGGTCGCCGACCGCGCCCATGCCGAGGGGCGCTTCCTGCCCACCTCGGCGTACTTCGTCGCCCTGCGCGGCGGCAGCGCCCCGGCGCCGCACCCGCGGACGACCGGGGTGCCGCGGCGGGTGTACGAGGACGAGGGCTTCCGCTTCCTGTCGACGCTGGCGGCGGCGGGCCTGGAAGGCCGCGAAGCGCTCTCGCTCTGGCAGCGCGAACGGCGGCCGGAGCGGGAGCGCTTCGGGGTGACGGTGAGCGGCGGCCGGCAGTGGGCCTGGCTGGACGACCCCGAGGGGGCGTACGCCTGGCCGCTGCCGGAGCTCTAGGACCCGTCCTCGGCGGGGGTCAGCCGCGCCGGATGCTGATCGTCGTCCAGGCGCCGACGTGCACCCGGTCGCCGTCCTGGAGCTGCACCGGCACATAGGGCTGGATCGGGTCGGCGGAGCCGTTGATCGTGGTGCCGTTGGTGGAGTTCTGGTCCACCACCGCCCAGGAGCCGTCCGGCTGCTGCACGAGCACCGCGTGCTGGTGCGAGACGCCCGGGTCCTCCGGCGGCACCGACAGGTCGATGTCGGGCGACTCGCCGGTGGAGTGCCGGCGCCGGCCGATGCTGATCTGGTTGCCCTGGAGCTGGATGTGCTGCTCGGGGGAGTACGCGGGCAGGTTGAGCCCCGTGGCCTCCGGCCCGCTGCGCTGCATCATCGCCATGAAGTAGTCGCGGTCGGGGCCGATCACCGCGGTCCAGCCCATGGGCGGCCGCGGCTGCTGGAACTGCGGCGGCGGGCCCTGCGGGGCCGGAGCCTGCGGGGCCCGGGCCTGCGGCGCCGGACCGGTCGGGGGTACGGGCGCGGGCGGAGGCGGCGGACCGGGCGCGGGCGGCGGTGGCGGGGGCCCCGGCTGCGACGGCGGGGAGATCATCCAGTCGTCGTCGGCCCGCGGCTGCGGCGGCGCCGGCGGGAAGGCCTGCTGCTGGTGCTGCGGCTGCGGCTGCTGCGGCGGACGCGGCGGCGTCTGGAGGTGCGTCGGGTCGGCGCCCAGCGGCTCGGCCGGACGGTTCACCTGCGAGGGGCGCGAGCCCTGGTACTCGTAGGGGTCCGGGTGCGGCGGCGGGGGCATCGGCGGCGACTGGAAGCCCGGCGGCAGGTTCAGGCCGGGCGGCGGACCCTGCGGGGGTCCCTGCGGCTGGCCCTGCTGGGGCTGCGGCGCGATCGGTGTGTAGGAGGTGGCCGTGTTGGTGAGGAAGTTCCAGCGGCACTCCTCGCAGAACGGCGCCATGTGCTCGCGCGGGGTGCGGCACTGCGGGCACAGCTCGGCCTGGGCGGTCGCGTTCGGGTCGTAACCCCCGGGACCGCCGTGACCACCGGGACCGCCGTGGCCTCCGGGGCCACCCGGGCCGCCGGGGCCACCCGGGCCGGGATATCCGTACGCGGGCGGCGGCGGCGGGGGAGGCGGCGGTACGGCACCTGTCGGCGCACCCGCAGCGGCCATGCGATGGCCGCAGACCTCGCACCAGTCGTCGGAGACCGACTGGTGTCCGTTCGGGCAGGTCGGCATGTCGGCGCTTCC
The DNA here is from genome assembly GCF_044386705.1 of Streptomyces sp. NPDC020422. NCBI lineage: Bacteria > Bacillati > Actinomycetota > Actinomycetes > Kitasatosporales > Streptomycetaceae > Streptomyces > Streptomyces sp. NPDC020422. The sequence goes on along the minus strand of NZ_JBIRVJ010000002.1, from coordinate 425,634 downwards.
CCCTCTCGTCGTCCCTTGTGGAGCGTGTGTCGTGCTGTGTCGTGCCGTGTCGAGCGCTACTTCTTCACGCGAACGGTCTTGGTGGAGCGCGTCTCGAGAGTCATCTCGTCCGCTTCCGCGACCTTCGCCTTCAACCGCACAGTACCCGTCGCCGCGTCGACCACGTCCACCACCTTCGAAAGCAGTTTCGCCGTATCGGCGTTGCCGGAGGCCGCGGCGAGCTGCACCGCGCGTCCCAGCTTGGCCGTCGCTCCGTCGTAATCGCCCGATTTGCGCGCGTCCAGGCCCTCCTGGATCGCGTCGGCGAGCTCGGCCTGCCCGGTGTAGTGGGCGACCTGAGGGTTGATCGACGTGGACATCGCCATGTCGTCCGTCCACACCGCCCGTACCAGCCCTTGGGACAGGGTCGTCGGCGTGCCGCCCGCCGGGTCGGGGACGATCAGCGAGACCCGGGCGGCCAGCATCTCCTGCCCGACCGCGGCCTGCGGGACCCGGACGGAGACGTGGTAGTCGCGGGACTCGTCGCCCCAGGACCCGGTCGGGTAGTCCCCGGCGCGCGGGCCCGCCTCGGTGCGCCGGCCGGTCAGGTCGTCGACCGTCGGCGCGACCTGCTTCACGAAGCCGATCTCCACGCCGACCGGGGTCCACAGGCGCAGCGCGACGTCCGCGACCTCCTTGCCCATGGCGTGCTCCATCATCGCGGTGAAGTCCCCGGCGAGACCGGCCGGATCGGCGACGATGTCGGCCGTGCCGAGCAGCGCCGAGGCGATGCCGGTGACCTCCTTGACCTCCCAGTCGGTGCCCACCCCGCGCGCGTCGCAGGTGAAGCGGCCGGCGCAGGAGTCGAGGGCGGCCCGCAGGTCCTCCGGGGACTCGTGCTCGTTGCGCCCGTCGGTGAGCAGGATGCCGTGCCGGATCGGCACGTCGGCCGAGGCGAGCAGCCCGGCGGCGAGGCGCAGCCAGGTGCCGATGGCGGTGCCGCCGCCGGCGCTCAGTCCGCGCAGGGCCTCCTTGGCCTCGGCCCGGGTGCGGGCGTCGGCGACGGCGAGCCGCCCGTTGCCCGGGTAGACCTCCCGGGCCAGGTGGGTGCCGGCGACGAGGGCGAAGGAGGTGCCGTCGCGCAGGGTGTCGATCGCGGCGGCCGCCGCCTCGCGCGCCCCGCGCATCTTGGTCGCCGGGTAGTCCATCGAGCCGGAGCAGTCGAGCATCAGCACGACGGCGGCGGAGCTTCCGGCGGCCGGCCGGGCCCCGCCGGTGGTGCCGCCGCCGGTGGAGGTGACGGTGACGATGGCGTTGACGTCCCGGCCGCCCTCGGGCAGGAACTCGTTCTGGTAGACGTCCACCGAGAACTGCGGCCCGGCGGACCCGGTCGGGCCGGTCGGGCCGGCGGACGAGGTCGGCCCGGTGGGCTTGGCGAAGTTGGCCATGGTGATGCGGCTCCTCGGCTCACGGAGGTGGGGTGGAGGGAAGGTCGGAGTCGGGAACGGAAGGGGTGCGGCCTCGGTCTCAGGCCGATCCTGGTCGGACCGATCCTGGTCGGACCGATCCTGGTCAGGCCGATCCTGCCCCCGGGGACGGGACCGCGAACGGCAGCAGCGCCACCGTGACGTTGTCGTGGCCGCCGCCGTCGAGGGCGTGGCCGACCAGGACCTGCGCGCCGTGCAGCGGGCGCCCGGCGGCGTCCGGCGGCACGACCCGGGCCATGTCCTCGGCGCCCTCCGCGTAGTTCCACAGGCCGTCGGTGCAGACCACGACCACGCCGGGGCGGTCCGGTTTGAACGAGGCGGTGTGCGGCTCCAGTTCGTACGCGTCGGCGCCGAGCCAGCCGGTGATGGCGTGCGCCCGCTCGTCCGCGTACGCCTCGGCCTCGTTCATCAGGCCCGCCGCGACCATCTGCGCCGCCCAGGAGTCGTCCTCGGTGAGCCGGGCCGGCGGTGAGGTGCGGTCGTCCGGCACCCAGTAGGCCCGGCTGTCGCCGACCCAGCCGACGACGAGCAGCCCGCCCGCCACGATGGAGCCGACGATGGTGCAGGCCGGGGCGTTCTGGTGCTCGCGGTCCTTGGCGGTCTCCTCCGCGAGGGAGTTGACCGCCTCGGCCGCGGCCACGATCGCCTCGTGCATGGCCTGTTGCGGGTGGGTGCCGCGCGGCAGCGCGGCGAGCAGCGAGGCCCCGGCGGCGGAGGCGGCGGCGCTGGACGCCTCGTCGGGGCGGGTCGCCGAGGAGACGCCGTCGCAGACGATGGCGAGCGCGGCGGGGGAGCCGTCGGGCAGCGCGGTGGAGGAGACGGCGAAGGCGTCCTCGTTGCGGTGGTGGCGCAGCCCGCGGTCGCTCACGGCCGCCACCGTCGGCAGCTCCTGCTCCATGTGGTCGCGCTCGCGGGGCTGGGCGTGCCCGCAGTGCTCGCAGTACCCGTCGCGGTCGACCCGCCCGGTCCGGCAGGCCACGCACACCTTGCGGTCGTCGCCCTCCGCCCGGAGCGCGGCGCGCGGGTCGGGCGCGGCGAGCGTGAAGTCGCCGTCCGCGGCGTCCGGTTCGGCGGGGGCCGCGGCGGCGGCGGCTGGCTCCGGCAGGCCGTCGGTGCGCACCGGGACCGTCGGCAGGTCCCGGCCGCCCGAGTCGGTGCCCGGCAGATCGCCGGGGTGCTGGGTCGCCGTGGTCAGCGAGTTCGGGTCGCGGGGCGGCGGCTCGGGCCAGTCCACCGGCAGGCTGATGGGCACCGTCGGGCGGTCCGCGGCGGGCTCGGGCGCCGCCGACAGGTCGTATCCGCAGGCCCCGCAGAACCGGTCGCCCGACTCGAGCGGCTCCGCGCACTCGGGGCAGGTTCCCAGGGGATGCGGGGGCTTGGGCTTCAGGGACATACTCACACCCACGTCCTGGGGCGGAAACGGTTGGCCCGCTCCACCAGTTCGATCCTCTCCTCGCCCTGCTGGGCGAGCCGGGCGAGCACCCGGTACGAGCGTTCGAGGCCGAAGCGCAGTCCGCGCTCGTCCAGTGCGCTGCCGAGCAGCAGCGTGCCGTCCGGACCCGCGCCGGGGCTCCCGGAGAGCACCCAGTCCAGGGCCGTGCCGAGCACCTCCGTGGAGAGGCGCTCGCGGCGCACCGCGTCCAGGCCGAAGCCCTGCAGCGCGGAGACCTGTGCGGCCGCGGCCGTCAGGTCGGCGCCCAGCGGCTCGTTCGCGGGCCGGCGGCGCAGCCGGGCCCGCACGGCGGCGACCCGGGCGGCCGTGTAGTGGATGGACGACTCCGGCACGGACTCCAGGGTGCGCACGGCGGCGGCCCGGTCGCCGGCCGCCAGCTGCACCCGGGCCAGGCCGAACGCGGCGCTGACGTAACTCGGGTCGGTCGCCCACACCAGGCGGTAGTACTCCGCCGCGTTGTCCAACTGGCCCAGGAACTCGGCGCAGATGCCCAGCGCCAGCTTGGGCGCGGGCTCGCCGGGGAAGGCGTCGTAGATCGCGTCGAAGGAGAGCGCCGCGCCCTCCTGGTCGCCGGTGACCAGCGAGGTGACGCCCCGGTACCAGACCACCCGCCAGTCGTCCGGGTGCTGCTCCTCCAGGGTGGCGAGCGCCCGCCCGGCCGAGGCCACGTCGCCCATCTCCAGGCGGGCCCGCAGCTCGCGCAGCCGCAGTTCGAGCGAGGGCACGGGCGCCGCGTGCAGCGCGGTGATCAGCTCGGCGGGCGCGGCGGCCAGCAGACCGGCGAGGAAGCCGGCGTTGGGGTCGCCCGGGTCCACCCGCGGCACCGGCAGCGCCAGCGCCGTCGCCGGCACGTCGAGCGGGCGCAGGAAGCTTCCGCCGCGTCCGGCGACGGACGTGGGCAGCGCCTTGCGCCGGCGCCCGGTCTCCCGGGCACCGAGCACCGACACGTCGTCCGTCTGCTCCTCGAACAGCTCGGTGTCCGTGACCCGGGTCTCCGCCCCGAACAGCGTCGACAGGGCCGGGCGCGGCCGGCCCGACTGGAGGGCGACGACCTCCCGCAGCACGCCCGTCAGCTGCTCGGCCATCTCCTGCGCGGAGGCGAACCGGCGACCCGGGTCCGGATCGGTGGCCCGCACGAGCAGGCGGTAGAACGACTCGTAGGTGCGCAGCACCTCGATGCCGTCCGGCTCGGGCAGCGAGTCCACGAACACGTTCGTGTAGCCCTGGAAGTCGAAGGTGAGCACGGCCAGGGTGCGCGCCACCGTGTACAGGTCGCTGGCCACCGAAGGGCCGACCTCGGCGACCTCGGGCGCCTGGTAGCCGACGGTGCCGTAGATCGCCGACTCGTCGTCGTCCATCCGCCGGACGGCGCCCATGTCGATGAGCTTCAGCTGGTCCTCGGTCTGGATCGCGTTGTCGACCTTGAAGTCGCAGTACAGCAGGTTGCGGCTGTGCAGGTGCCCGAGCGCCTCCAGGGCCTCGATGCCGTACGCGCAGGCCTGCTCGACGGGCAGCGGGTCGCGCCGCCCGTCGGGGGTGCGGCGGTCGTTGGCGATCTCCTTGAGGGACTTGCCGCCCACGTACTCCATGACGATGTAGCCGTCCAGGGAGCCGGTGCGCGGGTCGAGGTGCTCGACGAAGTTGTAGATGCGGACGATGTTGGAGTGTTCGATCTCGGCGAGGAAGCGGCGCTCGGAGATCGCCGCCGCCATGGCGTCCTGGTCGCCGGTGTCGAGGAGGCCCTTGAGGACCACCCAGCGGTCGGAGACCGCCCTGTCGACCGCGAGGTAGATCCAGCCGAGGCCGCCGTGCGCGAGGCAGCCCACGACCTCGTACTGCCCGTGCACCACGTCCCCGCCGCGCAGCTTCGGCACGAAGGAGTACGGGTGGCCGCACTTGGTGCAGAAGCCCTCGGTGCGGCCCGGCCGGTCGCCGCGCGATCGGCCCACCGGCGCACCGCAGTCGGAGCGCGAGCAGAATCGCTTCCGCTCGGGCACCTCGGGGTTCGCCATCACCGCGGCCCGCGGGTCGGGGCGGGGCACCTCCGGCACCGTCACCAGGCCCGCGCCGAGCCGGCCGCGGCCGGACTGCCCGCCGGACGAGCCGGAGCTGCGCACCGACACCGAACGCCCGGTGCTCCGCCCGGACAGCGAACGCGAGAGGCGCCCGGAGACGGAGCGGCGGGACGTCGAGGAGCGCGAGGAGCGCGAGGAGGCACGGGAGGAGGCGCGCGAGCCCGACCGGGCCGACTCGGAGCCCTTCGCGGCCACCGCCATCCCCGTCGGCGTGGACGCCAGGAGCCCTCCCGGCGCGACGACGGGGGCGAGGCCGCAGGTGTCGCAGTACAGCTCGCCGCCGCCCATGTCCTCGTACGAGCCCTCGCACGAGGGGCGCTGACAGCTGCTCACCTGGGTCTCCCCGCTCACCACTGACTCCCCCTGTCGTCCCTCGGCCCCGACAGCACGTCGGCCGCCGCGTGCTGGTAGCGCAGCACGGCCTGCTCGGCGGCCCGCAGGTCGCACGGGGCGCTCCACAGCATCCGGCGGGCCGCGTCGTACCGCTCGACCAGCAGCGGGTCCTCCGCCGCGCCGAGCCGGGCCACCTTCGCCTTGTACGCGTCGAGCCGGCCGCGCAGCTCGGCGCGGACGGCCAGCGGCGCGGTCACCGCGGTCAACGACTCGCGGGCGCGCAGCAGTTCGTCCTCCGCCTCCTGCTCCAGGGCGTCCAGGAGCGGGGAGAGCCGGTGCCACTGCGCGTGCCTGCGGTACTCGGCCGCCGCGACCAGGCGTTCCTGCAGGGCCGTCGGCGGCCCGCTGACGGCCGGCACCTCCGAGGCGGCGATCTTCGCGAGGACCTCGCCGCGGGCGGCGCGGGCCTCCGCGAGCGTGCGGTCGGCCCGGGACAGCACGTCCCGCAGCCGCAGCAGCCGGTCCTCCGAGTCCTGCCGGACCTGGAGCACCGCCTCGATCTCCCGCCGGATGTCCTCCAGGGCCCGGGCCGCCCGGTCGTACCGCCCGGTGTCCGGTCGGCCCCCGCCGGGGGCCGAACTGCCCGCCGCGGGCTGCCAGAAGGCCAGCGGGTCGGAGACGACCTGGGAGCGCAGCTCGGTCAGCTCGGCCGTGATCGACTCCAGCTCGTCGCCGGCCGGGTGCTCCCCGGGCCGCACCCCGACGGAGTGGGCGAGGGACCGGGTGCGGCCCAGCTCGGCGGCGAGCAGGTCTATCCGCGCGGGCAGCGCCGACCAGACGGCGTCGGCGGTGACCACCACGTCGAGCGAGGCCGCGTACAGCTCGTTCATCCGCTGCACCAGCTGTTCGAGGGTGAACCGCTCGGACAGCACGGCCTGTTCCCGCGCCCCGCCGGAGACGTGCACGCTCTCGCCGCGCAGCCGGTCGGTCAGCTCGGCGAGCTCCTCCCGGCCGGGCCAGCGGCGTCGCGCGCGCACCTCACGGGCGTCGTGCAGGGCGGCGGTGTACGCGTCGAAGTACGTCCAGAGCAGGGTGATCGTGCGCTCGGTGGACTGCCAGCGGTCCCGGGTCGTCCCGGTCAGCTCGGCGCCTTCGAGGAGTCTGCGTCCGGCGTGGTCCTGGAGGGCGAGGAGCGAGTCCTCGACCGCCTTGTGCTCCGCGCCGAGCCGCGCCAGCGCACGGTCCACCTCGTCCCGGTCCATTACCGGACCAGGGGGTCCCGTGACGCCCATCGATCACCTCTCGCTCTACTTGTACTTGGGTGCGGGCGGCCCGGCTATGCCGGGCAGGTCGTCCTTGAGCCATGTGTCGTACGCCGCCTGCCAGGGGCCCTGGCGGTAGCGCACGAGGACCTGGTTGACCCGGCGCACCAGGTCGTCGTCGCCGAGCCGCGCGGCCACTCCGTAGTACTCGGTGGTGAAGGGCTTCCCCTTGAGCTCGACGGCCGGGTCCTGGGCGGCCTGGCCCGCGGCCAGCGCGTTGTCCGTGAGGACCGCGTCGACCTCGCCCATCTGCAGCCGGGCCAGGCAGTCCAGCTGGTTGGGGACGGTCAGCTGGTCCGGGTCGTCCTTGGTGCCGTCGCCGACGTCCTTGAAGACCGCGCCGAACGACTTCTCCTCCAGGGCCTCGTAGGCCGTGGAGCCCTCGGCGGTGCACACCCGCTTGCCGCTGAGCGAGGCGTCGTAGCCGGTGATCTCCGAGTCCTTGGGGGCGAGGATCTGCTGCCCGACCTGGAAGTAGGCGGTGGAGAAGGCGACCTGCTGGATGCGCTTGCAGTTGATGGTCATCGTGCGGACCACGAGGTCGACCTTGCGGCTCTCCAGGGCGGCGATCCGCTGGTTGGTCGGGATGGTGCGGAAGACGATGGCGTCCTCGCTGCCGAGGATGTCCTTGGCGATGGCCCGGGCCAGGTCGATGTCGAAGCCGACGAGCCGGCCGGGGGTCGTGGTCTTGCGGCCGTCCACCATCTCCGTGGTGGCGGGCGTGCGGTAGCCCCAGCGGTAGCTGTTCTGGTCGACGCCCACGATCAGCTTGCCGCGCTTCTTGATGGCGCTCACGGCGGGGCCGTCGACCCCGGACGGTGTCAGCGAGGCCTCCGGGCTCTCGCAGCTCGCCGTGGTCTCGGTGCTCTCCGCCCTGACCTGCACCCCGCGCCCCACGCCCGGCCCGGTGACCGTGGCCGACGGGGCGGCCTCGGGGTTGGCGTGCGGCAGCGACAGCAGGGCCGCGGAGGCGGTCAGCGCGCAGGCCACGGCCATGGCCGCGACCCCGCCCCAGCCGCGCAGGCGTCCGGCGGTGCGGCCCGCCGGGCTCGTGTGCTCGACGCCGTCCGGCATTCCGCCCCCTCTCACCGGTACTCCGACAGTCTGCGGTTGACCCCCGTCACGGCGCACGCCGCGCCGAGCACGCCGAGCACGGCCGCGCCCAGCGGCAGCCCGGTCAGTGCGTCCCGGCCGCCCTCGGCGGCCCGGGTGAACTCGTCCTGCTCGTGCCCGAGGGCCCGGCCGAGGGCCGCGTCGACCTGGTCGAAGGACTGGCCGGTCGACCCGGTGGGGTCGATGATCCCCTTCATGGCGCCGTCGAAGTCGCCCGCGTCGTCCTTCTCCCGGGCCCGGGCGTGCCGTTCGCGCCACTCGCCGGTGCGGGCGGCCGCCTCGGTGAGCGGGCCGCGGCCCTCCTCGTCGTCGGCGAGCCGGGTCGCCGCGTCGAGGGCGGCGGTCAGGGCGGCCACGCTCTGCGTGTAGTCCGCCTCGTACTTGTCGCGCTTGCCGTCCTCGGTGAGGACGGCGCCGCGCGCCACCACCGTCAGGTTCTCGCTGGCGCGGGCCTTCAGGGAGCTGATCCGGGCCTCGTTGAGCACCTGGAGCGAGTCCTGTCCGTGCGCCCGGGCGTCGTCGAGCCCCGCGCGGGCGAGGCCCTGACCGGCGAGCAGCCACATCAGGGCGACCACGCAGGCGGCGGTCGCGCCGAGCAGCCCGCGGTTGAACACCCGGTTGGTCCTCGCGTAGGTGTGGCGCTGGGCCCAGACCAGCACGCCGAGCGCGAGCACGCCGAGTGCGAGCGACAGGAACGGCCAGACGCGGGCCGCGTCGTCGTCCTCGTGCAGTCGCCGGGTCTCCGCCGCGTACAGGCGCTCGGCGGCGGGCAGCAGCTCCTGGGCCATCGTCTGGTTCGCGTAGCGCAGATAGGCGCCGCCGAGCGGCAGGCCCTGCCGGTTGGCCGCGCGGGCGCGCTCGACCAGGCCCGTGTAGCGGGGCAGGTGCTCGCTGAGCGTGGCGAGTTCGCGGGCCGAGTCGCCGGCGGCGTCCGTGCTGGCGGCGGCCTTCACCAGGAGCCGGGAGGCGGTGGTGACGTCGTCCGCGTACCGCTTGCGGATCTGCTCGGACTCCTGCGGCCCGGCGAGGAACCCGCTCGCGGCGGTGGCGTCCGCGTCGGCGAGCGAGCGGTAGATGTCGGCGGCGTCCGCGCTCAGCGGCTGGCTGCGGCCCACCACGTCGTCCGCGTAGGAGGCCCGGTCGGCGACCTCGAAGGCCGTGACGGCCCCGAAGGCGACGACGAGCAGCGCGAGGACGGCGCCGAGGACACGCAGCCGGCCGGGCTCCGTCGTGGCGGCACGGCGCAGCAGCTCGCGGCCCTGCGCCCAGGCGCCGGGCGCGGCGGGCGGCGGGACCTCGGCCGGGAGGCCGGGCCCCGCCTGCGCGGGCAGGCCGGAACCCGGCCGCGCGGGCGCGCTCGTGGTGCCCCGCGCCGCCGAGGCGGCGGGCGCGTTCGGCGGGTGTGTCACGTGACCTCCCCCTCGGTCTGAGACGTCGACCTGTCCTGCCGGTCGGGCGGCGGACTACCCGGCCAGCAGTATGGCCGCAGCGACTCGCCCGCACACCGGGATTGACTCGATCTTGTTCCTATCGTGCCCCATGCCCGCGGAGCTTCCGCGGGCGAACCCCCCTTCACATCTCCCTCACTTTGAATACGTCGCCCGGCCGGAAACGGTTCCTTCTCGAACGTCGCTCGTGCGGGTGAACACGCGTGCGGGGCGCCCCGTGAAGGAACGCCCCGCACCCGCATACGCCCGTCAGGCCCCGTAGTGCTCCCGCAGCCGCGCCGCCGCCCCGGGCCCCGCGCCCACGGCGTCCAGGGCGAGCAGCCCCGCGCCGAGCACCGGCGGGGCGGTCACCACGCCGATCACCGCCTTCGGGGCCTTCACGGCCAGCAGTCCGGCGATCCGGGCGTCGAGCCGCGGATGGCGCGCCGCCAGCACACTGCCGCCCAGCATCACCGGCGCCGCCTCGTCGAGCAGCCCGAGCCGGTCGAGCGCGACCGAGGCGAGCGCCACCACCTCGTCGGCCAGCCGGTCCACCAGGGCCCCGGCGACCGGATCGCCCTCCGCGCTCGTACGGAAGAGCACCGGCGTGAGCTCGTGCTTCCGCTCCAGCGGGATGCGCCCCAGGTGCAGCGCCTCGATCAGCGCGTACATCGTCGGCAGACCGAAGTGCCCGGGCAGGGTGCGGGCGAGCGCGGTCGGCTCGCCCCGCCCGTCCTCGGCGCGCGCGGCGAACCACAGGGCCTCGTCGGCGAGCCCGCCGCCCCCGCCCCAGTCGCCGGAGATCTTCCCGATCGCCGGGAACCGGGCGGTGCGCCCGTCCGGCAGCATGCCGACGCAGTTGATCCCCGCCCCGCACACCACGGCCACGCCCCGCGGCTCGTCGATGCCGGCCCGCAGTATCGCGAAGGTGTCGTTGTGCACCCGGACCGAGCGGCTCCAGCCGCGCGCCTCCAGGGCCGCCTTCAACTCCGCCTCCTCCACCGGCAGGTCGGCGTTGGCGAGACAGGCGTCGACATGTGCGAACTCCGGCGCCGTGCCGGCCTCGGCGCAGGCCCGCCCCACGATCTCCGCGAGCGCGTCCAGCGCCGTCCCCACGCCCACCACCGGCGGCTGGAACCCGCCGCCGCGCGCCGCGCCGAGGACGCTGCCGTCCCGGGCGAGGACCGCGACGTCGGTCTTGCTGTTGCCGGCGTCGACCGCCAGCAGTGTCCCGTTCAGGCCCACGCCAGGTGCTCCCGGTTGTGCGCGATCAGCCGGTCGGTGAGCGCCTCGGCGTACTCGAACTGCCCGACCAGCGGGTGCGCGAGCAGCGCCTTGAACACCCGGTCGCGCCCGCCCCTGAGCGCCGCGTCGAGCGCCAGGTCCTCGTAGGCGGTGACGTGCGCGATCAGGCCGGCGTACAGCGGGTCGAGCCGCGGCACCGCCAGCGGCCTGGCACCTCCGGCGCCCACCGCGGCCTGCACCTCGATCACGGCGTCGTCCGGCAGGAACGGCAGCGTGCCGTTGTTGTACGTGTTGACCACCTGGTACGGCGACCCTCCGCCGCCCAGCAGCGAGGCCGCGAGGTCCACGGCCGCCTCCGAGTAGAAGGCGCCGCCGCGCTTGCCGAGCAGCGCCGGCTTCTCGTCGAGCGCGGGGTCCCCGTACATCTCCAGGAGCTGCTTCTCCATCGCGGCGACCTCGGCCGCCCGCGAGGGCTTGCTGCCGAGCTCCCGGACGACGGCGTCGTGCGCGTAGAAGTAGCGCAGGTAGTACGAGGGGACGACGCCGAGCCGGTCGACGAGGGACCGCTCCACGCGCAGGTCCGCGGCGATGGCCTCGCCGTGCTCGGCGAGCAGCCGCGGCAGCACGTCCTCGCCCTCGGGGCCCCCGAGCCGCACCCCGGTCTCCCAGGTCAGGTGGTTGAGGCCGACATGGTCCAGGTGGACCTCGGCGGGGGAGACGTCCAGCAGCGCGGCGAACCGCCGCTGGAAGCCGATCGCCACGTTGCACAGGCCGACCGCCTTGTGCCCCGCCTGGAGCAGGGCCCGGGTGACGATGCCGACCGGGTTGGTGAAGTCGATGATCCAGGCGTCGGGGTTGGCGCGGCGCACCCGCTCGGCGATGTCCAGGACCACGGGGACCGTGCGCAGCGCCTTGGCGAGCCCGCCGGCGCCGGTGGTCTCCTGGCCGACGCAGCCGCACTCCAGCGGCCAGGTCTCGTCCTGCTCGCGCGCCGCCTGTCCGCCGACGCGCAGCTGGAGCAGCACGGCGTCGGCGCCCTCGACGCCGGCGTCGAGGTCCGAGGTGGTGACGATCCGCCCTTCGTGGCCCTGCTTGGCGAAGATCCGCCGGGCGAGGCCGCCGACGAGGTCGAGCCGTTCGGCGGCGGGGTCGACGAGGACGAGTTCGGTGATGGGAAGGGTGTCGCGCAAGCGCGCGAACCCGTCGATCAGTTCGGGGGTGTAGGTGGAGCCGCCCCCCACGACAGCGAGCTTCATAACAGTCGGCTAGCCCTTCACTCCGGTCAGTGTGACGCCCTCGACGAACGCCTTCTGGGCGAAGAAGAAGACGAGGATCACGGGGGCCATGACCAGGACGGTCGCGGCCATGGTCAGATTCCAGTCGGTGTGGTGCGCGCCCTTGAAGGACTCCAGGCCGTAGCTCAGGGTCCAGGCCGCCGGGTTCTCGGAGGCGTAGATCTGCGGTCCGAAGTAGTCGTTCCACGCGGCGAAGAACTGGAAGAGCGCGACGGCCGCGATCCCCGGCTTCGCCATCGGCAGCACGACCCTGACGAGGGTGCGCAGTTCGCCGCAGCCGTCCACACGGGCCGCGTCGAGGTACTCGTTCGGGATGGTCAGCAGGAACTGGCGCAGCAGGAAGATGGAGAACGCGTCGCCGAAGGCCATCGGGATGATCAGCGGCCACAGCGTGCCGGACAGGTCCAGCTGCTTGGCCCAGAACAGGTACATCGGGATGATGACGACCTGCGGCGGCAGCATCATCATCGAGATCACCAGGATCAGCGAGAGATTGCGCCCGCGGAAGCGGAACTTGGCGAGCGCGTAGGCCACCGGGACCGAGGACACCACGGTCAGCACGGTGCCGAGGCCCGCGTACAGCAGGGTGTTGCGCCACCACGTGAGGAAGCCCGGCGTCTCGAAGACGCGGACGTAGTTGTCCCACTCCCAGGTGTCCGGGGTGAGGTCGCGGGTGAGCGCCTGCTGGTCGCTCATCAGCGAGGTGAGCAGCACGAAGACGAACGGCAGCACGAAGAAGAGCGCGGCGGCGACGCCGAGCGCGTGCACCGCGATCCAGTGCAGCAGCGCCTTGCGGCGGGCGGTCCGGCGGGCCGGGGTGGGCCCGGCCTCGCGGGTGTCGAGCGCCGTGGGCGGGTCGAGGACCTGGCTCATGGTTCAGTCACCTGCCTGGATCAGGCCGCCGCGGCGGCGCATGAGCAGCCCGGTGAAGACCATGGCCAGCGTGAAGAGGATGAGGGCGATGGCGCAGGCCGCTCCGTAGTCGAAGCGCTGGAAGCCGAGGTTGTAGACGAGTTGCGGCAGGGTCAGCGTGGACTTGTCCGGGTAGCCGGGCTCGAACTGCTGGCCGGAGCCGCCGATGACGCCGGAGGCGACCTTCCCGGCCACCAGCGGCTGGGTGTAGTACTGCATGGCCTGGATGACGCCGGTGACCACGGCGAACATCACGATCGGCGAGATGTTCGGCAGGGTCACGAAGCGGAACCGCTGCAGGGCCGAGGCCCCGTCGAGCTCGGCGGCCTCGTACTGCTCCTTGGGCACGTCGAGCAGCGCGGCCATGAAGATGACCATGAGGTCGCCGACGCCCCAGACCGCGAGCATGGTGAGCGCGGGCTTGGACCAGGCGGCGTCGGTGAACCAGCCGGGGCCGGTGATCCCGACGCCGTCGAGCAGCGAGTTCACCGGGCCGGTGCCGGGGTTGAGCAGGAAGACGAAGGCGAGCGTCGCCGCGACCGGCGGGGCCAGGTACGGCAGGTAGAACAGGGTGCGGAAGACCCCGGCGCCCGTCTTGATCTTGGTGATGAGCAGTCCGACGCCGAGCCCGAAGACGACCCGGCAGGCGACCATCACGACGACCAGCCAGAGGGTGTTGCGCAGGGCGGGCCAGAACATGGGGTAGTCGGCGAAGACGTACGTCCAGTTGTCCAGGCCGTTGAAGGACGGGGCGGCGAAGCCGTCGTAGTCCATGAAGGAGAAGTAGACGGTGGAGACCATCGGGTAGGCGAAGAAGACGCCGAACCCGATCAGCCACGGCGACATGAAGGCCGCCGTCCGAAGCGCCGACCTGCGGCGCTTGGCACGGAGTGAGTTGCTGCTCATCGGGCTACTTCGCCTTGGCGATGTCGGTGTCGATCTGCTGCGCGGTCTTCGCGAGGCCCCCCTTGAGGTCGGTGACCGAGCCCTTCTCGTACTGGAGGGCGAAGTCCTGCAGGGTGTTGAGGTAGGTGGCGCCGTTGACCGCGCCGGCCGGGGTGTTGGACTTCGGGTGCGCGGCGATGTCGAGGAAGGTCTTGAAGCGCGGGTCGAACGTCAGCTTCGGGGACTTCAGGGCCTCGAAGGTGGAGGGGACGTTGCGGATGCCGTTGGCGAAGGAGACGACGGCCTCGGTGTCCGTGGTCATGAACTTGACCAGTTCCCAGGCGGCGTTCTGCTTCCTGCTCTGCGGGGCGATGCCCATGATGGTGCCGGAGAGGAAGCCCTTGCCGTAGTCGGCGGCCTGCGCGTCGGGGACGGGCATCGGGGCGACGCCGATGTCGAAGGGCACCTTGGCGTCGCTCGCCATGCCGAGCCGCCACTCGCCGTCCAGCTGCATGGCGACCTGGCCGGTGTGGAAGGGGTGCTTGGCGCCCCACTCGTCGCCGAAGGTGGTGCGGTACTTCTCCAGCTTCGCGTAGCCGCCGAGCTCGTCGACCATCTTCTTCTGGACGGTCATCATCTCGGCGACGGCGGGGTCGGTGCCGACGGTCGACTTGCCGCTGGCGTCGAAGTAGGAGGGGCCCCAGCTGCCCAGGTAGTGCTCGGTGGTGGTCTCGTAGCCGTGGTAGTTCGGCATGAAGCCGAGCTGCTCGTAGGAGTCGCCCTTGGTCTTGGTGAGGGCCTTCGCGTAGGAGAGCAGCTCGGAGTAGGTCTTCGGGGGCTTCTCGGGGTCGAGGCCGGCGGCCTTGAACGCGGTCTTGTTGTAGTAGAGGCCGTAGGCGTCGGTGAGCAGCGGCATGGCGCAGCGCTTGCCGTCGAACTGGGTGTAGTCGAGCAGGGTCTTCGGGATGAGCTTGCCGAGGTCCAGCTTGGACTTCTCGATGAAGGGCTTCAGATCGGCGAAGGCGCCGGAGGAGCAGAACTTGCCGACGTTGGACGTCGTGAACGAGGAGACGACGTCGGGGCCCTTCGAACCGCCCGTGCGCAGCGCCTGGTTGAGCTTGTCGTCGTTGATGTTGCCGACGACCTCGACCTTGATGTTGGGGTGGGCCTTCTCGAAGCGGGCGATGTTGTCGTTGATCGCCTTCACCTCGGAGGGCGCCGACCAGCCGTGCCAGAAGGTGATCGTCGTCTGGGCGTTGGGGTCGTCGTCGGCGCCGTTGGCCGCCGAGCCGGTACAGGCGGAGGCGAAGAGGGCTATGGAGGCGGTGGCGGCGAACGTGGCGACGAGCCGGCGCGGGCGTGCGGGCATGGCGAGTTCTCCCTGGAGCGGGCGGGCGGTTGAGGGGGCTTGGGGGCTTGGGGCTTCGGCGGACGGAGGGGGCTAGCGCGTGGTGTCGAAGACCTCGTCCCGGGTGGTGGCGAGGGCGGATTCGAGCGCCCCGCGCAGGACGGCGGCCGGTGTGACGGTGGCGAGGACGAGCCGGGGCCGGGCGGCGGCGAGGTCGGCGAGCTGCGCCTGGACGCGGGCGCGCAGCGGCTCGCCGCCGGCGGTGATCGCCTCGCCGGACAGCACCAGGAGCTCGGGGTCGAGCACGGCGACGACGGAGGCGAGGCCGGTGGCGAGGCGCTCGGCGTAGCCGTCGAGGAGCCCGGCGTAGCGCTCGTCCTCGGTGTGGTGGGCGGCGGCGTGCGCGAGCAGCTTGGCGGCGGTCTCCACGTACGGCTGCTCGCGGGTGTCGATGCCGAGGGCCTTGGCGAGCCGGGGGATCGACTGGACGCCGGCGAGCTCCTGGAAGCCGCCGGAGTTGGCCTTGGCGACCTGTCGTACGAGCGGGGTGCCGGGCACGGGCAGGAAGCCGACCTCGCCGGCGCCGCCGGTGAAGCCGCGGTGCAGCCGCCCGCCGAGGACGAGGGCGGCGCCGACGCCGGTCTCGTTCCACAGCAGCACGAAGTCCTCGTGGCCGCGGGCGGCGCCGAGCCGCTGCTCGGCGATGGCGACGAGGTTGACGTCGTTCTCGTACTCGAAGGGCATGGGCAGGGCGACGGCCAGCTCCTCCAGCAGGGTGGGGGAGTGCCAGCCGGGCAGGTGGGAGGCGTACCGCAGCCTCCCGGTGGCCGGGTCGAAGGCGCCCGGGGTGCCGATGACGAGACGGTGTACGTCCCCGAGGGCGAGCCCGGCGGCCCGGACGGCGCCGTCGAGGGCGTCGACGACCTGCCGGACCACGTCGTGGGCGGCCCGCCCGGGGGTGGCCAGTTCGAACGTGCCGACCACCTCGCCGGTGACGTCGGCGACGGCCGCGCGGATCCGCTCCGGGGTGACGTCGAGCCCGGCGGCGTGCGCGGCCCGCGGGTTCACCGCGTACAGCTGCGCGTTGGGCCCGGGCCGCCCCTCGGTCGTCCCGGTCGCGACGACGAGCCCGGCCGCCTCGAGCCGCGCGAGCAGCTGCGAGGCGGTCGGCTTGGACAGGCCGGTGAGCTTGCCGATCCGGGTCCGCGAGAGGGGCCCGTGCTCCAGGAGCAGATCGAGCGCGGCCCGGTCGTTCATGGCGCGCAGCACGCGCGGGGTACCGGGGGTTCCGGGGGGCGTTCCGGCCACGACGCTCTCCACCTGCCTGGGTGCACTGTTAGGAAAGTTTCCTATTGGGTTGGGAGGAAGGTAAGACCCAGGTCACGCGGGCGTCAAGAGGTCGGGCGGGTCAGGCCGGGAGGAGGCCGAGCTGACGCAGCTGGCCGAGCACGTCGACGACCCCCCGGAGCTCGACGATCCGCCCGCCCGCGAAGCGGAAGACGAAGATCTCGTCGTAGCGCACGCTCCTCCCGGTGGCCGGGACCCCGCGGTACTCGCCCAGGTGGGTCCCGGTCACCGTGTTCCGGGACACGACCGTGTCCCCTTCCGCGACCGTCTCCTCGACCACGACCCGGATGTCGGGAAACGCGCGCAGCAGCGCCTCCCACACCCGCTTGAGGGCTTCCACGCCCGTGCCGCCCATCGGTACGGGCGCGTGGAAGACCAGATCCGGCGCCACGAACCGGTCGATGGCCCCGGCGACGACCGCCGGATCGCCGCTGTCCACGGCACGGTGGAACCGCTCCAGCAACGCCCTGTTCCCGGCGGCCTCGTCCGATACCCGGTCCGCCGCACGGTCCGTTGCCCGTTCCACTGCCTCGCCTGCCGACATGGCCCTCTCCTCTGCTCTCCGTTGCTTTCCGTTGCTTTCCGTTCGGGACGGTCTCCCGGAGGTGCGACGGCGCGGCGGCCGGAAACGTGACATGCCGGGGACACGGCAAAGGGCGCCCCGCCGGCCGGGCGGGGCGCCCCTCGTGGACGTGGGGCCGGCTACTTGGTCAGATCCGGCCTCGGCAGCGGGGTCGCCGCCGCCGACTGCGGGGAGGTCGGGGAGGCGAAGGCGGACGGGGGCGCCATCGAGGCCGACGGGTCGGCCGGGGTGTCCTCCGCCTGGGCCGGGAGGGCGCCGCCGACGATACGGATGCCCGCCGCGTCCATGGCGCGCTTGATGCGCCAGCGCAGCTCCCGCTCCACGCCCAGCTTCTTGCCCGGCATCGTCTTCGCCGAGACGCGGATCGTCATCGAGTCGAGCAGCACCTCGCTCAGGCCCAGGACCTCCACCGGGCCCCACAGGCGCTCGTTCCAGGGCTCTTCCTTCGACATGGCCTCCGCGGCCTCGGCGATCACCGCCGACACCCGGTCCAGGTCCTCCGTCGAGCGGACCGTCACGTCCACGCCGGCCGTGGCCCAGCCCTGGCTGAGGTTGCCGATGCGCTTGATCTCGCCGTTGCGGACGTACCAGATCTCGCCGTCGACCCCGCGCAGCTTCGTCACCCGCAGGCCCACCTCGATCACCTCGCCGGAGGCGACCCCCGCGTCGACCGAGTCACCGACGCCGTACTGGTCCTCCAGGATCATGAAGACGCCGGAGAGGAAGTCCGTCACCAGGTTCCGCGCGCCGAAACCGATCGCCACACCGGCCACACCCGCCGAGGCGAGCAGCGGGGCCAGATCGATCTGGAAGGCGCCCAGGATCATCAGGCCGGCCGTGCCCAGGATGAGGAAGGAGGCGACCGAGCGCAGCACCGAGCCGATGGCCTCCGAGCGCTGGCGCCGCCGCTCCGCGTTGACCAGCAGCCCGCCGAGCGCGGTGCCCTCCACCGCCTGCGCCGAGCGGTTCATCCGCTCTATCAGCTTCGTCAGGGCCCGCCGGATCAGCATCCGCAGGGTCAGCGCCACGACCAGGATCAGCACGATCCGCAGACCCGTGTTCAGCCAGGTGGACCAGTTCTGCTCCACCCAGCCGGCGGCGTTCGTCGCCGTCTCGGCTGCCTCGTCCAGCGTCACCGGAACGGTCTGCGGGTCGTCGGCGGTCGGCAGGGCGGACCAGAGCACGAGGGGCCTCCAGGCAGGTGCGGGCAATCCATCCACACTAACGGGGGACACGGTGTGCCCCGGTCGGCGTGTGCACAGGGAAAGACGGGCCACGGCCGGGGAAGACTCCCGCCCACCCGCCGATGTGGTCGAGAACACCCCAGGCCCGTTACCGCCACGTGGTGGCGCTCCGACCAGGCAGGAGGAGAGACTGAGAGCAGTTTCGTCCCGGCGCGAGCCACGCGCCGCCGGCGTCATAGGAGGCATCCGTGCCGCACGTTCTGGTCCTCAACGCGTCGTACGAGCCGCTCGGCGTCGTACCGCTCCGCCGCGCGCTCGTCCTCGTCCTGGAGAACAAGGCACTCTGCCTCGAGGAGTCCGGCGCCTTCCTGCACAGCGAGAGCCGTGTCATCGCCGCACCCAGCGTGGTGCGCCTCAAACGGTTCGTCCGGGTCCCCTACCGGGGGCCCGTCCCCTTGACCCGCAGAGCGCTCTTCGCCCGCGACGGCGGGCGCTGCATGTACTGCGGTGGCGTCGCAACCAGCGTCGACCACGTCATTCCGCGCAGCCGCGGGGGGACGCACGCCTGGGAGAACGTCGTGGCGGCCTGCCGCCGCTGCAACCACGTCAAAGCCGACCGGCACCTGCGCGAGCTGGGCTGGCGGCTACGCCATCAACCCGCCCCGCCGACCGGACTCGCCTGGCGGATCATCGGGACCGGCCACCGCGACCCGCGGTGGCTGCCCTACCTCCAGCCGTACGGCGCGGACGACGCGCTGGCCCGGATCGACTCGGCCGTCTCCACCCCGCAGGGGGTCGTGACGACGACGAGTTGAGCCGGGCCTTTCGCGTTCCGGAGGCGTCGGGAGGCGTCGGGAGGCGCCCGGAGGCGCCCGGAGGCGCCCGGAGGTGCCACGGGCTCACGGGGAGCCGGGCTCCGCGCCCTGCTCCCCTTCCGGCGCGTCCGCCTTCGGTGGCCGCTCCGCCGGCGGCTCGGCCACCGCGTACGTCTCCACCGTCCACAGCGAGTAGCCGTACTCCGTCGCCCGCGCATCGCCCTGCACCCGCAGGAAGCGGGTGTCCGCCGCGTCCATCCGCACCGACTCGCGCCCGCCCCGCCCGTCGCGCACCGTGGCCGCCGTACGCCAGGTGCGCCCGTCGGCGGAGACCTGCACCCGGTAGCGGCTCGCGTAGGCGTCCTGCCAGTGCAGCACCACCTGGCCTATCCGGGCGGGCTCCGCCAGCTCCAGCTGCCACCACGCGCCGTCCTCGGCGGGCGAGGACCAGCGGGTCGCCGGATCGCCGTCCACGGCGAGCGCCGCCGGGAAGTCGGGCGTCTCGTCGCCCGAGGAGGAGGCCGTGCCGGTCGGCGCCAGGTCCGGGCCCGCGGTCCGCGGGAACGCCCGGACCGTCAGGACCCGCTCCTCGCCCGCGAACGACACCGGCACCGCGTACGAACCGGCCGGCGCGTCCGCCGCGACGGACACCTCCAGCGGCACCGTCGTACGGGTCCCCCGGGGGACCACCGCGTCCTTCGCGTCCTTCGGCAGCCGCACCGTGACGCCCTTCGGCGCCCGCGCGGCCAGCGCCCCGCGCACCTCGGCCGCCCGCCGCCCCTCCAGGGCCACGTCCACGCGCACGGCCGGGCCGCCGATCTCCGCGTCGGTCTCCGTACGCGCCAGTTCGAGCCCCGCGCGCGGCTCGTCCGCGAACCAGGGCACCAGCGACCGCACCTGCCCCGGCCGGCCGCCCCACACGATCCGCACCGCGCCCGCGCGCAGCCCCTTCAGGTCCGTCTGCGTCCAGCCCGAGGCCGCCAGCGGGCCGAGCGCCCGCCAGCCCTCGCCGGGCACGTAGGCCTGAAGGACGCCCGCGGAGCCCGTGCCGGGCTCGGTCATCACGGTGAGGGTCTCCATCGGCCGGGCGCGGTCCATCCGGACCGTGTACGAGTCTTCCGCCGCGTCCGACTTCAGCCCGGCGCCCCGCTCCCGGTCGGCGCCCGTCCAGGCCGCCGACTCCTCGACCGCGCGGGCGAGGAACGGGTCGAGGACGCCCTTGCCGACCGTCACCGGGCTCGTCCCCAGCGCCTCCCGCCGCCGCTCCAGGTCCAGCTGGGCCCGCCAGGCCCCGGCGCCGTCGCCGCGTGCCTGGGCGAGCAGCATGTCGACGGCCGTCTCGCCCGCCTGCCCGTACCGCGCCAGCTGCTGGAGCCAGGGGCCGGCCTCCGCGCCCAGGGCGCCGCCCGCCGCGCCGGCCAGGCGCTCGGGCGCCTCGCGCATCACGGTGAACGCGGCCCGCAGCTCCCGCCCCGCCTTCTCCCGCGCGGCCTTGTCGGGGCTGGTGCGGCTCGCCCAGAAGGCGGTCGTCAGCGGCTTCAGATAGGCCGACTCGGCGTCCGGGGCGAGCAGCGAGGAGGCGCCGTTCCCGGCGAGCGCGGCCAGCGCCTCGCGGGCCGCCGGGTCCGGCCCCGCCAGGTCGTCCACGGCGGCCCGCCAGGACTCCTGCGGCCGGTAGCCCTTGGGGTTCCAGGCGAAGTCCGCGGCCGTGAACAGCGGCACCCGGGAGGCCGTCGGCTGCTCCATGGCGTTGGCCAGGAAGGCGGCGCTGCCGGCGGCGACGGCCGGCTCACGGCCCGTGGCGGGCCCGAGGAAGAGCCGGTCCCGGGCGTAGTCGTTGACCGGGTAGTTGTCCATGGTGACCAGCGGGTGGCGCAGCGCCTCGCGGGCCCCGGCCAGTTCGCGCCCGGTGATGGTCTTCGGCACCGCCCCGACGCCCGTCCACGCCACCTGCACGCCCGGGTCGAGGGCCCCGGCCAGCGCCGTGCGGTACTCCGTCGTGCCGTCCTGGTAGTACTCCGTCGGCATCAGCGACAGCGGCTCCGCTCCCGGGTGCCGCTCGGCCAGGTGCCGGGCGACGGCCCCCGCCACGCGCGCGTGCGCCCGGGCGGCGGCCTCGGGACCGCTCCCGAAGGCGTCGGCGTCCGCCGAACAGTGCCACTCGCTGTAGCTGACGTCCTGGAACTGGAGCTGGAAGGCGCGCACCCCGAGCTCCCACATGGCGTCGATCTTGCCGGTGAGGGCCGCCAGGTCCCGCTCGGAGGACAGGCACATGGCCTGGGCGGGGGAGACGGCCCAGACGAGCGTCACGTGGTTGGCGCGGGCCCGGGCGGCGAGCTCGCGCAGCGCGGCCCGCTCGGCGGCGGGATAGGCCTCGCGCCACAGCGCCTGCCGGTACGGGTCGTCGCCGGGCGCGTACAGATAGCGGTTCTGCTTGGTGCGGCCGAGGAAGTCGACCTGGGCGAGGCGCTCCTCGCGGCTCCAGGGGCGCCCGTAGAAGCCCTCGGTGATCCCGCGCGCGGCGGTACCCGGCCAGTCGCGGATCCGGACGCCCGGCAGGCTCGCGTCCGCGCGGACCAGTTGACGCAGCGTCTGCACCGCGTGGAACAGGCCGTCTTCGCCGACGCCGTCGAGCACGACGGTGTCCCGGCCCTGGAAGCGGCCCGTCGCCAGCCGGTAGCCGCCGGCCGGCAGATCGCCGCGTCCGGCCATCCCCAGGGCGCCCAGCGCCTCCTGAGCCCCCGTCGAGTGCTCGCCGAGGCTGTCGGTCACGCGCAGCACCGGGCCGCGCCCGGGCAGCTCCTCGTGCACGGTGCGCACCCCGGCCGTCCGCAGCAGTGCGCGCAGCGCGGCGAGGGCGTACGGGTCGGTGCCGGGGGCGGCGAGCAGGGTCGCCTCGGAGCCGAGCCGCACGGGGCCACCGGCGGGCGTCAGCGACTGGGGGCGCGGCCAGACCGACGGGACGCCGGAAGCGGGGGCGTTCGGGGCGCTCGGGGCGTTCGTGACGGGAGGGGCAGACGTCACGGGGGACACCGGCGTCACGGGGGACACCGGCGTCACGGGGGACACCGGCGTCACGGGGGACACCGGCGTCACGGGGAAGCCGGTCGTGCCCGGCGCCGCCGCGTGGGCGAGGCCCGGCGCGCCGCCGCCGAGGAGTCCGCCGATGACCGCGACGGCCACCGCGGTCGCCGTCCGCCTCCTGTGTCCGAGGTGCACGAGGGCTCCCTTCGGTCCCGTGGGTCACGATTCGGTGACGAGCCCACCATCCATGCCGACGGAGTGTCAATGCGGGTGGTCGAACTGTCTGCTTTGCCCGCCGGGCTTTCGGCGAGGTGGCGGCCATTCGTCAAGTTCCGCCGGTAAAACGGGGAGCGGTGGGTAAGGCTTCCGGTGGTTTCTTACGTGTCTTACCTGTCGAGACTGTCGAGACGAACCGGGAGATCCCGTGAACGCGACCGACCACTCCGCCCCGCGGATACGCGAGCAGACCCTCGCGACGCCGATCCGCATCCCGAGGCAGGGCCCGCTCACCAGCGAACCGCCCCTCGCCGACGCCGCCCCCCTCACCAGCGAGCCGCCGCTGATCGAAGCGGCCCCCCTCACCAGCGAACCCACCGCCCCGGGCACCGCGGGCGGCACGGAGTCACCCGGAGTGTGAAGTGACCCTGGCCCGTCTCGCCGCCCTGCACGGCGTCGCCACCGAGTACGCCCCCTCCGAGGGCGTCACGGTCGCCGTCCCCGACGCCACGGTGGTGGCCGTCCTGCGCGCCCTGGACGTCGACGCGTCCACGCCCGAGGCGGTCGCCGCCGCCGTGGAGGCGGCCGAACGGGCCGGCCGCGAGCGGCTCCTGCCGCCCACCGTCGTGCACTGGCAGGACGGGGCACCGCGCCCGCCCCTCGACCTGCCGCCGGGCACCCGGCTCACCGTGACCACCGAGGACGGACGCACCGTCGCCGGGTCTGCCGGGTCTGCCGGGTCTGCCGGGGCTGCTGGGTCCGCCGGGGCTGCCGGGGCTGCTGGGTCCGCCGGGTCTGCGGGGTCCGCCAGGTCCGCCGGCAACGGCAAGGGCCTCGACTGGGGCGGGCTGCCGCTCGGCGTGCACCGGCTCTCCGCGCACGCCCCCGACGGGCGCCGCTCCACCGCCACCCTGATCGTGGCGCCCGCGCACGCCCCCGGCCCCGAAGGACGGTCCCACGGGCTGCTCGTCCAGCTCTACTCGCTGTTCTCCGGCCGCTCCTGGGGCATGGGCGACCTCGGCGACCTGCGCGAGCTGGCCGACTGGGCCGGCCGCACCCACGGCACCGGATTCGTCCAGGTCAACCCGCTGCACGCGGCCGTGCCCGGCGCGCCCACCGACCCCTCCCCGTACCGCCCCTCCTCGCGCCGCTTCCCCGACCCGGTGCACCTGCGGATCGAGGACGTGCCCGAGTTCGCCCACGTCGACCAGGCCCGCCGCGAGGAGCTCGACCGGGTCCTCGCCGACGCGGCCGAGCTGCGCGAACGGGTCCTCGGCAAGGGCGCGCTGATCGACCGGGACGCCGTGTGGGAGGCCAAGCGGCGGGCCCTGGAGCTGGTGCACACCGTGGAGCTCGGCCCCGGCCGGCGCGCCGCCTACCGCGACTTCCTCGCCGAGCGCGGGCGCGCCCTGGAGGACCACGCCACCTATCAGGCACTCGCCGAGCGGCACGGGCACCACTGGCGCCGCTGGCCCGAGGAGCTGCGCGACCCGCGGACGGCGGAGGCGGCGGTCCGGGCCGACGCGGAGCTCGCCGCCCGGGTCGACTTCCACTGCCGGCTCGCCTGGCTGACGGACGGCCAGCTCGCCGCCGTCTCGCACACGGCCCGGCAGGCCGGGATGGCGGTCGGGATCGTCCACGACCTGGCCGTCGGTGTGCACCCGGACGGCTCCGACGCCTGGGCGCAGCAGCACGTCTTCGCCGCCGGCATGTCCGTGGGCGCCCCGCCCGACGCCTTCAACGCCCGGGGCCAGGACTGGGGCCTGCCGCCCTGGCGCCCGGACGCCCTCGCCGCCGAGGGCTACGCCCCGTACCGCGGGCTGCTCAGGGAGCTGCTGCGGCACGCGGGGGCGCTGCGGATCGACCACGTCATGGGCCTGTTCCGGCTCTGGTGGGTGCCCGAGGGCGGCGAGCCGACCGAGGGCACCTACGTCCGCTACGACTCCGAGGCCATGCTGGCCGTCCTCGCCCTGGAGGCGCACCGCGCCGGGGCGGCGGTCATCGGCGAGGACCTCGGCACGGTCGAGCCGGGAGTACGGGAGTCCCTCGCCCGGCGCGGGGTGCTCGGCACCTCCGTGCTCTGGTTCGAACGGGACTGGGCCGGCACCGGCCGCCCGCTGCCCCCCGAGGAGTGGCGGGCCGGCTGCGTGGCCACCGCCACCACCCACGACCTGCCGTCCACCGCCGCCCGGCTCTCCGGCTCCCATGTGACGCTGCGCCACCGCCTCGGGCTGCTCACCGGCGACCTGGAGCGCGAGCGGACCCGGGACGCGGCCGAGACCGCCGAGTGGCTCGGACTGCTCCAGCGGCTCGGGATGCTCCCGGAGGGCCCGGGCGAGGAGGCGGCCGAGGTCAGGGCCTTCCACCGCTTCCTGGCTGCCACTCCGGCGCGCCTGGTCGGGATGTGGCTGCCGGACGCGGTGGGGGACCGGCGGCCGCAGAACCTGCCCGGCACCTGGGACCAGTACCCCAACTGGCGGCTGCCGGTCGCGGGTCCCGACGGGCAGCCGCTGACCCTGGAGGAACTGGCCGCCTCGCCCCGCGCGCACGACCTGCTCCGGGTGCTCGCCGAGGGGGTCGGGGCCCGTACGGCACCCCCGGGCGCGCGGTCCGTTTAGGTGTTCGCTACTTTTGCACCGTGGACAAGAAGAACGCCCTGCGCGCCGGCGCCGTCGCGGCCGGTACGACGCTGATGATGCTGCTCATGTCGTCCCCCGCGCTCGCGCTCACCCGCGACGACGGTGACGACCCGGCCCCGAAGCTGAGTGTCGCCGAGACCCTCGGCCTGTACGTCGCCGCACCGCTGGTGCTGTTCCTGGTGATCATCGGCCTGGTGGCGGTGCTCGACAAGTCCAGGAAGAAGGCGTAAGCCCCACCCGGTTCCTTCACGAGGGCGCCGCACGGTACGACGTACCGTGCGGCGCCCTCGTGTGCGTTCCGGGCGGGGCGATCCGCCGGGACCTGCCCGCGCGGTCTAGGCCGTGGTGGCCAGCAGCTTGCGCAGCAGCACCGTCAGCTGCTCCGCCTCCTCGGGGGTGAGCGCCGCCTCCAGGGCCGCGCGCTGCTCGGCGAGCCCGGCGCCGACGGCCTGGTCCACCAGGGTGCGGCCCTCCTCGGTGAGGGTGACGCGCAGGCCGCGGCGGTCGTTCGGGTCGGGGCTGCGGGTGAGCAGTCCGGCCCGCTCCAGCTTGTCGAGCCGGCCCGTCATCCCGCCGGTCGTGATCATCAGTGTGGCGGTCAGCTGGCGCGGTGAGAGCGTGTACGGCTCCCCGGAGCGCCGCAGCGTGGCGAGCACGTCGAACTCGCCCAGCGACATCCCCCCGTACGCCGCGTACGCCTTGTCCACCTTGGCCCGCATGGCGCCGGCCAGCCGGTAGATCCGCCCGAAGACGGCCATCGGCACCGTGTCCAGGTCGGGGCGCACGGCGGCCCACTGATCGGCGATGGCGTCGACGGCGTCGTGGGCGGGCCCGGGAGCGGGCGTCTGCTTCTCCATGACCCCAGTTTCCCCTCTCTGGTGACTCGATGGCAAGAAAGCCACTTGCAAGTAAGTAGCTTAGTGCTAAGTTAATCACCGACAAGCCAACCGGCCCGTCGCCACCGCACAGGGGGGAACCTGCCATGTCCCGCAAGGCCGCGACCGTCGCACTGACCGCCATCGCCCCGATCTCCTGGGGCAGCACCTACTTCGTCACCACGGAGTTCCTGCCGCCCGACCGCCCGCTCTTCACCGGCCTGATGCGGGCCCTGCCCGCGGGACTGCTGCTCCTCGCCCTCACCCGCAAGCTGCCGCGGGGGGCCTGGTGGTGGAAGTCGCTGGTGCTCGGCGCGCTCAACATCGGCGCCTTCTTCCCGCTGCTCTTCCTCGCCGCGTACCGGCTGCCCGGAGGCGTCGCCGCCGTCGTCGGCTCGGTCGGTCCGCTCTTCGTCGTCGGCCTCGCCGCGCTGTTCCTGGGCGACAAGCCCACCGCGAAGTCCCTGCTCACCGCGATCGCCGCCGCCTTCGGCGTCAGCCTCGTCGTCCTCAAGGCCGGAGCCGCGCTCGACGCGGTCGGGGTGGTCGCCGGACTGCTCTCCGCCCTGTCGATGTCCGCGGGCACCGTCTTCACCAAGCGCTGGGGCCGCCCCGAGGGCGTCGGCGCCCTCGCCCTCACCGGCTGGCAGCTCGCCGCGGGCGGTCTGGTCCTGCTGCCCGTCGCCCTCCTGGTCGAGGGTGCCCCGCCGGCCCTGACCGGCACCAACCTGGCCGGCTACGCCTACCTCGCCTTCGGCAACACCGCGATCTCCTACTTCCTCTGGTTCCGCGGCATCGGCCGGCTGAGCGCCTCCTCGGTCACCCTGCTCGGCCCGCTCTCGCCGATCACCGCCGCCGTCATCGGCTGGGCCGCCCTCGGCCAGGCCCTCGGCCCGGTGCAGCTGCTCGGCATGGTGATCGCCTTCGGCGCCACCCTGGTCGCGCAGACTGCCCCGCGGACCCCGCGGGCCCCGAAGGTGGAATCGTTCAGCTCAGCTGAAAAGAACGGTCAGGAAGTTTCGATGGACCTGGAGGTTTCCGCGGTGCGACGGTAGGCGCATGCCGCAGACCACGCCCCTCACCCGCACCCCGACCACCATCCGCACCGACGACGTCACCGAGAGGCCGGCGCCCGCGAGGAAGCTCGCGAAGGGCGCCGGCTTCGGCGTGCTGCTCGCCCTGCTCGCCACCGTCGTCTGGTCCGGCAGCTTCGTCGCCACCCGCGGCATGGCCGACACCATTCCGCCCGTCCAGGCCGTCTTCTGGCGCTGGCTCATCGCCCTGGCCGCCGTCGCCCCGTTCGCCGCCCGCCCGTTCTGGCGCCAACGCGCCGTGATCCGCCGCCACCTGGGCTTCGTCGCCCTCGCCTCGCTCTTCGGCATCGCCCTCTACAACACCCTGGTCCACCAGGCCGGCCTGACGACCTCCGCCTCCAACATGGGCATGATCATGGCCGCCTCCCCGGTCCTCATGGCGCTCTACGCCCGCCTCGGCGGCGAACGCCTGGGCGCCCGCCGGATCCTCGGCATGCTGACCGCCGCGCTCGGCGTCCTCCTCCTCGTCGGCAAGGGCTCCCTCTCCGTCGACCTCACCGCCGGCGACCTGTGGATGTTCGCCGCGGCCCTCTCCTTCGCCTCGTACAGCGCCCTGCTCAGGCGCAAGCCCGCCGAGATCGACCAACTGGCCTTCCTCTTCACCACGTTCCTGCTCGGCGCCCTGATGCTGGCCCCGGCGTACGCGATCTCCCTCACCGTCCAGGGCGGCTTCCCCCTGACCCCCACGACGGCCGGCCCCCTGCTCTACGTCGGCGTCCTGTCCTCCGCCGTCGCCTTCTTCGCCTGGAACAGGGCGGTCTCCCTCATCGGCGCGGCCCGCGCGGGAGTCGTCTACTACCTGCAGCCGGTGTGCGTGGCCCTGCTCTCGTACGCGCTGCTCGGAGAGCGGCTGGGTGTCCTGGGCATGCTGTGCATGGCGCTCATCCTGGGCGGTGTGGTGCTGGCGACGCGCAGGTGAGCGCCGGGGACCCTCCCTCCGGCTCCCTCCCGCCCCGTCCGGCACCGCCCGGTAGGTTGCGCCCCATGACCGAGTGGGACATCAAGAAGCTGCAGATCCTCCGCACCCTCCGCGACCGCGGCACCGTCACCGCGAGCGCGGAGGCGCTGCTCATGACCCCCTCGGCCGTCTCGCAGCAGCTCACCAACCTGTCGAAGCAGCTCGGGGTGCAGCTCCTGGAGGCGCACGGGCGGCGGGTGCGGCTGACCGATGCCGCGCATCTGGTGCTGCGGCACGCCGAGGCC
The DNA here is from genome assembly GCF_044386705.1 of Streptomyces sp. NPDC020422. Taxonomy (NCBI): domain Bacteria; kingdom Bacillati; phylum Actinomycetota; class Actinomycetes; order Kitasatosporales; family Streptomycetaceae; genus Streptomyces; species Streptomyces sp. NPDC020422. The sequence continues at coordinate 397,780 of NZ_JBIRVJ010000002.1, read as the reverse complement.
GTGTTCGCCCAGTTGGAGCGGGCCGAGGCCGAACTCGACGCGCATCTGCGCGGCGAGGCGGGGCGGGTGCGGGTCGCGGCCTTCTCCACCGCCGTGCCCGCGCTCGTCGTCCCCGCCGTCCAGGCGCTGCGCCCCGCCCACCCGGGGCTCGACGTGCGGATCCGGGAGGCCGAGGCGGCGGAGGCGTACGAGCTGCTCACCGCGGGCGAGGTCGACCTGGCGCTCTCGCTGGCCGCGCACGCGCCCACCGTCCGCGACCCCAAGTTCAGCCGGGTGCCGCTGCTCGCCGACCCGCTCGACGTGGCCCTGCCCGCCGCGCACCCGCTCGCCGAGGCGCCCGGGCTGCGGCTCGCCGACCTCTCCGCGGAGCCCTGGATCTTCGGCGGCTCCGGGCCCTGGTCGGAGATCACCACGGCCGCCTGCGAGGCCGCCGGGTTCGTCCCCGAGCAGGCCCACAGCGCCGCCGGCTGGACCGCGATCCTCGCCATGGTCGAGGCCGGCATGGGGGTGGCCCTGGTGCCCCGGATGGCCGCCGCCGAGCGCCGTACGCGGGCCGGGTCCGGGGTGGTGATGCGGGTGCTCTCCGCCGACCAGCCGCGCCGTCACGTCATCGCGGCGGTACGGCGCGGGGCGGAGGAGGGGCCGGCCGTGGCGCGGGTCCTCGCGGCGCTGCGGCAGGCGGCGGTGCAGCGCGAGAACGTTCAGCAGGGCTGAAAAGACCTGTCGAAAACATTCGATGGACCCGCGAGACGGCCCCGGGCACAGTCGAGTCCATGAGCCTCGACCACGACACCGCCCAGGACCCCCACGCCAACGACGCCGCCCCCTACGCCGGTGGCGACCCGTACGCCGACTACCGCACCGGTGACTTCCCGTACACGGAACTCGTCGACCTCGCCGACCGCCGCCTCGGCGCCGGAGTCGTCGCCGCCAACGACGAGTTCTTCGCCGAGCGCGAGAACCTCCTCGTCCGCGAACGCGCCGTCTTCGACCCCGAGCACTTCGGCCACAAGGGCAAGATCATGGACGGCTGGGAGACCCGCCGCCGGCGCGGCGCCGACGCCGACCACCCCTTCCCGGCCCCGGAGGACCACGACTGGGCGATCGTCCGCCTCGGCGCCCCCGGCGTCATCCGCGGCATCGTCGTCGACACCGCCCACTTCCGCGGCAACTACCCCCAGCGCGTGAGCATTCAGGCCACCGCCGTCGAGGGCTCACCCAGTCCCGAGGAGCTGCTCGACGCGAAGTGGGAGGAGCTGGTCCCGCCCAGCCCCGTCCGCGGCCACGCCGCCAACGGCTTCACCGTCGACGCCGAGCGGCGCTACACCCATCTGCGGCTCTGCCAGCACCCCGACGGCGGCATCGCCCGGCTGCGCGTCCACGGCGAGGTCGTCCCCGACCCCGAGTGGCTGGACGTCCTCGGCACCCTCGACCTGCTCTCCGTGCTCAACGGCGGCGTGTACGAGGACGCCTCCGACCGCTTCTACTCCTCGCCGACCCAGATCATCCTGCCCGGCACCTCCCGCAAGATGGACGACGGCTGGGAGAACCGCCGCCGCCGGGTGCGTGGCACCAACGACTGGGTGCGCTTCCGGCTCGCCGCCCAGGGCGCCGTACGGGCCGTCGAGATCGACACCGCCTACCTCAAGGGCAACTCGGCCGGCTGGATCGCCCTCCAGGGCTGCAACGGCGACCCCGCGGCCGGGGCGGAGTGGTTCGAGATCATCCCCCGCACCCGCCTCCAGCCCGACACCCCGCACCGCTTCCGCCTCCCGGCGCACGCCGTCGTCACCCATGTCCGCCTCGACGCCTTCCCCGACGGCGGCGTCGCCCGGATGCGGCTGCACGGCAGCCTCACGGACCAGGGCGCGGCCGAACTGCGCGCCCGCTACGCGCGGCTGACCGCCTGACAGGTGCACGAAGAAGATCACTAACCTCTCGGGGTATGAGACTCCTTCGAAGAACGGCCGCCGTGCTCGCGCTGCTGGCCGCCGCGGTCCTCCCGGCCGCGGCGCCGGCCGGCGCCGACACCGTCGACCCCGCCACCGCACCGTCGGCGCGGACCATCTCGTACAACGTCTGCGGCGCGTACACCTGCCAGAGCAAGCTCGACCTGCCCACGTGGACCGCCAAGGTCAAGGACCAGACCCTGGCCTGGGACACCGACGCCCTGATGCTCCAAGAGCTCTGCTTCGGCCAGTGGGCCTCGCTCCGCACCGCGCTGGCCGACTCCGGCTACACCGCCGTGTGGACCTCCACCGACACCGCGACCGGCTGCGGCAAGTGGTCCACCGACACCCGCTTCGGCCTCGGCATCTTCGTCAAGGCCCCGGCGGTCGACCGTTACGCCGCCAACCTCACCGTGCCCGCCGGGCAGGAGGCCCGCGCGGTGCTCTGCGCCCGCGGCCCGGTCGACGGGCGCAGCACGCTCGTCTGCAACACCCACCTCGCTCAGTACATCACCCCGGACAACGGCTCCTCCCAGGCCCTCGCCAAGGCCGACACCTGGGCCGCCGGGCTTCCCGTGATCCTCGGCGGCGACTTCAACGCCGGGCCGACGTACACCGCGCTCGACCCGATACGCGCCGGACTGCCCGGCACCGGCCCGTTCGCCGAGGCCGACGAGAACGACCACGACTACTTCACCCAGGCCTGCCTGGACGCCGGCGTCACCGAGTGCCGCTCGGGCGAGCCCACCACGTACGACGGCAAGAAGTTCGACCACGTCTTCCTGAGCGCCCGCGACTTCCACACCGTCCGCGCCGACGCCCTCGAACCCGAACCGGCCGGCACCGCCCCGCTCTCCGACCACCTGCTGCTGCGCGCCGCCGCCTACCCCGAGCCCCGGCCCGGCACCGGCACCGGCGGCGACCTCACCGGCGACGGCCGCCCCGACTTCCTCGCCGTCAAGGACGACGGCAACCTGCGCCTGTACCCCGGCACCGGCGGCGGCGGCCTCGGTGCCGTGCGCCAGATCGGCACCGGCGGCTGGGCCGGCGCCGTCGTCAGCCACCGCGGCGACTGGACCGGCGACGGCCGCGAGGACGTCGTCGCCCGCATCGGCGACGAGCTGTGGGTCTACCCGAACACCGGCACCGGCGAGCTCGGCACCCGGATCGCCATGGGCGGCCGCCCCACCGGCTGGTCGAACGGCGGCGCCACCCCGCTGGCCGCCGGCGACGTGGACGGCGACGGCCTGCCCGACGTCCTCGCCCGCAGCACCACCGGCCTCTGGCTGCACCGCGGCGGCGCGCCCGTCGACGGCAAGCCCACCTTCGCCGCCAGGGCCGCGCTGAACATCGGCGGCCCCGAGTGGGCCGGCTACGACGTGATCCTGCCCGGCGACGTCACCGGCGACGGCAGGGCCGACGTCTGGGGCCGCGACCGGGCCACCGGCGAGATCAGGCAGTACGCGAGCCAGGGCGCGAGCGCCCTCGCCGCCCCCGTCGTCCTCACCGGCGGTCCCTGGACCACCGCCGACCGGCGGCTCCTCGTCTCGGCCGGCGACGTGACCGGCGACGGCCGGCCGGACCTGTGGACCACCCGTACCGCCGGCACCGCGGAGAACCTGGAGTTCCTCCCCGGCACCGCCACCGGCCTCGGCACCCCGACGACGATCGGGACCGGCGGCTGGCAGTGGCTCACCTGGCTGGGCTGACCCGGCCGGGCCGACCGGCAGCGCGGGTCGGTCCGTGACGACGAAGGGCCCCGGACCGCTCGCGGTCCGGGGCCCTTCGTCCGTCAGGGTCAGGCGGCGGCGTCCGCGGCCTGCGCCTTCAGGGCGCGCTCGATGCCCGCGCGCGACTCCGTCACCATGCGGCGCAGCGCCGGAGCCGGGTCGTTCGCGGCGATCCAGGCGTCCGTGGCGTCCAGCGTGGCCGGCGAGACCTGGAGCGTCGGGTAGAGGCCGACCACGATCTGCTGGACGATCTCGTGGCTGCGGGTCTCCGAGATGCCCTTGATCGACGCGAAGTACTTCTCCGTGTACGGGGCGATCAGCTCACGCTGGTCCGCCTGCACGAAGCCGGCGATCACCGCCTCCTGCACCGCGTTCGCCAGCGTGTCGGACTCGACGACCGACGCCCACGCCTCGGCCTTCGCCGCCTCGGTCGGACGGGCCGCACGGGCCGTCGCCGCGTGCCGCTCGCCCGCCGCGGTGCGGTCGCGCTCCAGCTCCGCCGCGATCTCCGGCTCGTCGAACCGGCCGGTCGCCGCGAGGCGCTGCACGAACGCCCAGCGCAGCTCCGTGTCCACGGCCAGGCCGTCGATCACGGCGCCGCCGTCGAGCAGCGCGGCGAGCAGGTCGAGGTTCTCGTCCGTGCGGGCGGTCGCCGCGAAGGCCCGCGCCCACGCCAGCTGGTGGTCGCTGCCGGGCGCCGCCGCGCGCAGCTGCTCCTCGGCGAAGGCGCCCCAGCGCGCCAGGCCCTCGGCCCGCCACTCCGGCGCCGCGTACAGCTCCAGGGCCGCCTTGACCTGGCCCTGGAGCGACTGGACCACGCCGATGTCGGTCTCCTTGGCGATGCCGGAGAGCACCAGGTCCAGGTAGTCGCGGGTGGCCAGCTCGCCGTCCCGGGTCATGTCCCAGGCCGAGGCCCAGCACAGCGCCCGCGGCAGCGACTCGGTGAAGTCGCCCAGGTGCGCGGTGACGTTCTTCAGGGACACCTCGTCGAGGCGGACCTTCGCGTACGACAGGTCGTCGTCGTTGAGCAGCACGACCGCCGGGCGCTGCTTGCCCGCGAGCTGCGGCACGGCGGTCAGCTCGGCCGCCTCGATGTCCAGCTCGACCCGGTCGGTGCGGACCAGCTTGCCGGCCGCGTCCAGGTCGTAGAAGCCGATCGCGATCCGGTGCGGACGCAGGACCGCCTCGCCCTTGGCGCCGGCCGGCAGCGCCGGGGCGGTCTGGCGGACGCCGAAGGAGGTGATGGAGCCGTTCTCGTCGGTCTCGATCTCGGGCCGCAGCACGTTGATGCCGGCGGTCTCCAGCCACGCCTTCGACCAGGCCTTCAGATCACGCCCGGAGGTCTCCTCCAGGGCGCCGAGCAGGTCGGTCAGGCGCGTGTTGCCGAAGGCGTGGGCCTTGAAGTAGGCCTGCACGCCCTTGAAGAACTCGTCCTCGCCGACGTAGGCCACGAGCTGCTTCAGGACGGAGGCGCCCTTGGCGTACGTGATCCCGTCGAAGTTGACGAGCACGTCCTCCAGGTCGTTGATGTCCGCCATGATCGGGTGCGTCGACGGCAGCTGGTCCTGGCGGTAGGCCCAGGTCTTCTCCGCGTTGGCGAAGGTGGTCCAGGCGTTGGGCCAGCGGGTGCCCTCGACGGAGGCCTGGCAGGCGACCGAGGTGAAGGTGGCGAACGACTCGTTCAGCCACAGGTCGTTCCACCACTCCATGGTGACGAGGTCGCCGAACCACATGTGGGCGAGCTCGTGCAGGATGGTCTCGGCCCGGCGCTCGTAGGCGGCGTCCGTGACCTTCGAGCGGAAGACGTACTGGTCGCGGATGGTGACCGCGCCCGCGTTCTCCATCGCGCCCGCGTTGAACTCGGGCACGAACAGCTGGTCGTACTTGGCGAACGGGTAGTCGTACGCGAACTTCTCCTGGAACCAGCCGAAGCCCTGGCGGGTCACGTCGAAGATGTGGTCCGCGTCGAGGAACTCCGCCAGCGACGGACGGCAGTAGATGCCGAGCGGCACGACCTGGCCGTCGGGGCCCTCGTAGGAGGAGTGCACCGAGTGGTACGGGCCGACGATCAGCGCGGTGATGTACGTGGAGATCCGCGGGGTCGGCTCGAAGACCCACACGTCGTCCTTGGGCTCCGGCGTGGGGGAGTTGGAGATGACCGACCAGCCGGACGGGGCCTTCACGGTGAACTGGAAGGTCGCCTTGAGGTCGGGCTGCTCGAAGGAGGCGAAGACGCGGCGGGCGTCCGGCACCTCGAACTGCGTGTAGAGGTAGGCCTGGCCGTCGACCGGGTCGACGAACCGGTGCAGGCCCTCACCGGTGTTGGTGTACGCGCAGTCGGCGACGACCTTCAGCTCGTTCCGCCCCTGGAGCAGGGACGGCAGCGCGATCCGGGAGTCCCGGAAGACGGCGGCGACGTCGAGGGCGTGCCCGTTGAGCACGACCTCGTGGACGGCCGGGGCGACGAGATCGATGAAGGTCTCGGCACCGGCCTCGGCGGAATCGAAGCGGACGGTGGTGACGGACCGGTAGGTGCCGCCCTCCTGCGCACCGGTGAGGTCGAGGTCGACCTCGTACGCGTCCACGGACAGCAGCTTCGCCCGCTGCGCCGCCTCTTCACGGGTCAGGTTTGTGCCAGGCACCCGGTCAACTCCTCGGTTTCGTGACGTTTGGGCCATCCTTCCACGGGGTGTGCGGGCGACGCACCGCACATTTCCCAGGGCGAACAAGCGGAGGGCGGCCATCCCACGGATGGCCGCCCTTAGGTGCTTTTCGTGCCGGTTTCGGCGCCTGCCGTCAGCCCGCCAGCTCGGCCGCGACCAGCTCCGCGATCTGCACCGCGTTGAGGGCCGCGCCCTTGCGCAGGTTGTCGTTGGAGAGGAAGAGCGCCAGGCCGTTGTCGACGGTCTCGTCGACGCGGATGCGGCCCACGTACGAGGCGTCCTTGCCGGCCGCCTGGAGCGGGGTCGGGATCTCGGAGAGCTCGACGCCCTCGGCGTCCTTCAGCAGCTCGTAGGCGCGCTCGACGCTGATCGGGCGCTCGAAGCGGGCGTTGACCTGGAGCGAGTGGCCGGAGAAGACCGGGACGCGCACACAGGTGCCGGAGACCCTGAGCTCCGGGATCTCCAGGATCTTGCGGGACTCGTTGCGGAGCTTCTGCTCCTCGTCGGTCTCGTGGGTGCCGTCGTCGACGAGGTTGCCGGCCAGCGGGACCACGTTGAACGCGATGGGGCGGCGGTAGACGTTCGGCTCGGGGAAGGCGACGGCCTCGCCGTCGAAGGTGAGCTGGTCGGCCGCTTCGGAGACGGCGCAGGCCTGGGTCTTGAGCTCGGCGACACCGGCCAGACCGGAGCCGGACACGGCCTGGTAGGTGGTGGCGACCAGGGCGACGAGGCCGGCCTCCTGGTGGAGCGGCTTGAGGACCGGCATGGCGGCCATCGTGGTGCAGTTCGGGTTGGCGATGATGCCCTTGGGGCGGTCCTTGATCGCGTGCGGGTTGACCTCGGACACGACCAGGGGGACCTCGGGGTCCTTGCGCCAGGCGGAGGAGTTGTCGATCACGACGGCGCCCTGGGAGGCGACCTTCTCGGCGAGGGCCTTGGAGGTGGCGCCGCCCGCGGAGAAGAGCACGATGTCCAGGCCGGTGTAGTCGGCGGTGGACGCGTCCTCGACGGTCACGCCGTCCACGACGGTGCCCGCGGAGCGGGCGGAGGCGAAGAGGCGCAGCTCGTCGACGGGGAACTCGCGCTCGGCCAGGATCTTCCGCATGACTGTGCCGACCTGACCGGTGGCTCCGACGATTCCGACCTTCACGGGGACTCCTCCGTACGTTTGTGCAGGGCTGCCGGATCCATGATGCGTGTGTCCACGGGCGCCTTGTCCAATCCATTGTCCAAGGGTCGGGATGGATCACCGGGCAGGTGGGAGGACGCCGAAGGGGCGGGCTCCGGTTTCCGGCGCCCGCCCCTCCTTGGTCACCAGGCGTTACGGGATGACGTTCCCGATCACCACGCTGCCGGTGCCCGCGGCGGTGCCGCGCGCGTTCAGCAGCTGGACCTCACCGAAGAACTGGCGTCCCTCGGGGGCCGCGGCGTTGACCACGACCTCGGCGGCGACCGGGGCGGTCGCGCCGTTGGCCAGCTGGACCGGCTTCGACTCGTCGACCTTCACGGAGCCGAGCGCGGACGAGTAGTACACGTCCTTGTAGTCGTAGCTGGTGCCGCCGGCGGCCTGCACCGAGTAGCCGTCGATGATGACGGTGTAGGTGCCCGCGGCGGGCTTGACCAGGCTGACGGACTCCTCGGAGTCGCCGTCGGCGGACTGCCCGACCTGGGTGTCGCCGAGCTTGACCGTGAGGTCGAGGTCGGCCGACAGGTCGGAGGTGTTGCCGATGGCGATGTCGAGGCGCTCGACGCCCTCACCGATGGTGACGGTCTTGATCTGCTGCTCGTGGTGCTGGATGGTCGCCTTCTCGGTCTTCTGCGAGCCGAGCGGGCCGCCCTTCAGACGCCCGTCGAGGGCCGCGAACTCGTTCGAGACCTTCCACTGCACGGCCGCCGGGGTGCCGACCTTCGCCTCGGGGACCGTCTGGACGGCCGGGTCGAAGGACGCGCCGAGCACCGAGACGTCGAGCCGGAACGGGTTGTCCAGGTCCGGCGAGGTGCGGCGGGACTCGACGATGATCTCCCAGACGCCCGGGATCGGGTTGGCGTAGGAGCGCAGGTCCGGACGGCAGGTGTTCGCCGGGTTGTAGTGCGGGTAGCACTGGTTGGACGCGTTGTCCTCCAGGGCCACGCCGTACGGGTGCTGGGTGATGAACCGGGTCTGGCTCTTCTCCTTCAGCCCGCTGATCCCGACCTCGAGGGTCTTGGCGCCCTTCGGCACGGTGACGAAGTACGACTTGTGGCTGTTGCGCTGCACGGAGGCGGTGGCGGAGAAGCCGTAGCCCGGGCCGACCAGGTCGTTGGAGACGACCGACGTGGCGAGGATCTGCTTGTCGACGCCCTCGGTGAACAGGTCGTCGGCCTCCAGGATGACGCTGTGCACGCCCGGGGTGGTCGGACGGGCCTGGAGCCTGACGGTGACCGGCTTGTTCAGCGGCAGCGCGACGAAGTCCTCGCCGAGGATGCGGAAGGTGCCGTCGTTGTACTTCAGGCCGAGCTCGTGCCAGACCGGACGGTCCGGGCCGTTCGTACGCGTGATGGTGACGTCGTAGACCTTCTTCTGGCCGACCTTGAGGCCGCCCTGGCGGTCGTACACGCCGGTGCCGGTGTGCGGGGCCGGGAAGATCGCGGTGTCGACCGGGGCCTCGACCTTGTAGTCGTGGGCGGTGGCACCGAACAGGATCGAGTCCCAGGCCTCCTCGATGTCGATGAGGCCGGCGCCCTGCTCGTGGGCCGCGACACCGGGGATCCGCTTGGCGGTCGAGGTGAGCGCGGTGCGCAGGGTGAGCGGGGAGAGCTTGATGCCCCGCTGCTTGGCGGCGGAGATCAGCAGCGCGCTCGCGCCCGCCGCCTGCGGCGAGGACATCGAGGTGCCGTTGAGCATGCCGTAGCCGGCGGGCAGCGTGTAGCCGGCCTCGGCGACGCCCGCGCCGGGCAGCCAGGTCGGGATGGTGTTCACGGCCGAGCCGGGGGCGCTGATGGTCGGGGTGAAGCCGCCGTCCTCACGCGGGCCGCGCGAGGAGAAGGGGAACATGGCGTACTTCTTCTCGACGGCGGAACCGTAGTTGGCCGCCCAGGTCGACTGGGAGATGGCCGCGCCGACCGACAGGACCTTGTCGGCCAGGCCGGGGTCGCCGATCGTGTTGATGCCGGGGCCCTCGTTGCCGGCCGAGATGACCAGCTGCACACCGTAGGTGTCGATGAGGCGGGTGTAGAGGCGGGCGCGCACGTTGTCGCCGTCGTTCTGCAGCGGCAGACCGCCGATCGACATGTTGACGATGTCGACGCCGCGGTTGGCGACGAGGTCGATCATGCCCTCGGTGAGCGCGGTGTTGGTGCAGCCGCCGGTCCAGGTGCAGGCACGGGCGGAGACGATCTTCGCGCCGGGGGCGGCGCCGTTCATCCGGCCGCCGAAGAGGCCGTTGGCGGCGGTGATGCCGGCGACGTGGGTGCCGTGCTCGGACTCGACGAGGCCGACGTTGACGAAGTCGGCCTTCTTGCCGACCCAGGTGCCGCCCAGCGGGTCCATCGGCACGTCCTTGCGGATCTGCACGACGAACGGGGTCTTCTCGACGACCTCGGTTGCGGGGTCGTCGGTGCCGAAGTAGCCGATCTGGAAGCCGTCCTTGTACGGCTTCATCGGCTCGTTGTTGGTGAAGTCACCGTCCTGGTCGGTGTCCACGCGCACGGTGCCGGCGGCCGGGTCGTACAGCAGGCCGAAGCGGTCGGTGGTGTCGCCGTCCCGGTTGATGTCGCCCTTGGGGTCGCCGCCCGCGGTGACCGACTCGCTGAAGCGGCTCCACTGGAACGAGCCCTCGGGGGCCTTCCAGCTCTGGCCGCCGGCGGTGAAGGCGGAGCCCGTGACCGGGGTGATCTGGGCGCGCCAGGTGCCGTCGCTCTCGGTGAGCGGGTCGGTGGCGGTGACCCAGTCGACGATCTTGCGCTCGCCGGTGGTGGTCTTCTGGAGGGCCGGGTGGCCGAGGTCGACACCGGAGTCGAGGATGCCGATGGTCACGCCGCGGCCGTCGGCCTTGGGGTGGTCCTCGACGAAGCTCACCGCACCGGTCTCGTGGGACGGGTTGTACGGGTTCTTCGCCGGGGTGCTCTTGCCCGGGGCCGGGTAGGTCTTGGTGACCGTGGTCCCCTCGACGGCGCCGGTGACGGTGCCCGCGTCCGGGGTGGGGTCGTCCTGCTTGATCTCCGCCTGGAGGTCGACCGACTGCACCGAGGAGAGCTTGGTGGCGGCCTTGATGGCGGCGTCGGCCTTGCCGGTGGGCAGGGTGGCGCGGACGTAGCCGAGCTTGTCGTCCTGCTTGCCGACGGAGGCGCCGGGAACGGCGTCGAGCTGGCCCGCGACCTGCTCGGTGGCGCCGGGGGCGGTGGCGACGAGGACGGTCACGGTGGCCTGGCCGGAGGCCTCGGCCTCGGAGAGGCGCTGGGCGTCGGTGACGCCGAGCTTGTCGCCGGGGTCGGCCGTCTTCACCGGCGAGGTGGTGGTGGCGGCCGGGTCGTCGACGGCCAGAACCGGGGCGGCACCGGCCGCGACCAGGGCGGTCACGAGGCCGGCGGCGGCGGCGATGCGCGCCGCGCGTCTGGTCCCGGGGGTCGAGCGCCCGGGTATGGAGCTCTGGGTTTCGGGGGTGGTCATTTACATCCCTGATGGTGAAAGAAGAGGGTCCGGATTTCGGTACCGGATGACCGCTCAGCCTTTCGTAAATGACCGGTGTTTGGGGAGAGTTATCGGGTGGCGGAATGCGCGTGTGGCACACATCCGCCACTGCGGAAGATGCGCCACAGGGGACGAAAGCCCTCCAACGTGGGCGAGGCGACACCCCTCCGTGGGCGACTAGTTGTCCTTTGTACGGGCATAGTGGCGCGAGGCCTTGGCGCGGTTCCCGCACAGGGCCATGGAGCACCAGCGCCGGGTGCCGTTTCGCGAGGTGTCGAAGAAGTGCAGGATGCACGCCTCGTGGGCGCACCGGCGGATGCGTTCCGGATTCGTGCGCAGGAGATCGAGATAGTCGCGGGCGGCGGTCCATCCCGGTCCCCAGGCGAGGTCCTCGAACTCCGCCTCCTCGCCCGGCCCCTCGACGGAGAGCGTGGCCCGGATCCGCCCGTGCCCGAGCACCGCGTCGACCCTGGCGGTGGCCTCGGGGTCGCCCGCCCGGTCGACCAGGGCGCCGAGCGCGTCCCGGGCGGCGAGGGTGTGCCGCAGGGTGGCCGCGTCGGCCCGGAACCGCCGGTCGAGCCCGTTCGCCCGGAGCCAGACGCCGAGGCCCTCGGCATCGGTCAGCAGGTCCTGCCGCACCCCGTCGGCCATCCAGCGGGTGTTGAGCAGATCGAGCGAGACCGGCTCGCCGACGAGCGGCCGCGGATCGGCAACGGTCATGGCGGGGGCCTCCTCGGCGACGAATTCCGGACTAACCCCTCAAGGGTACGTGACCGGTTGCACGGCGCCTCGGCTAACCCCTAAAGTCAATCTAGCCGGTTAGTCACACCGCGTGGGTCCGGCCCTGCCCGGCCCACCCCTCCCGACGAAGGACCGCCCATGACCACGGCCCCGCCCGCCGCCGCCCCGGCCCGCCCCAGGCCGCGCGTGCTGCTCGCCTCCACCGCCGTCAGCGTCACCGCCCTGCTCCTGCTCGTCGCCCTCGGCACCCTGCTCCACGAGCCGCTGCTCATCCCGCCGCTCGCCGCGAGCATGGCGCTCGTCGCCGGCGCCCCCGACCTGCCGCTCGCCCAGCCCCGCTCGGTCGTCGGCGGCCAGCTCCTCTCGGCGCTCACCGGTTTCGCGGTCCTGGCCCTGACCGGCCCCGGCCCGTGGGGCGCCGCCCTCGCCGGCGGCCTCGCCCTCGGCGTCATGGCCGCGGCCCGCACCCCGCACTCGCCCGCCGCGGCGACCGCCGTGATCGTCACCCTCCAGAACCCGCCGTTCTGGACCTTCCTCGCCCTCCTCGCCCTCGCCGCCGCCGTCCTCGTCGCGACCGGCCTCGCGGGTGCCCGGCTGACGGGGCGGCGGTACCCGGCGTACTGGATCTGAGGGCACTAACCTCCCTTCATGAAGACCGAGTTGCGGGTGGCGGCCTACGCCGTGTGCGTGCGGGACGGGGAGATACTCCTGGCCCGGTGGGTGGACCGGGCCGGGGTGAAGCGGTGGACGCTGCCCGGGGGCGGGATGGACCACGGCGAGCTGCCCGTGCAGACCGTCGTGCGGGAGGTCGAGGAGGAGACCGGGTACGCCGCCGAGCCCACCGTGCTGCTCGGGATCGACTCCATCCGGCGCGACTGGGCGCCCCGCCTCGGCAGGGCCGGTGACTGGCAGGGGCTGCGGATCATCTACGAGGCGCGGGTCGTCGGGGGCGAGCTGCGGAACGAGCAGGGGGGCAGCACCGACCTGGCCGCCTGGCATCCGCTGGAGGCCGTGGCCTCGCTCGCCCGGGTCGAGCTCGTCGACATCGGGCTCCAGCTCTGGCGCGACCGGCCGCCGCTGGGGCATTCGCCGCTCTCCGATCCGGCGAACGGCTGAAAACGGCTCAACCGTGCCGGAGTGGCTCAACCCCCCGTCCGTGCGGCGCGGTCCACTCCCGTGACCGAAGCAGTACGCACGTCAGGGGAGCCCGCACATGTCAGCCGCACGCACCGCCCGTACCGTCCTGGCCGCCGCCCTCGTGGCCGGCCTCGCCGCCGGCGCACTCGCCGCACCCGCCGTCGCCGCCGCGCCGCCGAAGTCCCCGCACGCCGCCACCCAGCAGGCGCTCGACGCGGCGGTGGCCGCCGGGGTGCCCGGGGCCGTCGCCCAGGCCAGGGACGGACGGGACCGGTGGACCGGCACCGCCGGCGAGCGCCGGGGGAACGACCGGTTCAGGGTCGGCTCCATCACCAAGACCTTCACCGCGACCGTCCTGCTCCAGCTCCAGGCCGAGGGGCGGATCGACCTCGACGACCCGGTGGAGAAGTGGCTGCCGGGGCTCGTCACCGGACACGGTCACGACGGGCGCAGGATCAGCGTCCGGCAGCTGCTCAACCACACCAGCGGCATCTACAGCTACACCAACGACCCGGCCTTCCAGGAGCGGGTGTTCGGCCCCGGGTTCCTTCAGCACCGCTACGACACCTGGACCCCCGAGCAGCTCGTCGCCGTCGCGATGGCCCACGAGCCGGAGTTCGAGCCCGGCACCGACTGGAACTACTCCAACACCAACTTCGTGCTCGCCGGGATGGTGATCGAGAAGGTCACCGGCCGCCCGTACGACAAGGTGGTCGAGAAGCGGATCATCAAGCCGCTCGGGCTGCGCGCCACCTCCGTCCCCGGCACCGACTCCCGGATGCCGAGGCCGCACTCCGGCGCGTACTCGAAGCTCTCCCGCGACACGACCGGGCCGACCTACGACGTGACCGAGCTGAACCCGAGCATCGCGGGGGCGGCGGGGGAGATGATCTCCGACGCCAACGATCTGCAGACCTTCTACCGCGCCCTGCTCAAGGGCCGGCTGCTCCCGGCGGCCGAGATGAAGGAGCTGACGGACACCGTCCAGGTCGCCCCCGACATGCCCGAGCTGCGCTACGGCCTCGGGATCTTCGCCCAGAAGCTCAGCTGCGGCAAGGAGGTGTGGGGCCACGGCGGCGGCATCCACGGTTCCAGTTCCCAGGCCATCGTCACCCGGGACGGCGAGCACTCCCTCGCCGGCAACCTCAACGCCGACTGGACGGGCGACAGCCAGTCGCTGATCGAGGCCGAGTTCTGCGGCACCGTCCCGAAGGGGCGGCCCGCGAAGTAAGGGGGTTCAGCGGGGGAGCACGACCACGTAGGCGGCCGGCTGGCGGTCCGACGCGGCCATCAGGGCCGTACGGACCACGGACGCCTGCTGGTCCATCGCCTCGCGGAGCTTGCGCGGGGTGATGTGGACGACGGTGATGCCGAGCCGCTCCAGGTGCTCGCGCTTGCGCGTGTACTCGGACCACAGCGCGTCGTCGTCCTGCCGCGGCGCCCGGGTGTCCAGCTCCACGGCGACCGCCTGGTCCGGCCAGTAGGCGTCCAGGCCGCCGAGGTGCGGGCCGCCCGGCAGTCGCAGGTCCACGTTCCACAGCGGGTCCGGCAGCGCGAACTCGCGCACCATCGCGTAGAGCCGGTCCTCGGCGAGCGAGCGCCCCTCGGCGAGCAGCGCGTCCACCGCGTCCACCACATGGGGGCGGTTGAGCAGCCGGGCCCGGTTCAACTCCCTTACCACCGCGGCGGGTTCGCAGTGCCCGCCGCTCACGGCCTCGGTGAGCAGCCGGCGCACCACGCTCGGGTCGGTCAGCGCGGAGACGGCGTCGGCGAGCGCGCGGGGGACCGGGGCGACGGGGAAGGAGTCGATCTCGACCGGCCGCGGCGGCTCGGCGGAGCGCACCACCCGGACGTGACCGGTGGAGCGCAGCCGCCGGGTGCGCGGGACCAGGACGTCGACCCGGTCGATCATCCCGGCCGGCGGGGCGGAGGCGAAGCCGTGCAGGGTGAGCGCGGCGAGGCCGGTGAGCATCGCCTCGGAGCGGGCGAAGCGCAGCGCCTCCCGGAACCGGTCGTCGCCGGTGCGGGGGAGGGACGGGAGGGGGGCCTTGGGGGTGTTGTGGTTCATGCCGACGGTCTTCCGCCGGACGGGCCGCTCCTAACCGCTGTTACGAACCGGTGGCCAATCCGGGACAACTCCGCACTAAAGTACGCGCGTTCGAGTGCCGATGAACAGCGGCCCCCGCACCGGGCCCTCGGCGCGGGCCCCCGGCACCGGGCCCTCGCACAGCGCACGGCGGCCCCCGGCGGACGCACCGCCGGGGGCCGCCGTACGCAGAGTGCCTACGCGCGCCCGTCGCACTCCTGCGCGCGCAGCGCCCGCGCCAGGTCGTCGCGCGACTCCAGGACCAGCCGGCGCAGCGCCGGCGCGGCCGAGGCGTGCGCGGCGAGCCACTCGTCCGTCGCCGCGAGGGTCTCCGCGCGGTCCTGGAGCGCCGGGAAGAGACCCCGCACCACGTCCATGCCGATCTGGATGGAGCGCTCCGCCCAGATCCGCTCGATCACCGCGAAGTACTTCTCCGCGTACGGGGCGATCAGCTCACGCTGCGAGGACTGCGCGAAGCCCGAGATCGTCGCCTCCACCAGCGCGTTGGACAGCGTGTCCGACTCGACGACCTGCGCCCAGCCCTGCGCCTTGACCGCGGCCGAGGGCCGCGAGGCCAGGCAGCGCACCTGGTGCCGCTTGCCGGTCGCCGTGTCGTCCCGGGCCAGCTCCTCGTCGATCCGGGCCTCGTCCGCGCGGCCGTGCGCGGTGAGCGGGGCGAGCAGGCTCCAGCGCAGCTCCTGGTCGATCTCCAGGCCGTCGATGGAGGCGCTGCCGTCGAGCAGGCCCTCCAGGAGCTGGAAGTCGGCGTCGGAGGAGGCCACCGAGGCGAAGAAGCGCGCCCAGGTCAGCTGGTGCTCGCTGGCCGGCTCGGCCAGCCGCAGCTCGCGCAGCCCGCCCTCGGCGAGCAGCCGCCCGCCCTCGGGGCGCCAGTCCTGCGCCGCGTAGTGGGTGACGGCCGTCTGGGCCTGGGCGTGCACCATCTGGAGCACGCCGATGTCGGACTCGCGGCCGGCGAAGTCGAGCGCGATCCGGACGAAGTCACGGGCCGGCATCAGGCCGTCGCGGGTCAGGTTCCACAGCGCCGACCAGCACAGGGCGCGGGCCAGCGGGTCGGTGATGTCGCCGAGGTGGGCGCGCAGGGTCTCCAGCGAGCGCTCGTCGAAGCGGACCTTGCAGTAGGTGAGGTCGTCGTCGTTGACGAGGACCAGGTCCGGCTTCTCGGCACCGGCGAGCTCCGCCACGACGGTGGAGGCGCCCGTGATGTCGGCCTCGGCGCGCGCGTACCGCACGAGCTCCCCGCCCACGAGGCGGTAGAGGCCGACGGCGGCGCGGTGCGGGCGCAGTTCGTCGCCCTCCTGGAGGACGGCGAGCTCGGTGATCCGGCCCTCGGCGTCGTAGGTGACGGCAGGGGTGAGGGTGTTGACGCCGGAGGTCTGCAGCCAGGACTTGGCCCAGGCCTTCAGGTCGCGCCCGGAGGTCTCCTCCAGGGCGGCCAGCAGGTCCGCGAGGCGCGTGTTGCCGTAGGCGTGGCGCTTGAAGTAGCGGCGGGCGCCCTCCAGGAAGGCCTCCCGGCCCGCGTACGCGACGAGCTGCTTGAGGACCGAGGCGCCCTTGGCGTAGGTGATGCCGTCGAAGTTGAGCTTGGCGGCCTCCAGGTCACGGATGTCGGCCGTGATCGGGTGCGTGGACGGCAGCTGGTCGGCGCGGTACGCCCAGGCCTTGCGGTTGTTGGCGAAGGTCACCCAGCTGTTGGTGAAGCGGGTCGCCTCGGTCAGCGAGAACGCGCCCATGAAGTCCGCGAAGGACTCCTTCAGCCACAGGTCGTCCCACCACACCATGGTGACCAGGTCGCCGAACCACATGTGGGCCATCTCGTGGAGGATCACGTTGGCCCGGCGCTCGTACGCCGCCTGCGTCACCTTGCCGCGGTAGATGTACTCCTCGCGGAAGGTCACCATGCCCGGGTTCTCCATCGCGCCGAGGTTGTACTCGGGGACGAAGGCCTGGTCGTACTTCCCGAAGGGGTACGGGAAGTCGAAGTTGTCGTGGAAGAAGTCGAGGCCCTGCTTGGTGACGAGGAAGACGTCGTCCACGTCGAAGTGCTTCGCCAGCCCCTTGCGGCACATCGCGCCCAGCGGGATCTCCAGCTCGGTGCCGTCCTCGAACACGCGCTTGTAGCTGTCGGTGACGTAGTGGTACGGGCCGGCCACGACACAGGTGATGTACGTGGAGATCAGCGCGGTCTCGGCGAACCGCCACACCCCGTCGGCGTCCTGCTCGCCCGCCCCGTTGGACCACACCGTCCAGCCCTCGGGCGCGAGCACCGAGAAGCGGAACCGGGACTTGAGGTCGGGCTGCTCGAACGTGGCGAAGACCCGGCGGGCGTCGGCCGGCTCGTACTGCGTGTAGAGGTAGACCTCGCCGTCCTCGGGGTCGACGAAGCGGTGCATGCCCTCGCCGCTGCGGCTGTAGGCGCACCGGGCGTCGACCACGAGCTCGTTCTCGTCGGCGAGGCCGTCGAGCGTGATCCGCGCCCCGTCGAAGACGACCGCCGGGTCGAGCGCGCGGCCGTTGAGGGTGACCGCGTCGACCGCGGGGGCGATCAGGTCGACGAAGGTGGAGTCGCCCGTGCCCGTGCGGCGGAAGCGGATCGTCGTCACGGAGCGGAAGGTGCGGGCGCCCTCCTCGGCCTCGCCGACCGCCGACCGCAGGTCGAGGTGGACCTCGTACCCGTCGACGGACAGCAGCTCCGCCCGCTCGTGGGCCTCGTCGCGGGACAGGTTCTCACCGGGCACGGTCACTCCTTCGTGGCTCGTTCGAAACAGCACCGATCCTCCCATGTGCCACTGACGCCCGAAACCAGGGCAAGGGCCGGGGAATGACCCGACGGCCGACGCTGTTGCCCCCAGGCGCACCCGTTCGAGCTTCCGAGGAGAGACATGTCCGAGAACAGGACCACCGCAGAGTTCTTCTTCGACCCGCTGTGCCCGTGGGC
Source organism: Streptomyces sp. NPDC020422 (assembly GCF_044386705.1). Taxonomy (NCBI): domain Bacteria; kingdom Bacillati; phylum Actinomycetota; class Actinomycetes; order Kitasatosporales; family Streptomycetaceae; genus Streptomyces; species Streptomyces sp. NPDC020422. The sequence goes on along the minus strand of NZ_JBIRVJ010000002.1, from coordinate 379,849 downwards.
CTGGATGACCTCCCGCTGGATGCTGGAGGTGGAGAAGGTGCGCCCGGTCGACGTGCAGTGGAAGGTCATGAGCCTGGCGGTCCTCAACGAGAACCGTCTCGACGAGGTGCCGGCGGAGTACCGCGAGATGCTGGAGACCAAGGCCTGGGGCCCGGTGCGCGTGGTGATCGCCGCCCAGCAGCTGCACGGCGACGAGGTCGTCGGCAAGCTCTACACGGCGCTCGGCACCCGCTTCCACAACGAGGGCGAGGGCCCGACCCGGGAGGCGATCGTCGGCGCCCTGACCGATGTCGGTCTGCCGGAGTCGCTGGCGGACTTCGCCGACCAGGACACCTACGACACCGAGCTGCGCGCCTCCCACAAGGAGGGCATCGAGAAGGTCGGCCAGGACGTCGGCACCCCGGTGATCGCGGTTCCCGGCCCGGACGGCGACGAGGTCGCCTTCTTCGGCCCGGTCGTCACCCCGACCCCGCGCGGCGAGGCCGCCGCCCGGCTGTGGGACGGCACGCTGCTGGTCGCCTCGACGCCCGGCTTCTACGAGATCAAGCGCACGCGCACGGCGGCGCCGAGCTTCGAGTAGCCGCAGGGCCCCTCGGCGACCTCGCAGAAGAACCCCCGTGACTCACGTCGTCACGGGGGTTCTTCCTCATTCCGCCCGCACGTGAAGGGTGAGAAGACGATCACGAGCAGGACGAACCGGGGGGCCGGAAAGCCGGGGGTGTCAGAAGGAGATCAGCGGGACGCTCGCCCGGGCGGCCTGGTAGCGCTTGTTCACGTCCTGCCAGTTGACGACCTGCCACATGGCCTCGATGAAGTCGACCTTCTGGTTCTTGTACTGCAGGTAGAAGGCGTGCTCCCAGGCGTCGAAGACGAGGACCGGGATCGAGCCCTGGCCGACGTTGCCCTGGTGGTCGTAGACCTGCTCGACGATCAGCCGCCCGCTGACCGGCTCGTAGGCGAGGACGCCCCAGCCGGAGCCCTGGGTGGTCGCGGCGGCCTTGGTGAGCTGGGCCTTGAACCCGGCGAAGGAGCCGAAGGACTCGGTGATCGCGTCGGCGAGCTCGCCGACCCCGTCGGCGGCCAGCGGCTCTCCGCCGGCCTCGCCGCCCTTCGGGCTCGCCATGTTGTTCCAGTAGATGGAGTGCAGGATGTGGCCGGAGAGATGGAAGGCCAGGTTCTTCTCCAGCCCGTTGACCGCTCCCCAGGCGTTCTTGTCCCGTGCCTCCGCCAGCTGCTCCAGGGTGTCGTTCGCGCCCTTGACGTAGGCGGCGTGGTGCTTGTCGTGGTGCAGCTCGATGATCTGCGGGTCGATCACCGGCTCCAGCGCCGCGTAGTCGTACGGAAGTTCAGGAAGCGTGTAGATCGCCATGAGGAACCCTCCCACTGCTTATTGCACATCCTATGCAAGTGCAGGCTAGCAGTAAGAACTTTGCGACTGCGCTACCCCGCCCCCGCCGTCGCGGGGAAAACGCGGCGCCCCGCCGAGCGAGGGTGCTCGGCGGGGCGCCGTGGGGCCGCGGGTGGGGCAGGGGCGGGGCAGGGGTGGGGAAGGGTCAGGCGTCCTCGGTCGCGGGAGACGCCGCGCCCGCGCGCGTCTTCTGCCGGACCAGGCCGATCACGGCGAGGACCAGGGTCATGGCGCCCGTCGCGTACAGCTGCACGCGCGTGTCCTCCTCGCGGGCCATCAGGAAGAAGATCACCGCCATGCCGGCGAGGGCGACATAGGTGAGGCCCGGGTAGAGCCACATCCGCACCACCAGCTTCTCGGGCGCCTCGCGCTCCAGGCGGCGGCGCAGCACCAGCTGCGAGGCCGCGATGAAGATCCAGACGACCAGGATCACGCCGCCGATCATGTTGAGCAGCCACGGGAAGATCGTCTCGGGCGACCAGTAGTTGAGGCCGACGCAGACGAAGCCGAAGAAGCAGGAGGCGAGCACGGCCGGGCGCGGCACCCCGCCGGAGACCCTGCCGAGCGCCTTCGGGCCGAGGCCGCGGTGGACCAGCGAGAAGGCGATGCGCGAGGAGCCGTAGATGTTGGCGTTCATCGCGGAGAGCAGGGCGATCAGGACGACCACGTTCATGATCTGGCCGGCGCCGGGGATGCCCAGGTGGTCGAGGGCGGCGACGTACGGGCCCTTCTCGGTGATGGCCTTGTCGTCCCACGGGATGAGGGTGACGACGACGGCCATCGAGCCGATGTAGAAGAGCGAGACGCGCCACATCGCGGTGCGCACGGCCGTGGCGACGCCCTTGACGGGGTTGTCGGACTCGGCGGCCGCGATGGTGACGGTCTCCATGCCGCCGTACGAGAACACCGAGGCGAGCAGGCCGATGACCAGGCCCTCGCTGCCGTTCGGCAGGAAGCCGCCCGCGCCGAACAGGTTGGCGGTGCCGGGGGCGTCGGTGTGGGGCAGGACGCCCAGGATGGCGAGCACGCCGAGGCCGAGGAAGAGGGTGATCGCGCCGACCTTCAGGGCGGCGAACCAGAACTCGAACTCGCCGAAGTTCTTCACGGCCGCCAGGTTGGTGCCGCAGAAGACCAGCATGAAGAGCGCGACCCAGGCCCACTCGGGCGTGCCGGGCAGCCAGCCGGTGACGATCTTCGCCGCGCCGATGCCCTCCAGGCCGACGGCGACGCTGAGCAGCACCCAGAACGCCCAGCCGGAGGCGAAGCCGGCCCAGGAGCCGAAGGCCCGCTCGGCGTGCGAGGAGAAGGAGCCGGAGGACGGGTACGCGGCCGACATCTCGCCCAGCATGCGCATCACCAGCATGACGAGCAGACCGGAGAGCGTGTACGCGAGGACGATCGACGGACCGGCGGCGGCGATGCCGGCGCCGGAGCCGACGAAGAGTCCGGCGCCGATGACGCCGCCGAGGGCGATCATCGACAGGTGGCGCTGCTTGAGGCCGTGCGAGAGGCCGCCGACGGGCGCGGTCGCATCGCCGGCGGCGCCGTCCTTGCGGTCGGCCGGCGCGGGCGCTGGAGTCCGAGACATGAGCGAGCCCTGTTCACTAGCTGAGACGGGGAGGGTGGCCCACAGTCTGTGGGTCCGCACCGCTCACAGGGAACGGATGTCCGCTATACGGGCACGACCTTCACACAAGGTGAAGAATTACTTCCGCTTCGTGCGCATCTCGCGTCCCCACGCCACCAGCAGGACCAGCGCCGTCGCCCCGCTCGACCACAGCACCTGCGGCCGCGCCCCCTCGTCGGTCAGCATCAGCACCAGCACCGCGGCCATCGCCGCGAGTGCCGTCCAGGTCAGCCACGGGAAGCCCCACATCCGCAGCGACAGCGTCTCGGGCGCCTCCCGCTCGATCCGGCGGCGCAGCCGCAGCTGCGAGACCGCGATCAGCGCCCAGACGAAGAGCAGCACCGCGCCGACCGAGTTGAGCATGTAGAGGAAGACGGAATCCGGCCACTTCAGATTGAGCAGTACGGAGACGAAGCCGAAGGCCACCGAGGCCAGCACCGCCCGCCGCGGCACCCCTCCGCCCGAGACCCGCAGCAGCCCCTTCGGCGCCTCCCCGCGCTCGGCCAGCGAGAACACCATCCGGGAGGAGCCGTACAGATTGGCGTTGAGCGCCGAGAGCAGCGCCACGAACACCACCACGTTCATGATCTGCCCGGCCCCCGGCACCCCGATCGAGTCCAGGACCGCCACGTACGGCGACTCGCCCGGCTCGATCGCGGTCCACGGCAGCAGGGTCACGATCACCAGCATCGACCCCACGTAGAAGAAGAGGATGCGCCACACCGCGCTGCGCACCGCCCGCGCCACGTTGCGCGCCGGGTCGTCCGACTCGGCGGCCGCGATGGTCACGACCTCCAGGCCGCCGAAGGCGAAGACGACCGCGAGGACGCCCGAGACCACCCCCGACCAGCCGTTCGGCAGGAAACCGCCCTGCCCCGTCAGGTTCGTCAGACCCACCGGGTCCGTGTCGGGCAGCCAGCCGAACACCGCGAGCGTCCCGAGCACCAGGAACAGCACGATCGCGCCGACCTTCAGCGCGGCGAACCAGAACTCGAACTCGCCGAAGTTCTTCACCGCCGCCAGGTTGGTGGCCGTGAAGACCACCATGAAGACCAGCACCCAGCCCCACTGCGGCACCCCCGGCACCCAGCCGTGCGCGATCCGGGCCGCGCCCGTCGCCTCCACGGCGAGCACGACCACCAGCAGGAACCAGTACAGCCAGCCCACCGAGAAGCCCGCCCAGCGCCCCAGCGCCCGCTCCGCGTGCACCGAGAAGGCGCCCGAGGCCGGCATCGCCGCCGACATCTCGCCCAGCATCCGCATGACCAGCATCGCGAGCGTGCCCGCGATCAGATACGACACGACGATGCCGGGACCCGCGACCGCGATGCCCGCGCCGGAGCCCACGAAGAGCCCCGCGCCGATCACCCCGCCGAGCCCCAGCATCGTGAGGTGACGCTGCTTCAGTCCGTGGGAGAGGGGCTCCGGTTCGGGAGCGAGGGGCTCGGCGCCGGGGGCGGCGGCCCCCGGTCCCGAGGCGGGGGAGTCGTGCATGAGGGGGCTCGCGCTCTCAGAGGGTTTATGGAGACCCCACAGTCTCTCCGTTCGGAGTCCCTTGGCGCAAAAGGGACCTCATGGCACGAGTGGTCAGTGACAAGCGTCACGTGGCGCGCGGCATGATCCGGTGGGTTTGTCTGATCTCCACGAAGGGCTCGACCTCCCCTTTGTGGGCGGCTGACGGTGATCGGTCGTTCACTCCTGGATTACGGTCGAGCCGTCCCCTGCCGTCCTCACCCCGCGGAGTACCGATGAGCACCGCCGCCGCCCCCGTCCGTTCCCTGCGCTCCGGGACGGTCCTCGCCGACCTCATCCCGTCCACCCGCGCCCGCGACGTCGCGCTCGTCGTCGGCGGCGCCGCGCTGACGGGCCTCGCCGCCCAGCTCTCCGTCCCGGTCCCGGGCTCCCCGGTCCCGGTCTCCGGCCAGACCTTCGCCGCCCTGCTCGTGGGCACCGCCCTCGGCGCCCGCCGCGGCTTCCTCTCCCTCGGCCTGTACGCCGTCGCCGGCATGGCGGGCATGCCCTGGTTCGCCGAGGCGAGCTCCGGCTGGTCCATGCCGTCCTTCGGCTACATCCTCGGCATGCTGCTCGCCGCGACCGTCGTCGGCGCCCTCGCCCGGCGCGGCGCCGACCGCTCGGTCCTGAAGACGGCGGGCGCGATGGCGCTGGGCTCCGCGATCATCTACGCGGTGGGCGTGCCGTACCTGGCCCTGGCCACCGGCATGACCTTCGGCCAGGCCGTCGCCGCCGGCCTCGTCCCGTTCCTGATCGGCGACGCGCTCAAGGCCGCCCTCGCGATGGGCGCGCTGCCGGCCGCCTGGAAGCTCGTCGGCCGCAAGGGCTGACACCCCCGTACGCACGAGAGGAGGCCCCGCCGGTCCGGCGGGGCCTCCTCTCGTGCGTTCAGGCTCAGACGTTCTCGAGCTCCGGCTCGGCGCGCTTGCCGACCCGCTCCTTGACCAGCGCGATCGCCAGCACCAGCGCGGCCACCAGCAGCGAGAGCACGACCTGCTCACGGTTGCTGCCGCCGTCGTAGACCATGTAGCCGAGGACGGCGACGATCATGGCGATGGTCGCCCAGGTCAGGTACGGGAAGAGCCACATCCTCACGATCAGCTTCTCGGGCGTCTCGCGCAGGATGATCCCGCGCATCCGCAGCTGGGTCACGCAGATGACCAGCCAGACGAAGAGGGCGACGGCGCCGGAGGAGTTCAGCAGGAAGGCGAAGACGGTGTCGGGCCACTTGTAGTTGAAGAAGACCGCGACGAAGCCGAAGACCACGGAGGACAGGATCGCCGCCTGCGGCACGCCCCGCTTGTTGGTCCTCGCGAAGGCCTTGGGCGCGTCACCGCGCTGGCCGAGCGAGAAGGCCATCCGGGAGGCGGTGTAGAGGCCCGAGTTCAGACAGGACAGCACGGCGGTCAGGACGATCACGTTCATGATCTGGCCGGCGTGCGCGATGCCGATGGAGTCGAGGGCGGCGACGTACGAGCCCTTCTCGACGATCGACTTGTCGTTCCACGGCAGCAGGGTCAGGACGATGAAGATCGAGCCCAGGTAGAAGACGCCGATCCGCCAGATCACGCTGTTGGTGGCCTTGGTGACGGCCTTCTGCGGGTCCTCGGACTCGCCGGCGGCCAGGGTGACGATCTCGCTGCCCATGAAGGAGAAGACGACCATCAGCACACCCGTGAGGACCGCGCCCGCGCCCATCGGGAAGAAGCCGCCGGTGTCGGTGAGGTGCGCGAAGCCCGCGCCCGGGTTGTCGGAGCCCGGCAGCACGCCGAAGACCGCGAGCAGGCCGATGACGACGAAGATCGAGATGGCGACGACCTTGATGCCGGCGAACCAGAACTCGAACTCGCCGTAGGAGGCGACGGAGCCGAGGTTGGTCGCGGTGAGCACCACCATCACGATGAGCGCCCAGCCCCACTGCGGGACGGCCGGGATCCAGCCTTCGAGGATCTTGGCGCCGGCGGTCGCCTCGACCGCGAGCACGACGACCCAGAAGAACCAGTACAGCCAGCCGATGGTGAAACCGGCCCAGCGGCCCAGCGCCCGGTCCGCGTAGGCGGAGAAGGAGCCGGAGGAGGGGCGGGCCGCGGCCATCTCGCCGAGCATCCGCATCACGAAGACGACCATCGCGCCCACCAGGGCGTAGGACAGCAGGATGGCCGGGCCGGCCGCGGCGATGCCGGAACCGGAGCCGACGAAGAGACCGGCACCGATCACACCGCCGATGGCGATCATGGAGAGGTGGCGGTTCTTGAGACCTGCCTTGAGGCCGTTCGAACCGTCGGACTGCTGCGAATCACCGGTGGTTCCGGTGTTCCCGCCTTCCTTCGCCAGGGTCGGCTGCGTGTTCATGAACGCTTCCTTCGGTGTGGGGGACTGCTCGGGTCGCGAGCTGGAGACATGTAACCCGGAGACCCATGAGTACGGAAGAGCTGATTCCGTATCGTGATTCAGGACATAAGGTCCGGACCAGACGGGACCAAGGTCCCGACCCCGCTGACGGCTACCCCGTCCCCGCCGTGCCACACTCGGAACCATGCGCGTCTACCTCGGCTCCGACCATGCCGGCTACGAACTCAAGAACCACCTCGTCGAGTGGCTGAAGGCCCATGGCCACGAGCCCGTCGACTGCGGCCCCCACATCTACGACGCCCAGGACGACTACCCGCCGTTCTGCCTGCGCGCCGCGGAGAAGACGGCCGCGGACGCGGACAGCCTCGGCATCGTGATCGGCGGCTCCGGCAACGGCGAGCAGATCGCCGCGAACAAGGTCAAGGGGGTGCGCGCCGCCCTCGCCTGGAGCGAGCAGACCGCCGCCCTCGGCCGCGAGCACAACAACGCCAACGTGATCTCCATCGGCGGCCGCATGCACACCCAGGAAGAGGCGACCAAGTTCGTCGAGATCTTCCTGAGCACCCCGTACTCGGGCGAGGAGCGCCACACCCGCCGCATCGAGATGCTCTCCCGGTACGAGACGACCGGCGAGCTCCCCGAGATCCCGGCCCACCACCCCCAGAACGAGGCCTGATCAGCGCCCATGCCTGAAGGGCACACGATCCACCGGCTGGCCGCCGACTACCGGGAACGGTTCGGCGGCCGGCCCGTGCGCGCCTCCAGCCCGCAGGGCAAGTTCGCCGACTCCGCGGCGCTGCTCGACGGCACGGTCCTCACCACCACCGAGGCCCACGGCAAGCACCTCTTCCTGGGCTTCCCCGGCGAGGAGTGGGTCCACATCCACCTGGGCCTCTTCGGCAAGGTGAACTTCGGGGACATCGGCGCGGACGCGCCCGCCCCGCCCGCGACCGACACCGTCCGGCTGCGCCTGGCCAACCCCGAGTCGTACGTCGACCTGCGCGGCCCGACCACCTGCGCGCTCGTCACGGACGCCGAGAAGCAGGCGATACACGAGCGCCTCGGCCCCGACCCGCTGCGCGCGGACGACACCCCCGAGAAGGCCTGGCGCCGGATCTCGAAGTCCCGCACCGCGATCGCCGCGCTCCTCATGGACCAGAAGATCATCGCGGGCGTCGGCAACGTCTACCGTGCCGAGGTCCTCTTCCGGCACGGCATCGACCCGTACCGGGCCGGCCGGGACCTGACCCCGGGGGAGTGGACCGCGATCTGGCGGGACCTGGTGCTCCTGATGCGCGAGGGCGTCCGCCTGAACCGCATCGACACCGTCCGCCCCGAACACACCCCCGAGGCGATGGGCCGCCCGCCCCGCGTCGACGACCACGGCGGCGAGGTCTACGTCTACCGCCGCGCGAACCTGCCGTGCCACGTCTGCGACACGGAGATCCGCACGGCGGAGCTGGCGAACCGCAACCTCTTCTGGTGCCCGACCTGCCAGGCCCGCTGACGCGAGCCGAGCCGGCTGCCCGTCGACCGTCCCCCCGGTCCTAGAACCCGTGCGGCAACCACGGCGCGACCGGAGACCCGAACGCGACGGACGCCTCGGCCAACGCCCCGGCCCGCAGCTCCCGCACCCGTCCCGCCGCGGCGAGCGACACCAGCGAGTTCCCGCCGAGATAGACGGCGCCCAACTCCCTTACGGACAGCGCCAGGTCAGGCGCGTCTTCGGTACGGACGCAGCTCGCCCCCTTCGCGTCGCCGCTCAGCCGCCACCGCCCCGTGTTCCACGGGCAGAACGCGTCCTCGACCTCGAACACCACGTCCACCGGCGCCTGGTACGTCCTCGCCTCCAGCGCCGCGCCCACGTCCACGAGCCGCACGTACAGCCCGTCCCGCAGGGTCAGCTCGCAGCGGCGCAGATCGCTCACCAGGTGCTGCCACGCGTCGTCCGCCGGGCGGTCGTGGATCCGTACCCGGGACGTCAGGTCCACCGCACACAGAAACCGCCACAGCGCCGCCTCCGCCGCCGGGTCGAGCCCCGCCAGCTGGTGCAGGACCACCGAGCCGTCGGAGCCGTTGAACGACCACTCGGGCTTGATCGCGTACCGCGCGTACCCCACGACCTCCCCGCCCCGCTCCGCGAGGACGCACTGCCGCGGCGAGGCGCCCTCCCGGTCGCCCGGCGGGTCGAGCAGCGCGAGCCGCTCCCAGCCCGGCCGCCGCTCCAGCATCCCGGGCCGCCCCGGCACGAGGCGCGCGTACACCGCCTCGCACGCGTCCAGCGCCTCGGCCGGGGACGCGTACCGCAGCGCCACCTCGTCCGTGCCCTCCGGCACCGTCAGCCGGACCCGGGTCGTGTCGATCGTCGCCCGCGCCGAGTACGCCGCCACCGCGTAGCCGAACCGCCCGTAGATCTCCGGCTCCGAGGCCGTGAGCACGGCCACCGGCTCGCCCCACGCCCGCACGTCGTCCAGCTGCCGCCGCATCATCGAGGTGAGGATCCCGCGCCGCCGGTGCGTCCCGGCCACGCCCACCATCGTCACGCCCGCCGCCGGGACCGCGGCCCCGCCCGGCACGGTCAGCCGGAACGTGAACGCCCCCGCCGTACCGACGCAGCGGTCCCCCTCCCAGGCCCCGATGGACCGCTCGGGCTCGGTCAGGTCCTTCCAGAGCTTGCGCTCCTCGTCCGACTCCGGCACCCCGCCGAACGCGAGCTCCAGCACCCCGTACCAGTCGTCCCATTCGGTCGCGTCGAGAACCCGCAGTTCAGTCGTCATATGCCATCGATATCAGCGTCCCGCCGCCCGAGGCGACCCGATTTCGAATGCAATGTCACCTGGGTCCCCCTGCACGAGCTCCGGTCGGGTGGATAGGGTCCAGGCCAATGGGACGTCGCGGCGGAGTGGACTCGTACGCGGCCCGGATGCGCAAGCGCGCCCACCGGGCCCGCATCGCGCTGCGCCGATCCGGGGTCGACTACTTCCGCGGCGACGGCTCCGACTGGATCGCCCTCGCCGGGCTCCTGCTCACCATCCCCGCCATCACCTGCGGCACCCTCCTCGACCCCGTCTGGTGCTCGCCCGTCGCCCTCGCCCTGCCGATCGTCGCCGGCGGGCTGCTGCTGCGCCCCGCCAGCCTGCTCGGCCTGTACGCGGCCGCAGCCGGCGCGCTCATCGTCGAGTCGCTGGTCCTCGGCCCGTACACCCAGGGGCCCGCCAGGGTCACCCCCGGCACCGTCCTGGTGGTCGCCGCCTGCGGCCTCTTCGGACTGCTCATCGCCCAGTTCCGGGCCCGGGTCGGCGTGCCCTGGCGGCGCGGCGGCACCATGCTCTTCGACCTGCGCGAACGCATCCGGGTGCAGAGCGCCCTGCCCCGGCTCCCCCAGGGCTGGCACCGCGAGATGGCGCTGCGCCCCGCCGGCGGCCAGTCCTTCTCCGGCGACTTCGTGGTCGCCGCCCGCACCAACGGCGGCCGCACCCTGGAGGTCCTGCTCACCGACGTCTCCGGCAAGGGCATGGACGCGGGCTCCCGCGCCCTGCTGCTCTCCGGCGCCTTCGGCGGCCTCCTCGGCTCGCTGCCCCCGCACGGCTTCCTGCCCGCCGCCAACGCCTATCTGCTGCGCCAGGACTGGGACGAGGGCTTCGCCACCTCCATCCACCTCGTCCTCGACCTGGAGTCCGGCGACTACGAGCTGCTCTCCGCCGGCCATCTGCCCGCCCTCCAGCTGCACGCGGGCAGCGGCCGCTGGGAGGAGAAGGCCGCCGAAGGCCCCCTCCTCGGCGTCTACGACGGCGCCGAGTTCCACCCGGTCAAGGGCTCCCTGCGCCCCGGTGACGTCCTCATGCTGTTCACCGACGGCCTCGTCGAGTCCGCCGACCGGGACATCGCCGAGGGCATGGACCGCCTCACCGGCGAGGCCGACCGCTATGTCACCGCCGGTTTCGAGGGCGCGGCCTGGCACCTGATCGAGGCCTGCGCGAAGGACGTCAACGACGACCGCGCGCTGCTGCTCATCAGCCGCACCGGCTGACCCGGCCGCCGGGGGCGGGGCGGCCGCGGCCCTACGCTGACCCCATGACCGGCACCCCGTACCTCACCCTGCCCGAGATCGAGACCCTCGCCGTCGCCGCCCACGCGGGCCGGACCGACAAGGCGGGCCGCCCCTACGCGGAGCACCTGCGGGCGGTCGCCGAGGGGGTGCGGGCGCGGGGCGGCGACGAGCGGCAGATCGCGGCGGCCTGGCTGCACGACGCCGTCGAGGACGCTGCCCTTTCCGCCGAGTGGCTGGCGGGGGCGGCCCTGCCGCAGGAGGTCAAGGACATGGTGCTGGCGCTCACCAGGCGCCCGGGCGAGGAGCCGGAGTCCTACACGGGGCGGATTCTGGCCACGCCGGGCGCCCTGCTGGTCAAGGAGGCCGACCTCGCCCACAACGCGGATCCGGACCGCCTCGCCGTCCTCGACCCGGCGACCCGGGACCGGCTGACCGCCAAGTACGCCCGGGTACGGGCCCTGCTCGGTCTGACCTGACGGAAATGATCAGGACGAATTACGTCACGTTGGCCGGAATTCGACGGCGACGATTCGTCACCCGCCCTCAGTGGGCAGGTAGTTGGTGGCACGATAGATGCGGCGGGGGTGTTCTGTGACGTGCGCTCCCGGGCGGCAAGGTGGGACCGACCGAGGGTGTGATCAGTTGTGGCCATTTCACTGTCTGTGGTGCTGCTGTTGGCGATCATCCTGGTGGTGCTGATCCGTGGCGGAAACCTGAAGGCCGGCCCGGCCGTCGTCGCGGTCCTCTTCGGCTTCTTCCTCGCCTCCACGGGCATGGCCGACGACATCCAGCGCTTCCTGGACTCGATAACGACGACGGTCAGCTCCATCAAGTTCTGACACGTTCCGATCGCCCGCGCGCCCTACTTCGCGGCGGCGCGCTTCGCCGTCCTTGCCGCCGCGGTCTTGCGCCCGCGCGCGGGCCTGGTGGCGGGCTTCGGCTCGGCTTTCGAGCCGGGCCTGGCGGCGGGCTTCGAGTCGGATTCCGGCTCGGGCTCCGCCTCCTGCCGGCGCTCGGGCTCGGGCGCCGGCTTGCGGGCCCTGCCCGTCGCCCACTTGAGCTCGATCTCCAGCTCGATCTCCCCGTCGCCGACCTCGAACTCCACCTCGCTCCGGAGCTCGTCCGGGATCCGCAGGCTCAGCGTCCCCGCCCCCAGCTCCAGCTCGGCCTCCCCGCCCTTCCTGAGCGCGGCGGCGAGCGCCTCCAGCTGTTCGGCGGCCTCGGCACGGGACAGCGAGCGCTTCTGCTCGAACTTCAGATCACTCATGGACCCATTCTTCTGCCGCGCACCCGACCCGGCATCCGCAGACGCCCGCGGGAACGGCTCAGGCCCCTCCGGACGCTGTCCGGAGGGGCCTGAGCCATGTGGAGCGGGCGACGGGAATCGAACCCGCGTAGCTAGTTTGGAAGACTAGGGCTCTACCATTGAGCTACGCCCGCACAGGGTGCGCCGTAGGCCATCGGCCTCCGGCACGGACGCCATCGTAGCGGGTCCGCGGAGTGCGCTGCACACCCCTGGAAAACAGGGGGCGTCGTACCGTCCCCGTCCATGTACCCTACGTGTCGCACCGACGGGGTGTGGCGCAGCTTGGTAGCGCGTCCGCTTTGGGAGCGGAAGGCCGTGGGTTCAAATCCCGCCACCCCGACCAGCCAAGATCACATTGTGGGGCGCCAGTCGCTTGCGGTTACTATGCAAGCTGCGTGCCCGTGTGTCTCTCTGACCGGGCCGATCGGCCGGAACCGCCTTCAGGCGGCACCGGTGAAACCAGGAATCAGCCACCAAGGAGACCGAACCGTGAAGAGCGCCGTGGAGACCCTGAACCCGACCCGGGTTCGGCTCACTGTCGAGGTGCCCTTCGAGGAGCTCAAGGACAGCCTCGACGCGGCGTACAAGAAGATCAACCAGCAGGTCACGGTCAAGGGCTTCCGCAAGGGCAAGATCCCGGCTCGCGTGATCGACCAGCGGTTCGGCCGTGGTGCGGTGCTGGAGGAGGCGGTCAACGACGCGCTCCCGAAGTTCTACACCGAGGCCGTCAACGAGGCCGAGGTCAACCCGCTGGGTCAGCCCGAGGTCGACATCACCGAGCTGAAGGACGGCGAGCTGCTGGCCTTCACCGCCGAGGTCGACGTCCGCCCGACCATCGAGATCCCGGACTTCTCCGGCATCGAGGTCGAGGTCGACGCCATCGAGGTCACCGACGAGGACATCGAGAAGTCCGTGGAGCAGCTCCGCGAGCGCTTCGCGTCCACCAACCCGGTCGAGCGCGCCGCGGCCGAGGGTGACGTCGTCACCATCGACCTCGAGGCCAAGGTCGACGGCGAGGTCCTGCCCGACGGTGTCGCCAGCGGTGTCTCGTACACCATCGGCTCCGGCGAGCTGCTCGACGGCATCGACGAGGCCGTCACCGGCCTCGAGGCCGGCGGCGAGGCCACCTTCACCTCGCAGCTGAAGGGCGGCTCCGCCGAGGGCAAGGACGCCGAGGTCACCGTCAAGGTCACCGCCGTCGCCGCCCGTGAGCTCCCCGAGCTGGACGACGAGTTCGCGCAGCTCGCCTCCGAGTTCGACACCCTCGACGAGCTCAAGGCCGACAGCCGCAAGCGCCTCGAGAACATGAAGCAGTTCGACCAGGCCACCCAGGCCCAGGAGCGCGTGCTCGAGAAGCTCCTGGAGCTCGCGGAGATCCCCGTTCCCGAGAAGCTGCTCGAGGACGAGGTCAACACCCGCAAGCACAACCTGGAGCACCACCAGCTCGGCCAGATGGGCCTGACGCTGGAGAAGTACCTGGAGTTCCAGGGCAAGACGGTCGAGGAGTTCGAGGCCGAGACCAAGGACCAGGCCGTCAAGGGCATCAAGACCCAGTTCATCCTCGACGAGCTGGTCAACAAGGAGAAGCTGAACGTGGACCAGGAGGAGCTCACCGAGCACCTCATGCGCCGCGCCGCCTCCTCCGGCATGTCCCCCGACCAGTTCGCCCAGGCCGTCGTCCAGGGCGGCCAGGTGCCGATGCTGGTCGGCGAGGTCGCCCGCGGCAAGGCGCTCGCGCTGGTCGTCGAGGCCGCCAAGGTCGTCGACACCAACGGCGTCGAGGTCGACCTGTCCGACGAGGACGAGGAGCAGGCCACCGAGACGGTCGAGGCCGCCACCGGCGAGGCCGAGGTCTCCGAGGAGAAGTAGGTCTCCCCGGTGACGCGAGAGGCCCGCGCCTCGCGCTGAACCCCGCGCCACGGGCCCGGACGCACTGCTGTGCGCCGGGCCCGTGGACGTACCGTGACCCGTTTATGCGCCCCCAACTACCTTGCGCTCCCAGCGAACAGTTCGGGAACCGGGATGGCGTTGTCCCACCTGCGCGTTAGGGTCCATGAATACGAGGGCAATGCCCTCAGAACGAGACGCTGAGACGGCCCGGTGCCGTCGGAGACGAGCAGGTGGATACGTGACGAATCTGAAGCCTTACGCCGCGGGTGAGCCGTCCATCGGTGGTGGCCTCGGCGACCATGTCTACAACCGGCTGCTCGGCGAGCGCATCATCTTCCTCGGCCAGCAGGTCGACGACGACATCGCCAACAAGATCACCGCCCAGATGCTCCTCCTGGCCGCCGACCCGGAGAAGGACATCTACCTGTACATCAACAGCCCCGGTGGCTCCGTGACGGCCGGCATGGCCGTCTACGACACCATGCAGTACATCCCCAACGACGTCGTGACCATCGGTATGGGCATGGCGGCCTCGATGGGCCAGTTCCTGCTCACCGGCGGCACCCCCGGCAAGCGCTTCGCGCTGCCGAACACCGACATCCTGATGCACCAGGGCTCCGCCGGCATCGGTGGCACGGCCTCCGACATCAAGATCCAGGCCGAGTACCTTCTCCGTACGAAGAAGCGCATGGCCGAGATCACCGCGCACCACTCCGGCCAGACCGTCGAGGCGATCATCCGCGACGGCGACCGCGACCGCTGGTTCACCGCGGAGGAGGCCAAGGAGTACGGCCTCATCGACGACATCATCACGCACGCCGCGGGTGTTCCGGGCGGCGGCGGCACGGGCGCCTGAGCGCCGGCCCGCCCACGAGCCCAAGACCTCCGCCGAACGCCACCAGGACGGTGAACACCCAGATGCAGAACAACCTCTCCCCGAGCGGCCTCTACACCGGCGCGCCGATGGACAACCGCTACGTCGTGCCGCGCTTCGTCGAGCGCACCTCGCAGGGCGTGCGCGAGTACGACCCGTACGCGAAGCTGTTCGAGGAGCGCGTGATCTTCCTCGGCGTGCAGATCGACGACGCCTCCGCCAACGACGTCATGGCCCAGCTGCTGTGCCTGGAGTCGATGGACCCGGACCGCGACATCTCGATCTACATCAACAGCCCGGGCGGCTCCTTCACCGCCCTCACGGCCATCTACGACACGATGCAGTTCGTGAAGCCCGACATCCAGACGGTCTGCATGGGCCAGGCGGCCTCCGCCGCGGCCGTGCTGCTCGCCGCCGGCACCCCCGGCAAGCGGATGGCCCTGCCGAACGCCCGCGTGCTGATCCACCAGCCCTCCGGCGGCACCGGCCGTGAGCAGCTCTCCGACCTGGAGATCGCGGCCAACGAGATCCTGCGCATGCGCAGCCAGCTGGAGGAGATGCTGGCCAAGCACTCCTCGACGCCGATCGAGAAGATCCGCGACGACATCGAGCGCGACAAGATCCTGACCGCCGAGGACGCCCTCGCGTACGGCCTGATCGACCAGATCGTCTCCACCCGCAAGAGCACGGCCGCCGCGGCAGCCTGACGCTCGACCTTCCCTCGCCGCGGTCGGCATGGCCGAATGTCGTCCATGCCAACCGCGCCAAGGGGGGCCCGAACAAGGGGCCCGGCAAGGTACCGTCGAATATGAGGCACCAGGAGTCGCTGAACCAAGCACTCCCAGGCGAAGGGGAAGCACCTCGTGGCACGCATCGGTGATGGCGGCGACCTGCTCAAGTGCTCGTTCTGCGGAAAGAGCCAGAAGCAGGTGAAGAAGCTCATCGCGGGACCCGGTGTGTACATCTGCGACGAGTGCATCGACCTCTGCAACGAGATCATCGAAGAGGAACTCGCGGAGACGAGCGAGGTGCGTTGGGAGGAGCTTCCCAAGCCCCGCGAGATCTACGAGTTCCTGGAGGGGTACGTCGTCGGCCAGGAGCCGGCGAAGAAGGCCCTCTCCGTCGCGGTGTACAACCACTACAAGCGCGTCCAGGCCGGCGAGAACGGCGGCGCGCAGGGCCGGGACGACGCCATCGAGCTGGCGAAGTCCAACATCCTGCTGCTCGGCCCGACCGGCTCCGGCAAGACGCTCCTGGCCCAGACACTGGCCCGGATGCTCAACGTCCCGTTCGCCATCGCCGACGCGACGGCGCTGACGGAGGCCGGGTACGTGGGCGAGGACGTCGAGAACATCCTGCTCAAGCTGATCCAGGCGGCCGACTACGACGTCAAGAAGGCCGAGACCGGGATCATCTACATCGACGAGATCGACAAGGTCGCCCGTAAGAGCGAAAATCCGTCGATCACGCGCGACGTCTCCGGCGAGGGCGTGCAGCAGGCCCTGCTGAAGATCCTGGAGGGCACCACGGCCTCCGTCCCGCCGCAGGGCGGACGGAAGCACCCGCACCAGGAGTTCATCCAGATCGACACGACGAACGTGCTCTTCATCGTGGGCGGCGCCTTCGCCGGCCTGGAGAAGATCATCGAGTCGAGGGCGGGCGCCAAGGGCATCGGCTTCGGGGCGACCATCCGCTCCAAGCGCGAGATCGAGGCGAGCGACCAGTTCCAGGAGGTCATGCCGGAGGACCTGGTGAAGTTCGGGATGATCCCGGAGTTCATCGGCCGTCTCCCCGTCATCACCTCGGTCCACAACCTGGACCGCGAAGCCCTCCTGAAGATCCTCGTCGAGCCGCGGAACGCGCTGGTCAAGCAGTACCAGCGCCTCTTCGAACTCGACGGCGTGGAGCTGGACTTCGACCGCCCGGCCCTGGAGGCCATCGCCGACCAGGCCATCCTCCGCGGCACCGGCGCGCGCGGTCTGCGCGCCATCATGGAGGAGGTCCTCCAGTCGGTGATGTACGAGGTCCCGTCCCGCAAGGACGTGGCCCGCGTGGTCATCACCGCCGACGTGGTCCGCGACAACGTCAACCCGACGCTGGTCCCGCGGATCGTGAAGAACGACGGCAGGCACGAGAAGTCCGCGTAGCGCGTCGGTCCGACGATGAAGGCGCCCGATCGACAGATCGGGCGCCTTCGTCTTTCCGGTCGAATGCGCGCATAAATGAGACAAGTCGCCTGCATTTCGGGCACCTTGGCGTTGTTCGTGATCTTGTACCCCTCGTAGGGGTTGACCGCCCTGCGCAACCGAAGGGGAGGCAAGGCCATGAAGATCAGGCGCATGATGACGGCGCTGTGCATCACCGCCGCCGGCGTCGTTCCGGTCGCCACGGCGACGACGGCGCAGGCCGATCAGGTGGGATGCGTGAACTACGTGCAGAGCAAGGGGTACACGGTCGGCCCGAAGGTGCGGGCCGCGTGTGATCACAGGGCCTGGCGGACCTGGGCGGGGACCGTGCCCAACGCCGCCTGCCTTGGCGGCCTGGGGGCGATCGGAGTCGCCGCGGGCGTTGCGCAGACCGCCTGTCTCAGGGCTTGATGCCCGCACGACCGGGGCCCCGCAGATCCGTGACGGTTCTGCGGGGCCCCGGCTTCTCCCGCGTCACGCCTTGGTGCGCGAGGCCTTGTACTGCTGGGCCGTCACCTCGGCCACCTGGTCCAGGGTGAGGCCCTGGCCGCCGGTCATCATCGTCGAGAGGTCGATGACGTTCACGACGCCCAGCGTGCTGTAGTCGGCCCAAGCGCACGTGGGCACCTGGAACGACTTCGGCCCGGGCGTGCTCTCCGTTCCGGTGTTCTCGAGCTTGAGGTACTGGCACTTCATCAGCGCGCCCTCGAAGCCGGCCGGAGTCTTGCTCTCCGGGCTGCCGACCGGGGTCACCTTGACGTCGTCGGCCTTGCCGGTCTCGTCCTTCTCGTAGTTCGCGAACGCGACATCCAGCGCCTTCGCCGGGTCGGCGATGTCGCCCCACATCCCGTTCAGGCTCATGCTCTTGCCCTTGAGCGGGTCGGTGGAGTCACCCGCCTTGTAAGAGGCGGCGACCGCGTGGGGGTTCTTGATCCCCATCGCGTCGGCGCTGGTCTTCTGCTTGTCGGTCAGGTCGCCGGTCTTGTCGGCGCCTTCCTTCTTGTACTCGCCGACCGTCGCCGCCGGGGCGATCTTGAAGCCCTTGGTGGAATCGGAGACGGCGCTGTTCCCGGCGCCACCCCCGCCGATCACGAAGTACGCCCCCACGGCCAGCGCCGCGACCACCGCGACGCCGCCGATGATCCAGCCGGCCTTGCTCTTCTTCGGGGCCGGCGGCGGGGGCGGGTAGCCGCCCGGGCCCTGGGGGGCGCCGTACTGCGGGTGCTGTCCGTACGGGCCGGGCTGCTGGCCCTGCTGCGGGTAACCGTACGGCTGCTGCGGCGGGACGCCCTGCGGCGCCTGCTGCGGGTAGCCGTAGCCGGGCTGCGGCTGGCCGCCGTACGGGGGCTGCTGCGGCGGCTGGCCGTACGGGCCAGGCTGCTGGCCGTACGGCCCGGGCTGCTGGGGCTGGCCGCCGTACGGGCCCGGCTGGTTGTAGCTCATGGACAGGTTCCCCTCACAAGATGTTTATGTCTGGCGAACATCCTGTCGGAAGCCCCGCCCGGCCGGGGCGGTGGGGGTCACACCGTTACCGAACAATCGCGTTTCAGGACCACCCGGTGACACCCCTAAACTGGGCCCGTGACCGAGAACACTCAGCAGCAGACAGCAGCCACCGCCGCCCTTCCGACCGCGTACGCGCCGGCCGAGGTAGAGGGGGCGCTGTACGAGCGCTGGGTAGACCGGGGGTACTTCACGGCCGACGCGAAGAGCGAGAAGCCTCCGTACACCATCGTCATCCCGCCGCCGAACGTCACGGGCGCCCTCCACCTGGGCCACGCCTTCCAGGTCACGCTGATGGACGCGCTGACCCGCCGCAAGCGCATGCAGGGCTTCGAGACCCTGTGGCTGCCCGGCATGGACCACGCCGGCATCGCCACCCAGAACAAGGTCGAGCAGCAGCTCGCCGAGGAGGGCAAGTCCCGCCACGACCTGGGCCGCGAGGCGTTCGTCGAGCGCGTCTGGCAGTGGAAGGACGAGTACGGCGGCCGGATCCTCGGCCAGCTGCGCCGCCTCGGCGCCGGCCTCGACTGGTCGCGCGAGCGCTTCACGATGGACGAGGGCCTGTCCAAGGCCGTCCAGCGGATCTTCAAGGACCTGTACGAGGACGGTCTGATCTACCGCGCCGAGCGCATCATCAACTGGTGCCCGCGCTGTCTGACCGCCATCTCCGACATCGAGGTCGAGTACCAGGAGGACGCCGGCGAGCTGGTCTCCATCCGGTACGGCGAGGGCGAGGAGTCCCTGGTCGTCGCCACCACCCGGGCCGAGACGATGCTCGGTGACACCGCCGTCGCCGTCCACCCGGAGGACGAGCGCTACAAGCACCTGGTCGGCAAGCAGATCAAGCTGCCGCTGACCGACCGGACCATCCCGGTCGTCGCCGACGAGCACGTCGACCCCGAGTTCGGCACCGGCGCCGTCAAGGTGACCCCGGCGCACGACCCGAACGACTTCGCCATCGGCCAGCGCCACGACCTGCCCTCGCTCACCGTCATGGACGAGCACGGCGTCATCACCGTCCACGGCCCCTTCCTCGGCCTGGACCGCTTCGAGGCCCGCTCGGCGATCGTCGGCGCGCTTCGGGAGCAGGGCCGGATCGTCGCCGAGAAGCGCCCGTACATGCACTCCGTGGGCCACTGCTCGCGCTGCAAGACGACCGTCGAGCCGCGCCTGTCGATGCAGTGGTGGGTCAAGGTCGGCCCGCTGGCGCAGGCCGCCGGCGACGCCGTCCGCGACGGCTCGGTCGAGATCCACCCGAAGGAGCTCTCCAAGCGCTACTTCGACTGGGTCGACAACATGCACGACTGGTGCATCTCGCGCCAGCTGTGGTGGGGCCACCGCATTCCGATCTGGTACGGCCCGGACGGCGAGGTCGTCTGCGTCGGACCCGACGACGAGGTCCCGACGGGCGAGGGCTGGACCCAGGACTCCGATGTCCTCGACACCTGGTTCTCCTCGGGCCTGTGGCCGTTCTCCACGCTCGGCTGGCCGGAGAAGACCCCGGACCTGGCGAAGTTCTACGCGACCGACGTCCTGCTGACCGGCCACGACATCATCTTCTTCTGGGTCGCCCGGATGATGATGTTCGGTCTGTACGCGATGGACGGCGAGGCGCCGTTCAAGCAGGTCGCCCTCACCGGTCTGGTCCGCGACGAGTTCGGCAAGAAGATGTCGAAGTCCAACCCGAACGCGGTCGACCCGCTGGACTGGATGAACGCGTACGGCTCCGACGCCGTCCGCTTCACCCTGGCGAAGGGCGCCAACCCCGGCGCGGACGTGCCGATCGGCGAGGACTGGGTCCAGGCCTCCAGCAAGTTCGCCAACAAGATCTGGAACGCCACGCGCTTCGCGCTGATGAACGGCGCGACGATCGAGGGCCCGCTGCCGGACGCCGCCGAGATGTCGGCGACCGACCGCTGGATCCTGTCCCGCCTCAACGAGACGGTCGCGCAGGTCGACGCGTACTACGACGACTTCCAGTTCGCCAAGCTCAGCGAGGCCCTCTACCACTTCGCGTGGGACGAGGTCTTCGACTGGTACGTCGAGCTGTCCAAGACGACGTTCTTCGCCGGCGGCGAGGGCGCGCGGGTCTCCGGCCGTGTCCTCGGCGAGGTCCTGGACGTCATGCTGCGCCTGCTGCACCCGATCGTCCCGTTCGTCACCGAGACGCTGTGGACCACGCTGACCGGCGGCGAGTCCCTCGTGATCGCCGACTGGCCGAAGGACAGCGGCTTCCGCGACGCGGCCGCCGAGCAGGAGATCGCGCTGGTCCAGCGGGCCATCACCGAGGTCCGCCGGTTCCGCAAGGAGCAGGGCCTCCAGGACGCCCAGAAGGTCCCGGCCCGCCTGACGCTCGACGGCACCCCGCTCGTCGCGCACGAGGGCGCCATCCGCCAGATCCTGCGCCTCCAGCCGGAGGGCGAGGGCTTCGCGGCCACCGCCACCCTCCCGGTCGTCGGCGCCGAGGTCGCGCTCGACCTGTCGGGCACGATCGACGTCGCCGCCGAGCGCAAGCGCCTCGCCAAGGACCTGGCCGCCGCCGAGAAGGAGAAGGCGCAGGCCGAGGCCAAGCTGGGCAACGAGGCCTTCCTGGCGAAGGCCCCCGACAACGTCGTGGACAAGATCAAGGGCCGGCTCGCCAAGGCGGACGAGGACATCGCCCGCATCCAGGCGCAGCTGGAGAAGCTGCCGCAGGCGTAACGGCCGACGGACACGGAGGGGCCCGGAACCAGGAATGGTTCCGGGCCCTTTCCCGTACCCCGCTCAGGACTCCGTGGCGACCGGCCCGACCCCCGCCGTCTCGGCGTTGCGGCGGGTCTTCGCCCAGCCCGTGCGCCCGCGCAGCAGCCGGACGAAGCCGCGCGCCGAGACCACGAACAGGTGGTACGCGTACAGCCACAGCGCGAACCCCCACAGCAGGCCCGTGAGCCGGGAGCGGTCCGGGGCGAACGCGCGCCGGTAGACCGGGCCCCACAGCAGGAACGGCACGATCGACACGACGGCGAGGGCCAGGGCGAGCGGCCAGGCGGCGAGCAGCACCACGGCCGCGCCGCCGCCGGTCACGAGGGCGGCCACCATGACGCCCGTCAGGACGAGGGTCGCGAGATGGGCGATCGGCTGGAAGAAGGTGTAGAGCGACTCCAGGACCCCGGCGGCCCTGTAGTGGCGGGAGCCGATGATGCGTCCGGAGTAGCGCACGCACTGGATGTTGCCCTGGGCCCAGCGGGTGCGCTGGGTGAGGAAGCGACGGGTGTACGGCAGCGCCTCCTGGCTGACCCAGGTGTCGGCGACATGGGTGACCCGGTAGCCGGCGAGCCGCATGTGCAGGCCCAGTTCGTAGTCCTCCAGGAGGGCGTCCTGCTGCCAGGGGCGGCGCTCGGCGGACGCGATCCGGTCGAGCGCGGTGAGCCGGGTGAACTGGCCGTTGCCGCCGAGCCCGACCGATCCGGTGCGGCGCCGCAGCAGCTGCATGCCGGTGTTGGAGACGGCGAACTCGGCGTCCTGCATACGGATCAGGAGCCGGGCGTACGCGTTGGCGGCGCGGCCGCGGTCGGGCAGCGGGCGCTCCTCCTCGACGTTCCGCATCCGCACGCCGATCTGCACGCCGCCCATGTCGGGGTCGCCGAACGCGTCAGGGCCGCTGACGTGGGCGAGGGCGTCCGGCGCCACCTGGCCGTCGGCGTCCACGACGCACACGATCACCCGCGCCCGGTCGGCGTCCGCGCCGAGGTGCGCGTTCAGCGCCTCGTAGGCGGAGTTGAGCGCGGCGCCCTTGCCGATGCGGGCGTCGGGCCGGCGCCGGGAGACGAGATGGACCTTCGGGTCCCGCTCGGCGAGCGCGCTGACGATCGGCGCGGTGAGGTCGTCGCTCGCGTCGTCGATCACCCACGCGTGGGAGCCGGCGAAGTCGGCCCGCAGCCGGGCGACGGTGTCCGCGATGACCGCCTCCTCGTCGCGGCAGGGCACGAAGAAGTGCCAGTCGTAGGCGGCCGGGTCGCCGCTCTCGACGGGCCGCCGCCGCGCGTAGGCGTGCCGGGCGCCGGCCCAGTAGACGAGGAAGCCGGCGAGGAGGAGGAAGGGGAAGACGGACAGCAGGAGGGGGAGGCTCATGGGGGCGGGGGCTCCGGTGGGGGCGGGCGGGCGTCGCGTGAGGCCGGGCGGACCGTGGTCAGGGGGGGGGCCGCCGTGCGGGTCGGTGAGGTCCGGGCGGGTGCGGGTCAGGCGGCCATCGCGTGGTCCTGGCGGATCGTGCGGGCGGCCGCCAGTTCGGCGATGAGGGCGGCGATCCGGCGGGAGGCGGTGCCGTCGCCGTACGGGCTGGGGAGGGCCGCGAGGCGGCGCAGGCCCTGGGGCCCCTCGGCGAGGCGGCGGCGGGCGGCGGCGCCGATCCCCGGGCCCGGGTCGACGAGTTCGGCGAAGTCGGCGAGCGACTCGGGGCGCTCGGTCGAGTTGCGCACGACCACCAGCGGGCGCCCGAGGACGGTGGTCTCCTCCTGGACGCCGCCGGAGTCGGAGACGATCAGCGCCGCGTGCCGGGCGAGGGCCAGGAAGGTGCCGTAGCCGGCCGGGGGCAGCACGGTCACGCCGTCGAGCAGCGGCAGCAGCCCCGCTGCCTCCACGCGGGCCCGGGTGCGCGGGTGCAGCGGCAGCACGACCGGCAGCTCGCGGGCGAGCTGGGCGAGCTCGTGGAGGACGGCGGCGAGGGCGGGCTCGTCGTCGGTGTTCTCCGGGCGGTGCACGGTCGCCAGGACGTAGCCGTCGGGGCGCAGCCCGAGGGAGGAGAGGAGCCGGGTGCGCTCCGGCGCCGCCGGCAGGTGGTCCTGGACGGCCTCGACGACGGGGTTGCCGGTGACGGCGATCCGCTCGTCCGGGACGCCCTCGGCGAGCAGCAGCGCGCGGTTGTCGGGGGTCGCCGCGCACAGCACGTCGGCGAGCCGGTCGATGAGGACCCGGTTGTGCTCCTCGGGCATGGCCCGGTCGTGGCTGCGCAGCCCCGCCTCGACGTGGACCAGGGGCAGGTCGCGCGCGTTGGCGGCGAGCGCGCCGGCGAGGGCGGCGTTCGTGTCGCCCTGGACGACGACGGCGAGCGGCGGCTCGGCCTCGAACAGCCCGTCGAGGCCGTGCAGGGCGGCGGCGATCTGGACGGCCCTGGGCTGCCCGCCGACGCCGGTCAGGTACTCGGGATCGGGCAGGCCGAGCTCGGCGAGGAAGCTGCCGGAGAGCTCCTCGTCGTAGTGCTGGCCGGTGTGCACGACCCGCGCGGCGGGGCCGAGCACCCGGATGAGCTCGGCGAGCTTGACCAGCTCCGGGCGGGTACCGAGGACGAGGGCGACACTGCGGGCAGGGAGGGTCTTCATGCCTCCAAGCTGCGGGCCGTCGGTCGCGCGCTGCGGTGGCGCACGGTTGCCGGACGGTTGCCGTTCCCCGGTGGCGGGCGGCTCGGGACGTACGGTCGGGACCTTCGTCCCGAGCTCGCGGTGTTCCGTGTCACCCCCGCTCACCCCGCGCTCTCGTAGCGGTAGCCCAGGCCCCGGACCGCCTCGATGGGGTCGTGGGCCCCCGGGCCGCCGGTGGCGCGGAGCTTGCGGCGCAGGCGCAGGACGGCGAACTTCACGCGGTCGCGGCCGATCGCGGAGGTGTCGTCCCAGACCTGGTCGAGGAGCTGGCCGGTGGTGACCACCCGGCCCCGGTTGCGGACCAGGAGCTGGAGCAGCCGGTACTCGATGTCGCTGAGCCGGATCTCGCCGCCGTGCCAGAGCGCGGAGCGGCGCTCGGGCACCAGGCGCAGGTCCTCCTCGACCTGCTCGCCGGCCCAGTGGCCGGGGCCCGCCCGGCGCAGCAGGCTCTCGACGCGGGCCAGCAGCTCGGCGTGGGCGAAGGGCTTGACGAGGTAGTCGTCGGCGCCGGAGCGCAGCCCGCGCACCCGGTCGTCGACGGCGCCGAGCCCGGACAGCACGAGGACCGGCACGTCGCACATGTCCCGGGTGCGGTCGAGCACCTGCCAGCCGTCGAGCTCGGGCAGCAGCAGGTCGAGCACCATGAGCGCGGGCCGCTCGGCGAACAGCAGCCGCAGCCCCTCGCGGCCGTCGGCGGCGAGGGAGACCTCGTAGCCGCGGCGGGTGAGCAGCACGCGCAGGGCCAGGGAGAGGTCGGGGTCGTCCTCGACGACGAGCAGCCGGGTCATTCGGCGGGCCCGCTCTCCGCGCGACCGCCGCCCTCCCCGGCCGCGTACGGCAGCCGCACCGTGAACACCGCGCCCGGCCGGTTCTCGCGGTCGCGGACGGTGATGCTGCCGCCGTGCAGGCGTACGGCGTCCAGGGCGCCGGCCAGACCGAGGCCGGTGCCGGGGAAGCCGCCGCGGCGGGCGTTGGGGGCGCGTACGAAGGGGGTGAAGATCTCCTCCTGGTACTCCAGCGGGACGCCGATGCCGGTGTCCCGCACCTGGATGGTCCAGTGGTCCCCGTCGGGCCGGGCGACGACGTCGACCCGCCCGTCCTCGGGGGTGAACCGCAGCGCGTTGCCGACGAGCTCCTCCAGCGCCCCGGTCAGCAGGTGCGCGTCGGCGCTCAGCGCGGGCCCGCCGGGCGGGCAGTCGGCCGCGATGTACGGGCCGGCGCCGGCGTTGCGCTGGAGGGCCTCCAGGATCACCCGCTCGATCAGCTCGTGGACCAGGAGCGGGCCGGGGTGCGGTTTCGCGGGCGGTGCGCCGGAGGCGGGGCCCGGCAGGTTCTCGGCGACGGACTGCATCCGCAGCGCGTTGCGGCGGATCGCCTCGACGAAGGAGGTCTGCTCCGGGTCGAGGCGGCCGGCCGCCGGTTCCAGGAGCAGCTCGGCGAGGCTGAGTACGGTGGCGAGCGGGGTGCGCAGCGCGTGCAGCACCTGGCCGGCGAAGGCGGCCCGCTCGTCGGCGAGCGCCCCGAGCTTGCGCACCTGCGCGTACAGGTCCTCCTCGGCCTCGTGCTCGCGGGTGACGTCCTCGATGAGCCAGAGGTGCCCGAAGAAGGCGTCGCCCTGGCCGACCGGGCTCCGGCGGCGGCGCAGGGTCCGCCCGTCGCGCAGGTGGTACTCGGCGATCCGGGTGACCGGCGCGCGGGTCCGCGCCTCCTCCAGGAAGCGGCGCCGCTCCTCCGGCCGGTCGAGCATCGCGGCGACGTGGGCGAGCAGCCGGTCGCGCGGGGTGCCGGGGGAGAGGTCGAGTCCGTCGGGCAGCCGGAGCAGCCGGGAGAGGCGGCGGTTCACCCGGA
Organism: Streptomyces sp. NPDC020422; assembly: GCF_044386705.1. NCBI lineage: Bacteria > Bacillati > Actinomycetota > Actinomycetes > Kitasatosporales > Streptomycetaceae > Streptomyces > Streptomyces sp. NPDC020422. The sequence continues at coordinate 353,896 of NZ_JBIRVJ010000002.1, read as the reverse complement.
CGATGCGCAGATCGCGGTCGACGAGCATGGCCGCCTGGGGGAGGGCGTCGAGGACGGCCGCCGTGAGAGCGAGCGGGTCCTGGGGTGCTTCGTACACATTTCAGAGTCAAACAGCAATCTGGGCGAAGTGCCCCATCTCACACCAGACGGGACTTCAGGTCCGGGGTGGCGGGACCTTCGACCCGGGATGATGGAGGGCATGCCTCGCCTCCCCGCCTTCGCCGCGCTGCGCCGCTGTGCGGACCGGTGGGCCGTGTCGCCCCGCGCCATGGACGTCGTCGCCGCGATCAGCGCCTTCGGCCTGATGGTCCTGGACGTTCCGGGCCTCGCCCGCGCCGACAACTCGCTCACCGGCGTCACCGCGACCCTCGTCCTGGCGGCCGGCGCCGCCACGCTGGTCCTGCGGCGGAAGGCGCCGTGGGTGCCGTTCGCGGTGGCGCTCTTCCTGATGGGCTGGCTGCACGAGCTGACGATGATCCAGTTCGCGCTGTACTCGCTGGGACGCTTCCGGGGCCGCCGGACCGCCGTGCTCGCCACCCTGCTGTACGTCGCCGCCTCCTACGCCCTGTTCAACCTGCCGGGCTGGCCGGCCAAGCACGGCGAGACGCTGAGCGAGTTCCTCGGTCTGGTCATCCCGATCGGCGCCCTGGCCGCGGGCGTCGGCATCGCCGCGTACCGCCAGGACCTCGTGCTGGCCCTCCAGGTCCAGCGCAGCGAGTCCGCGGCCCGGCAGGCCGTCCAGGAGGAGCGGATCTCGGTCGGCCGGGACGTCCACGACCTGGTGGGCCGGGAGCTGACCGTCCTCGCCGTGCGGGCCGAGGTGCTGGCCGTACGGGCCAGGGGAGAGGCCCACCAGAAGGACTTCGAGGAGCTCGCCGACACCGCGCGGCGGGCCCACCACATGCTCAACGAGACGATCGTCCGGCGCGCCGACGGGGCCGCGTCCACGCCCGGCCTCGAAGGGCTCGGCGCGCTCGCCGAGGAGAGCGAGCGGATGGGCAGCCCGGTCGACCTGGCGGTCGCCGAGGAGGCCAAGGCGCTCTCGCCGCTGCGCCAGACGGCCGTGCACCGGGTGGTGCAGGAGTGCCTGACGAACGCCGCCAAGCACGCCCCCGGCCTGCCGGTGACCGTGTCGATCACCGTCGAGGGCCGCGACCTGCGCGTCGAGGTCCGCAACCCGCTCGCCAAGACCCCGCCGGACCGCGCCCCCGTCTCGACCGGCACCGGCCTGTTCTCCATGCGCGAGCGCGTCACCAGCATGGGCGGTTCCCTGCACGCCCGCCGCGAGCACGGCGCGTACGTCGTGACGGCCCTGCTCCCCGCGGGCCTCACCCGCTGACGCGCCGGCCCGGCCCGGTCGGGCGGCCACCCGGGCGGCAGGTGCCCAGGGCGTGTCCGGGGAGTCCCGCCCGGCCCGCGAGGCCTGGCGCGCACGATCCCGGCCCCCTGCGCTCGCACGCCCCGGGCGCCGCGGGGCCTGCCCGGCGGGCAGTCGGCGCTGCCTTCCGGACACGCCCTAGCGCGCCCGCTCCGCCTTCCCCAGCACCCGCTGCAGCCCGTCGAAGTCCTCCACGCAGCGGCCCGAGCCCAGGGCCACGCAGTCCAGTGGGGCTTCGGCGACGAAGACCGGGATGCCGGTCGCCGAGGCCATGCGCAGATCAAGGCCCGGCAGCAGCGCGCCGCCGCCGGTCAGCACGATGCCGTGTTCCATCACGTCGCCCGACAGCTCCGGCGGGCACTCCTCCAGGGTGGCCCGCACCGCCGCGATGATCGCCTCCACCGGCTCGTCGAGCGCGGCCCGCACCTCCGGCACCGTCAGTTCCACCGTGCGCGGCAGCCCGCTGACCTTCTCGCGGCCCCGCACCGTGAAGGTGGAGCGCTCGAACTCCTCGCCGCCCGGCACCGGCCAGGCCGAGCCGATCGCGACCTTGACGTCCTCGGCGGTCCGCTCGCCGACGAGCAGCGAGTGCTCCTTGCGCACGAAGTCCGCGATGGCCGTGTCCAGCCGGTCGCCGCCGACCCGCAGGGACTGGGCGGTGACGATCCCGCCGAGCGAGATGACGGCCACCTCGGTCGTCCCGCCGCCGATGTCGACGACCATCGACCCGCGCGGGTCCGAGACCGGAAGCCCCGCCCCGATCGCCGCCGCCATCGGCTCCTCGATGAGGTGCACCGCCTTCGCGCCCGCCGAGATCGAGGCGTGCACGATGGCCCGCCGCTCGACGGGGGTCACCCCGCTCGGCACGCACACCACCATCCGGGTGCGCGGCCGGCGCCCGGGCACCGCCTTGCGCACGAAGTGCCGGATCATCTCCTCGGCCGCCTCGTAGTCGCTGATCACGCCGTCCCGCAGCGGGCGGATCGCGGTGATGGTGCCGGGCGTGCGGCCGATGGTCTCCTTCGCCTCCGCTCCGACCGCGAGCGCCGTCCGCGAGCCCGCCTGGACCGCCACCACGGACGGTTCGTTGAGGACGATGCCCTGGCCGCGGGCGTAGAGGAGGGTGTTGGCGGTGCCGAGGTCGATGCCTATGTCCATGATCGCCAAGTTTGCCCGGCGGCCCGGCCGGACGGCGGGACGAAAGTCCCGAATGGGGTGGGTCCGATGTCCTGTCGGTCCCCCTCCGTAGACTGGGGGCGTGAGTGAGCCGAGCGACCGCAGCGACCAGTTCGACGACATCGTCGACGCCGAGACCGACCGGGATCCCGATCTGGCGGTGATCGAGGCCGGCAGCCGTACCCTGCGTGCGATGGCCGGCCCGCCGCAGGGCGACCCGGTGCCCTCCCGCCCGCTCGACCCCGAGGTCGACAAGGCCCTGCGCGAGGTCGAGACCGAGCTGTCCACCCGCTGGGGCGAGACCAAGCTGGAGCCCTCGGTCAAGCGGATCGCGGCCCTGATGGACGTGCTCGGCGAGCCGCAGCGCGCCTACCCCTCCATCCACATCACCGGCACCAACGGCAAGACGTCGACCGCCCGCATGATCGAGGCCCTGCTCGGCGCCTTCGACCTGCGCACCGGGCGGTACACCTCGCCGCACGTGCAGACCATCACCGAGCGGATCAGCCTGGACGGCGCCCCGATCGAGGCCGAGCGCTTCGTCGAGACGTACCGGGACATCAAGCCGTACGTGGAGCTGGTCGACGCCCGCGAGGAGTACCGGCTCTCCTTCTTCGAGGTCCTCACCGCGATGGCGTACGCGGCCTTCGCCGACGCCCCGGTCGACGTCGCCGTCGTCGAGGTCGGCATGGGCGGCACCTGGGACGCCACCAACGTCATCGACGGCTCCGTCGCCGTGGTCACCCCGATCGACCTGGACCACACCGACCGGCTCGGCGGGACCACCGGCGAGATCGCCGGCGAGAAGTCCGGGATCATCAAGCAGGACGCGACGGTCATCCTGGCCCAGCAGCCGGTCGACGCGGCCCAGGTGCTCCTCAAGAAGGCCGTCGAGGTCGACGCCACCGTGGCCCGCGAGGGCATGGAGTTCGGCATCGTCTCCCGCGAGGTCGCGGTCGGCGGCCAGCTGCTGACCCTGCGCGGCCTGGGCGGCGAGTACGACAACGTGTTCCTGCCGCTGTACGGCGCGCACCAGGCGCACAACGCGGCCGTCGCGCTCGCCGCGGTCGAGGCCTTCTTCGGCATCGGCGCGCAGCACGCCCGCACCCTGGACGTCGACACGGTCCGCCGGGCCTTCGCCCAGGTGGCCTCGCCGGGCCGCCTCGAGGTCGTGCGCAAGTCCCCGACGGTCATCCTGGACGCGGCGCACAACCCGCACGGCGCCCGGGCCACCGCCGACGGCATCACGGAGTCCTTCGGTTTCTCCCGGCTCATCGGCGTCGTCTCCACCAGCGGCGACAAGGACGCCCGTGGGCTCCTGGAGGCCTTCGAGCCGATCTTCGCCGAGGTCGTGGTGACGGCGAACTCCAACCCCCGGGCCACCGACGTCGACGAGCTCGCCGCCCTCGCGGTCGAGGTCTTCGGCGAGGACCGGGTGGTGGTCGAGCCGCGCCTCGACGACGCCCTGGAGGCGGCGATCACGCTCGCCGAGGAGCAGGAGGAGTACGCGGGCGCGGGTGTCCTCGTGACCGGTTCGATCTTCACGGTCGGCGACGCCCGGCTGCTGCTGAAGAGGGGCTGACGGCCATGCGGGTGCTCTGCTCCTCGACGCTCATCGGCGAGTTCTTCGTGATCGGCTTCGCCGGTCTGGTCGCCATGAAGGACGACGGCCTGGCGATGTCCACGGTCTGGACGGTCTGCGGGATCGCCATGGTCCTCTCGGTGCTGCTGTGCGGGATGATCACCCGTCCGGGCGGTGTGCAGCTCGGCTGGGCGCTGCAGCTCGGTCTGGTCGTCAGCGGCTTCGTGGTGCCCGTCATGTTCTTCCTGGGCGCGCTGTTCGCGGTGCTGTGGTGGGCCTCGGTGCACTACGGGCGGAAGATCGACGAGATCAAGGCCCGCTGGGCCGCCGCGGAAGGCTCCGTAGGGCCTGACGCTGCGTGATCGTGGCCGGTGCGGGCCCTGTAGCCTCAAAGGCCCGCACACCGTTTTTCCGAAGGAGTTCCCCCGTGAGCCAGCGATCGCTCGTCCTGCTCAAGCCCGACGCCGTCCGCCGTGGCCTCATCGGCGAGATCATCGGCCGCATCGAGCGCAAGGCCGGCTGGACCATCACGGCCCTGGAGCTGCGCACGCTGGACCAGGACACGCTGGAGCAGCACTACGGCGAGCACAAGGGCAAGCCGTTCTACGAGCCGCTCATGGGCTTCATGCAGTCCGGCCCGGTCGTCGCGCTGGTCGTCGAGGGCGAGCGGGTCATCGAGGGCCTGCGCACGCTGGCCGGCCCGACCGACCCGATCGCGGCGGCCCCCGGCTCCATCCGCGGCGACTTCGGCACGATCGTCCGCGAGAACCTCATCCACGCCTCGGACTCCGAGGAGTCCGCCGCCCGCGAGCTGAAGATCTTCTTCCCGGGCCTGGTCTGAGCTTCCCGGCGGCTCCGGCTGACCCCTCGTCAGCCGAACAGCGCCACGACCTGGGGCGACCGAAGGAATTTCGGTCGCCCCCAGGCATATGAACGCCAATCCCGGGAACGGATCGCCGCGTCCTACCGTCACCTATACAGAGGTGGGCAGAGGCGGTCCGCCGCGCGGTATCCGGGCGGGCGGCACTACGATGGAAAACTCCACGCCGTACCATCCTCAGCCACCACCTCGCCGACCTGAGAAGCCGTCAACGCTCCGCTAGGGAAGGCCCGACGCATCCTCATGGGAAACAAGGGGAACTCAATGTCGTTCATCGGCCGTGACATGGCTGTCGACCTCGGGACCGCCAACACGCTGGTGTACGTCAGGGGTCGAGGCATCGTTCTGAACGAGCCGTCCGTCGTCGCGATCAACACCAACACCGGCGGCATCCTCGCGGTGGGTGCCGAGGCGAAGAAGATGATCGGCCGGACGCCCGGCAACATCGTCGCCGTGCGTCCGCTGAAGGACGGCGTGATCGCCGACTTCGAGATCACGGAGCGGATGCTCCGCTACTTCATCCTCAAGATCCACAAGCGCCGCTACCTGGCCCGGCCCCGGGTCGTCGTCTGCGTCCCCTCCGGCATCACCGGAGTCGAGCGCCGCGCCGTCATCGAGGCCTCCACCCAGGCCGGCGCCCGCCAGGTGCACATCATCGAGGAGCCCATGGCCGCGGCCATCGGCTCGGGCCTCCCGGTCCACGAGGCGACCGGCAATATGGTCGTCGACATCGGCGGCGGCACCACCGAGGTCGCCGTCATCAGCCTCGGCGGAATCGTCACGGCACAGTCCATCCGGGTGGCCGGCGACGAGCTCGACAACGCGATCATCCAGCACATCAAGAAGGAGTACTCGCTCCTCCTCGGTGAGCGCACCGCCGAGCAGATCAAGATCACCATCGGCTCCGCCTACGACCTCGACCAGGACGAGCACACCGAGATCCGGGGCCGCGACCTCGTCTCCGGGCTGCCCAAGACCGTCGTCATCTCCGCCGCCGAGGTCCGCAAGGCCATCGAGGAGCCGGTCAACGCGATCGTCGACGCCGTCAAGACCACCCTCGACAAGTGCCCGCCGGAGCTCTCCGGTGACGTGATGGACCGCGGCATCGTTCTCACCGGTGGCGGCGCCCTGCTGCGCGGCCTCGACGAGCGCCTGCGCCGCGAGACGGGCATGCCGATCCACATCGCCGAGGACCCGCTGGACTCGGTGGCGCTCGGATCCGGCAAGTGCGTCGAGGAGTTCGAGGCCCTCCAGCAGGTCCTCGACGCCCAGCCGCGCCGCTAGACCCGCCCACCACAACTGCATCCGCTCCCCGGGCCCGACGGGCCCGGGGGCCCGTCACACCCCCCGTAACCATCGAGGAAGGGCACGGCCGCCGCACGTGAGGGACACACGAGAGAGCCGGCTGCTCCTGGTACTGCTGATCGCCATCGCGTTCGCACTGATCACGGTGGACATCAGAGGAGGCCAGGAGTCGCCGGTCGACGGTGCCCGACAGGCCGCGGCCGCGGTCTTCGGTCCCGTCGAGAACGGAGTCGCCTCAGCGGTCGACCCGATCGGCAACGCCATAGGAGCGGTCCGCGACTCGGGGGAACGGCACAACCGCATCGCCGCCCTCGAACAGGAGAACGCCGCCCTCAAGGCCAAGCTCGGCAGCGACGACCGCAACCGCAACCGGCTGCGCGAGCTCGACGCCATGCTGAAGACCGCCGGCGCCGGCCAGTACGGCATCAAGGGCGCCGAGGTCATCGCCATAGGAGCCGCCCAGGGCTTCTCCTGGACCGTCACCATCGACGTCGGCGCACGCGACGGCATCCGCCGCGACATGACCGTCCTCAACGGCTCCGGACTCGTCGGCCGGGTCACCACCGTCGGCCCCTCCACCTCCACGGTCCTGCTCGCCAACGACCCCGACTTCACCGTCGGCACCCGCATGGAGAAGACGGACGAACTCGGCTTCGCCACCGGCCAGGGCGACCGCCCGCTGCTCGTCCAGCTCCTCAACGGCAAGGCCAAGGTCAAGCCCGGCGACCGGCTCGTCACCTTCGGCTCCCAGGCCGACAAGCCCTTCGTGCCCGGCGTGCCCGTCGGCGAGGTCGTCCGCGTCGACCCCGCGGGCGGCGGCCTCACCCGCAACATCTACGTGCGCCCGTACGTCGGCTTCACCAAGCTCGACATCGTCGGCGTCGTCGTCCAGGCCCCGCGCAGCGACCCGCGCGACATGGTCCTGCCGCAGAAGCCCAAGCCGGCCCCGACCGTCACCGTGACCGTCACCCCGCCGCCGGACGGACAGCAGGCCGGGCAGAAGCCGGACCAGCAGGGCGTCAAGCCCCAGGACCAGGCCCAGGGGCGGGCCCAGGACCAGGCACAGGGCCAGGCACAGGACCAGGCCCAGCAGCCCGACCAGCAGAACCAGCAGCCGCAGGACCAGGGGGAGGCAACACCGTGAAGGTCAACCGCATCCTGCTCTCGGCCGCACTGGTCGTCGTCGCCCTCGTCGTCCAGGTCTCCGTCCTCGCCCGGCTCCAGCTCCCCGGCGCCGTCCCCGACCTCGTCCTGCTCACCGTCGTCGCCCTCGCCCTCGTGTACGGGCACGTCACCGGCGCCCTCGTCGGCTTCACCGCCGGACTCCTCGCCGACCTCGCCCCGCCCGCCGACCACGCCGCCGGGCGCTACGCCCTCGTGCTCTGCGTCGTCGGCTACCTCTGCGGCCTCGCCCGCCCCGAGAACGGGCGCCTGAAGTCCGCGACCGGCCCCATGGCCGTGGTCGTCGTCGCCGCCATCGGCTCCACCCTGCTGTACGCCGGCGTCGGCGCCCTCGTCGGAGACACCGCCGCCCGGCATGTCGGCCTCGGCTTCCTGCTGTTCACCGCGGCCCTCTACGACCTGCTCCTCGCGCCCTTCACGGTGCCGCTGATCATGGCCCTGGCCCGGCGCGCCGAGAACGACCCGCTCGCCGAGACCGGCGGCTCCGGCGGAGCCGACGTCGCCTCCGGCTGGCTCTCGTCCGGCACCGGCCTGCGGATCGGCACCCAGCGCAGCGGCCTGCGCGTCAAGGCCGCCCGGAGCCGCGCCTCACGCGCCGGACGCATCAAGGGAGTCAAGCGACTGTGATCCAGGGGGCAGCGGCAGCATGAGCAACATCCCCGAGACCGGGCGGACCCCCCGCGTCCAGATCCGGCTCGTCGTCATCCAGGTCCTCGTCTTCTCCCTGCTCTTCACCCTCGGCGGACGCCTCTGGTACCTCCAGATCCGCAACGGCAAGGAGTACACCGACGAGGCGAAGAACAACCACGTCCAGCAGGTCGTCCAGCCCGCCGTCCGCGGCTCCATCCTCGACGCCCGCGGCGTCCCGCTCGCCGACAACGAGACCCGGCTCGTGGTCTCCGCCTCGCGCACCGAGCTGATGAAGATGAAGGACGACGGCAAGGCCGTGCTCACCCGGCTCGCCGGCGTCCTCGGCATGAAGCCCGAGGACGTCGTCAACAAGATCCGGCTCTGCGACTCCAAGACCCCCAAGCCCTGTTGGAACGGCTCGCCCTACCAGCCGATCCCCGTCACCGACGAGGCCACCACCCAGCAGGCCCTCCAGATCCGCGAGCGCGCCGAGGACTTCCCCGGCATCACCGCCGAACCCGCCGCCGTCCGCCGCTACCCGGCGCCCGGCAAGGCCCGCACCTCCCAGGTCCTCGGCTACCTCTCGCCCGTCACCGACGAGGAGATCGAGAAGGCCAAGGACAGCGACTCCCCGTACCTGCGCTCCGACCAGGTCGGCCGCTCGGGCCTGGAGCGCACCTACGACAAGCAGCTGCGCGGCAAGGCCGGCGTCACCCGCTACGAGGTCGACAACCTCGGCCGGGTCATCGGCCAGGCCAAGAGCGACCCGCCCGAGCCCGGCGCCAACGTCGTCACCTCCATCGACGCCCGCGTCCAGGCGGTCGCCGAGTGGGAGCTGCACAACGCGATGGTCGAGGCCCGCAAGACGTACGACAAGAACACCAGCGAGAACTACAAGGCCGACGCCGGTGCCGTCGTCGTCATGGAGGCCAAGACCGGCCGGATCGTCGCCATGGCCTCGCAGCCCGACTACGACCCCAACGCCTGGGTCGGCGGCATCTCCGCCAAGGACTACGCGGCCCTGACCGGCAAGGAGTCCAACCTCCCGCTGCTCAACCGGGCCATCCAGGGCCAGGCGGCCCCCGGCTCCATCTTCAAGGTCGTCTCGACCACCGCCGCCGTCAACGCGGGCTACGACTTCGACGGCCGCTACCCGTGCACCAGCTCGTACTCCATCGGCAACCAGGTCTTCAAGAACTTCGAGTCGCAGAACCACGGCCCCATCAGCCTCGGCCGCGCCCTCGAAGTCTCCTGCGACACCGTCTTCTACGCCCTCTCCCACCAGCAGTGGATCAAGGACGGCGGGATGAAGCCGAAGAAGAACCCGGGGGACTGGTTCTACAAGACCGCCCACCAGTTCGGCCTCGGCGCCGAGACCGGCATCGACCTCCCCAACGAGGTCACCGGCCGCGTCCCGGACCGCAAGTGGAAGCAGAACTTCTGGGAGGCCAACAAGGACTGGTGGTGCAAGAACGGCAAGAAGGGCGGCACCTACGTCCAGCAGCTCTCCTACGAGAACTGCCTCGAAGGCAACCTGATGCGCGCCGGTGACTCCGTCAACTACTCCATCGGACAGGGCGACACGCTCGTCACCCCCATCCAGATGGCCACCATCTACGCCGCCATCTCCAACGGCGGCACCCTGTGGAACCCCACCGTCGGCAAGGCCGTCGTCAGCGCCGACGGCAGGAAGACCACCGAGATCGCCCCCAGGTCGCACGGCCGGCTCCCCTTCGACGCCAAGACCCGCGACTTGATAGACGAAGCCCTCGCGGGAGTCGCCACCCGCGGTACCGCCGCCTGGCGATTCGGCGGCTGGCCGCAGGACAAGATCCCGATGCACGCCAAGACGGGTACCGCGGAGGTCTACGGCAAGCAGACGACCTCCTGGTTCGCCACGTACACCAAGGACTACGCGATCGTCATGACGATCTCCCAGGGTGGTACGGGCTCCGGCGCCTCGGGCCCCGCCGTGCGCAACATCTACGACGCGCTCTACGGACTCGACGACGCCGGCAACCAGGACCTGAAGCGGGCCCTGCTGCCGCAGCCGCAGAAGACCCTGCCGAAGATCGAGGCCGACGGCTCCATCGACGCCCCGAAGATCAAGCCGTACGACCCCGAGGCCGGCAAGATCGACCCCGACAAGCTCACCGCCGACGCGACCAAGCCCGCGCCGGACGCCACCCAGCCGGCGAAGAAGCCGGACGACGACCCACGGGAACTCGCGGGCCCGCCCGCCACCCACCGAGGGAGGCTCTGAACCGGTGACCGCACCCCACGGCTTCTCCGTCTCCCGCTACGCCCCCGAGCGCGGCGCGCTGGCCCGGCTCACCGCCCGCGACTCGGTGCTGCGCCGGCTCGACTGGCCGATCCTGCTCTCCGCGCTCGCGCTCTCCCTCATGGGCTCCCTGCTCGTCTGGTCCGCCACCCGCGGCCGCACCGAGCTCAACAACGGCGACCCGTACTACTTCCTGTTCCGGCACGTCCTGAACACCGGCATCGGCCTCGCCCTGATGGTCGGCACGATCTGGCTCGGCCACCGCACCCTGCGCGGGGCCGTGCCGATCCTCTACGGCCTGTCGATCCTGCTCATCCTCGCCGTGCTCACCCCGCTCGGCGCGACCATCAACGGCGCCCACGCGTGGATCGTCGTCGGCGGCGGCTTCTCGCTCCAGCCCAGCGAGTTCGTGAAGATCACGATCATCCTGGTGATGGCGATGCTGCTCGCCGCGAAGGTCGACGCGGGCGACCAGCTCCACCCCGACCACGGCACCGTCGCCAAGGCGCTCGGCCTCGCCGCGCTGCCCATGGGCATCGTCATGCTGATGCCCGACCTCGGCTCCGTCATGGTCATGGCCGTCATCGTGCTCGGCGTGCTGCTCGCCTCCGGCGCCTCCAACCGCTGGGTCCTCGGCCTCATCGGCGCGGGCGTCCTCGGCGCGGTGCTCGTCACCATGCTCGGCATGCTCGACGAGTACCAGATCAACCGGTTCGCCGCCTTCGCCAACCCCGACCTCGACCCGGCCGGCGTCGGTTACAACACCAACCAGGCCCGGATCGCCATCGGTTCCGGCGGACTGCTCGGCGCGGGACTCTTCAAGGGCTCCCAGACCACCGGCCAGTTCGTGCCCGAACAGCAGACCGACTTCGTCTTCACGGTCGCGGGCGAGGAGCTCGGCTTCGTCGGCGCGGGACTGATCCTGGTCCTGCTCGGCGTGATCCTCTGGCGGGCCTGCCGGATCGCCCGCGAGACCAGCGAGCTGTACGGCACGATCGTCGCCGCCGGCATCATCGCCTGGTTCGCCTTCCAGTCCTTCGAGAACATCGGCATGACCCTCGGCATCATGCCGGTGGCCGGCCTGCCGCTGCCGTTCGTCTCGTACGGCGGCTCCTCGATGTTCGCCGTGTGGGTGGCGATCGGCCTGTTGCAGTCGATTCGCGTGCAGCGCCCCATAACGGCCTGAGGCGCACTAGATTCGATGCATGGCGGAGACGAAGCGCGAGATCGAGCGTAAGTACGAGGCCGGCCGGGACACGGTGCTCCCGGACCTCACCCGGGCGGCCGGGGTCGCGGCCGTCTCGGACGAGGGCGTCACCGAACTCGACGCCGTCTACTACGACACCGCCGACCTGCGGCTCGCCGCCGACTCCCTCACCCTGCGCCGCCGCACCGGCGGCCGGGACGCCGGCTGGCACCTGAAGCTCCCGGTCGCCGCCGGGATCCGCGACGAGATCAGGGCCCCGCTCTCCGAGACCCTGCCGGCCTCCCTGGCGGGGCTCGTCCGCTCCCGGGTCCGCACCGAGCCGGTCCGCCCCCTCGTCCGGCTCCGCTCCCGCCGTGACGTGCACCTGCTCACCGCGAAGGACGGCACCGTCCTCGCCGAGCTCTCCGTCGACACCGTCCACGCCGAACGCCTCACCGGCCCCGGCGAGGCCGCCTGGACCGAGATCGAGGTCGAACTCGCCGACGACGCCGACCCGGCCGTCCTCGACGCCGTCGAGAAGCGCCTGCGCAAGGCGGGCATCAGGCCCTCGGACGCCCCGTCGAAACTGGCCCGGGCCCTGACGGAGACCGGAGCCCCCGACCCCGCCACGGCCGCGGAGCGGAGCGGGGCGGCGGAGCCCGCCCCCGGCAGCGCGGCCGCCGCCGTCCTCGCGTACGTACGGGAACAGCGCGACACGATCGTCGCCCTCGACCCCGCCGTCCGGCGCGACCTGCCCGACGCCGTGCACCGGATGCGGGTCGCCTCACGCCGCCTGCGCAGCGCCCTCAAGACCTACCGCAAGGTGCTCGACCGGACCGTCACCGACCCGCTCGGCAAGGAGCTGAAGTGGCTCGCCGGAGAGCTCGGCGCCGCCCGGGACGAGGAGGTGCTCGCCGCCCGCCTCGCCGCCCGCGTCGACGAGCTCCCGGAGGACCTGCTGCTCGGCCCCGTCCGCGCCCGGCTCCGGGTGCGCGGCGCACGGCGCGCCGAGGAGGCGCGCCGCACGGCGCTCGCCGCGCTGGACTCGCCGCGCCACCTCGCGCTCCTGGACGCCCTCGACGCGCTCCTCGCCGACCCGCCGCTGCGCAAGGCCGCCGCCCGCGCCGCCGACCGGGTCCTCGCCCGCGCCGCCCGCAAGGACTTCGACCGGCTCGCCGAGCGGATGGGGCGCGCCCTCGCCCTGGACCCGGGCCACGAGCGGGACCTCGCCCTCCACGAGGCCCGCAAGGCCGCCAAGCGCGCCCGCTACGCCGGAGAGGCCGCCGAGCCGACCCTCGGCAAGCCCGCGAAACGCTTCGCCAAGCGCATGAAGTCCGTCCAGTCCCTCCTCGGCGAGCACCAGGACGGCGTCGTCACCCGCGCCGCCCTGCGCGAGCTCGCGGCGCAGGCCGACGCGGCCGGCGAGTCCGCGTTCACCTGGGGACTTCTGTTCGGCCGCGAGGAGGCCGCGGCCGCCGTCCGGGAGCGTGAGCTGCCGGGAGTGTGGGAGCGGGCAGCGGCCCCGGGGATCCGGGCGGCTCTGAGCCGCTGAGCACCGGGGTACGCTTGAGAGTCGCCCCCTGCCAGCTCACGAAGGTTCGAGATGTCTGCTGCCGAGTCTGTCTTCCCGCAGCTCGAAGCTCTGCTCCCGCACGTACAGAAGCCGATCCAGTACGTCGGTGGAGAGCTGAACTCCACGGTCAAGGCCTGGGACGAGTGCGACGTCCGCTGGGCGCTGATGTACCCGGACGCGTACGAGGTCGGCCTGCCCAACCAGGGCGTCATGATCCTCTACGAGGTACTCAACGAGCGCGAGGGCGTCCTCGCCGAGCGCACCTACAGCGTGTGGCCGGACCTCGAGGAGCTGATGCGCGAGCACAAGGTGCCGCAGTTCACCGTGGACAGCCACCGCCCCGTCGGCGCCTTCGACGTGTTCGGCCTGAGCTTCTCCACGGAGCTCGGCTACACCAACATGCTCACCGCCCTCGACCTGGCGGGCATCCCGCTGGAGTCGAAGGACCGCACCGTCGACCACCCCATCGTGCTCGCCGGCGGCCACGCGGCCTTCAACCCCGAGCCGATCGCGGACTTCATCGACGCGGCGATCATCGGCGACGGCGAGCAGGCCGTGCTCGACATGACCGAGATCATCCGCCAGTGGAAGGCCGAGGGCCGCCCGGGCGGGCGCGAGGAGGTCCTCTTCCGCCTCGCCAAGACCGGCTCGGTGTACATCCCGGCGTTCTACGACGTCGAGTACCTGCCGGACGGCCGCATCGGCCGTGTCGTGCCCAACAAGTCCGGTGTGCCGTGGCGCGTCTCCAAGCACACCGTCATGGACCTCGACGAGTGGCCCTACCCCAAGCAGCCGCTCGTCCCGCTCGCGGAGACCGTCCACGAGCGCATGTCCGTCGAGATCTTCCGCGGCTGCACCCGCGGCTGCCGCTTCTGCCAGGCCGGCATGATCACGCGCCCCGTGCGGGAGCGAAGCATCACCGGCATCGGCGAGATGGTGGACCGCGGCCTGAAGGCGACCGGCTTCGAGGAGGTCGGCCTGCTCTCGCTGTCCTCCGCGGACCACTCGGAGATCGGCGACATCGCCAAGGGCCTCGCCGACCGCTACACCGAGGACAAGATCGGCCTCTCGCTGCCGTCGACCCGCGTGGACGCGTTCAACGTCGACCTCGCCAACGAGCTGACCCGCAACGGGCGCCGCTCCGGCCTCACCTTCGCCCCCGAGGGCGGCTCCGAGCGCATGCGCAAGGTCATCAACAAGATGGTCTCGGAAGAGGACCTGATCCGGACCGTCTCCACCGCCTACGGCAACGGCTGGCGCCAGGTGAAGCTGTACTTCATGTGCGGCCTGCCGACGGAGACCGACGAGGACGTCCTGCAGATCGCCGACATGGCGATGAACGTGATCGCCGAGGGCCGCAAGGTCTCCGGCCAGAACGACATCCGCTGCACCGTCTCCATCGGCGGCTTCGTGCCCAAGCCGCACACCCCGTTCCAGTGGGCCCCGCAGCTCTCGGCGGAGGAGACGGACGCGCGGCTGCTCAAGCTCCGCGACAAGATCCGCGGCGACAAGAAGTACGGCCGCTCGATCGGCTTCCGCTACCACGACGGCAAGCCCGGCATCGTCGAGGGCCTGCTCTCCCGCGGTGACCGCCGCGTCGGCGCGGTCATCCGCGCGGTGTACGAGGACGGCGGCCGCTTCGACGGCTGGCGCGAGCACTTCTCGTACGACCGCTGGATGGAGTGCGCGGCCAAGACGCTGCCCGAGTTCGGCGTGGACGTCGCCTGGTACACCACCCGCGAGCGCACCTACGAGGAGGTCCTGCCCTGGGACCACCTGGACTCCGGTCTCGACAAGGACTGGCTCTGGGAGGACTGGCAGGACGCGCTCGACGAGACCGAGGTCGAGGACTGCCGCTGGACCCCGTGCTTCGACTGCGGCGTCTGCCCGCAGATGGACACCCACATCCAGATCGGCCCGACGGGCAAGAAGCTGCTGCCGCTGACGGTGAAGTGACACAGCCCTGCGTGACCGCCGGGCCCCCAGCCCAAGGCGGGGACGGTCCGCCGCTGCCGCCGGCGGTCGTCGAGCAGTAACGCTTGGGTGACGGCCCGGCGCGAGGGGAAACCCTCCGCCGGGCCGTCACGTCATTTCCGGCATGAACACGGAAAACACAGGCTGCCTCACCGCGGTGGCGAGGGGCATCGCCCTCGTGGTCGTCCTCCCCTTCCGGCTGCTCTGGGACGCCCTCGCCTTCTGCCTGCGGCACCTGTGGCGCTGGATCCTCGCCCCGCTCGGCCGCGCACTCGGATGGCTCATCGAGCACCTGCTCGTGATCCCGCTGCGGTGGCTGTGGCGGTGGGTCCTCGCCCCCGTCGGCCGGGCCCTGGGGTGGCTCGTCGAGCACCTGCTCGTGATCCCGCTGCGGTGGCTGTGGCAGTGGGTCCTCGCCCCCGTCGGCCGCGCCCTCTGGCGGGTCGTCGACCTGCTGCTCCTCGCCCCGCTCGGCTGGCTCTGGCGCCATGTCCTCGCCCCCGTCCTCCGGGTGGCCGGCGCCGCCCTGGCCTGGGCCTGGGGGATCGCCGGCATCCTCTCGCGCGCCGTCGGCCGCGCGCTCGGCTGGGTCCTGTGGAACGCGGTCGGCCGCCCCCTCGCCTGGGCCTACCGCACGGTCCTGACCCCCGTCGGCCACTGGCTGCGCCGATACGTGTGGGGGCCCGTCGCCGAGGTCGCGAGGGCCGTCCGCGCCGCCGCCCGGGAGGTGCGCGTCGCCCTCTTCGGCGGCTCGCGCTGACCGGCCCGGGGAACCACAGGTGGCCCGGGCGCGTACTCTGGGTAGTACAACGAACGTCCCCGGCGCGGCGCCCGCACCCGAGATCTCCCCGCACCAGCGGGGGTGAGCCGGGCGGGCCCCCCAGGGCACCACCGCATTTCGTGGGCGGCGCCACACCGCGCCCGCCCCGCACCGAGGAGAAGAACCACTGGGCAAGCGACAGCCCGAAGGCCCGCCGCCCGCACCCACGGTGCAGCGCATCCGACTGCGCTACACCAAGCGCGGCCGCCTCCGGTTCACCAGCCACCGTGACTTCCAGCGCGCCTTCGAGCGGGCGCTGCGCCGCGCCGAGGTGCCCATGGCGTACTCGGCGGGGTTCACGCCGCACCCGAAGGTGTCGTACGCCAACGCCGCCCCGACGGGTACGGGCTCCGAGGCGGAGTACCTGGAGATCGCCCTCGCCGAGCCGCGCGACCCGCAGACGCTCCGGCGCCTGCTCGACGAGTCGCTGCCGGACGGCCTCGACATCACCGACGCCGTCGAGGCCCGGACCTCCGGCCTCGCCGACCGCCTCACCGCCTCCGTGTGGGAGCTGCGGCTCGACGGCGTCGACGTCGAGGACGCGCGGAAGGCCGTCGAGACGTTTCTCGCGGCCGAGACGGTGGAAGTACAGCGCAAGACCAAGAACGGCATCCGCACCTTCGACACCCGCGCCGCCGTGGTCGAGCTGACCGCGGCCGCCGCCCCGGGCGATCCCCAGGGTGATAGGCCGCTGGACAGCGCCTGTGCGATACTGCGCCTGGTTGTTCGGCACGTGACACCTGCCGTGCGACCCGACGACGTCCTGTCCGGTCTCCGAGCTGTGGCCGACCTGGCGCCGCCGGTCCCCGCTGCGGTGACCAGGCTGGCGCAGGGGCTCTTCGACGAGGAGTCCGGCACGGTGACCGACCCGCTCGCGCCCGACCGCGAGGCAGTCACGGCCGCTCCATCCACGGCCGCCGAGACCGCCTCAGCGACGGCGCCGGGTGCGGGTACCGCGTAGGGAGCGGTCGTTGTAGCGCAGCCCTCGTACTCGGGAGCCACCTGGGTCGGGCAGCGCACTGACCAGGAGACTTTCGCCAGGCCGTACGCACAGGGCGTACGGAACCGGCGAGCCAGACATACAGCTCCCGTGCGGCGCCCGCGCCCCGGACGGCGGCACCGCGCCTCTCGCGCGTCAGTGCCGCCGGACCGGAACCAGGCGCGGCGCCCGGGGGCGTGACGGGAGAACCGCCCGCATGCTCGAACAGCACGATGACAATGTCGCGAACACAGGCGACAGCAACGCACCCGGTGACAAGCTGCCGCCGCGCCGTCGGCGCCGCGCAGCCTCCCGCCCGGCCGGTCCGCCGGTGACGGCCCAGGCCGCCGAGACCCCCGAGGCCCCCGCCGCCCAGGCCGCCGAGACCCCGGCCGCCCCGGCCGCGGAGGAGCCGGCGCCCGCGCGTCCGCGCCGCCGCGCCACCCGTAAGGCCACCGCGCCCCAGACCACCGTCGAGGCCGCCCCGGCCGCCGAGACCGCTCCGGTCGCCGAGGCCGCCCCGGCCGTCGAGGAGGCCGCCCCGGCCCCCCGTACCCGCCGCCGCGCCACCCGCGCCGTGACGTCCCCCGAGGCCCCGGCCGCCGAGACCGCTCCGGTCGCCGAGGCCCCCGCCGTCGAGGCCGCTCCGGCCGCCGAGGAGGCCGCCCCGGCCCCCCGTACCCGCCGCCGCGCCACCCGCAAGGCCACCGCGCCGGAGACCACCGCCCCGGCCGCCCCGGTCGTCGAGACCGCTCCGGCCGTCGAGGCCGCCCCGGTCGCCGAGGAGGCCGCCCCGGCCCCGCGGACCCGCCGCCGCGCCACCCGCAAGGCCACCGCACCCGCGGTGACCCCGGACGTCGCCGCCGAGCTCGCCGCCGAGACCTCCGGCGAGGCGCTGCCCGAGGACACCGTCGAGGAGATCGCCTCGCACACCGCCGAGGTCGCCGCCGCCGAGCAGGCCGCCACCCGCGGCCGCACCCGCCGCCGCGCCACCTCGCCCCAGTTCACCGCCGAGCCGGCCACCGAGGCCGAGGCGCCGCGCGCCCGCCGCGCCGCGCGCCCCGCGGTCGCCGTCTTCCAGCCGCCGGTCTTCACCGAGCCGATGTTCCAGACCCCCGAGACGGCCGCGTACATCGCCGCCGCCGAGGCCGTCGAGGAGCCGGAGGAGGCCGAGGAGGCCGGGGAGACCACCGAGGCCGTCGAGAGCGTCGAGACGGTCGAGCCCGAGCGCGCCGAGACCGGCTCGCGCCGCCGTCGCCGCCGCCGTGGCGAGCCCGTCGCCGTCGAGCCCGTCCCGGCCACCGTCGCCGACGAGCCCGAGGTCGAGTCGACCCCCGAGGCCGAGGCCGAGGGCGTCGAGGCCGAGACCGACGACGCCGACGAGTACGAGGACCGCCCGTCCCGCCGCCGTCGCCGGGGCGGCCGCCGCCGTCGCCGCGGCGAGCTCGCCGAGGTCGAGGAGTCGGAGGAGACCGAGGAGGCCGAGGAGGCCGACGAGCTCCGCGCCGAGGAGGACGCCGACGCCGAGGCCGACGAGGACGAGGGTGCCGCCGCGGGCAGCAGCAGCTCCCGCCGCCGTCGCCGCCGTCGCCGCCGCAGCGGTGACGCGTCCGCCGAGACCGAGGGCACCGAGGAGGACGGCGTCCGCACGGTCGTCAAGGTCCGCGAGCCCCGCCCGGCGCGCGAGAAGGGCGAGCCGTCCGACGAGGTCCAGTCCATCAAGGGCTCGACCCGCCTCGAGGCCAAGAAGCAGCGCCGCCGCGAGGGCCGCGAGCAGGGCCGCCGTCGCGTCCCGATCATCACCGAGGCCGAGTTCCTCGCCCGCCGCGAGGCCGTCGAGCGCGTGATGGTCGTCCGCCAGAACGGCGAGCGCACCCAGATCGGCGTCCTCGAGGACAACGTGCTCGTCGAGCACTACGTCAACAAGGAGCAGGCCACCTCCTACGTCGGCAACGTCTACCTGGGCAAGGTCCAGAACGTGCTGCCGTCCATGGAGGCCGCCTTCGTCGACATCGGCAAGGGCCGCAACGCCGTCCTGTACGCCGGCGAGGTCAACTTCGAGGCGCTCGGCATGGGCAACGGCCCGCGCCGCATCGAGGCCGCCCTCAAGTCCGGCCAGTCGGTCCTGGTCCAGGTCACCAAGGACCCGATCGGCCACAAGGGCGCCCGCCTGACCAGCCAGGTCTCCCTGCCGGGCCGCTACCTCGTGTACGTGCCCGAGGGCTCGATGACCGGCATCAGCCGCAAGCTCCCGGACACCGAGCGCGCCCGTCTGAAGACCATCCTCAAGAAGATCGTCCCCGAGGACGCGGGCGTCATCGTGCGCACCGCCGCCGAGGGCGCGAGCGAGGACGAGCTGCGCCGCGACGTCGAGCGCCTGCAGGCGCAGTGGGCCGACATCCAGAAGAAGGCCTCGCAGATCTCGACCTCCGCGCCGAGCCTGCTCTACGGCGAGCCGGACATGACCGTCCGTGTCGTCCGCGACATCTTCAACGAGGACTTCTCCAAGGTCATCGTCAGCGGCGACGACGCGTGGGAGACCATCCACGGCTACGTGAACCACGTCGCCCCGGACCTGGCCGACCGCCTGTCCAAGTGGACCAGCGAGGTCGACGTCTTCGCGACGTACCGGATCGACGAGCAGCTGATGAAGGCGCTGGACCGCAAGGTCTGGCTGCCCTCCGGCGGTTCGCTGGTGATCGACAAGACCGAGGCGATGGTCGTCGTCGACGTCAACACCGGCAAGTTCACCGGCCAGGGCGGCAACCTCGAGGAGACCGTCACCAGGAACAACCTGGAGGCGGCCGAGGAGATCGTGCGCCAGCTGCGCCTGCGCGACCTGGGCGGCATCGTCGTCATCGACTTCATCGACATGGTCCTGGAGTCCAACCGGGACCTGGTCCTGCGCCGCCTCCTGGAGTGCCTGGGCCGGGACCGGACCAAGCACCAGGTGGCCGAGGTCACCTCGCTCGGCCTGGTCCAGATGACCCGCAAGCGGGTCGGCCAGGGTCTCCTGGAGTCCTTCTCGGAGACCTGCGTCCACTGCAACGGCCGCGGTGTCATCGTCCACATGGAGCAGCCGCCCACCCACGGCGGCGGTGGCGGCGGCAAGCGCTCGAAGAAGCGCGGCCGCGGTGGCGAGGGCCACGCCCACGAGCACGAGCACGCCCACGAGACCGAGGTCCACGAGACCCCGGCCGAGACGGAGGCCGAGCTGGCCGCCGAGCTGGCCGCCCCGGTGGCCCTGCCGGAGCCGATCGCCGCGGACGAGGAGCTGTACGGCAGCGCCGCGGAGGCCGAGGCCGCCGCCACGCGCGGCCGTGGCCGCCGCCGGGCGACCCGCCGGGTGTCGGCGCCGGTCGCCACGCCGGCCGTGACCGAGACGGAGACCTTCGAGGTCGTCGTCCCGGAGCCGAAGCCGGAGCCGAAGCACGAGCCGGCCGTCGAGGCCCCCGTGGCCGAGGCCCCGGCCGCCGAGGCCGCCCCGGTGGCCGAGGAGCAGGCCCCCGAGGCCCCCGCTCCGCGGACCCGCCGCCGGGCCACCCGCAAGGTCTCCGCCCCGGTGGTGTCCACCCCGGAGCCGGTCGCCGAGACGGTGGTCGAGACGGCCGCCGTCGAGGAGACCCCGGCCCCGGCCCCGGCCCCGGCCCCGGTCGCCGAGCCGGTCGCCGAGCCCGTGGTCGAGGAGGCCCCCGTGGCCGCCCCGCCGAAGGCCCGCCGCCGGGTGGTCCGCAAGGCCACCGCCCCCGCGGGCGCGCCGGCGGGTGCCGAGGAGGCCGCCGTGGTCGTGGTGGCTTCGGCCCCCGCGGCCGAGGCGCCCGCCGAGGCCCCGGCCGAGGAGGCCGCCCCGGAGGCCGAGGCGGCTCCGGCCAAGAAGACGGCCCGCAAGACGGCCAAGAAGGCCACGGCCAAGAAGGCAGCCACCAAGAAGACGGCGGCGGCCAAGAAGACGGCGGCGAAGAAGACCACGACCGCCAAGAAGGCAGCGAAGAAGACCGCCGCCCCCGCGCAGGACTGACCCAGTCCCCGACGCAGTCCGTGTGGACCGTCCTCCTCCCGAGGACGGTCCATACGGTTTTGACCCCGGATCGGAAACCAGGAACCAGCCCGATGAACAACACCCCCACCCCTCAGGTGCGCAAGGCCGTGATCCCCGCCGCCGGTCTCGGCACGCGCTTCCTTCCCGCCACGAAGGCGACGCCGAAGGAGATGCTGCCGGTCGTCGACAAGCCGGCGATCCAGTACGTGGTGGAGGAGGCGGTCTCGGCGGGTCTGTCGGACGTCCTGATGATCACGGGCCGCAACAAGCGCCCGCTCGAGGACCACTTCGACCGGAACTACGAGCTGGAGGAGGCGCTCACCCGCAAGGGTGACGAGGAGCGTCTCGCGCGGGTCCAGGAGTCCAGCGAGCTCGCCACCATGCACTACGTGCGCCAGGGCGACCCGCGGGGCCTCGGCCACGCCGTGCTCTGCGCGCAGCCGCACGTCGGCGACGAGCCCTTCGCGGTGCTCCTCGGCGACGACCTGATCGACCCGCGGGACCCGCTGCTCGCCCGGATGCTGGAGGTCCTGGCGGCCGCCGGCGGCAGCGTCGTGGCGCTCATGGAGGTCGACCCGGCGCAGATCCACCTGTACGGCTGCGCGGCGGTCGAGCCGACCGGCGACGCCGATGTCGTACGGATCACCGGCCTGGTCGAGAAGCCGGACCCGGCCGAGGCGCCGAGCAACTACGCGATCATCGGCCGCTACGTCCTCGACCCGGCGGTCTTCGATGTGCTCAGCGGGACCGAGCCGGGCCGCGGCGGCGAGATCCAGCTCACGGACGCCCTCCAGAAGATGGCGGCCGACGAGGAGCTGGGCGGCCCCGTGCACGGCGTCGTCTTCAAGGGCCGCCGCTACGACACGGGCGACCGCGGGGACTACCTGCGGGCCATCGTGCGGCTCGCCTGCGAGCGCGAGGACCTCGGTCCGGACTTCCGCGCCTGGCTCAAGGGCTTCGTCGCGGAGACCTCCGCGGCCGACGCCGCGGGCGACACGGCCGGGATTTGACCCCCTGCGGGAGCCGCCCGTAACCTAGACCGTCGGCGTGTCTGATTGCGCCACACCTCTGAGCACCTCCCTCCCGGTCCTCCGGGAGAGGCCGCTCGACCGGTTCCGGATCGCTGTGGGCCCCAGGCCCGCGCGTGGGCGGCTGGCATCAGAGGTCCCGATTTCCGAGTGAGAGAGAGATCCGCGTGTACGCCATCGTGCGCAGCGGTGGTCGCCAGCACAAGGTTGCTGTCGGCGACATCGTTGAGGTTGACAAGATTTCCACCGCCAATGTTGGCGACACGGTCGAGCTCTCGACCCTGCTCGTTGTCGACGGCGACGCCGTGACCAGCGACCCGTGGGTTCTGGCCGGCATCAAGGTCCAGGCCGAGGTCGTGGACCACCACAAGGGCGCCAAGATCGACATCCTGCGCTACAAGAACAAGACGGGCTACCGCCGTCGCCAGGGTCACCGTCAGCAGTACACGGCGATCAAGGTCACGTCCATCCCGACGGCCGCGAAGTAAAGAGGGACTGAGCAATGGCACACAAGAAGGGCGCATCGTCCACCCGGAACGGTCGCGATTCCAACGCCCAGCGGCTCGGCGTGAAGCGCTTCGGCGGTCAGGTCGTCAACGCGGGTGAGATCCTGGTCCGCCAGCGTGGCACCCACTTCCACCCGGGCTCGGGTGTCGGTCGCGGTGGCGACGACACGCTGTTCGCCCTGCAGGCCGGTTCGGTGCAGTTCGGCACCTTCCGTGGCCGCAAGGTCGTGAACATCGTTCCGGTCGCCTGATCGGAAGCTTTGCGGAGGCGGACCTCACTTCCCGGTAGGGAAGCGGGTCCGCCTTTCGCGTGTTACTAGGTAGACATTCCACTCGTTTTACGTATCTGGAGGCACAGAACCATGACCACCTTCGTGGACCGCGTCGAGCTGCACGTCGCCGCGGGTAACGGAGGCCACGGCTGCGCCTCCGTTCACCGGGAGAAGTTCAAGCCGCTCGGCGGTCCGGACGGCGGCAACGGCGGCCGTGGCGGTGACGTGACCCTGGTCGTCGACCAGGCCGTCACCACGCTCCTGGAGTACCACCACTCGCCGCACCGCAAGGCGACCAACGGGCAGCCCGGCGCCGGCGACAACCGCTCCGGCAAGGACGGCCAGGACCTCGTCCTGCCCGTGCCCGACGGCACCGTCGTCCTCGACAAGCAGGGCAACGTCCTCGCCGACCTGGTCGGCCAGGGCACCACCTTCGTCGCCGGCCAGGGCGGCCGCGGCGGCCTCGGCAACGCGGCGCTCTCCTCCGCCCGGCGCAAGGCGCCCGGCTTCGCGCTCCTCGGCGAGCCCGGCGAGTCGCGGGACATCGTCCTGGAGCTCAAGACGGTCGCCGACGTGGCGCTCGTCGGCTACCCGAGCGCGGGCAAGTCCTCGCTGATCTCCGTCCTCTCGGCCGCGAAGCCGAAGATCGCGGACTACCCGTTCACCACCCTGGTCCCGAACCTCGGCGTGGTCACGGCCGGCTCGACCGTCTACACCATCGCCGACGTCCCCGGCCTGATCCCCGGCGCCAGCCAGGGCCGCGGCCTGGGCCTGGAGTTCCTCCGCCACGTCGAGCGCTGCTCGGTCCTGGTGCACGTCCTGGACACGGCCACGCTGGAGTCCGACCGCGACCCGGTCACCGACCTCGACGTCATCGAGGAGGAGCTGCGGCAGTACGGCGGCCTCGAGGACCGCCCGCGCATCGTGGTCCTCAACAAGATCGACATCCCGGACGGCCAGGACCTCGCGGACATGATCCGCCCGGACCTGGAGGAGCGCGGCTACAAGGTCTTCGAGGTCTCCGCGGTCGCCCGCACCGGTCTGAAGGAGCTCTCCTACGCCCTCGCCGAGATCGTCGGCAAGGCCCGCGCCGCGAAGCCGAAGGAGGAGGCGACCCGGATCGTCATCCGCCCGAAGGCGGTCGACGACGCCGGCTTCACCGTCACCTACGACGAGGCCGAGGACGTCTACCGCGTGCGCGGCGAGAAGCCCGAGCGCTGGGTCCGCCAGACCGACTTCAACAACGACGAGGCCGTCGGCTACCTGGCCGACCGCCTCAACCGCCTCGGCGTCGAGGACGAGCTGATGAAGGCCGGCGCCCGAGCCGGCGACGGCGTCGCGATCGGCTCCGAGGACAACGCGGTCGTCTTCGACTGGGAGCCCACGATGATGGCCGGCGCCGAAATGCTCGGCCGCCGAGGCGAGGACCACCGCCTGGAGGCCCCCCGCCCCGCCGCCCAGCGCCGCCGCGACCGCGAGGCGGAGCGGGACGAGGCGCAGCGGGAGTTCGACGAGTTCAACCCGTTCTAGGCGTCGCCCGAGCGCACGGTCGGCCCCTGCCGGAGCTTCCGGCGGGGGCCGTTGCCGTGGCCGGACGGAGTCCGGCGCAGCCGTCCGAAGCCGGTGAGGCCCCCTGGGGCCGAGCGGTGCGAGGGCGGCGGTGGGGGTTCGGTCCGCGAGGCGGAGCGGGACGAGGCGCAGCGGGAGTTCGACGAGTTCAACCCGTTCTAGGCGTCGCCCGAGCGCACGATCGGCCCCTGCCGGAGCTTGCTTCCGGCAGGGGCCGGGCGTTTGTTGGGGGGATACGGAGAAGGGGCCCGCCTCCTCGATCGAGGAGGCGGGCCCCTTCTCCGTGGCGTCAGGCCACCGGCTCAGGTTCCGGTTCCGGTTCGGGGTCCGGGGCGGTGGTCTGCTTGTCGTCCTGCTTCGTGGGCTCCGGGGAGCGCTTGGTGAAGCGGGGCTTCGCGCCGATGAGGGGGAGGCAGAGGATGCCCAGGAACATCGGGGCGAACATGTAGCGCGCCAGCGGCGCCGGGTTCGCTGCGAGCACCGTCAGCTGGAGGGCCAGCGGGATGGCGAGCAGCGCCACCGGGGCCCAGGTGCGGTGCCTGCGGGAGAAGGCGAGCACCACGGCGTACGCCGCGTAGCACCAGATCGCGCCGCGGAACAGCAGCCACTGCAGCTGCGGCGTCTTGCTGGCCTTCCAGGTGAAGAACGCCACGTCGTGGAGCTGGTCGTTCAGGGGCCGGATCTTCAGGATCGGGCGGTACGGGCTGTCCGCCATCTCCGGGTTCCAGTCCGCCCAGCCGAACAGGTTCTTCGGCACGGACGGCGGGCTGATCAGCGTGTGGCCCATCTTGTCGACCGGGCCGGGGAACGGCGACCACGCGATGTGCGCACGGCACACCCGGGCCGAGATCATCTGGTCCGGCGTCCGCTCCAGGACGCGGAACCACAGGTCGAGCAGCTCGTCGTTGTACTTCGCCGCCGCCTTGCGGTTCATGGGCTTCTTCATCGCCCAGTCGGCGTTGTAGCAGTTCGCCGCGCGCCCGCCCCAGTGCTCCAGCGGCGCGACCTTCTGCATGAGCTCCTTGTCGGCCTTGGTGAAGGTCTGCGGGACCTTGCCGTAGACCACCGCGATGTCCGCGTAGTTGAACGCGTACACCTGGTCCTTGGTCGGCGTGATGACGCCGATGGCCGGGTAGACCACCGTCTGGAGCAGCGCCGCGATCATGACCGGGATCACCGTGGCGAACAGCAGCCACTTGCGCATCCTCGGCAGCGTCAGCAGCAGCACCGGCACGGCGATGACCGCCACGAGCAGACCGTTGTTGCGGAAGAGCCCCATCGCGAGGAAGCCGAGGAACAGCATCGCGATCTCGTTGCGGAAGGCCTTGTCCCGCAGCTGGGACTCGCCCCGCAGCCGCCGCGCCGCCAGCCGGCCCGTCGCGCCGAAGGCGAGCACCGCGCCGATCGCGAACGGCACGTCCTTCCACACGTAGATCACGAACGTGCCGATCGACGGCAGCACCGCGCACGCGACCGCCGCCGTGAAGCTCCACTTGCCCTTGACGCCGAACATGCGCAGCGTCACGACCACATAGGCCAGGGCCGCGGCCATGGCCACGGACTGGGCGAAGGTCAGCAGCGCCAGGTCACCGGTCAGCTGCAGCGACAGCCAGACCAGTCCGTCGTACGCCACCGAGTGGTTGGACATCCAGTGGCCGGTCGTGACGTGCCATACGTACGAGATCGAGTCGTAGCTCATCCCGCCCGGGTAGAACGCGGCCCACCAGACGAGGAAGATCAGCTGGGTCGCGGCGTACACGGCCAGCGGCAGCCGCCGCTGAGCCGGGATCCGCTCCAGTATCCGGTTCACAAACGGGATGGATGGCGTCTTCAACGCTGCTCCACGGGCTCGGTGGACGGGCTGTCGGGGTGGGCGAGCTCCAGCATCCGCGCGATCACGCGCTCGGCGGCGTGGCCGTCGTCGAGGTCGCAGAACACGTCCCGGAACTCCCGGTAGGCGTCGGTGTAGCCGGCGCTGATCCGGTCGATGTCGCCGAGCGCGTCGATGAGCTCGTCGGAGGTCTGCAGCAGCGGGCCGGGGGCCCGCTTCTCGAAGTCGAAGTAGAAGCCGCGCAGCTGGTCGCGGTAGTACTCCAGGTCGTACGTGAAGAAGAGCATCGGCCGGCCGGTGTTCGCGAAGTCGAACATCAGGGACGAGTAGTCCGTGACCAGCACGTCGGTGATGAGGAACAGCTCGGCGATGTCCGGGTAGCTGGACACGTCGAAGACGAAGCCGTCACCCGCGCCGGGCACCGCGTCCACGATGTTCGAGTGCTTGCGCACCAGCAGGACGTGGTCGTCGCCCAGCCGCTCGGCGGCCTTCTCGATGTCGACGCGGAGATCGAACTTGTAGTTGCCCGCCTGGTAGAACTGGTCGTCCCGCCAGGTCGGCGCGTACAGCACGACCTTCTTGCCCTCCGGCAGGCCGATCCGCTCCCGGACGCTCCGCGCCAGGTCCTCGGTCTTCTCCGAGAGCAGCACGTCGTTGCGCGGGTAGCCGGACTCCAGGATCTCCCCGTCGTACTGGAACGCGCGCTTCATGATCGGGGTCGAGAAGCGGTTGGGGGAGACGAGGAAGCTCCAGCTCGGGGTCTCCTCCGCCACCTTCTGCAGGTACTTGCGGTCCGCGAACTGCACGCTGTCGATGTCGTGGCCGATCCGCTTGAGCGGGGTGCCGTGCCAGGTCTGGACGATCACCTGGCCCTCGCGGCGCCGGATCCAGAACGGCAGGTGGGTGTTGGTCACGATGTAGCGGCTGGTGCCCAGCGCCTCGTACCACTCGCGGCTCCAGCGGCGGATCACCCGCACGCCCTCCGGGATCTCGGCCCGGCGGTCCTCGACGACCCAGATGTGCTCCAGCTCGGAGCCCTGGCGCAGCAGCTCCTCGTAGACCGCGCGCGGCGAGTCGGAGAACTGGCGGCCCGAGAAGGAGGCGTAGAGGACGGTGTCCTTCAGGGGAGCCGTACGGGCCTCCTGGTACACCGTGGTGCGCATCTCGCGCTGGCGGTACCAGCCGACCTCCTCCGCGGTCAGGTCGGGGGAGGCGTCGACCAGCAGCCGGTCGTAGAAGCGGTGGGTCAGCGCGTAGTCGCGGCCCCGCACCGAGAACGAGACCGGGAGGACGCCGAGGGCCGTGGGGACGGCCCGGACGGGGACCTCGACCCGGCTGTCGACGGTGCGGACGAAGAGGTACCAGCGGCCCTGGCGCAGCGGCACCTTGGTGATGCCGCCGGGCACCGGCAGGAAGTCGGCGCGGAAGACGCCGTCCTCGACGGCGACCGGGTGCGCGTGCTCCTCGGCGTGCCGGCTGTGGCGCAGCACCAGCTCCAGCGGCTCGTCGACCGTGGCGGGCAGCGCGCCCTCCAGGACGATCCGCCCCTCGGGGCTGACCGTCGCCTTGGCGACCATCGGCTGGACGGGCTGGGTGCGCAGCACCAGGCGGCCCACGCCGTCGTTGGCGACGGCGATCGCCCTGGCCCCCCAGGTGGTGGCGGCCGAGCCGTCGACGGGGTGCTGGCGGCCGAGGTCGCCCTGGCGGTCGTTGACGGCGACGGCGAACGCACGCTTGCCGAGCGTCAGTTCGGCCACCCACTTGTCGGTGACCTCCAGGTCCGCGGAGTCGCGGCCCTCGACGTCCAGGTCGGCGAGCGGGACGCGCGCCGAGAAGCCCTCGGCGCCGGTCCGGGTGACCGGGAACTCCAGCGTGGCGCCGGAGGTGCCGTGGGTGAGCCGCAGCTTCGGCTCGGCGCCGGCTGCCGCGGCCTCGTGGCCGAGGACACCGGTCAGCTCGACCGTGCCGTCGGCGACGGTGTGGCCGGTCAGCCGGGCGCGGACCAGGTCGACGCGCAGGTACAGGTGGCTGTCGGCGACGAACGGGACGACCCGCACGTCCTTCTCCACCCAGTGCTGGGCGGGGCTCTCGGCGTTGCCGCTCTCGCCGGCCTTCACCCGGGTGCGGCGGGCCACGCCCTCCTGCACGGTGGCGACCGTGAGCCGCCACACGCCGTCGCGCCAGCCGCCGCGGCCCTTGAGCTTGGCCGGGTTGATGTCGAGGGAGAAGCCGGACCAGTCGTAGTTGTGCAGGGACTGGCCGGAGGTCTGGGTGGCCCTCGGCGCCTTGGTCCGGCTCGGCCGGACCAGGACGGTGCGGCGGCTGCCGCTCTCGCGCAGCATCAGGACGCGCAGCGCCGACTTGGGCGTGGGGGCCGCCAGGTTGCGGATGTAGGCGTGGCCGTCGATGTGCAGCCGGCCGTTCTGCCACACCACCTGCTCGGCGCGGGCGCGCGCGGAGAACTCGGCGTTGACCTTGAGGACCTCGCGCGGGACGGAGCCCTTGCCCTTGTCGAGCACCGGGTAGTCGGCGAAGTGCCGCAGGCCCTGGCGGGCGACCGGGATCGCCCGGCCGGTCTCGCGCTCGTAGGCGAGCAGGTCGAGGAGCTCCTCGAGCCGGCCCTCGGTGATCAGGTGGCACTTGAGCCGCAGCGCCACGTCGAGCCGCGGCAGCACCTGGGCGTCGACCCGGCTGAGGAAGTCGGCCGCGCCCTTCATGAACAGCTCGCGGAACTCGTCACCGGCCTCGTCGAGCACGCCCATGAACAGGGGCAGCTCGTCGCTGATGAAGATCTCGTCGTACCAGCGCTTGTGCTCCGCGAACTCCTCGCCCGGCTGCGCGGCGAGGAAGCGGCTCACGGAGTCGCAGGACCGGATGCGGTCGCGGACGTTGACCGGCTCCGTGCGGCGCTGGGTGATCGACGGGGCGCCGCCGGTGCGCTGGCGCCACAGGTAGACCGGGTCGCCGAGGACGTCCACGGTCTTGGCCCGGAAGTGCGCCGGCAGGGTCACCGGGGCGTCCTCGTACAGGATGCCCGGGAACTCGAAGGCGTGACGCTCCCAGAAGGAGCGCCGGAAGACCTTGTTCCACGCGGTGCGGTCGTAGACCAGCGCCTTGTCGTGGGAGATGTGGGTGCGGTCCCGGTCCGTGTTGAGCCGCTTCTCGTGCAGCGGGGAGATCAGGATCTCGCCGGCCTTGAGCAGGTTCACGTTGCCGCTGGCGAAGTCCGAGCCGGTCTCGTCGAGCTTGGCGATGAAGCGCTCGTAGGCGTCCGGCAGCACGATGTCGTCGCTGTCGACGAAGGCGAGGTACTCGGTGCCCTCCGTGAGGTGCGCGACACCCGTGTTGCGGGCGGGACCCAGACCCTTGTTCTCCTGCGCGACCACCCGGATGCGCGCGTCCTTCGCCGCCCAGCGCTCGGCGATCGCGAGGCTCCCGTCCTTGGAGCCGTCGTCGACGACGATCGCCTCCCAGTCCGTGAAGGTCTGGTCGACGAGGGACTGCAGGCACTCGTCGAGGAAGAGCTCCACGTTGTACACGGGAACGATGACTGACAGGCGGGGAGGCATTGGGTACTGCGCCTTTCCTGGAGTGTTTCTGCGTGACGGCGAATGTACGGCTCGCCGCACACGGTAGCTCTAGCCGCGGGTGCGCGTGCTCGGGCGCTCCGTGGGGAGGGCCACCGGCGGTACATTCTCCTGGTTCAGGAAGACCCTGCGTACCACCCGCTCGGCGGCGGCGCCGTCGTCGAACTCACAGAACCGCCTCCGGAACTCCGTCCGCAGCTTCGCGGACTCGGCGTCGGACCAGCGCCCCGAGAGGAAGACGTCGAGGAGCTCCGGCTCGGTTTCCACCACGTGCCCCGGCTTCTCGACGTGGATGTCGAAGTAGGTGCCGCGGGTGGCGCGGTACACCTCCCAGTCGTTGGCGTAGATCACGACGGGCCGGTCGAGCAGCGCGTAGTCGAACATCAGCGACGAGTAGTCGGTCAGCAGGCAGTCGGCTGCGAGGAACAGCTCCTCGACCGAGGGGTGCCGGCTGACGTCCACGACGTGCGAGCCGTCCTTGGGGCCGGTCCCGCCCGGGGTGTCGAGCAGGAAGTAGTGCGCCCGGGACAGGACCGTGAAGCCCTCGCCGAGCCGGGCCGCCAGGTGCTCCAGGTCGAGCAGCGGCTGCGGGACGCTCTGGTAGTCGCGGTGGGTCGGCGCGTACAGCACGACCGTGGTGTCCTCGGGCAGACCGAGCGCCGCCCGGGCCCGGAGCCGGTCCTCCTCGCCGGCCCGGACCAGCACGTCGTTGCGCGGGTAGCCGTAGTCCAGCTTGGTGTACTCGGCCGGGTAGGCGCGGTCCCAGATCGCCGTGGTGAAGCTGTTGGAGGAGACGCTGTAGTCCCAGCGGTCGACCCGCTCCATCAGCGACGGCAGGTCGAGGTCGCCCTGGGCGACGGGGTACTCGGCCAGGTCGACGCCCATCCGCTTCAGCGGGGTGCCGTGGTGGGTCTGGACGTGGATCTGGCCGGGGCGCTTGACCACCCGGGTGGGGAAGTTGACGTTGTTGACGAAGTACTTGCCGCGGGCCATCGCACGCCAGAAGCCGAAGGAGCCGGGGTGCACGACGTTCGTGCCGGGCGGCGGCGTGTTGCGCGAGCCGGGCTTGAGCACCCAGGTCGTCTTCACCTTCGGCGCGAGTTCCAGGAGCTTCTGGTGGACGGCGGCCGGGTTGCAGGCGTAGTCCGTGTTCCAGTACGCGGCGAAGACGGCCGTGTCGTTCTGCACGGGCAGCATGCGCTGCGCCCGGTAGTAGCCGGCGAGCACCGCGGTGCGCAGCGGCTTGCGCAGCCGGCGCGGGGCGGCCTTGACCTTGCGCGCGGTGCGGTAGGCGCGCCGGGCGGCGCCGCGCAGCGGGGCGGGCAGCTTGCCGGCGGCCTTGCGGCGGGCGGAGCCGGCGCCCTGCGGGCTGGTGTGCCCGGCCGGGCGGTACTTCTTCTCGAACTGCTGGACGGTCGCCCGGAACTCGGCGCGGGCGTCGTCGGGGAGCCGGCCCGGCGAACTCTCGATCACCCGGAAGTGGTTGGCCATGCGGTCGAACAGCGGGCCGCGCCAGTCGTCGAACTGCGGGTTGGCGTCGAGGAAGCCGAACACCAGGGCGTACTGGTCGAAGACGTCGAAGTGCTTGCGGCTGGTGCTGTGCAGGATGCTGCCCTGGCGCCGCTGCCGGTAGTGCACGCAGACCCGGGGGAGCACCGCGATGGACTCGGCGGCGACCAGCACCGGGTAGGTCCAGGGGGTGTCCTCGTAGTAGCCGACGGGGTACTCGAAGCCCCAGCGCTCCACGAAGTCCCGGCGGTACGCCTTGTTCCAGGCGACCTGGAGCAGGCCGAGCAGACCCGGGTTGGCGGACAGGGGAACGGCCCCGCGCGGGCTGTCGGCGAGCACCTTCGCCTTGGCGTTCGGGGTGATCCGGCCGTCCCAGTGCGTCCGCGAGTAGTCGAAGACCAGCAGCTCGGGGTCGCCGGTCTCGTCGAGCCGCTGGGCGATCGCCGCGAGCGCCCCGGGCAGCATGGTGTCGTCGCTGTCCAGGAAGAGCAGATAGGTGCCCTTCGCCCGGGCCATGCCGGCGTTGCGGGCGCGGCCCAGGCCCACGTTCCGCTCCAGCTGGACGGCCTCCACGCGCGGGTCGAGCTCCGCGTACTCGTCCATGATCGCGCCGCAGGCGTCCGGCGAGGCGTCGTTGACCGCGATCAGCTCGAAGTCCTGGAACGACTGGCTCAGCACGGAGTCGAGGCAGTCGCGCAGGTACGCCTCGACCCCGTACGCCGGAACGATGATGCTGAACCGGGGGACGTTGGACCGCT
This sequence comes from Streptomyces sp. NPDC020422, assembly GCF_044386705.1. NCBI lineage: Bacteria > Bacillati > Actinomycetota > Actinomycetes > Kitasatosporales > Streptomycetaceae > Streptomyces > Streptomyces sp. NPDC020422. The sequence goes on along the minus strand of NZ_JBIRVJ010000002.1, from coordinate 321,851 downwards.
GCGCTGCTTGCGTGGGAGTCATGTGGGCTTCGGGCTTCCGGACGGACGGGGCTTTGGACACGAGAGGGGTGGACCACGTCCGGCGGGGCGGCGGGATCACTCCCGCCGCCCCGCCGGACGGTCACTGCGAGTTCGTCAGGGCGTACCCCAGCAGCTTGCGCGCCGCCGCCGACTGCCGGTGGCGTACGGCCCCCGGCACCATGGTCAGCGCGTGCAGCCGCATCGACAGGTGCCGCCGGGCCGCCTTCGCGGCCTTCGGCCAGCCGTGCCGGTCGAGATCGTCGGCCACCTCGTTGAAGAAGCGCACGGCCTCGCCGAAGCGGGCGCCGGACACGGCCTCGGAGGAGGACAGGCTGCCCGAGTGGCGCCGGTAGCGGAAGGCGGTGACCGGCTCGACGACGAGCTTCCCGCCGCGCCGGATCAGCTCGATGATCAGGGCCAGGTCCTGGATGACCGACAGGTCCTCCCGGAAGCTGACCTCCTTGACGGCCTCGGCCCGCCACACGATCGAGGGGAAGTACAGCCAGTTGCCGCCGAGCAGGTTCGCGGCGAGCGGCTCGCCCGAGAGCACCAGCCGGCGGCCGGTGTCCTTCGGCGCGTACAGCCGCTTCTTGACCTCGTCGCCCAGGGTGGTCGACGGCTCGCCGTTCTCGTCGATGACCTCGACGCCCGGCTGGTAGATCACGGCGTCGGGCTGGGCCTCGATCGCGGCGCGCATCGTCGCGACGTAGTTCGGCAGCAGCAGGTCGTCACTGCCGAGCATCGCGAAGTGCGTGGACTCGACGAGGTCGACGCACTTGCGGAAGTTCTTGGTGATGCCGAGGTTCTGCTCGTTGCGCATGTAGCGGACCCGGCTGTCGCCGAGGGAGGCGAACCACTCCGGGACGCCCTCCTCCTTGCCGTCGTCGACGACGGTCAGCCGCCAGTCCTTGTCGGTCTGGTCGAGGACGCTGCGCACCGCGGCCTGCATCAGGCCCGTGTCGCCGTAGTGCGGCAGCATGATGTCGAGGGTCCCCACCGCGGTCACTTGCCCTTCCCCTTGGGGCCGAGGGCGGAGCTGCGGCTGAGCGCGAGGAGCAGGATCATGCCGATGCGGCCCAGGTACAGGGTGGCCTTCCACGGCGACTGGCTCGGGGTGCCGGTCGCCCGCGGACGCATCGCGACGGGCACCTGCTCGATCCGGTAACCGGCCCGGACCACGGCGATGGTGGACTCCACGGTGTCGCCCAGGTACTCCACGGGGTACCAGTGCGCGAACACGTCGATCAGATCGCGGTTGGAGGCCCGGAAGCCGGAGGTGACGTCGGTCAGCCTGGTCTTCGCCATGCGCGAGAGCCAGAAGGCGAGGACGAGCATCGCCCACTTGCGCGGGCCGCGGGTCTCGTAGTCGCCGGTGCCGGCGAAGCGCGCGCCCATGACGAGGTCGGCGCCGGCGTCGAGGCGGGCCAGCAGCTCGGGCACGTTGCGCGGGTCGTGCTGACCGTCCGCGTCGACCTGGATGGCCACGTCGTAGCCGCGGTCGTGGGCGTAGCGGTAGCCGGCGCGCATCGCGCCGCCGACGCCGAGGTTGTACGGAAGCGTCATCACGGTCGCGCCGGCGCCCCGCGCCACGGCGCTGGTGTCGTCGGCCGAGCCGTCGTCCACGACGAGGACGTCGACGCCGGGGAGGGTCGCGTAGACCTCCTTGATGACGTCGGCGACGCCCTCGGCCTCGTTCCACGCGGGCATGATGATCAGTACGCGCTTGCCGTCGATCACTTGGAGCTCCCCTGCTCGGCAGTGTCGGCCTTCTCCGCCAGCTCCTTGCGCAGCTCGGTCACGTCGATGCGCAGCAGGGCCACTTCCTCCGAAAGGGTGCGGCCCTCCTCCTCGAGGTGGCCCACCTCCCAGCTGAGCTGGAGGCAGACGATGAAGAGGAACGCGACGCTGAGGAAGAGCAGGAGGCTCACACCGGAGGCGACGCCCACCGCGCGGGCCACCGAGTCCAGACCGCTGGGGAAGAAGCCGAGCGGGATGATCACCAGTCCGGTGAGCACCCACAGGAACGCGTACTTCTCCTTGAGCTTGCGGCGGCGCAGCAGCTCCACGATGCACGCGACGAGAAAGACTCCGGTGACCGAAGTCAGCATCCACAACTTCATGCGTGGCTCCGGTGTATGGGACGACTCATGGAAAGGGCCTGTCTACTCTTCCAAGGGTGGGCGGCTGGAGAAGGAGCCGCCGGGGATTGCAGTCCACTGTCCGCCGCGAAGGTCACGGAGAGTGAGGGAATGGTGATCATTCCTATGAGTGCACCGAACGGTAGCCTACACGAGAGCGAAGGACGAGAGTCATGCAGATGACGACCGTCAGCGACCCCACGGCATAGGCGATCTCGACCCTGCTGCGCAGCTCCAGGGGACTGAGAGTGACCGCCACCAGGACCGCCGTGCCCACCACCCACGCGAGCAACTGCTGACGCGCGGCGCCGCTCGTGAGCAGCGCCTGGCCGAGCACCATCGCCAGCATGTAGAGCATCGTGCCGAGCGAGAGCCACGCGAAGTCCACCGGCCCGAGGACGTCCGGCGAACCGAACAGCACCGGCAGCAGGACCGGGCCCAGCGCGACCGCGCCGATCCCGAAGGCCGCGCCGAGGCCGGCCGTGAGCCCGCAGGCCCGCAGCAGCAGCCGGCGGTAGCCGAGGACGTCGCCCTCGGCCTGCGCCGTGGACAGCCCCGCGAGCAGCGAGGCCTGGAACGCGCCGAACGCGAACAGCGGCACCCGCGCCAGCACCAGCGCCGAGAGCAGCGCCGCGACCAGGGCGCTGTCGTCCGTCGCGATCAACTTGGTGCTGATCACCGCGATGTTGACGAGTACCTGCGCGAGCAGCGTCGAGCCGACGAGCAGCCCGAGGTGCTCGATCAGCTCCCGCCACCGCGCCGTCGAACCCGCCTTGGCCCCGCGGAACACCGGCGGCAGCGTCACGGCCACCGCGATCAGCGGCGCCACCGCCATCACCGCGGCGAACGCGAAGGCCGAGGTCACCCCGGCCAGCGCCATGCCCACGGACAGCACGATGCGCAACAGGCCGTCGAGGCCGAGCTGCAGCCCGTACGCCTCGAAACGGCCGAGCCCCGCGAGCATCCCGCGGGTCACATGGGCGCAGGCCAGCGCCGCGAAGGCGCCGCCGACCGCGAGCACCAGGCTCTCGTCCCCGTGGAAGAAGACGTCCGCGAGCGGCCCGGCGAACAGCGCCAGCGGCACCAGCACCGCCGCGAGCAGCCCGAACGAGAGCGCCGCGCCGCGCCGCAGCACGGGCAGCGCCCCGTCGCCGGCCACCACACGGGCGGCCACCACGCGGGTGATCTCCTGCTCGACCGGGAAGAAGAGCCCCAGACCTATCGAGGCCACCGCGGTCCACAGGACCGAGAAGCTCGCCATGTCGTCGACGGAGAGCGAGTGGCCCGCCGCCGCGAGATGCACGTAGTTGGCCCCGCCGAGCACGGCGGTGCCGATGCCGACGAAGGCCGTGCCCCGCGGCAGCGCCGTGCTGATCCGCTCCAGCAGACTCACGCGCCGGACCGTCCGCCCGGTGCCATGACCCGCAGGGCCTCGGTCAGCTGCTCACGCCAGTGCGGCTGCGCCGCCACGCCCGCCTCGGCCCACCGCTCGTGCGCGAGCACGCTGTAGGACGGACGGCGCGCCGGGCGCACGAACTTCTCCGAGGTGGTCGGCCGCACCCGCTCCGGGTCCAGTCCGGTCAGCTCGAAGGCCGCCCGCGCCAGGTCGAACCAGGTCGCCGTCTCGGCGGCCGTGCCGTGGTAGACGCCCGCGGGGGCCCTGCCCGCCACGGCCGCCTCGCCCAGGTCCCGCAGCTGGCGGGCGAGCGCACGGGTCCAGGTCGGCTGGCCGCGCTGGTCGTCGACCACGTCGACGGTCTCGCGCTGCTCGGCCAGGCCCAGCATGGTCGACACGAAGTTGCGGCCGTGGGCGCCGTACAGCCACGCGGTGCGCACCACGTAGCCGCGCTCGGGCAGCAGCTCGGTGACGGCCAGCTCGCCGGCCAGCTTGCTGCGCCCGTAGGCGTTCACCGGGGCGGTCGGCGCGTCGTGCCGGTACGGCTCGGAGGCGTCGCCCTGGAAGACGTAGTCCGTGGAGACCTGGATCAGCACGGCGCCGGTCTCGGCGCAGGCCGCGGCGAGCGCCCGCGGGCCCTCGCCGTTGATCCGGGTGGCCGCGGCCTCCTCGGTCTCGGCACCGTCGACGTCGGTCCAGGCCGCGGCGTTGACCACCACGTCATGGCCGGCCACCGCCGCGCGGACCGCGGCGGCGTCGGTGATGTCCAGCTCCTTGCGGGTCAGCGCGGTGTACTCGGCGCCGCTCTCCGCGAGCACCTCGGCGAGGTCGCGGCCGAGCATTCCGGCCGCACCGGTGATCAGCCAGCGGCTCATGCGGACAGCGCCGCCTTCGCCTTCAGCGGCTCCCACCAGGCGCGGTTGTCGCGGTACCACTGCACGGTGTCGGCGAGACCCTGCGCGAAGGTGACCTGCGGCGTGTAGCCGAGCTCCTCCTGGATCTTGGCGATCGACAGCGAGTAGCGCAGGTCGTGGCCCTTGCGGTCCTCGACGTGCTCGACCATGTCCCAGCCGGCGCCGCAGGCGTCCAGGAGGAGACCGGTGAGCTCCTTGTTGGTGACCTCGGTGCCGCCGCCGATGTGGTAGACCTCACCCGCGCGGCCGCCGCGCAGCACCATCTCGATGCCACGGCAGTGGTCGGAGACGTGCAGCCAGTCGCGGATGTTCAGGCCCTCGCCGTAGAGCGGCACCTTCTTCCCGTCCAGCAGGTTCGTGGTGAACAGCGGGATCATCTTCTCGGGGAAGTGGTACTGCCCGTAGTTGTTGGAGCAGCGGGTCACGACGACGTCCATGCCGTGCGTGCGGTGGTACGACAGGGCCAGCAGGTCGGAGCCCGCCTTGGAGGCCGAGTACGGGGAGTTCGGCGCGAGCGGCCAGTCCTCGGTCCAGGAGCCCTCGGAGATCGAGCCGTAGACCTCGTCCGTGGAGACGTGGACGAAGCGGCCGACACCGTGGCGCTTGGCCGCGTCGAGCAGCACCTGGGTGCCGAGCACGTTCGTGGTGACGAACGGCGAGGAGTCCAGGATCGAGCGGTCCACGTGGGACTCGGCCGCGAAGTGCACGACCGCGTCCTGGCCGCGCATGGCGTCGTCGACGACCGCGTAGTCACGGATGTCGCCGTGGACGAAGGTGTAGCCGGGCTTGTCCGCCACCGGGGCGAGGTTCGCCTCGTTGCCGGAGTAGGTCAGGTTGTCCAGGACGGTGACCTGGGCACCCTTGCCCGAGGGCAGCTCCTCGGAGAGAAGCGCCCGCACGAACTGTGAACCGATGAACCCGGCGCCGCCGGTGACGAGAATCTTCATAAGGGCCACCATTCTATGGGGTGGGCTTCGCGCACCGTTCCAGTGGCCGTTCTCACGGTCGGGGTGGTGAACGCCCCGGCGGGGCTGCCGTAGGCTGCGTGCCCATGCGTGGAATTTTGCTTGCCGGTGGTACCGGCTCCCGACTGTGGCCGATCACCCGAGCCGTGTCGAAGCAGCTGATGCCGGTCTTCGACAAGCCGATGATCTATTACCCCCTGTCCACCCTCGTGATGGCGGGGATCAAGGACATTCTGATCATCACCGGTCCGGAGGAGCGCCCCCAGTTCGAGCGGCTTCTGGGAGATGGGTCCGATTTCGGACTCGACATCCAGTTCGCCACTCAGGAGCACCCCAACGGAATTGCCGAGGCTTTCGTCATCGGTGAGGAATTCATCGGCGACGAGCCCGTCGCGCTGATCCTCGGCGACAACATCTTCCACGGTGTCGGCCTCGGCCGGCAGCTCGCGGACTACAGCGACCCCGAGGGCGGTGTGGTCTTCGCCCACGCCGTGTCCGACCCCACCGCCTACGGTGTCGTCGACTTCGACGAGAACGGCGTCGCCCGTTCCATCGAGGAGAAGCCGAAGAACCCCAAGTCCCGCTACGCGGTGCCGGGTCTCTACTTCTACGACAGCCGCGTCGTCGAGATCGCCAAGGGCCTCAAGCCCAGCGACCGCGGCGAGCTGGAGATCACCGACGTCAACAAGCACTACCTCGAGCGCGGCGAGCTCCAGGTCTCGGTCCTCGACCGCGGCACCGTCTGGCTCGACACCGGCACCTTCCAGTCCCTCGTCCAGGCCTCCGAGTACGTCCGCGTGGTCGAGGAGCGCCAGGGCATGAAGATCGGCTGCCTGGAAGAGGCCGCCTGGCGCGCCGGGTTCATCGACGACGAGCGGCTGCGCGCCCTCGCCCAGCCGCTGACCAAGAGCGGCTACGGCGACTACCTGCTCAACCTCCTTGCGTACGAGGCCGAGAACAAGGCCTGAGAGGACACGTCAGTTCCATGAAGGTCAACCCCCTTGGTATCGAGGGCGCCTGGGAGTTCGTCCCGCAGCAGTTCGGTGACGCCCGTGGCCTCTTCCTCGAGTGGTACAAGGCCGAGCGCATGGCCGAGGCCGTCGGCCACCCGCTCGACCTGAAGCAGGGCAACCTCTCCGTCTCCTCCGCCGGCGTCGTGCGCGGCATCCACTTCGCCGACGTGCCGCCCGGCCAGGCCAAGTACGTGACCTGCGTCCGCGGCGCGGTGCTCGACATCATCGTCGACGTCCGCGTCGGCTCGCCGACCTTCGGCAAGTGGGAGGCCGTGCGCCTCGACGACAAGGACCGCAAGGCCGTCTACCTCTCCGAGGGCCTCGGCCACGGCTTCTGCGCGCTGACCGACGACGCGACCGTCACCTACCTCTGCTCCGAGGGCTACGCCCCCGAGCGCGAGCGCACGGTCTACCCGCTCGACCCGGAGATCGGCATCGAGTGGCCGGTCGACGGCGAACCCGAGCTGTCCGCCAAGGACGCCCAGGGCCCGACCCTCGCGCAGGCGCGTGAGGCCGGCATCCTGCCGGTCTACGAGGAGTGCGTGGCCTTCCGGGCCTCGCTGGCCGAGCGCGGCTGAACCCCCCTGTCTGCCACGGCGGCCCGGCGGTCCCCTGCGGGGGGCCCGCCGGGCCGCCGTCGTTCCGTACCCCTTCGCGTTAGGCTGCCCGAATGACGTGGCTCATCACCGGCGGCGCCGGCTACATCGGTTCCCATGTCGTCAAGTCCATGACCGAGGCGGGGGAACGCGTCGTCGTCCTGGACGACCTCTCCACCGGCGATCCGGCGAGAGTCCCCGCGGGCGTGCCCCTGGAGCGCGGCACCGTCCTCGACCGGGCCCTCCTCGACCGGGTCCTCGCCGAGCACGGGATCCGCGGGATCGTCCACCTCGCCGCGAAGAAGGCCGTCGGCGAGTCCGTCGAACGCCCGCTCCTCTACTACCGCGAGAACGTGACGGGCCTGCAGGTCCTGCTCGAAGCGGCCGCCGCGGCCGGTGTCGGCTCCTTCCTCTTCTCCTCCTCGGCCTCCGTGTACGGCATGCCCGACACCGAACTGGTCACCGAGGACACGCCCTGCGCGCCGCTCAGCCCGTACGGCGAGACCAAGGTCGCCGGGGAGTGGATGGTCCGCTCCGTGGGCCGCGCCCACGCCATGGCCACCGCCTGTCTGCGCTACTTCAACGTCGCGGGCACCGCCGCCCCCGAGCTCGCCGACACCGGCTTCTTCAACCTGGTGCCGATGGTCTTCCAGCGGCTCGACGCCGGGCAGCCACCGTTGATCTTCGGCGACGACTACGCCACCCCCGACGGCACCTGCGTCCGCGACTACATCCACGTCGCCGACCTCGCCGACGCCCATCTGGCCGCGGCCCGCCGGCTCGCCGAACTCGCCGCGGCCGGGGACCACCGCGACCTCACCCTCAACATCGGGCGCGGCGAGGGCGTCTCCGTACGGGAGATGATCGACCTCATCCGCGAGGTCACCGGCCGCCCCGTCGAGCCCGAGGTCACCGCCCGCCGCCCCGGCGACCCGGCGAAGGTGGTCGCCTCCGCCGAGCGGATCTCCGCCGAACTGGGCTGGAAGGCCCGCCACGACGTGCGTTCCATGATCGCCTCGGCCTGGGCCGCGCACACCGGGACCGCGGTCCAGCCGGTGGAATAGGCAGGCGGCGCCCGAGGCGGCTCGCGTAGATTGCCTGCCGAGCGAGAGCACGAGCATGACGGCGAGGACGACGCAGGTGACAGTGGCCAGGCAGTACGTGACGGAAGCCCGCAGGATCGTCGTGAAGGTCGGCTCCTCCTCGCTGACCACCGCCTCCGGCGGCCTCGACGCCGACCGGGTCGACGCCCTCGTGGACGTCCTCGCCAAGGTCCGCAGCGGCGGCGAGAAGGAGATCGTCCTGGTCTCCTCCGGCGCCATCGCGGCGGGCCTCGCCCCGCTCGGACTCACCCGCCGGCCCAAGGACCTCGCCCGGCAGCAGGCCGCCGCCAGCGTCGGCCAGGGGCTGCTCGTCGCCCGCTACACCGCCTCCTTCGCGCGCTACGGCGTCCGCGTCGGCCAGGTCCTGCTCACCACCGACGACACCAGCCGCCGCGCGCACTACCGCAACGCCTACCGCACCCTCGACCAGCTGCTCGCCATGGGCGCCCTGCCGGTCGTCAACGAGAACGACACCGTCGCCACGGACGAGATCCGCTTCGGCGACAACGACCGGCTCGCCGCCCTCGTCGCCCACCTCGTCCGGGCCGACCTGCTGGTCCTGCTCTCCGACGTGGACGGCCTCTACGACGGCGACCCGGCCAAGCCCGGCACCTCGCGCATCGCGGAGGTCACCGGACCCGCCGACATCGCCCATGTCGAGATCGGCTCGGCCGGCAAGGCCGGCGTCGGCACCGGGGGGATGGTCACCAAGGTCGAGGCGGCCCGGATCGCGGCCGCCGCCGGCATCCCCGTCGTCCTCACCTCCGCCAGCCGTGCCGCCGACGCCCTCGCCGGCCGCGACACCGGCACCTACTTCCACCGCACCGGCCGCCGCTCCGCCGACCGGCTCCTGTGGCTGGCGCACGCCTCCACCCCGCAGGGTTCGCTGACCCTCGACGACGGTGCCGTCCGGGCCGTGGTCGAGGGCAAGAAGTCGCTGCTCGCGGCCGGGATCGCCGCCGTCGAGGGCGAGTTCACCGCGGGCGACCCGGTGGAGCTGCGCGACACCGCGGGCCGCGCGGTCGCCCGAGGGCTCGTCAACTTCGACGCCAAGGAGATCCCCCGGCTCCTCGGCCGCTCCACCCACGAACTGGCCCGGGAGCTCGGCCCCGAGTACGAACGCGAGATCGTCCACCGCGACGACCTGGTCGTGATGTGAACCCGCCGGGTGAACCCGGGCCCGGTGAACCCATGCCCTATAAACCGAGTCTTGTGAACCGAAACGGCTGAAAGTCTGGTCATCCGGTAGGGACCTTCACCAAAACCGCCCCATGCACCGCCCCGGACTGGTCAACTTTGTCTCGGGGGCAAGGGAGAGGGCGGGGAAGACCAGAACGCGCACACGCAGCAGCATGCAGCAGCACGCAGCACAGGCATCACACAGGAGGCCGCCGGTGAGACGAGCGCGCCCAGGGGCCACGCCCCGCGGGACGGCCGAACGCGCCCTGACGAGCGTCGAGGCCGGAGCCGACTTCGACGAGCCCGACGCGACAGACGACACCACACAAGCCCAGACCCCGGACCGGGAGCTGTCCAAGCTCTGGCACATCACCCTCAGCGTCTCCGGCAAGGAGGCCCCGCTGAAGGAGGTGCGCCGCGCGCTCGAACAGCTGGCCCACGACCACCCCTTCCTGCTGACCAGCCGCTATGCCAACGATCACGCCGAGATCCGCTACTGGGAGGAGGCCCGCGACCTCCACGACGCCGCGGCCGTCGCCCTGCGGCTGTGGGGCGAGCACCGGCAGAGCGCCAAGCTGCCGCCGTGGGAGATCGTGGGCCTGGAGGTCATCGACCGGGAGACCTACCACCAGCGGATCGCCGAGGGCTACGGCCCCCCGCCGGCCGCCCCGGTGGGCGTCCACCCGTACTGACACCCGCACGCACGGACGTCCGGTCGGGGGACGTCTCGCAGTACGGGACAGGGCGGGGATACGTGAGGGATGTCCGCAGAGGTGCCAGTACCCTGCGGGCATGACCTCGCTCACGCCCTTCGACAACATGTCCCCGGTCGCCCAGGCCGCCTACCGGGCCCGCGCCGCGGCCGCCGAAATCGCGCCACTCCCGCGCGCGGCGAAGGACGACGCCCTGCTCGCCATCGCGGACGCCCTCGAGGTCCGCACCGCCGAGATCGTCGAGGCCAACGCCGAGGACATCGCCCGCGCCCGCGAGGCCGGCACCAGCGAGGCCATCATCGACCGGCTCACCCTCACCCCCGAGCGGGTGCGGGCCATCGCCGAGGACGTCCGGCACGTCGCCGCCCTGCCCGACCCGGTCGGCGAGGTCGTCCGCGGCTCCACCCTGCCCAACGGCATCGACCTGCGCCAGGTCCGCGTCCCGCTCGGCGTCGTCGGCATCATCTACGAGGCCCGGCCCAACGTCACCGTCGACGCCGCTGCCCTCTGCCTGAAGTCCGGCAACGCCGTCCTGCTGCGCGGCTCGTCCTCGGCGTACTCCTCCAACACCGCCCTGGTACGGGTCCTGCGCGACGCCGTCGGGGGTGCGGGACTGCCCGCCGACGCCATCCAGCTCGTGCCCGGCGAGTCCCGCGAGTCGGTACGCGAGCTGATGCGCGCCCGCGGTCTCGTCGACGTCCTGATCCCGCGCGGCGGCGCCTCCCTGATCCGCACGGTCGTCGAGGAGTCCACCGTCCCGGTCATCGAGACCGGCACCGGAAACTGCCACGTCTACGTGGACGCCCAGGCCGACCTCGACATGGCCGTCGAGATCCTGATCAACTCCAAGGCCCACCGGGTCAGCGTCTGCAACGCCGCCGAGACCCTCCTGGTCCACCGGGACATCGCCGACGCCTTCCTGCCGCGCGCCCTGGACGCCCTGGCCGAGGCCGGCGTCACCGTCCACGCCGACGAGCGGGTCCTCGCCCACGCCGAGGGCACCAAGGCCTCCGTCGTCCCGGCCACCCCCGAGGACTGGGAGACCGAGTACCTCTCCTACGACATCGCCGCCGCCGTGGTCGACTCCCTCGACAAGGCCGTCGAGCACATCCGGCTCTGGTCCTCCGGCCACACCGAGGCCATCGTCACCACCTCCCAGGCCGCGGCCCGCCGCTTCACCCAGCTGGTCGACTCGACCACCGTCGCCGTCAACGCCTCCACCCGCTTCACGGACGGCGGACAGTTCGGCTTCGGCGCCGAGATCGGCATCTCCACCCAGAAGCTGCACGCCCGGGGCCCCATGGGCCTTCCGGAGCTCACCTCCACCAAGTACATCGTGACCGGCGACGGTCACGTCCGGTGACCGACGCACCTCTTTCGGACGCATGACCCGGGCAGGGACAGTTCGCGCTCTCCCTGCCCAAAACCCCCTCCCAGGTCTACTCTGAACCCGTGCCGGACGACGTGGGGGGCACGCCGTTCCAGGACGGCGGGGACCCCGAGGACTCTGTCGACCGCGGAGGCGCCGACGAGGATTTCGCCACCGTGGTCTTCGACGAGGACTTCGTACGGGCGGCCGAGATCCACGAGCCCACCGCGGTCGAGCGGCTGCTCGCCGCCGCCCAGGCCCGCGCCGAGGCGGAGGCCGCCCGGGCCCATGCCGTCGCCGGCCTCGCCGACGACGAGCTCTACGACGACGGCTACGACCCCGTCCGCCTCCCCGACGGCTACGACCCGGACACCGCCGACGACGACTTCGGCCCCTACGGCCCCCACGGCGGCGCCCTGCGCCCCTACCGCGGCAGCGCCCGCTGGCACCGGCCGGTCGCCTGGGTGCTGGCCCTGGTGATGGGCGTCGGCATGGTCGCCCTCGCCTTCAGCGCGGTCTACCGCGGAGCCTCCGCCAACCGCCAGGACCGCATCCCGCCGCCGGCCACCAGCGGCGTGGACAAGCCCCGCACCGCGCCCTCCGCCGCCACCGTGCCCAGCGCACCGGCAGCCGTACCCGCCGTACCCGGCACCCCCTGACCTGCCCGCCGGCCCACTCGCCGGCCTTCTTCGGAAGTTGCCGTGCACCTCGGCGTTTACCGAAGCGTCCGCAGACCTACCCTGAAGGTATGGCAGGGCGTGGCGACCCGCCTGAGGGGACCCCCGAGGGGCTCCCCGGCGGTGAGGACGAGTACCGATCCGTCGTCTTCGACGAGGCGTTCGTCCGTGCTGCCCGGCTCCAGGAGTTCTCCGCCCGGGAACGGATGGGGGAGCACGCCCAGGCGGTCAGATCCCGCCCCTCCTGGGAGGGCAGAGGCGGCTCCCGGCAGGCCCTCCTGCTCGTGCTGCTGATCGTGCTGGCCTTCGGCACCGCCGTCTACCTCGGCGTCCGCAACCCCTACCAGCCGCCCGTCGACCAGCGGGCCGAAGCCCTGCGGACCACGGTCGTCCCGCTCGCCCCGCAGTCCGCCGTCACCGGCGGCGAACCCGACCGGCTCTTCGCCCACAGCCCCGTCGCCGAGTACCGCAGCGGCGCCGCCGGGATCAACCTGCCGCTGACCGGCCGCACCCCCCACTTCTCCGAGAGCCAGGTCGTGGCTGCCCTCAGCATCGCCAAGGAGTACCTGGTCGCCTCCTCCCTCGAACCCGACGTCCTGACCGGCGCGACCGTACGCCCGGCCCGCATCCTGATCGACCCGGACCAGCTGGAGCAGTTCGACCAGAGCGTCGAGTCGCCCCGGGACGACGGCCGGCACGCCGTCGCCGCCTGGCTGGTGCGCTTCGACCCCCGCCAGGTCGCCCTCGCCGCCCCCGCCGCCCGCGTCCAGGGCACCCTGCGCGTCCAGGAGATCGGCAGCGACCTCCTGGAGGTCACGGCCGACCACACCTTCACCTACGCCGTCCGCCCCGCCTCCGCGGGCGCCGGCCCGACGGCCCTGGCCTCCCTCTTCACGGTCCACCGCGAGATGCACTTCCGCTTCGACCGGGAGGACCTGCGGATGCACCGGGCGGAGCTGCTCAGCAGCACCGTCCAGGCCGGCCCGCAGTCCTGCGCCGCCGACGGCACCGGCTCGCTGCGCCCGCTGCTCGCGGGCGAGCGCGCCGACCGTGCCCGGCAGGCCGTCGTCGACCCCTACGCCACCGGCCGGCCCACCGCCTCCTCGCTCTGCGGGACGCTCGCCCCGAGCGCTCAGCCCTCGCTCTGACCGCCCCGGTCGCCCCGGTCCGGCCCGTCGCCCCGCCGGCCGCCGTCCGTGCCCCGGCCGCCGCCACCGTCGCCGTTGCCGCCGGCCGCGGTGCCTCCGCCGCTCCCGGCGCCGCCGCCCGCCCCGCCGAACCGGCCGAAGAGCTTCCCGCCCAGGTCCCCCGCGAGGTCCCCGGCGCCGCCGGCTATGTCGGTGACCAGCTTCATCAGCGGATCCTTGCTGCCGCGCACCGTGTCGGCGTAGTGGCGGCCCGACTCACGGAAGGAGTCGGTCACCGAGGTGTCCTTGTCCTCGCTCCGCTTCGGGTAGTGCCCGTCCATGATCCGCTGGTAGTCGCGGGTCTCGGACCACTTCTTCAGCTCGGCCGCCCGCACGGTCGTGAAGGGGTGCGAGCGCGGCAGCACGTTCAGGATCTTGAGCACGGAGTCGCGCAGGTCGCCGCCCTTCTCGTACTCGTCGGCCTGGGCGAGGAAGGCGTCCACGTTCATCTCGTGGAGGTGGTTGCCGCCCGCTATCTTCATCAGGCCCCGCATCGAGGCCTGCAGGTCCTGTCCCACGAGCAGCCCCGCCCGGTCGGCGGAGAGCTCCGACTTGCGGAACCACTCGCGCAGCGCCGTCACGATCGCCATGATCGCCATGTTGCCCAGCGGGATCCAGGCGATCTTGATGGCCAGGCTGGTGAGGAAGAGCAGGATCGTCCGGTACACGGCGTGGCCCGACAGCGCGTGGCCCACCTCATGCCCGACGACGGCCCGCATCTCCTCCTCGTCGAGCAGCTCCACCAGGCCGGTGGTGACGACGATGATCGGCTCGTCCAGGCCGATGCACATCGCGTTCGGCTTGGGGTCCTGCGTGACGTACATCGGCGGGACCTTGTCCAGGTCCAGGATGTAACACGCGTCCCTCAGCATGTCGTTGAGGTGGGAGAACTGGGCGTCGCTCACCCGCACGGAGTCGGAGAGGAACAGCAGCCGCAGGCTGCGCTCGGGCAGCAGCCCGCTCAGTGCCTTGAAGACGGTGTCGAAGCCGCTCAGCTTGCGCAGCGCGACCAGCGCCGAGCGGTCCGCCGGGTGCTCGTAGGCCCGCGAGGAGATGCCGGCGAAGCGCTTGCGCTGCCGCCCCGGAAGGTTCCCCTGCTGGTTCTCGGTCATGGATGCCCCCTGTTCGTACGAGTCGGTGCTCGTCCCCCTGACGCAACCCAGACTAGGCGAGGGGGCTACCGTGTGCCGGAGCCTGTGGATAACTCGGGCACTGTGGACAATCGAGGAGCACGACCGCCATGACGGACCACGCGACCACCGCCGTCACCACCCTGCTCGCCGCGACGCAGCAGCAGGGACCGGGCGACACCCTCCGCATCGTGCTGCTCGTCTCGATCGTCGGCGGCGCCCTGCTGGCCTGGTTCCTGCTGCGGGGATACGGCGACAAGGGCGGACAGGAGGGGATCGCCGAGGACACCCCCGCCCAGGGCACCCCCGCCGAAAAGGGTGCCGGTGACGCCAACGCCTGAGTCGGCGTGAGCGCTCCGCGACGCGCCGCATACGATGTGCGCGAAGTCTCCGCTCCCATCCCCGATCGAAGGTCCTGCCGAAGATGAGCCTCCACGCCACCGCCGCCAACCTGGTCACGCTCGCGAACGAGGGTGCCGAGCACGGCGGCAACCACGAAAGCCTCAGCCCGTACGTCACGGGTGGCGGCGCGCTCCTCGCGCTGCTGCTTCTGCTCTGGATCACCACCCGCTTCAACCGCGACCGCTGAGCGAGAGGCCGCTGAACCGGCGCCCGCCGCCGTGCCAGTAGGCTCTGCACGCATGGGAGAGCAGGAAGTGCCTACTGGCGGCCGCGGCAAGCGCCGACTCGGCGTGATGGGCGGAACGTTCGATCCGATCCATCACGGACACCTGGTGGCCGCCAGCGAGGTGGCCGCCCTGTTCCACCTCGACGAGGTGGTGTTCGTGCCGACCGGGCAGCCGTGGCAGAAGAGCCACAAGGCCGTCTCGGCGGCCGAGGACCGCTATCTGATGACGGTCATCGCGACCGCCTCCAACCCGCAGTTCTCCGTCAGCCGCATCGACATCGACCGCGGCGGGGCGACGTACACCATCGACACGCTGCGGGACCTGCGCTCCCTCAACAGCGACTCGGACCTCTTCTTCATCACCGGCGCCGACGCGCTGTCGCAGATCCTCACCTGGCGCGACGCCGAGGAGCTGTTCGCGCTCGCCCACTTCATCGGCGTCACCCGCCCGGGCCACGACCTCACCGACGACGGCCTGCCCAAGGGCGGGGTCTCGCTGGTCGAGGTCCCCGCGCTCGCCATCTCCTCCACCGACTGCCGGGCGAGGGTCGCACAGGGCGACCCGGTCTGGTATTTGGTCCCGGACGGCGTGGTGCGCTACATCGACAAGCGCCAGTTGTACCGCGGCGAGTGAGCCTCGGGGAGGGGCACCGGTGAACGACCAGCAGAACCCGTACGACCCGTACTACCCGCAGCCGCAGATCATCGGCTACGACGAGTACGGGCAGCCGGTGTACCAGCAGCAGGTCCCGCAGCAGCACTACGACCCGTACGCCCAGCAGCAGCCGCAGGGCGGGCAGCAGCACTACGGCTACGAGGGCTACGACGCCTACGGGCAGCCGCTCCGGCAGCAGCCCGCGCAGCCACAGCAGCAGCCGGCCCAGCAGACGCCGTACGACCCCTACGACCCCTACGCCCAGCAGGCCCCGCAGAGCCCGTACGACTACCAGCAGTACGACACGGGCCAGCAGTACGACACGGGCCAGCAGGGCCACGTCGTCCCGCCGGACCAGGCCGTGCAGCCGGACCGGACCGGGCAGCAGTGGGCCGTCCGGACCGAGGCCGCCCCCGTCGTGCCGCCGCCCGCCGCCGCCCCGCAGACCCCGCCCGCCGCCCCGTCGGCCGCCGTGCCCGGGCAGCGTCCGGCGCCGGAGGACGACGGGCGCGCCTACCGCACCGAGCAGTTCTCGTTCATCGAGGAGCCCGACGAGGACTCCGAGGACGTCATCGACTGGCTCGCGTTCACCGAGAGCCGCTCCGAGCGGCGCGAGGAGGCCCGGCGCCGCGGCCGCAACCGGGTCGTGGCCCTCGTCGTGGTCCTCGTGCTCGCCGCGGTCGGCGGCGTCGGCTACCTGTGGTCGGCCGGAAAGCTCCCCGGCCTGTCCGGCGAGGAGCAGAAGCAGAACACCGCCACCGGTCCGCAGCAGCGCGACACGATCGTCGTCCACCTGCACAACACCACGGGCGGCGGCACGTCCACCGCCCTTCTGGTCGACAACACCACCACCAAGCAGGGCACCACCGTCCTGCTGCCCAACTCGCTCGCCGTCGCCGACGACGAGGGCTCCACCACCACGCTCGCCAAGTCCGTCGAGGACGACGGCTCCAGCGGCACCCGCGAGGCCATCGGCAACCTCCTCGGCACGAAGATCACCGGCACCTGGCGGATCGACACCCCGTACCTCGAGAACCTCGTCGAGCTCGTCAGCAACATCGACATCACCACCGACACCGAGGTGCCCGGCGCCAAGCCCGGCGCCGAACCGCTGGTCAAGAAGGGCGAGAACCAGACCCTCAACGGCCGCGCCGCCGTCGCCTACGCCACCTACCGGGCGCCCGGCGAGTCGGAGATCAAGCAGCTCCAGCGCTTCGGCCAGGTGATGTACGGGGTGCTGCGGAAGATCTCCGACGACCCCAAGGCCGCCACGGTCACCGTCGAGACCCTCGCCCAGATCCTCGACCCGTCCCTGCCGGAGAAGGACCTCGGCGCCTCCCTGGCCAAGCTGGCCGAGCACGCCAAGGTCGGCGACTACAAGACGGCCGTCCTGCCGGTCGAGCCCGACGGCTCGCTCAGCGAGGCCGCCGGCGACAGCGTGGTCAAGGACATCCTCGGCGGCAAGGTGAGCGCTCCCGAGCAGGGCGCGGCGACCCGGGTCGCGATCCGTGACGCCACCGGCGAGGACGCCACCGAGGCGGCCCGCGTGGTCCTGATCAACGGCGGCTACGCCGTGGTCGGCGGCACCAAGGCCGGCAGCCAGGAGAAGTCGCAGGTCGTCTACGGCGACGACGCCCAGAAGCCGGCCGCGGCCGAGGTCGCGAAGACCCTGGGGCTGCCCGCCGGATCCGTCACCAAGGGCAAGCCCTCCGGAAACGCCGAGGTCACCGTCGTGCTGGGCGAGGACTACAAGATCCCCGGAGCCAAGCGGTGACCTTCCGTTAATCCTTTTCGGGCCCGTCGGCGGTACATGAGACCCTTGAGGTGTCTCAGACCGCCGACGAAAGCCTGCTTGTGACCGCCACGGACCGCTCCATCGAGCTCGTCAACCTCGCCGCCCAGGCGGCGGCCGACCGACTCGCGCACGACATCATCGCGTACGACGTCAGCGATGTGCTGTCGATCACCGACGCCTTCCTGCTCGCCTCCGCCCCCAACGACCGCCAGGTCAAGTCGATCGTCGACGAGATCGAGGAGCGGCTGAACAAGGAGCTCGGCGCCAAGCCGGTGCGCCGGGAGGGCGACCGCGACGCCCGCTGGATCCTGCTCGACTACGTCGACATCGTCGTCCACGTCCAGCACAGCGAGGAGCGCGTCTTCTACGCGCTCGAGCGGCTCTGGAAGGACTGCCCCGAGCTGCCGCTCCCCGAGGACGCCGTCAAGACCCGCGGCAAGGCCGAGGAGCACGCCCGCCTCATGGGCACCGACGGGGCGGACGGTGAGCTGAGCTGAGCATCGGCAAGGGTGGCACCGGCCGCCGTATCGTCCTGTGGCGCCACGGCCAGACCTCCTGGAACCTGGAGCGCCGATTCCAGGGGTCCACGGACATCGAGCTGACCGAGACCGGCGTCGCCCAGGCGCGCCGGGCCGCCCGGCTGCTCGCTGCCCTGGAGCCCGACGCCATCGTCGCCTCCGACCTGAAGCGGGCGGCGGCCACGGCCGCCGAGCTCTCCGCGATCACCGGTCACGCCGTCGCCCATGACTCCGGCCTGCGCGAGACGTACGCGGGGGAGTGGCAGGGGCTGACCCACGACGAGATCACCGCGCGTTACGGCGAGCAGTACGCCGCCTGGAAGCGCGGCGAGCCGGTGCGCCGCGGTGGCGGCGAGCTGGAGACCGAGGTGGCCGACCGGGCCGCCCCGGTGGTCCTGGAGCACGCCGACAAGCTGCCCGTCGACGGCACGCTCGTCGTCGTCAGCCACGGCGGCACCATCCGCACCACCATCGGCCGGCTCCTCGGCCTGGAGGCCCGGCACTGGGAGAGCCTTGGCGGGCTCTCGAACTGCTGCTGGTCCGTCCTCGGCGAGGGCGCGCGCGGCTGGCGCCTGCTCGAGCACAACGCCGGCACCCTGCCGGAGCCGGTGCTCGGCGACGACGACTGAGCCCGGCCCGGGCCCCGCAGACCCCGGATTTCACTTTCCGGCCGGTCACAGGCTAGAGTTCTTCTTGTTCGCAGCGCGGAGCGCGAAGAACACGAGGGGCTATAGCTCAGTTGGTAGAGCACTTGCATGGCATGCAAGGGGTCAGGAGTTCAAATCTCCTTAGCTCCACAGTCACCGAATCCCGTCCCCATCAGGGGGCGGGATTCGTCGTTTTCCGCCCCCCCGGCTTCCGCCGTGTCACCTCCCCGCGCCGAGCGCCGTGATGGCCTCGCGGCTCGCCTCGTCGTTGGGCGTGTACGTGACGATCCGGCACTCCGGCATCCCGTTGATCGAGAGCGACACCGAGGTCATCCGTATCTCGCCCACCGCGTCATGGCGGAAGGTCTTCACCCGGGTCCCCGGCGGCATGACATCGCCGCTGCGCCACAGCTCCGCGAAGTACGGGCTGGCCTGCGACAGACGCCGGACGAGCTCCTCCCAGGCGGGCTCGCCGACATGGCGCCCGTACGAGCCGCGCAGCTGGGCCACCATCAGGGGCAGCTCCAGCCGCTTGTCGACCACCGGGCACTTCGGCTCGGGCACCGTGAAGAGGGTCCACAGCACGTTGCGTATCCCGAGCGGGCCGGTCTCCGGAGCGCCCGGCTCGGAGGCGAACAGCAGGTCGTACGTCGCGTTGGTCGCCAGCACGTCGTACCGCGCGTTGTAGACCACGGCCGGGTGGGGCACCAGGGCGTCCAGGATGCCCTGGATCTCCGGGCTGACCCCCGCCGCCTCCTCGCCGTCCGTCTCGGGCTCGTACGGCACCTCCGCGAGGTGGTACAGATGCTCGCGCTCCGGGCGGTCCAGGCGCAGGGTGCGGGCCACCGCGTCGAGCACCTGGGCCGAGGCGTTGATCGGCCGGCCCTGCTCCAGCCAGGTGTACCAGGTCACCCCCACGCCGGACAGCTGGGCGACCTCCTCGCGGCGCAGCCCCGGAGTGCGCCGCCGCAGTCCCGGGGGCATCCCGACGTCCGCCGGTGTCACCCGGGCCCGGCGGGCCCGCAGGAAGGCGGCGAGCTCCGGTCTGCGGCGCTGCTGGCCCGTGGATGCCGTCGGTGCTGTCACGGTCGTCACACCCCCATGGTCGAGTCCCCGTGCCGCCGTTGCCAGGTGCTGTCAGTACCAGCATCGGCGGGCTCTCGTTACCCGTATCGGACCGCCGTCACGCTCCTCGTATGACGACGACCACAACACGTCCCGTACTCAGTAAAGACGGTGGCACCGACAATCGCCGCCGCCCGCTGCTCGCCGTCGTGCTCGCCGCCCAGTTCATGGCGCTGCTCGACGTCTTCATCGTCAACGTCGCCGCTCCCACCATCCGCCTCGAACTCTCCGCCTCCGGCGCCGGACTCCAGCTGGTCGTCGCCGGATACGCGATCGCCTACGCCGTGTTGCTCATCACCGGTGCCCGGCTCGGCGACCTGGTCGGCCACCGGCGCATGTACCTGGCCGGCCTCGCCCTGTTCACCGCCGCCTCGCTCGCCTGCGGACTGGCCGCCGGCACCGGGCAGTTGATCGCGTTCCGGATCGTGCAGGGCGCCGGATCGGCGCTGATGATCCCTCAGGTGCTCAGCCTCATCCAGCGCAACTTCACCGGGGAGGGCCGGGTGCGCGCGCTCGGCGCCTACTCGGCCGTCCTCGCCACCGGAGCCGCGGCCGGACAGGTCGCCGGCGGCATCCTGGTCAGCGCCGATCTGTTCGGCACCGGCTGGCGGCCGGTCTTCCTGGTCAACGTGCCCATCGGCCTCGTCCTGCTCGTCCTCGGCGCCAAGGTGCTGCCCCGCGACGCCCGCACCGAGCCCGAGCGGGCCCGCCCCCTCGACCTGCCCGGTCTGCTGCTGCTCGCCGCGGCCGTGTCCCTGCTCACCGTCCCGCTGGTCCTCGGACAGGAGGCGGACTGGCCGCTGTGGACCTGGCTCTCGCTGGGCTGCTCCGCGCTGTTCTTCGCCGCCTTCGGCACGTACGAGGCCCGGCTCGCCCGGCGCGGCGGGGACCCGCTCATCGCCCCGCGCGTGCTGCGCGTTCCCGGCATCGGACGGGCCGTCCTGCGGATCGCCGCGGTCATGGGCGTCAACGCGGGCTTCCTGTTCACCCTCACCCTGCACCTCCAGGGGGCACTCGGGCACAGCGCCCTGCGGGCCGGTCTCACCTTCGGGCCCACCGCCGCCGTCTTCGGGCTCGTCGGCCTCACCTGGCGGCGCTGGCCGGTCTCCTGGCAGCGCTTCCTGGTCCCGGTGGGCTTCCTGCTGACGGCCGCGGCCTCGCTCGCGGTGGCCGGCGTCCTGCGGGACGGCGGCGACGGCGGCTGGGCGCTCTATCCGGTGCTGTGCGTCATGGGCGTCGGCCTCGCCCTCGCCTTCAGCCCCGCCCTCACCGGCGCCCTGGCGACCGTGCGCCCGCAGGACGCGGCCGACGCCAGCGGGCTGCTCGCCACCGTCACGCAACTCGGCCAGCTGATCGGCGTCGCCGCCTTCGGCACCCTCTACCTGGGCGGGATCAGCGCGCCGGGGGCGCGCGCGTCGGCCGACGCGCTCTGGGTATGCGCCCTCGCGCTCGCCGCGACGGCGCTCGTGGGCGCCGCCACGGGGCTCGTCCGGCGAGGGCGCTGACCCCCTTGCGGGGCCATGGCAGAATCGGACCGCCGGAGGGGGACGTGGGTCCGGACGGGAGGGAGCGCGCATGGCCGTGGACGGTGCCGAGGGGACCGGAGCCGATGCCGTCGCGGAGCCGGGTGTGTCCCAGGTGTGTACGCCCCACCGTCACAGCCGGAGCTGAGCGATGGGTGCACACAGGCGGAAGTGCGACTGGTGCGGCAGCGGTACGCCGATCGTCCGGGACATGGACCCGATCAACCCCGAGTACCAGTACTGGTGCGAGGAGTGCGCGCGGGCGCTGATCATAAAAGGCGACCCGATCGAGACCTACCGCGAGCTCGAGGGGGAGCCGATCTACGGCCGGCTCCTCGACGAGCACTGCACCCTCAAGCGGTTCTACTCCTTCGCGACGGCCTGAGCCGAGGACCGGTCCGGGCCCTGCACCGCGGCCTGCCCCGAAGCCCGCCCCGCCGCCTGCGCAGCCCGGCGGGCCGGAGGCACCGAGACGCCCGCCGCGGCCGGACCCGCCTCGATGGCCGCACGGCGCCGACGCGCGAGCAGGTATCCGGCGAACACCGCCGTCGCCGTCAGCGGATAGACCGCCGAGAGCAGCATCTGGCCCGCGTTCTGCTCCAGTTCGGGGCGCCCCGGGTCGTGCGGCACCCACCACAGCGCGAACGAGGCGAAGGCCAGCGCCACGACTCCCGTCGCCGGCCAGAGGCGCCCGGTCCGGTCGTACAGCAGGATCAGCAGGGGCACGCACCACACCCAGTGGTGGGACCAGGAGATCGGGCTGATCATCAGCGCCGTGAACGCGGTGACGACCACGGCCACCGCCTTGTCGCCCCGTACGGCTGCCCGGACCGCGACCAGCATCGCCGCCCCGCCCAGGAGAGCGGCCGCGGCCACCCACCACAGACCCGGCGCGTCCGTGTGCATCAGCCGGGCCAGGACGCCGCTGATGGACTGGTTGGCGGTCTCCTCGGCATGGCCGACCCGGCCGGTCTCGAACAGGGTCCGGGTCCAGAACGTCCTGGAGTCGGCGGGCAGCGCCACCGCCATCGCGAGCGTCGTCGCGAGGAAGACCCCGGTCGCCGTCAGCGCCGTACGCAGCCACTGGTTCATGCCCCGGTCGCGGCGCCACAGCAGCAGCCCCGCGACGAGCAGCAGGACAACGAAGAGCCCTGGAGTGAGCTTCACCGCAGTGGCGAGCCCGATGCCCAGGCCGGCCCATCGGTGGCCCGCGCGGCGTGTCAGATCCCACAGCACCGCCACCGCGACGAGCAGGTTGATCTGGCCGTACCGCAGCGTCGTCCACACCGGCTCGCACCAGACCACGATCGCGGCGACCCACAGTGTCGTACGCCACAGATCGGCGCGGGACCCCGCGCGCGACAGCGCCGGACGCACCAGCTGGAGCGACAGCTGGACCAGCGCCACCACCAGGAGGAGGTTCCCCGCGGTCGTGAGCGTCCGCATCAGCGGCACGCCCACCAGGGTCAGCGGCAGGAAGAGCAGCGCCGCGAACGGGGGATAGGTCATGGCGAGGTTCGCCGACGTGGCCCGCATCGCGTACAGGTCGCCACCGGCCCGCAGCGTCTCGCCCTCGGCCCGGTAGACCATCACGTCGAGCATGTTCACGTGGGCGAGGCGCTGGGCCACCCAGAAGGCCGCGAACGAGAGCAGACAGACGGCCGCGGCGGTGGCGAGAGGCCATCGGCGGGCGGGGGATCGGGCAAGCACGGGGTCGGTCACAGGGGGCGACCCTACCCGCAGCGCTCGGGCCTCCCGGGAACCGATTTGGTGATCCGGCGAGGAGCCGGTTAATGTTCTGTCTGTCGCCGCGAGGGAAACGGAAACGGAAACCGAAGCGGGGATGAACGACAAGGGGCTATAGCTCAGTTGGTAGAGCACTTGCATGGCATGCAAGGGGTCAGGAGTTCAAATCTCCTTAGCTCCACAGAAGAGAAGCGGGTCATCCGGATCGGATGGCCCGCTTCTTCTTTTGCTGCTGTCTTTCGCGTCCCCCCCCCCGCACGCGCCTCGCCCGTGTTTCCCGTGGCGCCGCTCCTTGGAACGTCGATGCGGCCCGCGCGGGCCCTGCGGTACCCTGGCGCCATGCGTGCCGTACGCCTTCTGCTTAGCGAGCCGCGCTGATCAGTCCCGACGGATGAAGATCCGGTCGGCATCGGCGCGGCGCCCCCTCCTGTGCGAGGGGTTTTTTCGTTTCGTGGCAGTTGCTGGCAGTGGGCAGAGACGATCGATGGAGCTTCAAGGATCATGACCGAGATCAACACGGCTGCCGAGACGGCGGCCCAGCATCGCTACACGGCGGCCATGGCCGCCGACATCGAGGCACGCTGGCAGGACGCCTGGGACGCCGAGGGCACCTACGAGGCCCCGAACCCCACCGGCGACCTGGCCGGGGACGCGGCCGTGGTGGCCCGCCCCAAGAAGTTCATCATGGACATGTTCCCGTACCCCTCGGGCGCGGGCCTGCACGTCGGCCACCCCCTGGGTTACATCGCGACCGACGTCTTCGCCCGCCACGCGCGCATGACCGGGCACAACGTCCTGCACACCCTGGGCTTCGACGCATTCGGCCTGCCGGCCGAGCAGTACGCCGTGCAGACCGGCACGCACCCGCGCGTGTCGACCGAGGCCAACATGGAGAACATGAAGGTCCAGCTGCGCCGGCTGGGCCTGGGCCACGACAAGCGCCGGTCGTTCGCCACGATCGACCCGGAGTACTACCGCTGGACCCAGTGGATCTTCCTGCAGATCTTCAACTCCTGGTACGACGCCGAGGCCGAGAAGGCCCGTCCGATCGCCGAGCTGGTCGAGCAGTTCGAGAACGGCACCCGCGAGGTCCCCGGCGGCCGCGACTGGAACGCCCTGAGCGCCGTCGAGCGGGCCGACGTCCTGGGCGAGTACCGCCTGGCCTACGCCTCCGACGCGCCGGTCAACTGGTGCCCCGGCCTGGGCACCGTCCTGGCCAACGAGGAGGTCACCGCCGACGGGCGTTCCGAGCGCGGCAACTTCCCCGTCTTCAAGGCCAAGCTGCGCCAGTGGAACATGCGCATCACCGCCTACGCGGACCGCCTGCTGGACGACCTGGACGCCCTGGACTGGCCCGAGGCCATCAAGCTGCAGCAGCGCAACTGGATCGGACGCTCCGAGGGCGCCCGCGTCGACTTCCAGGTCGGTGACACCGGAGCCATCACCGTCTTCACCACCCGCCAGGACACCCTGTTCGGCGCCACCTACATGGTGCTGGCCCCCGAGCACGAGCTGGTCGAGAAGATCGTCCCGGCCGCCTGGCCCGAGGGCACCCACGAGGTGTGGACCGGCGGCCACGCCACCCCGGCCGAGGCCGTCGACGCCTACCGCAAGCAGGCCGCCGCCAAGTCCGACGTCGAGCGCCAGGCCGAGGCCAAGGAGAAGACCGGCGTCTTCACCGGCGCGTACGCGACCAACCCGGTCAGCGGCGAGCGGATCCCCGTCTTCATCGCCGACTACGTCCTGATGGGCTACGGCACCGGCGCCATCATGGCCGTCCCGGCGCACGACGCCCGCGACTTCGCCTTCGCGCGCGCCTTCGAGCTGCCGATGCGCTGCGTCGTGCAGCCCTCGGACGACCGCGGCACCGACCCGTCCACGTGGGAGGACGCCTTCTCCTCGTACGAGGCGAAGCTGGTCAACTCCGCCAACGAGGACGTGGACCTGAACGGCCTGGGCGTCGTCGAGGCCAAGGAGAAGATCACCGCCTGGCTGGCCGACCGCGGCATCGGCGAGGGCACCGTCAACTTCCGGCTGCGCGACTGGCTGTTCAGCCGCCAGCGCTACTGGGGCGAGCCCTTCCCGATCGTCTACGACGAGGACGGCGTCGCCCACCCGCTGCCCGAGTCCATGCTGCCGCTGGAGCTGCCGGAGGTCGAGGACTACTCGCCGCGCACCTTCGACCCGGACGACGCGGACACCCAGCCGGAGACCCCGCTGTCGCGCAACGAGGACTGGGTCCACGTCACCCTGGACCTGGGCGACGGCGCCGGTCCGAAGAAGTACCGCCGCGAGACCAACACCATGCCCAACTGGGCCGGTTCCTGCTGGTACGAGCTGCGCTACCTGGACCCGCACAACGACGAGAAGCTGGTCGACCCGGCCGTCGAGCAGTACTGGATGGGCCCGCGCGAGGGCATGCCGACCGGTGGCGTCGACCTGTACGTCGGCGGCGCCGAGCACGCCGTGCTGCACCTGCTGTACGCCCGCTTCTGGTCCAAGATCCTGTTCGACCTGGGCCACGTCTCCTCGGCCGAGCCGTTCCACAAGCTGTACAACCAGGGCATGATCCAGGCCTTCGTCTACCGGGACTCCCGCGGCATCGCCGTCCCGGCCGCCGAGGTCGAGGAGCGTGACGGCGCGTTCTGGTACGAGGGCGAGAAGGTCAGCCGCGTCCTGGGCAAGATGGGCAAGTCCCTGAAGAACGCGGTGACCCCCGACGAGATCTGCGTCGAGTACGGTGCCGACACCCTGCGCCTGTACGAGATGGCCATGGGCCCCCTGGACGTCTCCCGCCCCTGGGACACCCGCGCCGTCGTCGGCCAGTACCGGCTGCTGCAGCGCCTGTGGCGCAACATCGTCGACGAGTCGACCGGTGAGGCCACCGTCGTCGACACGCCCGCCGACGAGGACACCCTGCGCGCCCTGCACAAGGCCATCGACGGGGTTTCCCAGGACATGGCCGCGATGCGCTTCAACACCGCCATCGCGAAGATCACCGAGCTGAACAACCACCTGACCAAGTCGGGTGGCGCGCTGTCCCGCCCGGTCGCCGAGCAGCTGGTGCTGCTGGTCGCCCCGCTGGCCCCGCACATCGCCGAGGAGCTGTGGCACCGCCTGGGCCACACCGACTCGGTCGTCCACCAGGACTTCCCGGTCGCCGACCCGGCCTACGTGGTCGACGAGACCGTGACCTGCGTCGTGCAGATCAAGGGCAAGGTCAAGGCCCGCCTGGAGGTCTCCCCGTCGATCACCGACGCGGAGCTGGAGGCGCTGGCGCTGGGCGACGCGAACGTGGTCGCCGCGCTGGGCGGTGCCGAGATCCGCAAGGTGATCGTCCGCGCGCCGAAGCTGGTCAACATCGTCGCCTGATGCTCGACGTCCCCTAGGGGGACGGTGGGGGCAGGTTGGGGGTTCCGTTGGAACCGTCGGCCTGCCCCTTCCGTTTACCGTGGAAGAACCACAACCGAGGCCGGAGGGGCGAGGCACATGGAAGCCGCGATCACGATCATGGCGCTGCTCTTCGTCGCCTTCGTGGCGCTCGGGGTCTACGCCACGGTGAAGGTGGCGAAGGCGGCCAAGCGCGGGGTCGACCGCACGATCGACCAGGCCAGGCGCACGGTCGAGGACACCACCCTGCGGGCCAAGAGCTTCGGGCAGACCGGCGTGGCCGGCGAGCTGGCGCAGCTGCGGCTCTCGCTGCGGACCTCGATGCGGGCCACCCAGGAAGCGCTGCACGCCGGCGTCGCCGAGGACGCCTCCCTCAAGGAGTCCCTCGACCTGTTCCACCGCCTGGGCGCGCACGGGCGGGAGCTGGACGAGGACCTCAGGCGGCTCGAACGCGAGCCGGACAAGATGCGCGTCCGTTCGCAGCTGGCGGAGCTCCGCCGGCGCACCGAGCAGATCACCCACTCCGCCGACTCGTTGCGCTGGGCGGCCCGGGACCGGGCCCACCGGTTCGCGCAGGACGACCTGTCCTCGCTGAGCGCGCAGATCGACATGGAGGCGGGCGCCCTGCGCCACTGGACCGGTGCCGACCCCCAGGGCACGGGCGTCGCGGGGCAGGAGCCCGGCGCGGCCGGCTCGGCACGGCCCGAGGCGGGTGCTCCGGCGGCGGGCGCCGACCGGGGGCAGACCCGGGCGGGCGCGGGATCCGCGGCGGCGGAGCAGCCGCATTCGATCACCGGTGCCGACCCCGTGCGGACGCCCTATCCGTGGGAGAAGGCCGCGCGGCCGGAGACCACCACCTGAGCGCCACGGGGGCCGGGCTGCCGAGCCCCGGCCCCTGCGGGTAACCTCCCGCTCATGTCCCGGCATGTCGCGATCGTCACCGATTCCACGGCCTATCTGTCACCCCGGACGATGGAGCGGCACGCCATCACCTCCGTCCCGCTCACCGTCGTCATCGGCGACCGTGCGCTGGAGGAGGGCACCGAGATCTCGGCCCGCTCGCTCGCGGAGGCGCTGCAGAAGAGGCGCGCGGTGACCACCTCGCGGCCCGGCCCCGAGGTCTTCGCCGCGGCCTATCGCGCGGCGGCCGAGGCGGGGGCCCGCGGCATCGTCTCGCTGCATCTGTCCGCCGAGTTCTCCGGTACCTACGACGCCGCCGTGGTGGCCGCCAAGGACGCCCCCGTGCCGGTACGGGTCGTCGACACCCGGATGGTGGGGATGGCGCTCGGCTTCTGCGCCCTGGCCGCCGCCGAGGTGGCCGACGCGGGCGGCTCGCTCGACGAGGCCGCCGCGGCCGCCGAGAAGCGTGCCGAGGCGACCTCGGCCTTCTTCTACGTCGACACCCTCGACTATCTGCGCCGGGGCGGGCGCATCGGGGCGGCTCAGGCGCTGCTCGGGTCCGCGCTGGCCGTGAAGCCGCTGCTCGAGCTGGACGGCGGCAGGATCGAGCTGCGGGAGAAGGTGCGCACGGCCTCGAAGGCGATCGCGCGACTGGAGGAGATCGCGGTCGAGCGGGCCGGCGCCGGGCCCGTCGACATCGCCGTCCACCATCTCTCCGCACCGGACCGGGCCGCGGCGCTGGCCGAGCGGCTGCGCGGCCGACTGCCGGGCATCGAGGAGCTTCAGGTCACCGAGGTTGGGGCGGTGATCGGCGCGCACACGGGGCCGGGGCTGCTCGCGGTGGTCGTCTCGCCGCGCTGACGGGTCGCGGTATCCCCCGTCAGGGTGGTGGAGTTTTCCACAACCTGGCGGTCATCCACCGGAATTGAGGCCTTTCGGCGCGATGTGTGGAATCCGCCTACCGTCTCGTTCATGACTCTTCGCACAGACATCGCAACGGCCCGCCGCCGCACCCGCGCCGGACTCACCAGCGGCCCCGGCCGGTCTCCGGGCTCGGACGGGAGGGACAGGCGGCGGACCCGGGCGCGGCACGCGGCCGGACGGGTTCCGACAGCGGTACGTCACCGGGGCGACGCGCTGTTCCCGGCGGCGGCGCCATCGGGCGCGCCCACCCCGCCGCTCCTGCCGCCACCACCGGCTCCGCCTCCGGAACCGGCTCCGCGACCTCCGCAGCCTCCGCCGAGGAGGGAGCGGCTCTGGATGGCATTACGCGAGCGGCTGCCGCTGTGGGTGCAGTCCCGGTGCGGACTCGAACCGCGGTCGCTTGCCGCGCTCGCCGTGATCCTCGTGGTGGCCGCGGGCGTCGCGGGCGCGTTCTTCTGGACGGGACGGCCCCAGCAGGTCAGGGCGCCCGAGGTGGTGGGCGCCGCCCCCCCGGTGCTCGGGGCGGGGCCCTCCCTCTCCGGGCCGGAGGCCTCGCCGGCCGCGGCCCCGTCGGCGCCCGTGGTGGTGGTGGACGTCGGCGGCAAGGTGCACCGGCCGGGGGTGCTGACGCTGCCCGCGGGCTCCCGGGTCGCCGACGCCCTGCGCGCGGCGGGCGGGGTGCGCGGAGGGGCGGATCTGACGGGCCTCAACCGGGCCAGGGTCCTCATGGACGGCGAGCAGGTCGTGGTCGGGGTCCCGGCGGCTGCGGCGAGCGGGACCGGGGTCGGGGTCGCGGGGCCGTCGGGGCCGGCGCAGCCGCTGAGCCTCAACGCGGCGACCGTGGAGCAGCTCGACTCGCTGCCGGGCGTGGGCCCGGTGCTCGCCCGGCACATCCTGGAACACCGCGTGGAACACGGCGGGTTCCGCTCGGTGGACGAGCTGCGCGAGGTCGACGGGATCGGCGACCGCCGGTTCGCCGACCTTGAACCGCTGGTGCGGCCATGAGGCCGGGTGTCCGTGACGGCGCCAAGGTGTTCGTGGGCTGGGACGAGGGTCCTGCCGACCTGCGGCTCGTGCCTCCGGCCCTGGCGGCATGGGCCGGGGCGGCCCTCGCCGTGGGCGCCGTCGGCTGGTGGACGGTGGCGGGGGTGCTGCTCTGCCTGGCCGGGGCCGTGCTGCTGGTCGGGCCGGCCGGGCGGCGCGGACTGCGGGCGACCGCCTGCGCGGGGGCGCTGCTCTGCGTCGCCGCCGGGGCCGCGTCCGGCGGGCTGCACGCGGCCGACCTGCGGCGCGGACCGGTCCCTGGGCTCGCCCGTGACGGGGCGCGGGTGGGAGCGGAGGTGGTCGTGGGCTCCGATCCGCGGCTCACCCGACCCAAGCTCAGCGGAAGCCGGGCGGCGCCCGTCTCGGTGGTCCTGGAGGGCGAGGTGGTGCGGGTCGAGAGCCGGAACGGCGCGCTGCACCGTACCCGGGCGCCGGTCCTGGTCGTGGTCCCGCCCGGCGAGGGGCGCCGGGAGTGGCTCGGGCTGCTGCCGTCGACCCGGCTGCGGGTGACGGGCAGGCTCGCGCTGCCGCTCCGGGCCGGCGATCCGTTCGCCGCGGTGCTGCGCGCGGACAGCACGGGACCGCCCCGTGTCACGGGCCCGCCGAGCGCGCTCCAGCGCACCGCCGGGGGGCTGC
The DNA here is from genome assembly GCF_044386705.1 of Streptomyces sp. NPDC020422. NCBI lineage: Bacteria > Bacillati > Actinomycetota > Actinomycetes > Kitasatosporales > Streptomycetaceae > Streptomyces > Streptomyces sp. NPDC020422. The sequence goes on along the minus strand of NZ_JBIRVJ010000002.1, from coordinate 291,919 downwards.
GCGCCGGGCTGCGGCGGGCCACGGAGGGCCTCGCACCGGACGCCCGGGCGCTGCTGCCGGGCCTGGTGGTCGGCGACACCTCCCGGATCGGACCGGATCTCGAGGAGGCCTTCGAGGCCACCGATCTCACTCATCTGTTGGCTGTCTCCGGGTCGAACCTGACACTCGTGTTGCTGCTCCTGATCGGCAGGCCCGGCACGGCGCAGCTGAGCGAGCGCGGCGGTCTCGCCCCGCGCCTCGGCATCTCCCTGCGGGCCACGGCGCTGGGCGGGGGCGGTCTCACGCTCGCGTTCGTCGTCGTGTGCCGACCCGATCCGAGCGTGCTGCGGGCGGCGGCCTGCGGGCTCGTCACGCTGCTGGCCGTCGCGACCGGCCGCCGCAGGTCGCTGGTCCCCGCGCTCGCCGCGGCGGTGCTCGTCCTGGTGCTCTACGACCCGTGGCTGGCCCGGAGTTACGGCTTCCTGCTGTCGGTCCTGGCCACCGGCGCGCTGCTGACGATCGCCCCGCGGTGGAGCGACGCGCTGCGCAGGCGCAGGGTGCCGGGCCGGATCGCTGAGGCGCTGGGGGCCACGCTGGCGGCGCAGGCGGTGTGCGCGCCGGTCGTGGCGGTCTTCGCGGCCCGGGTGAGCCTGGTGGCGGTGCCCGCCAACGTTCTGGCGGAGCCCGCGGTGGCGCCGGCCACGGTCCTGGGGTTCGCCGCGCTGGGGCTCGCGCCGGTGTGGCCGGGGGCGGCCGGAGCGGTGGCGGGGGTCGCGGGGTGGCCGGCCGGGTGGATCGCCGGGGTGGCACGCGCCGGCGCGGGGCTGCCCGGTGCGGAGTCGGCCTGGCCGGACGGCTGGTGGGGAGGCCTGCTGCTCGCGCTCCTCACCGGGCTCGTGGTGCTCGCCGCGCGGCGGCTGCCGTACCGGCGGTGGATCGGGGCGGGCTGCGTGGTGCTGCTGTTCCTGGCGGTGGTGCGGCCGCCGCCGCTGGCCCGGCTGGTGACCGGGTGGCCTCCGCCGGGCTGGGTGTTCGCGATGTGCCAGGTGGGCCAGGGCGACGCGACCGTGCTCGCGGCCGGCGGGGACACGGCCGTCGTGGTGGACGCGGGGCCCGAGCCGGCGGCGGTCGACCGGTGTCTGCGGGACCTCGGGGTGCGCAGGATCCCGCTGCTCGTGCTCACCCACTTCCACGCGGACCATGTCGCGGGGCTGCCCGGGGTGTTGCGGGGCCGGGCGGTGGGGGCGATCCAGACGACCGGGCTCGCCGAGCCGCCGGAGCAGGCGGAGTTCGTTCGGAGGACGGCCGCGGCGGCGGGCGTTCCCGTGGTGCCGGCCGTGGCGGGGGAGCGGCGTGCCCTCGGCCCGCTGGAGTGGCGGGTGCTGTGGCCGCGGGCCGGCCCTCGTGCGGCGGGCGGGGCGGGCCGGTGGGTGGGTTCCAGGGCGCCCGGGGACCCCGGGGCGCTCGGGGACCCCAGAGGGTCCTACGAGTCCGGCGCGCACGGCGAGTCCGGCGAGAGAGGGGAGGCTGGGGAGGCCGGGCCCAACGACGCCAGCGTCACGCTGTTCGTCCGGGCGGCGGGCGGGGTCACCCTGCTGCTGCTCGGGGATCTCGAACCTCCGGCCCAGCGGGGCCTGCTGCGGGCGTATCCGGCGCTGCCGCCCGTCGACGTGCTCAAGGTCGCCCACCATGGCTCCGCCTACCAGGACCCGGGGCTGATAGGGGCGGTGCGGCCCCGGCTGGCCTTGGTGTCGGCCGGCCGGGACAACCCCTACGGGCACCCCTCGCCGCTGACGGTGGAGGCGTTGCGGGCCGGTGGGGCGACGGTGCTGAGCACGGACCGGGACGGGGCCATCGCGGTGACGGGGGCGGGGCGGGGGCTCATGGCCCATGCAGCCTTCTAAAGAAATCCTTGTAAAGGAGTCTTTCTAAAGATACGTTTACATCATGACGGAGCAGCCGCAGGAGCAGTCCCACAGCATCGAGCTCACCGATCCCCGCGCCCTTCGGGCCTACGCCCACCCCACCCGGATGACCCTCGTGGGCCTGCTGCGCGCGAACGGCCCGTTCACCGCCACCAGGGCGGCCGAACTGACCGGCGAGTCCGTGGCCAGCTGCTCGTACCACCTGCGGATGCTCGCCAAGTACGGCCTCGTCGAGCAGGCCCCGGGCGGCAAGGGGCGGGAGAAGCCGTGGCGGGCGACCGCGCGGTTCACCGCGTGGCCGGACCACAGTGAGGACGCGGCGGTCGCCCAGGCGGCGGACGCCCTCACCGCGGCGGCGACGGAGCTGCACTTCCAGCGGGTCCTGAAGGCGATGGGGCGCCGCCAGGCGCTGCCGGCGGAGTGGCGGGAGGCCGAGCAGTTCGACGACACGCTGCTGCACCTCACCCCCGGGGAGCTGACCGAGCTCGGGCGGCGCGTGCAGGAGCTGCTGCGCCCTTACGAGGAGCGCGAGGCCGATCCCGCCCGGCGCCCGGAGGGCTCCCTTCCCGTGGCCGTCCTGAGGATCGCCTTCGTGGACCGCGAGATGGGCGGCCAGGGTGACGGGGCGGGGGAGTGATGGCGATCGCCGCGCGCATACCCGCGCTGCTGCGTGAACGGTCCTTCCGGCGGTACTGGGCCGGGCAGACGGTCTCGTCCGTGGGCGACCAGATCTCGCTGATGGCGCTCCCGCTCGCCGCCGTGGTCGTGCTCGGGGCCGACGCCGCCGAGATGGGCTGGCTCAAGACGGCCGAACTGCCGCGCTGCTGCTCAACCTGCCCCTGGGCGCATGGGCCGACCGGCAGACCCGGCGGCGGCGCGCCATGATCGCGGCCGACTTCGGCCGGGCGGCCCTGCTCCTGTCCCTCCCCGTCGCCTATCTGCTCGACGTGCTGACGCTGGGCCAGCTCTATGCGGTGGCCTTCGGGGTGGGCGCGCTCACGGTGCTCTTCGAGGTGTGCAACACGACACTGTTCGTGGCGCTGGTGCCCACCGAGGGCTATGTGCAGGCCAACTCGCTGATCAACGGCAGCCGTTCGATGGCGTGGTTGGCGGGCCCGGGGATCGGCGGTGTGCTGGTGCAGCTGTTCACCGCGCCCTTCGCGCTGGTCGCGGACGCGCTCACCTTCCTCGTCTCGGCCGGGTACCTAACCCGGATCGACCCGGTCGAGCCGCCGCCCGCCAAGGTCGAGCGGGGGCACTTCACCGAGGGACTGCGCTGGGTGGTGCGCAACCCCTCGATGCGCGGGCTGTTCGCCGCCTCCGGGACGGTCCAGTTCTTCAACTTCATGTTCCACACCCTCTTCGTGCTCTACGCCACGACCGAACTCGGCCTGAGCCCCGGCGTGCTCGGCGCCGTGCTCGCGGCGGGGGCCGTGGGCGGTCTGGCCGGAGCGGCCTGCGGCGGTGCGGTGACCCGGGCGATCGGCATCGGCCCGTCGATCGTGGTCGGCTTCATCGGCTTCACCGTGCCGCTGCTGCTCATCCCGCTGGCCGGCGGACCGCTGCCGCTGGTCCTCGGGCTGCTGTTCCTCGCCGAGTTCGTCTCCTGCGCCGGGGTGATGGTCGTGGACATCGCCGCCGGCTCGTATCAGATGGCCGTGATTCCCGACGCGATCCGGGCCCGGGTGATGGGCGCCTTCCGGACGCTCAACCACGGCTTCCGTCCGCTCGGCGCCCTCGCCGGCGGCCTGCTCGGGACGACCCTGGGGCCGCACCCCACGCTCTGGGTGGCGACCGGCGGTGCGGCCCTCGCCGTGCTGTGGCTCTTGCCCTCGCCGCTGCCGCGGCTGCGTGAACTCCCGGCGCGGGAGGAGCAGCTGGGCCGAGAAGCGGAGCCGCACGATTCACACGTGTAAGTGGAACCTTTACTTCGGACTCCCGGTAACACTTGCGCCGTTTGCCTCGAACGTCGCAAGAGTGATCGAATGAACCTTCGTTGAAGAGCGAAGGTCAGCGGTTTGCCCGGGGGTACGTGAAAATGTTCGGTGGTCTGTTCGGCAAGCGCGGCGCCTCGGCGGCCCGAGGCGGTCCGCTCGCGGGGCTCACGGTCCCGGCGTCGGCGGGCGTCCTGAGCTGCCGGGTCCTCGACCCCGTCCACGAGCCGGTCCGGCAGGCCGAGTTCGTGGTCAGCGACACCGCCGGCCGCAAGGTGCTCGCGGGGGAGACCGACCCGTACGGCAGCGTGCTCGCGACGGTGCCGGCGGGGGAGTACCGGCTCGCGGTCACCGCCGAGGGGTACACCCCGTACCACGGCACCACCGTCGTCACCGAGCACGGGCACGCCGGCCTCGGCGACCTGATGCTCCAGATCGCCCCGCAGCCGCAGCTCCCCGAGCCGGGCGACTGGGAGATCGACCCGTCGCACTCCCAGATCGGCTTCACCGCGCGGCACATCGGGCTCGCCCGGATCCACGGCCGGTTCAACGGCTTCGCCGGGGTCATCCGGATCGCCGAGCGCATGGAGCAGTCGGCCATGCACGTCGTGATCGACGCGGCCTCCATCGACACCGGCGTGCAGATGCGCGACGACCACCTGCGGTCGAGCGACTTCCTCGACGTCGGCGCGTACCCGACGATGGAGTTCTACAGCGAGCGCTTCGTGCACCGGGGCGGCAGCCGCTGGGCCGTCACCGGGGCGCTGACCCTGCACGGCGTCAGCCGCACGGTGACCCTCGACACCCAGTACCTGGGCATCGGCAGCGGCCTGGAGGGCGAGACCCGGTGCGCCTGCCGGGCCAGCACGGAGCTGCACCGCGAGGACTTCACGCTGACCTGGCAGACACTGCTCGCGCGGGGCATCGCGGCGGTCGGCTCCAGCATCACCATCGACCTGGACGTCCAGATCGTCCCCAAGAAGGGCTGACCCGCTAGGGGGCCTCCAGCCAGCCCTCGTGCTCGGCGGCCAGCGCGTCCAGGGCCGCCGGGTCGAGCGCGCCCCGCGGGTCCTCGACGACCACCAGCCACTGGGCGTCCTCGGCATCGTCCTCGCCGGCCAGGGCGTCCCGGACCAGCTGCGGCTCCTCGGCGAGCCCGAAACGCTCGGGCAGGGCCTCGGCGACCTCCTCGGCGGCGTCGCGGTCGGGGAGTACCAGTACGTGTCTCACATCGCTCACGTGCACATTCTCGACGATGGCCCGGCTGTCGGTGGCCCGTGGGATGCTGGAGCGCGATGGCCACCAGAAAGACTTCCACCGACGACCTCCTCGCCCCCGTCACGCTCGCCGTGGGCCAGGAGGACCTGCTGCTCGACCGCGCGGTCCGCGAGGTGGTGGCGGCGGCCCGCGCCGCCGACGCCGACACCGACGTCCGCGACCTCATGCCCGAGCAGCTCCAGCCCGGGGCCCTCGCGGAGCTGACCAGTCCCTCGCTCTTCGCCGAGCGCAAGGTCCTGGTCATGCGGAACGCCCAGGACCTCCCGGCGGACACGATCAAGGAGATCAAGGCGTATCTCGACGCGCCGGCCGAGGAGATCACCCTCGTCGTGCTCCACGCGGGAGGCGCCAAGGGCAAGGGGCTGCTCGACGCGGCCCGCAAGGCGGGGGCGCGCGAGGTGGCCTGCCCGAAGACCACCAAGCCCGCGGAGCGCCTGAGCTTCGTACGGCAGGAGTTCCGCACACTGGGACGTTCGGCCACGCCCGAGGCGTGCCAGGTGCTGGTCGACGCGATCGGCAGCGATCTGCGGGAGCTGGCCTCGGCGGTGGCCCAGCTGACCGCGGACGTCGACGGCACGATCGACGAGGCGGTCGTCGGGCGCTACTACACGGGCCGCGCCGAGGCCTCGTCCTTCACGGTCGCCGACCGCGCCGTCGAGGGGCGGGCTGCGGAGGCCCTGGAGGCCTTGCGGTGGTCGCTCTCGACCGGTGTCGCGCCGGTTCTGATCACCAGCGCGCTGGCCCAGGGCGTGCGCGCCATCGGGAAGCTCTCCTCCGCCCGTGGGGGGCGGCCCGCCGATCTCGCGCGGGAGCTGGGGATGCCGCCGTGGAAGATCGACCGGGTGCGGCAGCAGATGCGGGGATGGACGCCGGACGGGGTGTCCGTGGCGCTCCGCGCGGTCGCGGAGGCGGACGCGGGCGTCAAGGGCGGCGGTGACGACCCGGAGTACGCGCTGGAGAAGGCCGTGGTCGCCATCGCCCGCGCGGCCCGCATGCGCCGCGGCTGACGGAACCCGGGGCGCCCGCCGGTCAGCCGACCTGACGGCCCCGGCCCAGAGCCCGCGGCCGCCAGTCCACGGCCCACAGCCCAGAGCCCGCGGCCTGCGCCCCTTCGACCCGCAGTCCGCGGCCTGACAGCCCGCGGTCCACGTCGTACGGCTCACGGTGCGCGCCCACGTCGCAGGGCCATACGGCGCCCGGCACAGGGCCCGCGGCCCAGAGCCCGCGGGCCCACAGCCCGCAGGCGCGGCCTGACAGCCCCCGGTCCACGTCGCACGGCCGACCGCGTCCCTCGCACGGCCCCGCCGCGCATGGCGCACGGCCATGGCTCACGGTGCCCGGCCCGTGGCGACGGCCATGACCGCGGTACTCGCCCACGGCCATGACCGCGGCGCCCGGCCCGTGGCCACGGCCATGGCCACGGCGCCCGGCCCGTGGCGACGGCCATGACCGCGGTACTCGGCCCACGGACACGGCCATGACCGCGGCGCCCGGCCCGCGGCGCCCGGCCCGTGGCCACGGCGCCCGGCCCGTGGCCACGGCGCCCGGCCCGTGGCCACCGCCACGACCACGGCGCCCGCCCATCCCCCATCCCCTACGGCTTCCGGCCGCCTCCGCCGCCCCGGCGGCGGGTGCGGCGGGCCGCGCGGGTGAGGAGGCTCGGGCGGCGTCGGGGCGGGAGCGGGGTGCGCTTCGGCCAGGGGCCGTCCGGCGACAGCAGCGGGGCCTTGCGGTCGGCCTGTGCCTGGATCTCCGCATGGGCCTCGTGCGCGGTGATCCTGAACGCCTCGTCGTGTGCGGCCAGCGCCGCCGTGAGCGCCGCGCCCGCGGTGCCCCGGCGGCGCACCACGACCGCCAGGCGGGCCAGCAGGCCCAGGATGCCGGCGATCACCGCGGCGATCACGAGCAGCGGCAGGATGTCGGTCATGCGGCGAGCCTACGCGCGCCGCGGGGCATGACGAAGGCCCCGTCGTCTCCTGGGGAAGGAGGGCGACGGGGCCTTCGACCTACAAGCTGTGGCCCGTACACGCGTGGCGAACGCGTCTCGCGTACGTGGCCGGGGTGGCCGGGCGGGAGCGGTTAGAGGGCCCGCTGGATCCCGTGCGGCCGGTCACATCAGAGCTCAGCCCTGGAGGGAGGAAACCTTGATCGCCAGCGCCGACTTCTTGTTGGCGGCGGCGTTCTTGTGGATGACACCCTTCGAGACAGCCTTGTCGAGCTGACGCGAGGCGGCACGAGCGGCAACGGTGGCCTTCTCGAGGTCGCCGGCGGCGACAGCCTCGCGGGCCTTGCGGATCGCGGTCTTGAGCGACGACTTGACGGCCTTGTTGCGCAGGCGCGCCTTCTCGTTGGTCTTGTTCCGCTTGATCTGGGACTTGATGTTCGCCACGAAAAGAGCCTTTACAGGTTCGATGTTTCTTCAGGATGTGCCGCGCAGCTGAGAGGGCACACGAGACACAGCTGTCCACGGTATCAGCCGCACTCCACACCGCCCAAACCGAGCGTCGCACCGCAGTCATGGGACGATGGAGCCTACGTATCCGTTCTGAACATCGCCCGAGACGAGAACCCTGCGTGCCCGCGACTCCTACCAACGTGCCCGAGCCGAGCCGAACCGACCCGGCTCTGATCCGCAACTTCTGCATCATCGCGCACATCGACCACGGCAAGTCCACGCTCGCCGACCGGATGCTCCAGCTGACCGGTGTGGTCGACCAGCGGCAGATGCGCGCCCAGTACCTCGACCGGATGGACATCGAGCGAGAGCGCGGCATCACGATCAAGTCCCAGGCGGTCCGTCTGCCCTGGGCTCCCACCGAGGGAGCCGACCAGGGCCGGACGCACATCCTGAACATGATCGACACCCCCGGGCACGTCGACTTCACCTATGAGGTCTCGCGCTCGCTCGCGGCCTGCGAGGGCACGATCCTGCTGGTGGACGCCGCGCAGGGCATCGAGGCGCAGACCCTGGCCAACCTCTACCTGGCCATGGAGAACGAGCTCACCATCGTCCCGGTGCTCAACAAGATCGACCTCCCGGCCGCCCAGCCGGAGAAGTTCGCCGAGGAGCTGGCCAACCTCATCGGCTGCCAGCCGGAGGACGTCCTCAAGGTCTCCGCCAAGACCGGCATGGGCGTCGAGGCGCTGCTGGACCGCGTCGTCCGCGACATCCCGGCCCCGGTGGGCGTCGCCGACGCCCCCGCCCGCGCGATGATCTTCGACTCGGTCTACGACTCGTACCGCGGCGTCGTGACGTACGTCCGTGTCGTCGACGGGCAGCTCAACAAGCGCGAGCGCATCCGGATGATGTCGACGGGCGCCACCCACGAGCTCCTGGAGATCGGCACCAACTCGCCCGAGATGCTGCCGGCCGACGGTCTCGGCGTCGGCGAGGTGGGTTACCTCATCACCGGCGTGAAGGACGTCCGCCAGTCCAAGGTCGGTGACACGATCACCTCCCAGAGCAAGGGCGCCGAGGAGGCGCTGGGCGGTTACAAGGACCCGAAGCCGATGGTCTTCTCGGGTCTGTATCCGCTGGACGGCTCGGACTACCCGGAGCTGCGCGACGCGCTCGACAAGCTCCAGCTCAACGACGCCGCCCTGGTCTACGAGCCGGAGACCTCCGCGGCCCTCGGCTTCGGCTTCCGCGTCGGCTTCCTCGGCCTGCTCCACCTGGACGTGATCCGCGAGCGCCTGGAGCGCGAGTTCGGGCTCGACCTGATCGCCACCGCGCCCAACGTGGTCTACCGCGTGGTCATGGAGGACGGCAGCGAGCACACGGTCACCAACCCGAGCGAGTTCCCCGAGGGCAAGATCAGCGAGGTGTACGAGCCGGTCGTGCGCGCCACGATCCTGGCCCCCACCGAGTTCATCGGCTCGATCATGGAGCTGTGCCAGAACCGGCGCGGCACCCTCCTCGGCATGGACTACCTCTCCGAGGACCGCGTCGAGATCCGCTACACCCTGCCGCTGGCCGAGATCGTCTTCGACTTCTTCGACCAGCTGAAGTCCAAGACCCGCGGCTACGCCTCGCTCGACTACGAGCCCACCGGCGAGCAGGCCTCCAGCCTGGTCAAGGTCGACATCCTGCTGCACGGCGACAAGGTGGACGCCTTCTCCGCGATCACCCACAAGGACGCCGCGTACGCCTACGGCGTCCGGCTCGTCGCCAAGCTGCGCGAGCTGATCCCGCGGCAGGCCTTCGAGGTCCCGATCCAGGCCGCGATCGGTTCCCGGGTCATCGCCCGCGAGACCATCCGCGCCATCCGCAAGGACGTCCTCGCCAAGTGCTACGGCGGTGACATCTCCCGTAAGCGGAAGCTGCTGGAGAAGCAGAAGGAAGGCAAGAAGCGCATGAAGATGGTCGGCTCCGTGGAGGTCCCGCAGGAGGCCTTCATCGCCGTCCTGTCGAGCGACGAGTCCTCCGCCAAGAGCAAGAAGTAGGCACCCGAACAGGCCCCCGTACCGACGGTACGGGGGCCTGTTTCGTTATATGCAAGCCCTTACGCGCCAGTCCTCGGCGCTCTACTCTGATCCAGCCGCAGGTTACTCGCCAGTTAGTTACACGTTACGCAGAAGATCGACCCACCGCCTGACCGCACCGCCGCCGCCCGGAGGACGTCGTGAGCGACACACAGACCCTGATCGAGAACCGGCCGCCGTCCGTGGCGACCCTCTTCCTTGAGCGCGTCGAGCGGACCCCGGACGCGGAGGCCTACCGCTACCCGGTCCCCGCCGCCTCCGGCCAGGGCCCGGACGAGTGGAAGTCGCTCAGCTGGGCGCAGGCCGCCGAGCGGGTCTACGGAATCGCCGCCGGCCTCGTCGACCTCGGCGTCCAGCCGGAGGAGCGGATCGCCCTCGCCTCCTCGACCCGGGTCGAGTGGATCCTCGCCGACCTCGGCGTGATGTGCGCGGGCGCCGCGGTGACCACGGTCTATCCGCAGACCAACGCCGAGGAGTCGGCCTTCATCCTCGCCGACTCCGACTCGCGCGTCCTCATCGCGGAGAACGCCGAGCAGCTCGCCAAGGCGGTCGAACGGCGCGCCGACCTGCCCCACCTCCACCACGTCGTCGTCATCGACCCCGAGGGCGCCGACACCGACGACGAGTGGGTGCTCACCCTCGCCGACCTGGAGGCCCGCGGCAAGGCGTACCTGGAGAAGCACCCGGAGGCCGTCAAGGAGCGGGTCGCGGCGATCACCGCCGAGCAGCTCGCCACCCTCATCTACACCTCGGGCACCACCGGCCGCCCCAAGGGCGTCCGCCTCCCGCACGACAACTGGTCGTACATGGCGAAGGCGATCGCCGCCACCGGCCTGGTCACCCAGGACGACGTGCAGTACCTGTGGCTGCCGCTCGCCCACGTCTTCGGCAAGGTGCTCACCTCCGGCCAGATCGAGGTCGGCCACGTCACCGCCGTCGACGGCCGGATCGACAAGATCATCGTGAATCTGCCGGTCGTGCAGCCCACCTACATGGCGGCCGTCCCGCGCATCTTCGAGAAGGTCTACAACGGCGTCGCCGCCAAGGCCCGCGAGGGCGGTGCGGCCAAGTACAAGATCTTCCAGTGGGCGGCCGAGGTGGCCCGCGAGTACGCCAAGGTCACCCAGGACAACTTCCGCCGCACCGGCACCGCCTCCGCGCCCTTCGGCCTCTCCGCCAAGCACAAGGTCGCCGACGCGCTCGTCTACAAGAAGCTCCGCGAGGCCTTCGGCGGCCGGCTGCGCGCCGCCGTCTCCGGCTCCGTCGCGCTGGCCCCCGAGATCGGCTACTTCTTCTCCGGCGCCGGCATCCACATCCTGGAGGGCTACGGCCTGACGGAGTCCTCCGCCGCCTCCTTCGTGAACCCGGGCGAGGCCTACCGCACCGGCACCGTCGGCAAGCCGCTGCCCGGCACCGAGGTCCGCATCGCCGACGACGGCGAGATCCTGCTGCGCGGCCCCGGCATCATGGAGGGCTACCACGGGCTGCCGGAGAAGACGGCGGAGGTCCTGGAGGCCGACGGCTGGTTCCACACCGGCGACATCGGCGAGCTGTCCCCGGACGGCTACCTGCGGATCACCGACCGCAAGAAGGACCTGTTCAAGACCTCCGGCGGCAAGTACATCGCCCCGACCGAGGTCGAGGGGCAGTTCAAGGCCGTCTGCCCGTTCGTCTCCAACATCGTGGTGCTCGGCGCCGACCGGAACTACTGCACCGCGCTGATCGCCCTCGACGAGCCCGCCATCCTCGGCTGGGCGGCCGAGCACGACCTCGGCGGCAAGTCGTACGCGGAGGTCGTCGCCGCGCCGGCCACCGAGAAGCTCATCGAGGGCTACGTGGCCCGCCTCAACGAGGGGCTCCAGCGCTGGCAGACGATCAAGAAGTTCCGTCTGCTGCCGCGGGACCTCGACGTCGAGCACGGGGAGCTCACGCCCAGCCTGAAGATGAAGCGGCCGGTCGTGGAGCGGACGTACCAGCACCTGATCGATGAGATGTACGAGGGGGCCCGGGAGGCCTGAGCGGGGGCGGGGACGCCTCTGAGCTGAGGCTTTCCTGGTTATCCACAGGGTCGACCGTCACGTCGGGCGGTACGGGACAATGGCTTCATGCCTTCCGTACTGCCCGATGGTGAGCCCATGCCCGAGGACGGGGCGCTGCCCGCCCACGCCCTGGAGGGGGCCGGCGAGCGACCCCTCGGGTTCTATCTGCACGTGCCGTATTGCGCGACCCGCTGCGGCTACTGCGACTTCAACACCTACACCGCGAGCGAGCTGCGCGGTGCCGGCGGCGTGCTCGCCTCCCGGGAGAACTACGCGGCGCAGGTCACCGAGGAGATACGGCTCGCCCGCAAGGTCCTCGGCGACGACCCGCGCCCGGTCCGGACGGTCTTCGTCGGCGGCGGCACGCCCACGCTGCTCGACGCGGGCGACCTGGTGGCGATGCTCGGGGCGATCCGGGACGAGTTCGGGCTCGCCGACGACGCCGAGGTGACGACCGAGGCGAACCCGGAGTCCGTCGACCCCGCGTATCTGGCCGCGCTGCGCGAGGGCGGCTTCAACCGGATCTCCTTCGGCATGCAGAGCGCCCGCCAGCACGTCCTGAAGATCCTCGACCGCACCCACACCCCCGGGCGGCCCGAGGCGTGTGTCGCCGAGGCGCGGGCGGCCGGCTTCGAGCACGTCAACCTCGACCTCATCTACGGCACCCCCGGCGAGTCCGACGAGGACTGGCAGGCCTCGCTCGACGCGGTGATCGGCGCCGGGCCCGACCACGTCAGCGCCTACGCGCTGATCGTGGAGGAGGGCACGCAGCTGGCCCGGCGCATCCGGCGCGGCGAGATACCGATGACCGACGACGACGTGCACGCGGACCGGTACCTGATGGCGGAGGAGGCGCTGTCCGGGGCGGGCTTCCAGTGGTACGAGGTGTCCAACTGGGCCACCTCGGAGGCCGGGCGCTGCCTGCACAACGAGCTGTACTGGCGCGGCGCGGACTGGTGGGGCGCGGGGCCGGGTGCGCACAGCCACGTGGGCGGCGTGCGGTGGTGGAACGTCAAGCATCCCGGCGCGTACGCGGCGGCGCTGGGCGCGGGGAGGTCGCCGGGTGCCGGGCGGGAGGTCCTGTCGGACGAGGACCGGCGGGTGGAGCGGGTCCTGCTGGAGCTGCGGCTGTCGGAGGGGGTCGAGCTGGGGCTGCTCAAGCCGGCGGGCTTGGCGGCGGCGCGCAGGGCGCTGGAGGAGGGGCTTCTCGCGGAGGGGCCTTACGGTGCGGGGCGGGCGGTGCTGACGTTGCGGGGGCGGTTGCTGGCCGACGCGGTGGTCCGCGACCTGGTGGACTGACGCCGCCCGGCCCCCGGTCGTGGGCCGCGCCCCGGCGGGCCGCCCGCACCTGCCGTGCGAGCCACCGCGCCCGCGCCCCGTGCGGGCCGCGCCCCCGCCCGCGCGGGCCGCCGCGCCCCCCTGCCCGTGTGGGCCGCCTCTGCCCGCCCCCGTGTGGGACGCCACGCCTTGTCCACCCCCGTGTGGGCAATCGTCCCGCAGGGCGGGACGGGTGGGCACACGGGACGGCGCGCTTAGCGGCGCCTCCGCTCCCCGTGCCTGAGCCCCGGCCCCCAGCGCGCCGCACCTGTGGTGCGGGTTCAGGCGCGGAGGCCTAGGCCCGGCAAGGGGCGCCGTCCGTTGTGCCCACCCGTTCCGCCCCAGCGGAACGAATGCCCACAACGGCGGGCCGCAGGCCCACAACGGGCGCAGGCGCGGCCGGGAGGGTGGGCGCCGGCCCAGCGGAACGAATGCCCACAACGGGGGGCCGCAGGCCCACGACGGGGTGCGGGCGCGGCCGGGAGGGTGGGCGCCGGCCCAGCGGAACGAATGCCCACGGCGGGGTGCGGGCGCGGCCGGGAGGGTGGGTGCCGCCGCGGCGGCACGAATGGCCACAACGGGTGGGGCTACGGGGTCGTGACGAAGTCGATGAGTTCTTCTACTCGGCCGAGGAGTTCGGGCTCCAGGTCCTTGTAGGACGTCACCTTCGACAGGATGTGCTGCCACACCGCGCCCGTGTTCTCCGGCCAGCCCAGCGCTCGGCAGACGCCCGTCTTCCAGTCCTGGCCGTGGGGGACCGAGGGCCAGGCCGGGATGCCGACCGAGGACGGCTTCACGGCCTCCCAGACGTCGATGTACGGGTGGCCCACGATCAGGACGTCGGGAGAGGAGACCTGGGCCGCGATGCGGGACTCCTTGGAGCCGGGGACCAGGTGGTCGACCAGGATGCCGAGGCGGGCGTCCGGGGCCGGGGCGAAGTCGGCGACGATGGCCGGGAGGTCGTCGATGCCCTCCAGGTACTCGACGACGACGCCCTCGATGCGCAGGTCGTCGCCCCAGACCCGTTCCACCAGCTCCGCGTCGTGGCGGCCCTCGACGTAGATGCGGCCCGCCCGGGCCACCCGCGCCCGTGCGCCCGGGACCGCGATCGAGCCCGAGGCCGTACGGGTCGGGACGGCGGGGGCGGGGCGGGCGGGGCGGGTCAGGGTGACCGGGCGGCCGTCCAGGAGGAAGGCCCGGGGGGCCAGGGGGAAGACACGGTGCTTCCCGAAGCGGTCCTCCAGGGTCACCGTGTCCGCCTCGCAGCGGACCACCGCCCCGCAGAACCCCGTCGTGACCTCCTCGACGACCAGGTCGAGGTCGGCCGGGACCGTCGGGACCGGCGTCGACTTCTTCCAAGGGGGTGTCAGATCCGGGTTGTAGCTGCGCATTTCGGCGACGCTACGACACCTCGAAGCGGCGTGCCAGTTCATCGCGCTGGCGTCGGACGAAGTCCGCGTCGACCACCGCGCCGTGGCCCGGGACGTACACCGCGTCCTCGCCGCCCAGCGCCAGGAGGCGGTCCAGCGCCGCCGGCCAGCGGGCCGGGATCGCGTCCGGGCCCGCCTGCGGCTCGCCCGACTCCTCCACCAGGTCGCCGCAGAAGACCACCTCCGGGGTGCCGGGGACGAAGAGGGCCAGGTCGTGGCCGCTGTGGCCGGGGCCGATGTTCGCCAGCAGGACGCGGCGGGCGCCCAGGTCCAGGGTCCATTCGCCGGAGACCGTGTGGCGCGGCGCCACCAGCACCTCCGCCGCCTCCGCCGCCGCCCGCTCGTCCAGTCCCTGCCGTACCGCGTCCTCGTACAGCGCCTCCCGCTCGCGCGGCAGCAGCGTGTCCATGCCCACCGCGCCGAAGACCTCCGCCCCGGAGAACGCCGCCGTCCCGAGGACATGGTCGAAGTGGGGATGGCTCAGTGCGATATGCGTCACCCTCCGGCGGTCCGTCAGCTCCGACACCTGGGCGCGCAGCTCGGCGCCCTGGGCGAGGGTCGCCCCCGTGTCGTACAGGAGGACCGATTCCGCCCCGATCACCAGGCCCACCGTGGCGTCCCAGCCCGGCAGGCGCCGCCGTCCCACCCCCTCCGCCAGTCGCTCCCAGCCGTGGGCTTCCCAATTCGCGTCCATACCGAGACGCTATCCGCCGCGACCCCGCCGACCCCGCCTCCTTGCCAGGAGCGATGCCCGCCGCCGTACACTGGCCGGGGGATTCCTGGCACTCGGGCAGGGCGAGTGCCAAATGCGGAAGAACCGGAACCGGACCGAAGCCCGGATCGACAGCTGGAGGTGTGCGCGGTGCTCAGCGAACGCAGACTCGAGGTGCTGCGTGCCATCGTCCAGGACTACGTGGGGACGGAGGAGCCGGTCGGCTCCAAGGCGCTGACCGAGCGGCACAAGCTCGGCGTGTCGCCCGCCACCGTGCGCAACGACATGGCGGTGCTGGAGGAGGAGGGCTACATCGCCCAGCCTCACACCAGCGCCGGACGCATCCCCACCGACAAGGGCTACCGCCTCTTCGTGGACCGGCTGGCCGGCGTCAAGCCGCTGTCGACCCCCGAGCGGCGGGCGATCCACAACTTCCTCGACGGAGCCGTCGACCTCGACGACGTCGTCGGCCGCACGGTGCGGCTGCTCGCGCAGCTGACCCGGCAGGTCGCCGTCGTGCAGTACCCCTCGCTGACCCGTTCGACGGTCCGGCACGTGGAACTGCTGTCGCTGGCGCCCGCCCGGCTGATGCTGGTGCTCATCACCGACACCGGCCGGGTCGAGCAGCGTGTGATCGACTGCCCCGCCCCGTTCGGCGAGATCTCCCTGGCCGACCTGCGGGCCCGGCTCAACAGCCGGGTCGTCGGCCGCCGGTTCGCGGACGTGCCGCAGCTGGTGCAGGACCTCCCGGAGTCCTTCGAGGAGGCCGAGGACCGGGGCACGGTCTCGACCGTGCTCGCGACCCTCCTCGAGACCCTCGTGGAGGAGCAGGAGGAGCGGCTCATGATCGGCGGCACCGCCAATCTGACCCGCTTCGGACATGACTTCCCCCTGACGATCAGGCCCGTCCTGGAAGCACTCGAGGAGCAGGTCGTGCTCCTCAAGCTGCTCGGCGAGGCCAAGGAGTCGGGGATGACCGTACGCATCGGGCACGAGAACGCCCACGAGGGGCTGACGTCCACGTCGGTCGTCTCGGTCGGCTACGGTTCCGGCGGCGAGGCAGTCGCCAAACTCGGCGTGGTCGGACCGACCCGCATGGACTACCCCGGAACGATGGGAGCGGTACGCGCAGTGGCACGTTACGTCGGACAGATCCTGGCGGAGTCGTAAGTGGCCACGGACTACTACGCCGTACTCGGCGTACGCCGCGACGCGTCGCAGGACGAGATCAAGAAGGCCTTCCGCCGACTCGCCCGCGAGCTTCACCCGGACGTGAACCCGGACCCGAAGACCCAGGAGCGGTTCAAGGAGATCAACGCCGCTTACGAGGTGCTGTCGGACCCGCAGAAGAAGCAGGTCTACGACCTCGGCGGCGACCCGCTGTCCGCCTCCGGCGGCGGTGGGGCCGGCGGCGGCTTCGGCGCGGGCGGCTTCGGGAACTTCTCGGACATCATGGACGCCTTCTTCGGTACGGCGTCCCAGCGCGGCCCGCGCTCGCGCACCCGGCGCGGGCAGGACGCGATGATCCGGCTGGAGATCACGCTCGACGAGGCGACCTTCGGCACGACCAAGGACATCCAGGTCGACACGGCCGTCGTCTGCACCACCTGCTCCGGTGAGGGTGCCGCGCCCGGCACCTCCGCGCAGACCTGTGACATGTGCCGCGGCCGTGGCGAGGTCTCCCAGGTCACCCGGTCCTTCCTGGGCCAGGTCATGACCTCCCGCCCCTGCCCCCAGTGCCAGGGCTTCGGCACGGTCGTGCCGACGCCGTGTCCCGAGTGCGCCGGCGACGGCCGCGTGCGGTCCCGCCGTACGCTCACGGTCAAGATCCCGGCCGGTGTCGACAACGGCACCCGGATCCAGCTGGCCGGCGAGGGCGAGGTCGGCCCCGGCGGCGGCCCCGCCGGCGACCTGTACGTCGAGATCCACGAGACCCCGCACGAGGTCTTCCAGCGGCGCGGCGACGACCTGCACTGCACGGTCACCATCCCGATGACGGCCGCCGCGCTCGGCACGAAGGTGCAGCTGCAGACGCTCGACGGCCTGGAGGACGTCGACATCCGCCCGGGCACCCAGTCCGGCCAGTCGATCCCGCTGCACGGCCGCGGCGTCACGCACCTGCGCGGCAACGGCCGGGGCGACCTGATCGTCCACGTCGAGGTGCAGACCCCGTCCAAGCTCGACCCGGAGCAGGAGCGCCTCCTGCGCGAGCTGGCCAAGCTGCGCGGCGAGGAGCGCCCCACCGGGCAGTTCCAGCCCGGGCAGCAGGGGTTGTTCTCGCGGTTGAAGGACGCGTTCAACGGGCGCTAGGGGTTCGGCTGGGGGTCCGGGGGTCGTCCCCCGGGTCGGCACGGTCAGCCCGGGCAGCAGGGGTTGTTCTCGCGGTTGAAGGACGCGTTCAACGGGCGCTAGGGGTTCGGCTGGGGGTCCGGGGGTCGTCCCCCGGGTCGGCACGGTCAGCCCGGGCAGCAGGGGCTGTTCTCGCGGTTGAAGGACGCGTTCAACGGGCGCTAGGGGTTCCGCTGGGGCGCCGGAGGGCGTCCTTCAACGGGCGCCGAGTCCCGTACGTGTCCCGTACGTGATCAAGGGGCGGTCCGCACTCGTGCGGGCCGTTCCTTCGCGTGCGGGACCGATTCGGCCCGGCCGTCCCCGCATGGCACGATGCCTGCATGTCCACCGCACTGAACGATCTCTCTCGGCATCCGATCGTGCAGGCCCCCATGGCGGGTGGCGCCTCCTGTCCCGAGCTCGTCGGCGCCGTGTGCGAGGCGGGGGCGCTCGGGTTCCTGGCCGGCGGGTACAAGACCGCGGGCGGGCTCTACCAGGAGATCAAGCAGGTCCGCGGGCTCACCGCGCAGCCCTTCGGGGTCAACCTCTTCATGCCGCAGAGCGGCCAGCCCGCCGACCCCGCCGCCGTCGAGGTCTACCGGCACCAGCTGGCCGGGGAGTCGAGCTGGTACGAGACGGAGCTCGGCGACCCCGACCAGGGGCGCGACGACGGGTACGAGGCCAAGCTGGCGATCCTCCTCGACGACCCGGTGCCGGTCGTCTCCTTCACCTTCGGCTGCCCCGACCGCGACGCGCTCGACGCCTTCGCCCGGGTCGGCACCTTCACGATCGTCACCGTCACCTCCGTCGAGGAGGCCCGCACCGCCCAGCGGGCCGGCGCCGGCGCCCTGTGCGTGCAGGGCACCGAGGCGGGCGGGCACCAGGGCACCCACCGCGACGACCCGGCCGACGGGCCGTCCGCCGGGAGCGGCGCCGGGCTGCTCGCGCTGCTCACCGAGGTGCGCGAGAACGTCTCGCTGCCGATCGTCGCCACCGGCGGCATCATGCGCGGCCGGCAGATAGCCGCCGTCCTCGCCGCGGGCGCCGACGCGGCCCAGCTCGGCACCGCGTTCCTCGCCTGCCCCGAGTCCGGGGCGCACCCGCTGCACAAGCGGGCCCTGACCGACCCGCTGTTCACCCGCACCGAGCTCACCCGGGCCTTCTCCGGCCGCCCGGCCCGCGGACTGGTCAACCGCTTCATGCGCGAGCACGGGCCGTACGCCCCCGCCGCCTACCCCGAGGTCCACCACCTGACCGCCCCGCTGCGCAAGGCCGCCGCGACCGCCGGCGACCCGCAGGGCATGGCCCTGTGGGCCGGACAGGGCCACCGCCTGGCCCGCGACCTCCCGGCCGGCCGGCTCGTCGGGGTCCTCGCCGAAGAACTCTCCACCGCCCTCGAAAGCTCCAGGAGCGCCACGTGACCGCACCCGTCTTCGTCGTCGACACCGTCCCCCCGGTGGGCGGCTTCCTCCTCGACGGGCCCGAGGGGCGCCACGCGGTGTCCGTGAAGCGGCTGCGCGCCGGGGAGGAGCTGGTGCTGACCGACGGGAACGGGGCCTGGGCCGCGTGTGTCGTCGCCGCGGCCGAGGGCAAGGACCAGCTGACCGTCGAGGTCACCGCCGTCCACGAGGACCCGGAGCCCGCGCCCCGGATCACCGTCGTCCAGGCCCTGCCCAAGGGCGACCGCGGCGAACTGGCCGTCGAGACCATGACGGAGACCGGCGTGGACGCGATCGTGCCGTGGTCCGCGCAGCGCTGCATCACCCAGTGGAAGGGCGAGCGCGGGCTGAAGGCCCTCGCCAAGTGGCGGGCGACCGCGCGCGAGGCCGGCAAGCAGTCGCGCCGCACCCGCTTCCCCGAGGTGGCCGACGCGATGACCGGCAAGCAGGTCGCCGCCCTCCTCGCGACCGCGGACTTCGCGGCCGTGCTGCACGAGGACCGGGCGCACCCCAGCGGCGCGCTCGCCACCGCCGAACTGCCCGCCACCGGCGAGATCGTGCTGGTCGTGGGGCCCGAAGGGGGCGTCTCCCCGGAGGAGTTGGCGCTCTTCGAGGAGGCCGGCGCCCGGCCGTACCGCCTGGGGCACAGCGTGCTGCGCACCTCCACGGCCGGCACCGCGGCCGCCGCGCTCGTGCTCGGCCGCACCGGCCGCTGGGCGTGAAACCCGGCCGGTGCGGGCTTCCGGGCCCGGCCCCGGGCCCGGCGGGGTCCCGATAGCATGCGCGTGTACTGATCAACGGAGGCGAGGAGGACCGGGCCATGGCCGGAGAGCCGCAGAGCGACTGCCTGTTCTGCAAGATCGCGGAAGGGGAGGTCCCTGCGACGATCGTGCGCGAGACCGAGACCACGGTCGCGTTCCGCGACATCAATCCCCAGGCACCCACCCACGTCCTCGTCATCCCGCGCGTGCACTACCCGGACGCCGCCTCCCTCGCCGCCGCCGCGCCGACGGTCGCCGCGGACGTGCTGCGGGAGGCCGGCGAGGTCGCCGAGCAGGAGAAGATCGACGGCAGCGGCTTCCGGATCGTGTTCAACACCGGTGCCGGCGCGGGCCAGACCGTCTTCCACGCCCACGCGCACGTCCTGGGCGGCCGCGGCCTCAACTGGCCGCCCGGATAGGCCGGGACCCCACCGTGTCCGTACGTGAACTGGTCGTCCTCGGCACCGCGAGCCAGGTGCCGACCCGGCACCGCAACCACAACGGCTATCTGCTGCGCTGGGACGGCCAGGGCATCCTCTTCGACCCCGGCGAGGGCACCCAGCGCCAGATGCTGCGGGCCGGCGTCGCGGCGCACGACCTGAACCGGATCTGCGTCACGCACTTCCACGGCGACCACTCGCTGGGCCTGGCCGGGGTGATCCAGCGGATCAACCTCGACCAGGTCCCGCACCCGGTCACCGCGCACTACCCGGCGAGCGGGCAGCGCTTCTTCGAGCGGCTGCGGTACGCCACGGCCTACCGGGAGACCGTGCCGCTGACCGAGGCGCCGGTCGACGCCGACGGGCCGTTCGCCGTCACCGAGGCGTACACCCTCGACGCCCGGCTGC
The DNA here is from genome assembly GCF_044386705.1 of Streptomyces sp. NPDC020422. Taxonomy (NCBI): domain Bacteria; kingdom Bacillati; phylum Actinomycetota; class Actinomycetes; order Kitasatosporales; family Streptomycetaceae; genus Streptomyces; species Streptomyces sp. NPDC020422. The sequence continues at coordinate 271,447 of NZ_JBIRVJ010000002.1, read as the reverse complement.
TCTCGCACCCCGTGGAGTCCTACGGCTACCGGCTCACCGAGCCCGACGGCCGCCGCATCCTGCCGGAGCGGCTCGCCGCGCACGGCATCAAGGGCCCCGACGTCGGCCGGATCCAGCGCGAGGGCGTGCTGGACGGCGTGACCCTCGACGAGGTGAGCGAGGTCCGGCGCGGCCAGCGCTTCGCCTTCGTGATGGACACCCGGCTGTGCGACGGGGTGTACGCGCTCGCCGAGGGCGCCGACATGCTCGTCATCGAGTCGACCTTCCTCGACGAGGACGTGCGGCTCGCCACCGACCACGGACATCTGACGGCCGGCCAGGCCGCGGCGGTCGCCCGGGACGCGGGCGTGCGCCATCTCGTGCTGACCCACTTCTCGCAGCGCTACTCCGATCCGGGGGAGTTCGAGCGGCAGGCGCGGGCGGCCGGGTTCGAGGGGGAGCTGAGCATTGCCCAGGACCTGATGAGGGTCCCCGTACCGAAGAGATAAGAACCGCACCATGCCCGTCCCCAAGGCCGAACTGCACCTCCACATCGAAGGCACCCTCGAACCCGAGCTGGCCTTCGCCCTCGCCGCGCGCAACGGCGTCACCCTGCCGTACGCGGACACCGAGGCCCTGCGCGAGGCGTACCGCTTCAGCGATCTGCAGTCCTTCCTCGACCTGTACTACGGCCTGATGGCCGTACTGCGCACCGCCGAGGACTTCACCGAGCTCGCCGACGCGTATCTGGCGCGGGCCGGGGCGCAGGGGGTGCGGCACGCCGAGATCTTCTTCGACCCGCAGGCGCACACGGCCCGCGGGGTCCCGCTCGGGGTCGTGGTGGAGGGGCTGTGCGCGGCCCTCGACCGCGCGGAGGAGCGGTACGGGATCTCCACCCGGCTCATCATGTGCTTCCTGCGCGACGAGTCCGCCGAGTCGGCCATGGCGACCCTGGAGGCCGCGAAGCCGTACCTCGACCGGATCACGGGCGTGGGCCTCGACTCGGCGGAGGTCGGCCACCCGCCGGCGAAGTTCCGCGAGGTGTACGAGGAGGCCGCCGGGCTCGGTCTGCGGCGGGTCGCGCACGCGGGCGAGGAGGGGCCGGCGGAGTACATCCGCGAGGCCCTGGACGTGCTCGGCGTGGAGCGCGTCGACCACGGTCTGCGCTGCCTGGAGGACCCGGAGCTGGTCGAGCGGCTCGTCCGGGAGCGGGTGCCGCTGACCCTGTGCCCGCTGTCCAACGTGCGGCTGCGGGCGATCGACGTGATCGAGGAGCACCCGCTGCGGACGATGCTGGCGGCGGGGCTCGTGGCGACGGTCAACTCCGACGACCCCGCGTACTTCGGCGGCTACGTGGGGGACAACTTCGACGCGGTGCGGGAGGCGTTGGAGCTGGGCCCGGAGGAGCTGCGGACGCTGGCCCGGAACTCGTTCCTGGCGGCCTTCCTGGAGGACGCGGAGGGGCTGCGGGAGCGCTATCTCGCGGAGGTCGAGGCGTACGAGTTCGGGGTCGGCGGGGCGTAGGCCGTGGGCCGTGGGCCGTGGGCCGTGGGCCGTAGGCCGTGGGCTGTGGCCGCGGGCCGTGGGTGGGCGGGGCGCCTGCGGCGGGCCTTCCCGCACCCCGACCCACACCGCCCCTTCCCGCCCCTTCCGGGAACCAGGGGCTCCGCACCCGGGCCCCCCGGACGGCCGCGGCCTCTTCCTCAAACGCCGGACGGGCTGACTTCCTCGCTCAGCGGGCGCACTCCGGCCCCGCTCCCCAGGGGCCCGGCGGAGAAGGCGCCCCGCCGCGCCACCCCCGTCATCGGCGCCGCCACCACCAGGAGCAACGCGCCCAGCGCCAGCCCCATCCCGGGATACCCCACCGCCTCCGACAGCAGGCTCCCCGTCACCGGCCCGCACGCCACCCCCAGTGAGGACGCCGAGCCGACCAGGACCGCCCAGCGGCCCCGCGGGTCCAGGGTGGCGGCCAGGCCCAGGAGGTGGGACAGGACGACCGGGTAGAGCGCGTTCCAGAGGATCTCGCCGGTCGCGAAGGAGCCCGCGTCGTCCGCGGCCGCGCTGAGCACGACGCAGCCCGCGATGAGGGCCGTGCCGACGCCGATCGGGGCCGCGCGGCCGAGCCGCGGGCCGAGGGCGCCGGCCGCGGTGACGCCCGCGAGGCCCGCGCCGAGGGCGACGGCGAAGACCAGGCCGAGGGCGACCTCGGAGAGGCCGGCCTGGGTCAGGCCGATGCGTCCGCTGACGCCCCAGAGGGCGTTCTGGGCCATCGACCAGCACAGGATCGAGGCCGCGAGCACGGCTCCGGCCCGTCGGGACGGGAGGGGGCCGACGGGGGTGCGGCGGAGCGCGGCCGTGCCACCGGGCAGCCACCCCGTCAGCGGCCACACCAGCAGGGCCGCCGCGGCGATCGCCGCGAACGGCAGGGCGTGGCCGGTGCCCAGGTGCGGCAGGGTCAGGTAGAGGCCGCCCGCCGTCGCGGAGACGGTGAGCAGGCCCAGGGTGGCGGCGCGGTGGGGGTCGGGGCGGCCGCTGATGCCCGAGGCGGCGACGGCGGTGGCGGTGCCGGAGCCGAAGCCGCCGAGGACCGCGCCCGCCACGACCGGCGACAGGCTTGCGGAAGCCGCGGCCGTCCCGTATCCGAGGGCCATGCAGGCGAGGCCGAGCCGGGCGGCCCCGCGGGGCCCGATCCGCTCCACGCTAGAGGCGAGGGCGAAGCCGGCGCAGGAGGAGCCGAGCAGCAGGACCGAGCCGATGAGACCGGCTTGCGCGCTGCTCAGCCCGAGCCCGGCGGAGAGCCTGCCGACGAGCGTCGGCAGCAGGTACGGAGCGAGATAACCGGCCGTGAAAAGGGCGACGAGGGCCCCCAGGGCGCGCGGGCGCGCGGGCATGGGCGTTCCAGGGACTGAACAGGGAAATGAGATGACGCCCGGTGATCCACACGGTCGCGGCACCATGTGTATCAAGCATCCGAGTGGGCGGAGAAGGCGCCATCCCCCGATTCGGTCTGTGATCTGGGTCACGATCGGTTTGGAGTGGTCTTTCGATGGGTATCAAGGGGCAACTTCGTTGCGTCTCCCCTGTCCCGCCACCCCCTTCGGGCACACTGTCCGGATCAGCACCGCGGTGCCGATCCGCCGCACCACGACCGGGGAGCCTGCCGTGACCGAACGCGACACCGACGTCGATCCGCTGGTGAGCCTGCGCGAGCCCACCGACCCCGACTGCGACGTGTTCCTCACCGGCACGGTCTTCCTCGACATCATCTTCACCGGCCTCGACAGCGCCCCCGTGCGCGGCACCGAGTCCTGGGCCCGGGGCATGGGATCGAGCCCGGGCGGCGTCGCCAACATGGCCACCGCCCTCGCCCGGCTCGGGCTGCGGACCTCGCTCGCCGCCGCGTTCGGCGACGACCACTACGGCGAGTACTGCTGGGACGCGCTGGAGCAGGGGGAGGGCATCGACCTCTCGTTGTCGCGGACCGTCCCGGGCTGGCACTCGCCCGTGACCGTGTCCATGGCGTACGAGGGCGAGCGGACCATGGTGTCGCACGGGCACGCCGCCCCGCCGCTGGACGGGGCGCTGCCCGCCTACCCGCCGCACGCCCGCGCCGCCGTCGCCTCCCTGGTGCCCGGCCGCAGCGAGGAGTGGGTGGCCAGGGCGGCCCGCGGCGGCGCCAAGGTCTTCGCCGACGTGGGCTGGGACGACACCGGGCGCTGGGACCTGGCGGGACTGGCCGACCTGGAGCACTGCGAGGCCTTCCTGCCCAACGCCGCCGAGGCGATGCGCTACACCCGCACCGACTGCCCGCGCGCGGCGGCCCGGGCCCTCGCCGACAAGGTGCGCTACGCCGTCGTCACGCTCGGCTCCGAGGGGGCGTACGCCGTGGACGGGGCCACCGGCGAGACCGCCGAGGTGCCCGCGATCCAGGTCTCCGCCCTGGACCCGACCGGTGCCGGGGACGTCTTCGTCGCCGGGTTCGTCACCGGCACCCTCGCCGACTGGCCGCTCGCCGACCGGCTGGCCTTCGCCGGACTGACCGCGGCGCTGTCCGTGCAGGAGTTCGGCGGCTCGCTCTCCGCGCCCACCTGGGGCGAGATCGCCGCCTGGTGGCAGCGGGTCCAGGACCACGAGGTACAGGACCCCCAGGCGCTGCGCGCCCGGTACGCCTTCCTGGAGCGGCTGCTGCCGGTCCCGGACCGCAGCTGGCCGCTGCGCAGGGCCGTGCCGACCATCGGCTTCCGGGCGGCCCCCGCCCCGTAAACCCCTTCGGCGATGTCGCAGGCGAGTCGTAGGCTTGGACCCGAAGGTTGTCGAGCAGCGAGAACCCTGCAACAGGAGGTATGTGCAGGCCCGAGTGCCGGCCCATGACTCAGACACCCACAGCCCACACCCCCGGTCCGGGGCAGGCGCGCGCGCAGTTCACCGTCCCCGCCAAGCACCCGATGGTGACGATGCTGGGATCAGGCGACGCGCTCCTGCGCGTGATCGAGGAAGCGTTCCCGACGACGGACATCCACGTTCGGGGAAACGAGATCAGCGCGATCGGTGACGCGAAGGAAGTCGCCCTGATCCAGCGCCTGTTCGACGAGATGATGCTGGTGCTCCGCACCGGACAGCCGATGACGGAGGATGCCGTGGAACGCTCGATCGCGATGCTCCGGGAGGAGAACGGGGAGGCGGCGCTCGAGACGCCCTCCGAGGTGCTCACGCAGAACATCCTCTCCAGCCGCGGTCGCACCATCCGTCCCAAGACCCTCAACCAGAAGCGCTATGTCGACGCCATCGACAAGCACACCATCGTCTTCGGCATCGGCCCCGCCGGCACCGGAAAGACGTATCTGGCGATGGCCAAGGCGGTCCAGGCCCTGCAGTCCAAGCAGGTCACCCGGATCATCCTGACCCGGCCGGCCGTCGAGGCGGGCGAGCGGCTCGGCTTCCTGCCCGGCACGCTCTACGAGAAGATCGACCCGTATCTGCGGCCGCTCTACGACGCGCTGCACGACATGCTCGACCCCGACTCGATCCCCAAGCTGATGGCGAACGGGACGATCGAGGTCGCGCCGCTGGCGTACATGCGAGGCCGGACGCTCAACGACGCGTTCATCATCCTCGACGAGGCGCAGAACACGAACCCCGAGCAGATGAAGATGTTCCTCACCCGCCTCGGCTTCGACTCGAAGATCGTCATCACCGGCGACATCACCCAGGTCGACCTGCCGGGCGGCACGAAGAGCGGTCTGCGCCAGGTCAGGGACATCCTGGACGGGGTCCCCGACGTGCACTTCTCGACGCTCACGTCGCAGGATGTCGTACGGCACAAGCTCGTCGGCCGTATCGTCGACGCGTACGAGCAGTACGACATCCGCACCGAAAGCCGCGGCGAGAGCCGTGGCGGCGGCCGCAACGGGAAGTAGACACAGCAGCACATGTCGATCGACGTCAACAACGAGTCCGGAACCGAGGTCGACGAGCAGGCGATCCTCGACATCGCCCGCTACGCGCTCGCCCGCATGCGGATCCACCCGCTCTCCGAGCTCTCGGTGATCGTGGTGGACGCCGAGGCGATGGAGCAGCTCCACATCCAGTGGATGGACCTCCCGGGCCCGACGGACGTCATGTCCTTCCCGATGGACGAGCTGCGTCCGCCGTCGAAGGACGACGAGGAGCCCCCGCAGGGGCTCCTCGGCGACATCGTGCTCTGCCCCGAGGTCGCCACCCAGCAGGGCAAGGACGCCCCGACGCAGCACTCCATGGACGAGGAGCTCCAGCTCCTCACCGTCCACGGGGTGCTGCACCTGCTCGGCTACGACCACGAGGAGCCGGACGAGAAGGCCGAGATGTTCGGCCTCCAGGCGGCCATCGTGGACGGCTGGCGCGCGGAGAAGGGCCTGACCGGGCCCTCGCCGGCGCCGACCGTCTCCTGAGCGGGCGGCCATGAGTGCTCAGCTGATCCTGGGCGCGGTCGCCCTGGTCGTCGTCGCCTGGCTCGCCGCCTGCGCCGAGGCCGGCATCGCCCGCGTCTCCAGCTTCCGCGCCGCCGAGGCCGTCCGGTCGGGGCGGCGCGGTGCCGAGAAGCTCGCCCAGGTGGCCTCGGACCCGACCCGCTATCTCAACGTGGCCCTGCTGGTCCGCGTCGCCTGCGAGATGGCGGCCGGCGTCCTCGTCACCTACGCCTGCCTGGAGGAGTTCCCGGAGACCTGGGAGGCGCTCCTCGTCGCCATCGCCGTGATGGTGCTCGTGTCGTACGTCGCGGTCGGCGTCTCGCCCCGCACCATCGGCCGCCAGCACCCGCTGAACACGGCGACCGCCGCCGCGTACGTGCTGCTGCCGCTGGCCCGGATCATGGGCCCGATCCCGCAGCTGCTCATCCTCATCGGCAACGCCCTCACGCCCGGCAAGGGCTTCCGCAAGGGCCCCTTCGCCTCCGAGGCGGAGCTGCGGGCGATGGTCGACCTCGCCGAGCAGGAGTCGCTGATCGAGGACGACGAGCGCCGGATGGTGCACTCGGTCTTCGAGCTCGGCGACACCCTGGTGCGCGAGGTGATGGTGCCGCGCACCGACCTCGTCTGCATCGAGCGGTACAAGACCGTCCGGCAGGCGCTCACCCTCGCGCTGCGCTCCGGCTTCTCCCGGATCCCGGTGACCGGGGAGAACGAGGACGACATCGTCGGCATCGTGTATCTGAAGGACCTGGTCCGCAAGACGCACATCAACCGGGACGCCGAGGCGGACCTGGTGTCCACGGCGATGCGCCCGGCGGCCTTCGTCCCCGACACCAAGAACGCGGGCGACCTGCTGCGCGAGATGCAGCAGGAGCGCAACCACGTCGCCGTCGTCATCGACGAGTACGGCGGCACGGCCGGGATCGTCACCATCGAGGACATCCTGGAGGAGATCGTCGGCGAGATCACCGACGAGTACGACCGGGAGCTGCCGCCCGTCGAGGAGCTCGGCGACGACCGCTACCGGGTCACCGCCCGTCTCGACATCGGCGACCTCGGCGAGCTCTACGGCTTCGGCCCGGACGAGTACGACGACGAGGACGTGGAGACCGTCGGCGGACTGCTCGCCAAGGCCCTCGGCCGGGTGCCGATCGCCGGCGCCAACGCCGTCGTGGAGCTGCCCGACGGACGCCGGCTCCGGCTGACCGCCGAGTCCCCGGCCGGCCGTCGGAACAAGATCGTGACCGTGCTCGCCGAACCGGTCGAGCCGCCGCCCGCCGAGGAGGATCCGGAGTCGTGACGCCCGACCAGCTGCGTGCCTTCTGCCTGGGGTTCAACGACGCGACGGAGGAGTTCCCGTTCACCCCGGAGACCTCCGTCTTCAAGGTCGCCGGGAAGGTGTTCGCGCTGTCGGCGCTGGACTCCGAGCCGCTGCGGGTCAATCTCAAGTGCGATCCGGACGACGCCGTACGGCTCCGCGAGGAGCACCCGGCGATCGCCCCCGGCTATCACATGAACAAGCGGCACTGGAACACGGTGACGGTCGGCGAGCTCCCGGACCGGATGGTCCGGGAGCTGGTCGAGGACTCCTACGACCTCGTCGTCGCCGGTCTGCCGAAGGCGGTACGGCTCCGCCTCGACCGGCCCTGAGGCCCCGGGGCCGGACGAGGCCCCGGGGCCGGACGAGGCCTCGGGGCCCGGCCGGCGGATCAGGCCCTCTTCCGCAGCCCCAGGGCGACCACCGCCGCCGTCGCCAGCACGATCGCCGTGTCCAGCGCGATGACGGTGCGGACCCCGGAGAACAGGTCGGTGCCGGTGGTGGCGAGGACGCCGAGCATCGGGATGCCGACGGTGAGCCCGACCTGCTGGGTCGTGGTGACCAGGCCGGTCGCCAGGCCCTGCTCCTCGTCGGAGACGCCCGAGGTGACGGTCACGCCGTACGAGATGATCGCGCCCAGGTGGAACATGGACGCCAGCGTCACGGCCACCGTCGCCAGGACCGCGCCCGACTCCCGTTCGATGCCCAGCAGTCCTGCGGTGAGCAGGCCCTGGGCGACGAGCGACACCACGAGGGTGCGGCGGGCGCCGAGCCGGCCGATGACCTTCGGGGTGAGCATGCCGGCGAGGACCGAGAAGAGGCCCTGGACGCCGAAGACGAGGCCCGAGGCGAAGGCCGAGAGGCCGAGGGTCTCCTGCAGGTAGAGGGTCAGCACGAAGACGATGGTCGACATCATCGAGAAGGTGACCAGTCCGCCCACGTTGCCGAAGGCGACCGTGCGGCGCCGCAGCACCGGCAGCGAGACCAGCGGGGCCGGGTGCCGGGACTCGACGACGGCGAAGACCACGAGCAGCAGCACGCCCGCCACCAGGGTGACCAGGACGTCCGCACCGCCGAAGCCCTGCTGGGCGGCGGTCGACAGGGCGTAGATCAGCGCGAGCAGACCGAGGGTGACGGTCACCGCTCCGGGCACGTCGAGACGCGGGCGCTCCGGGGTGCGGGACTCGGGCAGCAGTCCGGGGGCGAGGGGCAGCACGAGCAGGGTGAAGACGGCGAGCAGGGCCATGGTGGAGCGCCAGCCGAGGGTGTCGGTCATGACGCCGCCGAGGACCATGCCGATGGTGAAGCCCAGCGACATCAGGGTGCCGGAGATGCCGAGCGCCCGGGCCCGCAGCGGGCCCTCGGGGAAGGCGGTGGTCAGCAGGGCCATGCCGGTCGGCACGATCACCGCGGCGCCGAGGCCCTGGAGGGCGCGGCCCGCCAGGAAGACGCCCGGGTTCCAGGCGAGGGTGGCGAGCAGCGAGGCGGCGCCGAAGAGCACCAGGCCGGCCAGGAAGAGCCGCTTGCGTCCGTACAGGTCGCCGATCCGGCCGAACAGCAGCAGGAAGCCGCCCGAGGGCAGGGCGAAGGCGGTGACCGCCCACTGCAGGGTGGCGGGGTCGAAGCCGAGGTCGGCACCGAGCACGGGCAGCGCCACGTTCAGCACGGAGAAGTCGAGCGCCACCATGAACTGGGCGGCGCACAGCACGAAGAGGATCAGCCGGGCGCGGCCGTCGAGGGCCGGGGGAGCGGGGTCGGGAGCGGTCCGGGTCGGGGGAGAGGTCACTGTTGCCATGCCCAGGACTCTCGTCGCGCGGGAACAACGGTGGGGAGCGGGAACTTATCCTGTTGGTCGCACCACCAGGCAGCCAGGGGGAGGAAGCGCACGTGGCCACGGCACTGGAGAGTTCCGCCGCCAAACGGCACCGACTGGCCGAACTCCGCGAGTTCCTGATGAGCCGTCGGGCCCGGGTCACCCCCTCCGAGGCGGGGCTGCCCGACGGCGGCGCCCGGCGCCGCACCCCGGGGCTGCGCCGCGAGGAGGTCGCCGTCCTCGCCGGGGTCGGGGTCTCCTGGTACCAGTGGCTGGAGCAGGGCCGGGACATCACGGTCTCGCCGCAGGTGCTCGACTCGGTGGCGCGGGTGCTGCGGCTCAGCCCGACCGAGCGCCGCCACCTCTACGTCCTCGCGGCGCTCAACCCGCCGGCGCCGGAGCTCGCCCCGGAGGACCGGGACATGTGCCAGGGGCTGCGGCGGCTGATCGACACCTGGATGCCGTTCCCGGCGCACATCATGGACCAGTACTGGAACACCGTGATGTACAACGAAGCGGCGTCGATCGTGCTAGGCATGCGTCCGGAGACCGTGCAGAACTGCATGATCGCCTTCTTCACGGACCCGCTCTACCGCCAGCGGACGACGGGCTGGGAGGAGCTCGCGGCGAAGGTCGTCGCCCAGTTCCGCTCGGCCTGCTCGGACTGCCCGGACGACGAGGGCTTCCAGCAGGTGGTGGAGGAGGCCAAGGCGGCGAGCGAGGAGTTCGCGCGGCTGTGGGAGCGCCGGGACATCCTGCCGGGCGGGCAGAACCGCAAGGAGCTGGACCACCCGCTGGTCGGAGCCCTGGTGGTGGAGTCCACCCAGCTGCGCGTGCCGGCCCGCCCCGACCTGGTGATCGTCCTGCACACCCCGCTCCCGGAGGCCGACACGGCGGCGAAGCTGGAGTGGCTGGTCTCGCCGGAGGGCCGCCGGGGCGCCATGTACCCGGTGGCGGGCTGAGGGCCCGGGCTTTCACGCGTACGCGTTCCTCCCGTGGCCTGTACGCCGTCCTCGCGAGGCCGGCCGCCGAGGAGTTCGCCAAGGGCGCGCGGGGCTGAGCTGGGGCCCGTCCTATGCTCGGATCATGACACTCAACCGCGAGCACGACGACCTCGGCGCAGAGGACCTCAAGATCATCACGCTGGCGCGCAGCGCCCGCGCCCGCAACGGGGTGCCGGAGGGTGCCGCGGTGCGCGACGAGACCGGCCGGACGTACGTCGCGGGGACGGTGGAGCTGGAGTCGCTCAAGCTGAGCGCGCTGCAGACCGCGGTCGCCATGGCGGTGGCCAGCGGTGCCCGGTCGCTGGAGGCCGCCGCGGTCGTCTCGGCCGCGGAGGCCGCGTCCGACGAGGACCGCGCGGCGGTGCGGGACCTGGGTGGTCCCCAGACGCCGGTGCTGCTCGCGGGGCCCGACGGGCGCCTCAAGACGGCGGTCTCCGCGGGCTGAAGTCCGTGGGCGGTCTCCGTGTGCGGGGGCCCGGCGCTCGTCGAGCGCCGGGCCCTTGTGTGTTTGTGAAGGATCAACGGAACTTCTCTTGCCTTCCCCGCTCCGGTGCGCATCAATAGCAGCGACCGGTCCGACGGACCGTCAGATCTCATCGCAGACGCAGTGTCCGCACCCCTGCGTTGCCATCGGAAGGGGTACGACTCGCCATGAGAAGCAGAAGCAGCTTAGGGACGGCCGCGGTGCTCGCCGGAGCCCTCGCCGTCGCCGGCCTCGCCTTCGCCCCCGGCGCCTACGCGGTGTCGCCGGGCTCGGCCACCGCCACCTACGACTGCGGGTCCTGGGGCGGCGGCGGCGCCACCCTGACCGCCACGCAGAGCGGCACGTCCGCGACGATCACGATCACCTCGGCGGTGAAGACGCCGGTCGCGGTCGCCAAGGACACCATCAACTCCACCCTGACCCTGGCCAAGGCCGGTGGCGGCACCCGGGTCTTCACCGGGACCAAGAACCCGGCGCTGTCCGCCGGCCAGTCGGTCACCATGGGCCCGCTCAGTGGGACCGTCGCCTCCGGCGACAGCCTCAACTCCTACTTCGCGGGCACCGCGCTCAAGATGGTGATCTTCGGCGTCACGGTGAACTGCGACGCGGTCACCTCGCAGTCGCCCGGTCCCTTCGTGTTCAGCTGAGCTCCTCCCGCACGGCCGACCGGTACCGCCAGGGGCGGTGCCGGTCGTTGCTGTGTCCGCACCCGTCCGCACCCGTCCGCACCCGTCCGCGCCTGTCCGGACCCGTCTGACCTGCGGAGATCCAGGCGAGCTGCTGATCTTGACATTATCTGATGGGTCATCAGTCGGTGCATTTCGATGGCATTGACTTCTCTCGGCCCGCAGCCGTCAATGGCGCCCTCTCATCCCTCAGGAGGGGACCCACATGGCACTCGAACGAAGCCGCCCGGCGGCTCGAAGACGGCGTCGCTGGACCGCCGTCCTCGGCGCCACCGCGCTCGCGCTCACCGCCGGGGGCGCGCTCGCCGCACCCGCGGGCGCACTCACCGCCGCCTCCACCCCGGTGGAGTTCGCCACCCACTGCGTGCCGCCGCCGATCGCCGGCATCCCGCCGATCGACGGGACCACCACCGCGCAGATCACCGTCGACAACGCCGCGCCCAAGGTCGGCGACACGGTGACCGTCACCTACACGGTCACCAAGCCCGCCGCCTCCAACCCGGTGGACCTGGCCCTCCCGGCCGACATCATGACCCCGAGCGGCAAGGTCACCCTCGGCGGCGCCCAGTCCGGCGCGGTCACCGTCACCGGACCGAAGAAGAACCCCCCCGTCCCGGGCAAGGGCAGCTTCCCGCCGTTCTCGATGACCGGCACCTTCACGGTCACCGCGCCCGGCGCGATCACCCTCTCGCCCGGCGACTACAACATCCACACCAGCTACCTCATGGAGCTGGACACCCCCTGCACCGTCACCAACCCGCCCGCACCCGTCTCCGAGACGGTCACGGCGGCCGCGCAGCCCGGCGCCAACGAGCGCGCCCTCCAGCTCGACAACGCCTCCGGCGCGCCCGGCGTCCGGGTCACCGTCACCGGCACCAAGTTCACCCCGCTCGCCGAGGTCACCGTCGTCGGCCGGGCCGGAGCGGCCGAGACCGCCGACCGGATGACCGTCACGACCGACAGCGAGGGCGGCTTCGCGGCCCGCCTGAAGGTCAACGACAAGGCGACCACCGGGATCGTGGCCTACGAGGGCGCGGCCTGGGACCCCGACAAGGGCGCGGGCCCCGTCGCGTACCAGGTCATCGACGACACCCCGGCCCCGCCGAACAGCCAGAAGATCACGGCCTCGGTCCGGGCGGGCCAGCTGTCCATGACCCAGGCCGGTGACGCCGTGCAGCTCTCGGGCGTCGACTTCGGCCAGGGCGGCGCCGCCACCGGGCCCCTGCAGACGGTGACGGTCAAGGACTTCCGCGGCGGCCCCGCGGGCTGGTCCCTGACCGGCAAGGTCACCGACTTCACCGGACCCGGCGGAGCCATCGGCGGCGACAAGCTCAGCTGGACGCCGTCCTGCACCACCAAGGCCGGCAGCCCCAGCACCTGCGTCCCGGGCACGGCCGGTCCCGTCGGCGCCACCGGCGCCACCCTCGCCTCCACGCCCAACGGCACCCTCACCGGCGGCGAGTTCACCATCGACGCGGGGCTCTCCCTCGACGTCCCGGCGTTCACCGCACCCGGCAGCTACGCGGGCGTTCTCACGCTGACGCTGTCCTGACCGCTACGCAAAGGGGTCCGCACCCGTGCGCAAGACGTACGTCCTCCTGAGCCTCCTGGGCGCCGTGCTGCTGCTCGGCGTCCAGGGGGCGCCCCCCGCCACCGCCGCGGAGAACGGCGAGTGGGCCGTCTACCCGGCCGCCTCCCGGCTCGGCAGCCGCCCGTACTTCTACCTCTCGGCCGACCCCGGCGCCACCGTCACCGACCGGGTCACGGTCGCCAACAAGACCGCCGCCCCGCTCAGCTTCCTGCTCTACGGGGCCGACGCCTACAACACCGAACGCGACGGCGGCTTCGCCGTCCGCAGCCGGCAGGAGAAGCAGACCGGCGCCGGCGCCTGGATCAGGCCCGCCCGCGACCGGGTCACCGTCCCGCCGCACTCCGCCGTCACCGTGCCGTACACCCTCACCGTCCCCGCCGACGCCGACCCCGGCGACCACCCCGGCGCCGTCGTCGCCCTCGACGAGCGGATCGCCAGGGGGGCGGGCGGCTCCGTCGCCCTCGGGGTGCAGCGCGCGGTCGGCGCCCGGGTCTATCTGCGGGTCGGCGGCCCCACCGTCCCCGCGCTGGCCGTCGAGGACGTCACCCTCGACCAGGACCGGCCCCTCGTCCCGGGCACCGGCACGAGCAGCGCCGTCGTCTCGTACACGCTGCACAACCGCGGAAACGTCACGCTCAACCCCCGGGTCGCCCTCAAGGCCGAGGGGCTCTTCGGCCGCACCCTGCTCAGCCGCGACCTGGACCGGCTGCCCGCCGAGCTGCTGCCCCGGCAGCGGATCCGGCTCAGCGAGCGGTGGACCGGCTCGCCGCAGCTCGACTGGGGCGAGCTGACCCTGACCGCGACCGCCAAGGACGTCCGCGAGACCGGCGCGGTCTCCTTCCTCGCGCTGCCCTGGCTGCCCCTCACCGTCCTCGTCGCCGGCGGCACGGCCGGTCTCCTCGGGCTGTGGATACGGCGGCGCCGGACGCTGAGTACGTGAGGCGGCCGCGCATCGGGGAGAATGGCCCCCATGAGCGCTCGTACTGATGAGAACACCGCCCCCCACCGGGCCGGCTTCGCCTGCTTCGTCGGCCGCCCCAACGCGGGCAAGTCCACCCTCACGAACGCTCTGGTCGGCCAGAAGGTGGCCATCACCTCCAACCGCCCGCAGACCACCCGGCACACCGTCCGGGGCATCGTGCACCGCCCCGACGCGCAGCTCGTCCTGGTCGACACGCCCGGTCTGCACAAGCCGCGCACCCTGCTGGGCGAGCGCCTCAACGACGTCGTGCGCACCACCTGGGCCGAGGTCGACGTGATCGGCTTCTGCCTGCCCGCCGACCAGAAGCTCGGCCCCGGCGACCGCTTCATCGCCAAGGAGCTCGCCGAGATCAAGAAGACGCCCAAGGTCGCGATCATCACCAAGACCGACCTGGTCGACTCCAAGACCCTCGCCGAGCAGCTGATCGCGATCGACCAGCTCGGCAAGGAGCTCGGCTTCGAGTGGGCCCAGATCGTGCCCGTCTCCGCCGTCGGCAACAAGCAGGTCCAGCTCGTCGCCGACCTGCTGATCCCGCTCCTGCCGGAGTCCCCGCCGCTCTACCCGGAGGGCGACCTCACCGACGAGCCCGAGATGGTCATGGTCGCCGAGCTCATCCGCGAGGCCGCGCTCGAAGGCGTGCGGGACGAGCTGCCGCACTCCATCGCCGTGGTCGTCGAGGAGATGATCCCGCGCGAGAACCGCCCGGCGGACCGGCCGCTGCTCGACATCCACGCCAACGTCTACATCGAGCGCCCCAGCCAGAAGGGCATCATCATCGGCCCCAAGGGCAGCCGCCTCAAGGAGGTCGGCATGAAGTCCCGCAAGCACATCGAGGCGCTGCTCGGGACCCCGGTCTTCCTCGACCTCCACGTGAAGGTGGCCAAGGACTGGCAGCGGGATCCCAAGCAGCTCAGGAAGCTGGGCTTCTAGCCGGACGCCTGGCTAGGCGCCCTCCTTGAGCACGAGCTGGATCAGCTCGCGCTGTTCGGCGGTGAGGTGGGGATCCGCCCACCGCACCGTCCGCCCGTCGACGGTGATCTCGTAGGAGAAGCCGTCGGGCACCCCACGGCTCTCCGGCGGCGGCGGTGCGGCGAGTGCCTCGTGGGCCAGCGCCCGCATCCGCTCGTCGTCGGGCCGGCCCTCGGTCTCCACCTCGGCCGACTTCTCGATCCCCGCGAAGCCCCCTGTGCGTACGACGCGAATCCTCATGGGGCCTGTCTACCGCACGCTCAGTCGACCGGCACGCCCACGGCCGACCAGGCGTCCCGCACGGCCGTCACCTCCTCGCCGTCCCCGTAGCGGGCCTTCGCCGCCGCGACCGTGGCCGCCGCGAACTCGGCGAAATCGGCCTCCGAGCTCAGCTTCCCGCCGGTCAGCGTGTCGTACCAGATCTGCCCGGCCCGCTCCCAGGCGTGACCGCCCAGCGCGGTCGCGACCAGATAGAAGGCGTGGTTGGGGATGCCCGAGTTGATGTGGACACCGCCATTGTCGGCGTGGGTGCGGACGTAGTCGTCCATCGTCGCGGGCTGCGGGTCCTTGCCGAGGACGTCGTCGTCGTACGCGGTGCCGGGCGCCTTCATCGAGCGCAGGGCCTCGCCCCGGTCGACGGCCGGCCCCAGCAGCCCGGCGCCGATGAGCCAGTCGGCCCGGTCGGCGGTCTGCCCCAGCGCGTACTGCTTCACGAGCGAGCCGAAGACGTCGGACATGGACTCGTTGAGCGCCCCGGACTGCCCGTAGTAGGCGAGGTCCGCGGTGTGCTGGGTGACGCCGTGGGTCAGCTCGTGGCCGATGACGTCCAGCGGGATGGTGAAGTCGAGGAAGAGCTCGCCGTCCCCGTCGCCGAACACCATCTGCTCGCCGTTCCAGAAGGCGTTGTCGTACTTCTCGTCGAAGTGGATGCTCGCGAGCAGCGGCATGGCCTCGCCGTCGATCGACTCGCGGCCGTAGACGTTCTTGAAGAGGTCGTAGGTGGCGCCGAGGCCCGCGTACGCCCGGTTCTCGGTGACGTCGTCGGTCTCCTCGCCGCCCTCGTCGCGGATCTTGTCGCCCGGCAGCTCGGTGCCGTTGTGGACGTCGTGGATCGTGCGCCGGACCCCGGCGGCCCTCCCGGCCCGGTCCCGGGTCGCCGGCTCGGCGGGCGGGAGGCTGCGGGCGGTGCGCTGCGCCGCGTCGACGACGAGGGTCCGCCGGGCCGCCTCGGCGAGGGCCGGGTCGGCCGAGCGCGCGACCCGCTCCAGGATGTGGGGCGGGACGATCGTGCAGAAGTGGGGTGTCATACCGGAAATGTGGCACCGTGTACCGCCGTTGTCACTAGCTGTGACGACGATTGGCGAAATGGAGTGATGAGTCACGTTTCGTTATTGACGCGGAGGCCGTCCCGCATACTGGAACGGGACGTCCGCCCCCGCCGGTCCTGGGCTATGGTGACGCACATCATGCGTTTCGGGCTGCTTCTCCTTAGCTGCCGCGGCGAGGGCCTGTAGTCGTAGGCCGACCCCCTCCCCGCGGGTATTGGCGTTGCGTTCGACAGTCGGCCGTCCCTCCCGCAGGACTTCCGAGGAGCCCTACGCAATGTCCCAGTCGCCCTTCATCAGCCGACCGACGCCCGTCACCAACGCCACGCACCTGCAGAAGCCGTCCGGCATGCCGGTGCACAAGTACGGGCAGTACGAGGCCGTCGACATCCCCGACCGCACCTGGCCCGAGCGGCGCATCACCAAGGCGCCCCGCTGGCTGTCGACCGACCTGCGCGACGGCAACCAGGCCCTGATCGACCCGATGAGCCCCGCCCGCAAGCGCGAGATGTTCGACCTGCTGGTACGGATGGGCTACAAGGAGATCGAGGTCGGCTTCCCGTCCTCCGGCGAGACCGACTTCGCCTTCGTCCGGTCGATCATCGAAGAGGGCGCGATCCCGGACGACGTCACCATCTCCGTGCTGACCCAGGCCCGCGAGGACCTGATCGAGCGGACCGTGGAGTCCCTGGTCGGCGCCAAGCGCGCCACCGTCCACCTGTACAACGCCACCGCGCCCACCTTCCGCCGGGTCGTCTTCCGCGGATCGAAGGACGACATCAAGCAGATCGCCGTCGACGGCACCCGGCTGGTGATGGAGTACGCCGAGAAGCTGCTGGGTCCGGAGACCACCTTCGGCTACCAGTACAGCCCGGAGATCTTCACCGACACCGAGCTGGACTTCGCCCTGGAGGTCTGCGAGGCCGTCTGCGACGTGTGGCAGCCCGGCCCGGGCCGCGAGATCATCCTCAACCTGCCCGCCACCGTGGAGCGTTCGACGCCCTCCACGCACGCGGACCGCTTCGAGTGGATGTCCCGCCACCTGACCCGCCGCGAGTACGTCTGCCTGTCCGTGCACCCGCACAACGACCGCGGTACGGCCGTGGCCGCGGCCGAGCTGGCGATCATGGCCGGCGCCGACCGCATCGAGGGCTGCCTGTTCGGCCAGGGCGAGCGCACCGGCAACGTCGACCTGGTCACCCTGGGCATGAACCTGTTCAGCCAGGGCGTCGACCCGCAGATCGACTTCTCGCAGATCGACGAGGTCCGCCGGACCTCGGAGTACTGCAACCAGATGGAGGTCCACCCGCGCCACCCCTACGCGGGCGACCTGGTCTACACCGCCTTCTCCGGCTCCCACCAGGACGCCATCAAGAAGGGCTTCGACGCCATGGAGGCCGACGCGGCCGCCCAGGGCAAGACCGTCGACGACATCGAGTGGGCCGTGCCCTACCTGCCGATCGACCCGAAGGACGTCGGCCGCTCCTACGAGGCCGTCATCCGGGTCAACTCGCAGTCCGGCAAGGGCGGCATCGCGTACGTCCTGAAGAACGACCACAAGCTGGACCTGCCCCGCCGGATGCAGATCGAGTTCTCGCGGATCATCCAGGCGAAGACCGACGCCGAGGGCGGCGAGGTCACGCCGGCGCAGATCTGGTCCGTCTTCCAGGACGAGTACCTGCCCAACCCGGACAACGCCTGGGGCCGCATCCAGCTGCGTTCCGGCCAGTCGACCTCCGACACGGACGGCACCGACACCCTGAAGGTCGAGGCGGTCGTCGACGGCGTCGAGACGGTCCTGACCGGCTCCGGCAACGGTCCGATCTCCGCCTTCTTCGCCGCACTGCAGGCGGTCGGCGTGGACGCCCGCCTGCTGGACTACCAGGAGCACACGATGAGCGAGGGCGCCTCCGCGCAGGCCGCCTCGTACATCGAGTGCGCCATCGACGGCAAGGTCCTGTGGGGCATCGGCATCGACGCCAACACCACCCGCGCCTCGCTGAAGGCGGTCGTCTCCGCGGTCAACCGCTCGGCCCGCTGAGGCACTTCCCCCGCGCTGCCCCGCACCCCTTCGAGGGGAGCGGGGCAGTGGTGCGTGTGAGCTGCGTCACGCTCGCACGCCGTTTCAGGTTCACTTAAGGAAGATCCTCACGACATGCCGGAATCGGCGCCATATCAGGTGAGTTGACGCCACATCAGCGTCTGGCGGAAGGTCGGCTCGTCCCCTCGGACACCTCCCTCCCCGCACTCCTCGACCTGGAGCTCGCATGCGCACGTCCGCTGCCGTGGCCGCCGTCCTCGCGGTGACCGGTGCCGCCCTCACCTGGGCCCCCGCCGCCTCCGCCACCTCCGCGTGCGAGCCGAATCCGCTCGGCACCGCCGGCCACTACGCCGAGTTCGTCGAGAAGGACTCCGTACGCCACTCCGACTCCGAGGGCGCCGTCGCCGTCGGCGGCGACGCCACCTTCGGCGACCCGAAGGCCCCCTCCGGCTTCTCCGTCGGCAGCCGCCTGACCTCCGGCGACCTCGCCGCCCTGCCCGGCGGGCACAGCCTCGTCGTCGGCGGCACCCTCTACGCCAACCAGGTCGTCCTCGACAAGGGCACCGGCATCGCCGGCAAGGTCGTCGACCGCTCCACCAAGGGCTCCGGCTTCGGCGTCGACGGCGACAAGGTGAAGGAGGGCCCCTCTCCGATCGACTTCGGCAGGGAGTTCGGCTCGCTGCGCGCGCTGTCGGCCGGGTGGGCGTCCGTCGACCCCAACGGCACCGTCGCGAGCGACCAGGGCGCCCAGGGCCTCTTCCTCACCGGGACGGACAAGAAGCTCAACGTCTTCGCCGTGAACGCCGCCGACCTGGAGAAGGCCCGCGCGATCACCCTGAAGGTCCCGGCCGGCTCCTCCACCCTCGTGAACGTGCTCGGCGCCTCGTACGACATGAACACCTCGGCCACGTACGGCGTCTACTACCAGGGCGAGAGCGGCGCCCCCGTGATCGACGACTACGACCTGGCGAGCGACGAGTTCCGGCAGATCCGCTCCCGGCTGCTGTGGAACTTCCCCGGGGCCAGGAGCGTGAAGAAGAACTACACCTCCTGGCCCGGCACCCTCCTCGCGCCGAACGCCACCGTCGAGATGGGCGGCAAGGGCGTCGGCCCCGGCCACGTCAACGGCTCCGTGATCGCCGAGAACCTGATCACCGTGCCCGGCGCCGAGACCCACCAGATGAACTTCACCGGCTGCCTGCCCGGCGGGCGGCAGCCCGGTCCGGTCGTCACCCCGGAGCAGCCGAAGCCGACCGAGACCCCGGTGCCGACGGCTCCCGCGACCCCCACCGCGACCGCGACCGCCACCCCGAAGCCCTCCTCACCGGCCACTTCCGCCCCGACGCCCTCCGGCTCCACGTCGGCCGGGGCGCCCGCGCCCTCGCCCTCGTCCACTCCGGAGGGTGATCTCGCCCAGACGGGCTCGGCCTTCGGACCTGGCGCGATGGGCGTCGCGGGAGCGGTGGTCGTGCTGGGTGGCGGCCTCCTGGCCTTCGCGAAGCTGCGCAAGCGCGCCTCCTGAGCCGCCCGGGAGCGCGGCGGGTCTCGGCCATCTCCCTGGCGTTCTGCTGACGAGGTGCTGACGCCACATCATCGATGTGGCTAACATCACGCCAACGCCGGCAGTGTTGCCGGGACGTGAAGGAGGTGCGGCGTGCGGTCAGCGCGGAAGTCACGGGAGCGGAGCAGGGTTCTCTGCGGGATCCGCACCTCCTGGAACACGGTCGGCGACGGCGAGTTCTTCTGCGAGGAGTGCGGCGGCGACCGCAACTACCGCCGTCGCACCGGCCGTCGCCGCTTCGCCCTCCTGGGGGTGCCGCTGCTTCCCCGGGGCGCCGCGGGACCGGTCGTCGAGTGCGCCGCCTGCCACACCCACTTCGGTACGGACGTGCTGACGCACCCGACGACCAGCAGGTTCTCGGCGATGCTGCGGGACGCCGTGCACACCGTCGCCCTCGCCGTCCTGGCCGCGGGCGGCACCTCGTCCCGCACCGCCGTCGACACCGCAGCGGCCGGGGTGCGGGCGGCAGGGTTCGCGGACTGTACGTCCCTGCAACTGGTCGACCTCGTCGACGCGCTCGCCGCCGACACCGGGCGCTTCCTGCCCGACATCAGCAGCGGGGGAGCGGCCCTCGCCATCGAACTGCACGAGGCCCTCGAACCCCTCGCCCCGCACCTGTCCGTCCCCGGCCGCGAATCGATCCTGCTCCAGGGTGCCCGCATCGCCCTCGCCGACGGTCCGTACAGCCAGGCCGAGCGCGAGGTCCTCGGCACGGTGGGCAACGCGCTCGCCCTGTGCGCGGACGACACGGCCCGTCTGCTCGCGATGGCGCGCACGTCGTCGCGGTAGGGCGCGGCCGGCTCCGCGGGTCCGAGGCCCGGCGGCTGCCGGCCCCGTGGTGGCCGCGGGCCGGTCCTACTCCGCGGTGGCCGCGGGGGCGGTGCGTCGGGGCGGGTCCTGTCCCGCCGCCCACCGTCGCGATTCGGCCCGGCCGGGCAGGGCGGCCGCCGGGCGGGGCGCCGGGTCCGCCCCGAGGCGGCCGAACGTCGTGCGGGCCGCGTCGCGTTCGCGCCGGGCCGCCGCATCGGCGCCCGCGGCCCGTTCCGCCGCCGCGAGGAGCAGGTGCGTCCGGGCCGCCTCGTACGGGATCCGCAGTTCCCGCCACAGGACGAGGGCCCGGCGTAGCGGCTCCCGTGCCCCGGCGCCCCGGGCCAGCGCCAGGGAGCCGTCTGCGGTTGCGGACAGGGCGGCGAGCAGGGGCGTGTCCGGGGCCCGGGCCAGTTCCGCCGCCGCCCGCCCGGCGGTGGTGTGGTCGCCGGTGGCCAGGGCCGTCTCGACGAGGGCGGCGAGCAGGCGGGCGCGGCCGAGGCGGTCGTGCGCGGGGTCGCTCTGGCAGTCCAGGGCCAGTCGGAGGCCCGCGAGGGCCGCGTCGGGGCGCCCCTGGGCCAGCCGCAGCAGGGCGAGCCCCGGCTGGGGGACCCGGCCCAGGGCGTGGGCGTGGGCGTAGGAGCGGGCCGCGTCGGCCTGCCTGCCCCGGCGCCGCTGGATCTCCCCGACGGTGTACGAGGCGGCGGCGGCCCGGTCGAGGGAGTCCGGCAGGACCTCCTGGCAGACGAGCCGGGCCTCCTCCTCCGCCCGCGCCCAGTCGCCGAGGAGGTCGAGCACCTCGACGTGGTGCATGCGGCAGGGGGCGCGGAAGGGGTTGTCGGGGAAGGCGGCGCA
The DNA here is from genome assembly GCF_044386705.1 of Streptomyces sp. NPDC020422. NCBI lineage: Bacteria > Bacillati > Actinomycetota > Actinomycetes > Kitasatosporales > Streptomycetaceae > Streptomyces > Streptomyces sp. NPDC020422. The sequence continues at coordinate 250,087 of NZ_JBIRVJ010000002.1, read as the reverse complement.
CCAGGCCGTCGCCGCCTCGGCCCAGGCCGTCGCGCGCTCCAGCTCGCCCGCGCGCAGGCACTCGCCGAGGGCGAGGTCGTACAGCCGGCCCGTGGCGAGCGCGTCCAGCCGGCCCGCGGTGACCGCGGCCATCGCCGCGTCGAGGAGGGGGAGCGCCTCGGAGCGCCGGCCCTGGGCGAGCAGGACAGCGGATTCCGCCTGCCGGGCCTGGGCGAGGAGTTCGGGGCTGCCGGAGCGGGCGGCGAGCCGTGTCATGCGCCGGGCGGCGCGGCGGGCCGCGGCGGGCGCGTGGTGCTCCTCGGCGTCCGCGATGTCGGACCAGGCGAGGAGGCACTGCTCGGGGCAGTCGGGCGAGCCCTCCAGGTGGTGGCGGGCCCGGTGCAGCCAGCCCGAGGCGGCGGCGGGGCGCCCGAGCCTGCGGTACTCGGCTGCCAGCCACCAGGCCGTGCGTCCGGCGCCGCGGGGGTCGTGCGCGGCGACGTACGCGGCATGGGCCCGCAGCCGGGCGGCGACGGCTTCGTCGACGTGGCCGGTCCACCAGGCGGAGTCGGCGAGGGCGTCGAGCTCGGCGGGGCCGGTGACTGCCGTGGCGGCCATGGCGTCTCCTCCCTTCCCGGTCCTTCCAGCGTAGGACCGGGAAGGGGAGGAAGGCCTGGTCAGCCCAGGTCGACGCCGCTGGCGCGGAGCATCTCCTCGCGCTCGACGATCTTCACGCGCTCGCGGCCCTGCGGCTCGCCGAGCGCCTTCTCGGCGGCGTCGAGCGCGTACCAGCCCTCCCAGGTGGTGTACGCGATGCCCTTGCCCTGGAGGAAGGACACGACCGCGTCCTCCTCCGGGTTCTCGGGCGTGAGGAGCCGCCCGTTGGCGTGGTCGTCGAGGAGGTTGGCGACGGTCTCGTTGGCGTCGCCCTTGGTGTGGCCGATGAGGCCGATGGGGCCGCGCCGGATCCAGCCGGTGACGTAGGTGGAGGGCAGCGGGGTGCCGCTCTCCTCGATGACCCGGCCGCCCTCGTCGGGGACGGTGCCGCTGGCGGCGTCCCAGGGCAGCTTGGGCAGCTCGTCGGAGAGGTAGCCGACGGCCCGGTAGACGGCCTGGACGTCCCAGTCGGTGGTCCGGCCGGTGCTCTTCACGTTTCCGGTGCCGTCGAGTTCGGTGCGCTCGGTGCGCAGGCCGACGACCTTGCCGTCCTCGCCGAGGATCTCGGCGGGCGACTCGAAGAAGTGCAGGAAGAGCTTGTGCGGGCGCTCGCCGATGTCGCGGATCGCCCAGTTCTCCAGGGTCTTGGCGACCATGTCGGTCTGCTTGTTCTTGCGCCGCTCGGCGATGGAGCCCTCGTCGTAGTCGATGTCCTCGGGGTTGACGATGACCTCGATGTTGGGCGAGTGGTCCAGCTCGCGCAGCTCCATGGGGCTGAACTTGGCCTGGGCGGGGCCGCGGCGGCCGAAGACGTGGATCTCCAGCGCCTTGTTGGCCTTGAGGCCGTCGTAGACGTTCGCCGGGATCTCGGTGGGCAGCAGCTCGTCGGCGGTCTTGGCGAGGATGCGGGCCACGTCGAGGGCCACGTTGCCGACGCCGAGGACGGCGACCTTCTCGGCCTCCAGCGGCCAGGTGCGGGGGACGTCCGGGTGCCCGTCGTACCAGGAGACGAAGTCGGCGGCGCCGTAGGAGCCGTCGAGCTCGATCCCCGGGATGTCCAGGGCGCGGTCGGCGGTGGCACCGGTGGAGAAGATCACGGCGTCGTAGAACGCGTGCAGGTCGTCCAGGTGCACGTCGGTGCCGTAGTCGACGTTGCCGAAGAGACGTATCTGCGGCTTGTCGAGGACCTGGTGGAGGGCGGTGATGATGCCCTTGATGCGGGGGTGGTCGGGCGCGACGCCGTAGCGGATCAGGCCGAAGGGGGCGGGCATCCGCTCGAAGAGGTCGATGGACACACCCGGCGCGGTGGCGGCCTCGGACTTCAGCAGCGCATCGGCGGCGTAGATTCCGGCGGGGCCGGCGCCGACGATCGCGACCCGGAGGGGGCGGGGCATGACGGGTTTCCCTTCGCAAGCGACGTGACGGCGAGGGCCCGCCGCACTTAGGTCACCCTAAATAACGCGCCGAGGAGTTCGGTACCCGCCCCCGGTCTATGGCCTCATAAGGTGGACTTATGGGTTCCATAAGTGGGGGTGGGAGCCTCCCTCTGCGCACACTAGGGCTTGAACGCGTTCAAAGTGTAGGTCAGCGGCGGCACCCCGGACCGCCGGGGGCCGGAAGACGATCAGGCCCCCGGCGGGGGCCGGGGGCCTGACGGGGTGGGCTCTCTACCGGATCCCGAGGGCGACGAGCTGGGTGACCGCGTCCTCGGCGAAGTTGTCGTCGCTGACCAGGATCAGCGCACGCTCGCCGCGGCCCAGGTACGGGCCCCAGGTCATGCCCTCGGTGTTGTCGACGGTGGACAGGCCCAGGTCGTGGAAGTCCGCGACGAGCTTCTTGCGCATCGGCTTGACCGCCTCCCCGTCGGTCGCCAGCGAGTCCAGGTCCTTCACGTCCGTCGCCCCGCGCGTGGTCGCCTCGAAGAGGCGGACCTTGTAGCCGGCGCCGGCCACCCAGGTGCGCTCCAGGACCAGATACCGGTCGGGGTCGTCGGGGAAGGCCAGGATCGACGGGACGCCCGTGTCCGGGCCCCAGGGGCTGTTCGGGTCGTTCACGGCGAAGATCTTCTCCAGTGGGTACGCGAACTGCCCGAGCACCGAGCCGTCCCGCCGCTGCTTCGTCACCCGGACGAGCGCGCCGTGCTCCGTGGTCGGCTCGGGGCCGTCCTGCAGCAGCGGGCCCTCGATCGCGCTGGTCAGGACGCGGCCCCGGGCCTCGAAGGTGAGCGCCTCGATCGCCTGGTTGCGGCGCGGGCCGCGGTCGGCGGTGATCGCGTAGTTCCCCGGCAGCGGCAGCTCGCCGAGGTAGGCGCCGCTGGAGGGGGAGGCGAACCGGATGGACGGCTGGATCACCGGCGGGCCGGCCGTCTTGGGCCGGTCGCCCTCCTGGCCCCACCAGTAGTCGCACGCGACGGGGTCGACGCGGATCTCCTCCGGGTCGACGGCATTGCCGTCGTCGAGCGCCGGCGACGGATAGGGCGAGCCGTCGGGCCGGCGGAAGGAGTGGGTGCCGGTGAAGTCGACCGCGTGCACACCCCCGGCGTCCACGTCCAGCTTGGCCGTGTAGAAGCGGGCGGGCTGGGTGTACCCCCGGTCGTCGCTGATGAACACGTACTCGCCGGTGCACGGGTCCCGGTCGATGCCGGAGAGGCCGCCGACGGTGGTGCCCTGGAAGTCGAGCTTGTACGGGACGGTCTTCTCGCCGAGCAGGCGGGCGTGTGCCGCGCGGGCCGTCGGCTGGGCGGGGTCCGCGGGCCGGGCGGCGGCCGTGGCCACGGCGGGGGAGAGGGTCGAGGCGAGGAGCAGGGCCGCGGCGCACGCGCGGCGCGTCAGGGAAGATCGCATTCGATGATCTTGTCGCTTCGCCCCCGCGCGCCGCAGTCGCCCAATCGGGTGCTGCTGTCAATTCCCGGGTGACGCCGGGCCCGTGGGCTTCCACTCGTCGAGCAGCAGGCCGAGCAGCACCTCGTCGAGGAACTCGCCCATCACCCACGCCGAGGAGCGCAGCACGCCCTCGCGGACGAAGCCGTTGCGCTCGGCGGCGCGGAGCATCGCGGTGTTGTCGGCGAGCGTCTCGATCTGGAGCCGGCGCAGGCTGCGCACCACGAAGCCGTAGTGGCACAGCACGGAGACCACGTCGGTGCCGTAGCCCTTGCCGCGGGCGGAGGGCAGAAGTCCGAGGCCGATGTGGGCGCACCGGTTGTGGGTGTCGATGCCCCACAGGTTCGCCGTGCCGACCAGCGCCCCGCCGTCCAGCTCCACGATGGAGAACGGGACGTGCCCCTCCGCCGTGCCGTCGACCGCCAGCCGCGGGTCCTTGGCGCCCGGAGACACCGGCCGCCACGGACCGCCCTCGGCCCGCGAGGCGTTCACCACGTCGTTGAAGAGCTCGTCCCGCAGAACCGGTATGTCGTCCTCGTGTCGGGCCCTGAGCCCCACCCTGCTCCCTCTCAGCATGCGAGTTTCCTATCCGCACGCTCCGCCCGGCGGCAAACGAATTACCGCCCGCCGCACTCCGGTTGAGATCCGGAGGCATTATTGGCAAGCTGGTCAACATGGCGACGAAACGGCGACGGCGCACCCCCGAGCAGGCCCGCACCGAGATCCTCGACGCCGCCACCGACCTCATCGCCCGGCACGGTCCCGACGGCGTCGGCCTGCGCCGCGTCGCCGACGCCGCCGGGGTGACCCACGGGCTCGTCAGCCACTACTTCGGCACCTACGCCGCTCTCGTCCGCGCGGTGCTCCGGCGCGAGAACGAGCGCAAGCGCGAGCTCGTACGGGAACGGCTGCGGGCCGACGGCCGGGTGCCCTACGCGGACGGCATGACCCGGGTGCTCTTCGAGATCCTCGGGGACGAGCGCTACGTCCGGCTCTGGACCTGGTCCCAGCTCCACGCCCGGGAGGACGCCGAGGCCCCCGGCTCCCCGACCGATCTCGCCCGCCTGGTCGACGCCGTCGAGGACGGCGTCCGCCTGGTGCTGCCGCCACCGCCCGAAGGGCCGGACCGCCAACGGATCGAGATGCTCGTGCTCCTCGCCCTGTCCGGCGCGTACGGCTACGCCCTGGGCCGGCGCCACTGGCTCACCGACCTCGGCCACGACCCCGACGAGCCGGGCCGCGACGACGCCTACCGCACCGCCCTGTCCTCCGCGCTCGCCGCCTACCTCGAAGGCTGACGCCATGACCCGGTACGACCTCGACATCCTCGCCTCCGACCAGGAGCGGCACACGGCCGAGGAGCGGCTGCGGGCCGCCGTCGAGAACGGCCGCCTGCCCCTGGACCGACTCGGGCCCCGCCTCGACGAGGTGCACGCCTCGCGCACCCGCGGCGATTTGGAGACCGCCTGCCGCGGCCTGCCCGCGCCCGGCCCCCGCGACGCCCTCGTCGTCGACCGCGCGCCGACCTCCGGCAGTTTCGTCGCCGGGATCTTCGGCGGCTTCCACCGCAAGGGCCAGTGGGTCGTGCCGCGGCGCATGACCCTCTGGTCGATGTGGGGCGGCGGCCTGATCGACCTGACCGAGGCGCGCTTCACCGGTCACGACACCGTCATCCGCGCGGTCGCCCTCTGGGGCGGCACCAAGATCCTCGTCCCCGAGGACATCGAGGTCGACGTCCGAGGCCTCGGCCTCTTCGGCGTCTTCGCCGAGCGCGCCGCCCACCGCACCGGCAAGCCCGGCACCCCGCGCGTGGTGATCACGGGCCTCGCCCTCTTCGGAGCGGTCGTCACCCGCACCGTCACGCCCCGACGCTGAGCCCCAAGAAGACCATCGCGCAGCCGAGCCCGCCCGTCGCCGCCCACAGCACCAGCGCCCCGAGCGCGACCAGCACCCGCACGGGTCCGGGGTAGACGCCGACGGCCCGCCCCGGGGCCTTCGGGTGGAAGCTGATCCGGACCTCGTCGGCGTACGAGTTCCGCCGGTAGCCGTGGACCGTCCCGCACCCGTCCGTGTACGCGTACGTCCCCGACCTGCCGTACGGGCCGGTCCGCACGGCCGTCACCGTGACGCCCCGCCGGGGCAGCCGCCACATCTGGATCGCCCGATCCGCCGCGGCGACGCTCGACAGGTTGAGCACGACCACCGCGATCCCCAGCAGGAACGCGAGCACGAGCGCGGCCGGCTCCCCGCGCAGCACGACCAGCACGCTCATCGCGAGGAACGCGCCGACCCCGGGGGCCAGCACCGCCAGGACCCCCGCCGGGGGCAGCCCCCAGCCGCCGCGCGTGCCCAGGGAGCGGGTCGTCACGAGCGCGGTGCCGTCGAACGACGGCCCGGGCTCCGGCAGGCGGCCCAGCACCGCGCCCATCGCCGACGCGAACGCGTACCCGTGCATGTCGTTCACCCCCCGCACCACGTGCACGACGGGCTCCGCGCCCTCCGGCACCCGCAGCGCCACGACGACCGCCTCGCCCCCGGGCGAGACCCGCTGCACCGCCCGCAGGGGGATCCGCAGCTCCTCGTCCCCGCGCCGCAGCGTCAACGCGTCGCCCTCGTGCCGGAGTGCGGCGCCGCCACCGCCGCGCAGGACGGTCATCCCTTGACGGCGGCCACGAACACGGACCAGGCGGCGGCCGGGACGGCGAGGGCGGGGCCGGAGGGGTTCTTGCTGTCGCGGACGGGGACGATGCCGGGGATGCCGTCGAGGACTTCGAGGCAGTTGCCGCCCTCACCGTTGCTGTAGCTGCTCTTGCGCCAGGCCGCGCCCGCGAACTCGTACGAGACCTCGACGCAGTTGCCGCCGTCGCCGTCGCTGTAGGAGCTCTTGAACCAGGTGGCGTTGGTCAGGTCGTACTCGCGCATCGTCTGTAGTCCTCCGCCGCCGACTCGATCAGGGCCAGGGACGCCGCCGGCGACAGCGTGGCGACCCTGAGCAGATCGTAGGCGCGCTGTGCGCGCTTCACCACCGTCGGATTTTCGAGAAGCGTGCCTGAAAAGGCGGTCTCCGTGTAGGCCGTTGGCGGCTGATCCTCGAACTCCATGAGCCGGAGTGAGCCGTCCATGGAAGCGTGCGCTCCGGCCGCCCGCGGCAGCACCGTCACCAGCACCCACCGCCGCCGTGCCAGCTCCGCGATGTGCTCCAACTGCGCGGCCATGACCCCGGCGCCGCCGACGGGGGTCCGTACCGCGTTCTCGTGGAGGACGACCCAATACTCCGGTCTTGTAGCAGCCTTGAGGATTGCGGCCCGCTCTATCCGTGAGGTGACCTTCTCCTCGACGTACGCCTCCGCGGCGAACGGGTTCGCCGCGATCGTCACCGCCCGCGCGTACTCCGCCGTCTGCAACAACCCCGGCACCACCGTCGGCGCGAACTCGCAGATCTTCGTCGCCACCGCCTCCAGCTCCGCCACCGCGTGGAAATAGTCCGCGTACGGCGACTTGTCGATCAGCTTTCTGCAGGTGCGTTCGAAAATACCGCCGGTTTGTAGCACCTGGTCGATTCTCTGCGCCACGTCCAGCTGCGGCTTCCTGATTCCCTGCTCGAACAGGCCGATGTACGACCCCGAAACGAACACCCGTGCGCCCAGGTCGTTCCGCGAAAGCCCCGCCGCCTCCCGGCGCTCCTTCAGGAGGTCTCCGAAGAACTCCCAAGCGTCCTGGCGATCGCCGTTGGCCATTGATTAACTCCTGACCCCTACACCGCACTTGTAGCCCCAGCGCGTCTCCCGATTCTACGGATCGGCCCCCACCCTCGGTGGAGTAAGCGGGAAATGGATTCGGAAAGGAACGCGTTGGTGAAGAACGAAGACAACACGCAGCTCTCGCCGATTGCCGAAGCGGCTCAGGCGGTGGCGGAATTGCGGGACGCGTTGGCGCGGGCGGGAATCGTGCTGCCCTCGCTCGGGCTCGACGCCCTCACGCTCTCCGCGGAGCCGCCCCGGCCGCTGGTCGAATTGGGACGCTGCACGGTCGAGACGGCGCGGCGGATCGCCGCGGCGTTGACGCGGGAAGGGGAGCGGGGATGAACCTGCCCATCGGGGCGTACGTCGTCGACATCAGCACGGGGCGGGTCGGCACCTTGATGGGGCACGAGGGGCCGTATCTCCAGGTGCGGCCCATCGGCGGCGGGCGCGAGTGGGAGTGCGAGCCGGACGGGGTGCGGGTGGCGACCGCGGCCGAGCGGCTGAGCGCGGCCACCGCGCACGCGAACGCGCGGAGCCGGGGCGAGGTGCCGTGAGGTGAGACCCGGCCCGGGCCGCCCCGCCGGTACGGGACAATGGGTCCATGAGTCTGTTCCGCGACGACGGCATCGTGCTGCGCACCCAGAAGCTGGGCGAAGCGGACCGCATCATCACGCTGCTCACGCGCGGTCACGGGCGCGTACGCGCCGTCGCGCGCGGGGTGCGGCGGACCAAGTCGAAGTTCGGGGCGCGGCTCGAACCCTTCTCTCACGTGGACGTGCAGTTCTTCGCCCGGGGGAGCGAGCTGATCGGGCGCGGGCTCCCGCTGTGCACGCAGAGCGAGACCATCGCCGCGTACGGCAGCGGGATCGTCACCGACTACGCCCGCTACACCGCGGGCACGGCGATGCTGGAGACGGCGGAACGGTTCACCGACCACGAGGGCGAGCCGGCCGTGCAGCAGTACCTGCTCCTGGTCGGGGGACTGCGGACGCTCGCGCGCGGCGAGCACGCCCCGCATCTGATTCTGGACGCCTTCCTGCTGCGCTCGCTCGCCGTCAACGGCTACGCGCCCAGCTTCGACGACTGCGCCAAGTGCGGACTTCCCGGGCCGAACCGGTTCTTTTCGGTCGCAGCGGGCGGAGTCATATGCGGAGACTGCCGGGTGCCCGGAAGCGTCGTACCCTCTGCGGAGGCCGTAGGCCTGCTCAGCGCGCTGCTCACCGGCGACTGGGAGACCGCGGACGCGTGCGAGCCGCGTCACGTCAGGGAGGGCAGCGGCCTCGTGTCCGCCTATCTGCACTGGCACCTGGAGCGCGGGCTGCGCTCGCTGCGGTACGTAGAGAAGAGCTAGGAGAGACCACGCCATGGCCATCGCACGACTCCTCGGGCGCCAGCGACGGGAGTACAGGACCCCCGAGCCGCACCCGTCCGGCGCCCGCCCGCCGAAGCTTCAGCCGGAGCTCGTGCCCGAGCACGTGGCGATCGTCATGGACGGCAACGGCCGCTGGGCCAAGGAGCGCGGTCTGCCGCGCACCGAGGGGCACAAGGTCGGCGCCGAGCAGGTGCTCGACGTGCTCCAGGGCGCGCTGGAGATGGGCGTCGGCGCGATCTCGCTCTACGCCTTCTCCACCGAGAACTGGAAGCGCTCGCCCGAGGAGGTGCGCTTCCTCATGAACTTCAACCGCGACTTCATCCGCAAGACCCGCGACCAGCTCGACGAGCTCGGCATCCGGGTCCGCTGGGTCGGCCGGATGCCCAAGCTGTGGAAGTCGGTGGCCAAGGAGCTCCAGGTCGCCCAGGAGCAGACCAAGGACAACACCAAGCTCACGCTGTACTTCTGCATGAACTACGGCGGTCGCGCGGAGCTCACGGACGCGGCGCAGGCGCTGGCCGAGGACGTGAAGGCCGGCAAGCTGGACCCGGCGAAGATCACCGAGAAGACCATCCAGAAGTACCTCTACTACCCGGACATGCCGGACGTGGACCTCTTCCTGCGGCCCAGCGGCGAGCAGCGCACGTCGAACTACCTGATCTGGCAGAGCGCGTACGCCGAGATGGTCTTCCAGGACGTGCTGTGGCCCGACTTCGACCGCCGCGACCTGTGGCGGGCCTGCGTCGAGTACGCCCAGCGCGACCGCCGCTTCGGCGGCGTGGACCCGGCGGACCTCGCCGTCCTCGACAAGGGCTGACGGCGGAGCCGGCCTACACGCCCACGCGCGAGGACATCCTCGACGCCGTGAACGTCCAGATGCGGTTCGGGACCTTCCGGCGGGCGCGGCTGGGGGCCCGCCGGACCACCCGGGACGGCGAGGTCGTGGGCCGCTGGTCGCTGATGTCCCGGTACACCGAGACGCCGACGCCGTTCGTGCTGCTCTCGGCCGACAACGGCCGGGTGGGCGTCGCCACGCTCCCCGAGCGCGGGCTCGCCGACCCGGCCGACGCCGACCGGCTCCGTACGCTCCCGGGCCGGAACATCACCCGGCTCTGAGCGCGGGCATGCGGAAGGGCCCGTACCGGCACTCGTCCGGTACGGGCCCTTCCGCATGTCACGTCACGTCACTTCGCCGCGCACTCCGCGCAGGTGCCGAAGATCTCCACCGTGTGCGCCACGTTCACGAAGCCGTGCTCGGCCGCGATCGTCTCCGCCCACTGCTCCACCGCCGGGCCCTCCACCTCCACGGCCTTGCCGCAGACGCGGCAGACCAGATGGTGGTGGTGGTCGCCGGTCGAACAGCGGCGGTAGACCGTCTCGCCGTCGCTCGTGCGCAGCGCGTCCACCTCGCCCGCGTCCGCGAGGGACTGGAGCGTGCGGTAGACGGTGGTGAGGCCGACGGAGTCGCCGCGGTGCTTGAGCATGTCGTGCAGCTCCTGGGCGCTGCGGAACTCGTCCACCTCGTTCAGCGCCGCCGACACGGCGGCCCGCTGCTTGGTCGAGCGGCCTCGTACGGGGGGTCCTGCCGTCACCACGGGGGCCTCCTTGAATCTTGTCTGCCCCCGCCATTCTGCCAGCCCCCCGTCCCCTTGAAGCCGGACCGCGGTCAGACCCTCACGTCGTCGGCGGGGCGCCGGCTGCCGGGGACCGACGCGTCGCAGTCGCGCGCGGCGGCCTCGGCGGCGCGGGCCCGGCGCCGGGCGAGCGGGGTCGACAGGGCCGTGAGGGTGACGAAGACCGCGATCGCGAGGAGCACGATCGTCGCGCCGGGCGGCGCGTCGACGTAGTAGGTGGTCACGGTGCCGGTCAGGGTGACGCAGACGCCGATCGCGACCGCCATGGCGAAGGTCGCGCGGAAGGAGCGGGACAGCGACTGGGCGGCCGCGACCGGCACCACCATCAGCGCGCTGACCAGGAGCAGGCCGACGACGCGCATGGCGACGGTGACGGTGACGGCGGCGGTGACCGCGATGAGCAGGTTGAGGAAGCGGACCGGCAGGCCGGTGACGCGGGCGAAGTCCTCGTCCTGGCTGACGGCGAAGAGCTGCTTGCGCAGGCCGACCGTGACGAGGATGACGAAGGCGGCGAGGATCGTGATCGTCACGGTGTCCTCGCGGGACACGGTCGTCAGCGAGCCGAAGAGGAACGAGGTCAGGTTCGCGTTGGAGCCGGTGTCCGAGAGGTTGATCAGCATGACGCCGCCCGCCATGCCGCCGTAGAAGAGCAGCGCGAGGGCGAGGTCGCCGCGGGTCTTGCCGTAGGCGCGGATGAGCTCCATGACGACGGCGCCGACGACGGCGACCAGGGTGGCCATCCACACCGGGTTGGCCGACATCAAGAAGCCGAGGCCGACACCGGTCATGGCGACGTGGCCGATGCCGTCGCCCATCAGGGCCTGGCGCCGCTGCACGAGGTAGATGCCGACGGCGGGCGCGGTGATGCCGATCAGCAGGGCGGCCAGCAGGGCCCGCTGCATGAAGGCGTCGTTGAGGAATTCCATGTCAGGTCAGCAGTCCCGTGCGGAGGGGCTCGTCGGCCGCGTGCGGATGGACGTGGTCGTGGCCGGGCAGCGCGTGCTGGCCGACGGCCTTCGGGGGCGGGCCGTCGTGGACGACGCAGCCGTCGCGCAGGACCACCGCGCGGTCGATGAGGGGCTCCAGCGGGCCGAGCTCGTGCAGGACGAGGAGGACGGAGGTGCCGCCGGCGACCTGCTCGCGCAGGGTCGCGGCGAGGATCTCCTGGCTGGCCAGGTCCACGCCGGCCATCGGCTCGTCCATGATCAGCAGCTCGGGCTCGGAGGCGAGCGCGCGGGCGATGAGCACCCGCTGGTGCTGGCCGCCGGAGAGGGCGGAGACGGAGTCCCGGGCGCGGTCGCTCAGTCCGACGAGCTCGATGGCCCGGTCGACGGCGGCCCGGTCGGCCCTGGTGGTGAGGCCGAAGCGGCGGCGGGAGAGCCGGCCGGAGGCGACGACCTCGCGGATGGTGGCGGGCACGCCGCTCGCGGCGGTGGTGCGCTGCGGTACGTAGCCGACGCGCGCCCAGTCGCGGAACCGCTTCTGCTCCGTGCCGAACAGCTCGATGGTGCCGCCGGTCAGCGGCACCTGGCCGATGACGGAGCGGACGGCGGTCGACTTGCCGGAGCCGTTGGCGCCGAGCAGCGCGACGACCTCACCGCGGTGCACGGTGAGGTCGACGCCGCGCAGGACGGGGCGCGAGCCGAGGGCCGCGGTGGCTCCGCGGACGGAGATGACGGTCTCGTCGCTCACGAGTACCTCCTGCTTGCCGGATTTCACTTCGCGCCGAGGGCCTTCTGCAGCGCGGCGAGGTTGGAGCGCATGACCTCGATGTAGTCATCGCCCTTGGACTTGTCCGTGATTCCCTCGAGGGGGTCGAGCACGTCGGTCTTGAGGCCGGTGTCGGTGGCGAGGGTCTTGGCGGTCCGGTCGCTGGCGAGGGTCTCGAAGAAGACGGTGGAGACCTTGTCCTTCTTCGCGATTTCCTGGAGCTCCTTGACGCGGGCGGGGCTCGGCTCGGCCTCGGGGTCGATGCCGGTGATGCCCTCCTGCTCCAGGCCGTAGCGCTCGGCGAGGTAGCCGAAGGCGGAGTGGGTGGTGATGAAGGTCTTCGTGGCGGTGTTCTTCAGACCGTTCTCGAACTCGCTGTTCAGAGCGGCGAGCTTCGTCATCAGGGCCTGGGTGTTCGCCTTGTACGCGGCGGCGTGGGTGGGGTCGGCCTTCTCGAAGGCGGCCCCCACGCCCTGGGCGACCTCTCCGTACTTCACGGGGTCGAGCCAGATGTGCGGGTCGGCGCCGGCCTCGGAGCCGTGGTCGTGGCCGGCCTCCTCGGCACCGTGGTCGTGGCCGACCTCGGTGCCGTGCTCCTCGAGCTTGGTGAGCGTCGCGGCGTCGATCGTGGTGCCGGCGTTCGACTGCGCGATGGCGTCGTCGACGGCGGGCTGGATGCCCTTGAGATAGAGGACGACGTCGGCGTCGCCGAGCTCGCCGACCTGCTTCGGCTTGAGCTCCAGGTCGTGCGGCTCGACGCCCGGCTTGGTGAGCGTGTTGACGGTGACGTACGTGCCGCCTATCTGCTCGGCCAGGAACTGCATCGGGTAGAACGACGCGACCACGTCCAGCTTGTCGCCGCTCCCCTTGTCGGCCGCGTCCGAGGTCCCGGAGCAGGCGGAGAGGGTGATCAGACCGAGGGTGACGGCTCCGGCGACGGCGGTGGTGGGTATCAGTCGGCGTACGTTCATGACACTCATTTTCAACAAAACTGGAAACGGTTGTCAATTGCCGAACGCTTCGTCCTGCTGTGTTCCCGAGCACTCCGGAGCCGCACGAACCGATTTGATACGGGGGGTGCGGGCGCCGGTAACCTGAGGCATTCGCACTTCGTCGTCGTAATGAAGAGAGCACCGTGGCCGCCGACAAGATCGACACCATCGTCAGCCTGAGCAAGCGCCGTGGCTTCGTCTACCCGTGCAGCGAGATCTACGGCGGTCAGCGTGCCGCCTGGGACTACGGACCGCTGGGTGTCGAGCTCAAGGAGAACATCAAGCGTCAGTGGTGGCGCTACATGGTCACCGCGCGCGAGGACGTCGTCGGTATCGACTCGTCGGTCATCCTGGCCACCGAGGTCTGGGAGGCCTCCGGCCACGTCGCCACCTTCACCGACCCGCTGACCGAGTGCACCTCCTGCCACAAGCGCTTCCGCGCCGACCACCTGGAAGAGGCCTACGAGGAGAAGCACGGCCGCCTCCCCGAGAACGGCCTCACCGAGCTCAACTGCCCCAACTGCGGCAACAAGGGCACCTTCACCGAGCCCAAGCAGTTCTCCGGCCTGCTCTCCACCCACCTCGGCCCGACCCAGGACACCGGCTCCGTCGCGTACCTGCGCCCCGAGACCGCCCAGGGCATCTTCACCAACTTCGCCCAGGTGCAGACCACCTCGCGCAAGAAGCCCCCGTTCGGCATCGCGCAGATGGGCAAGTCCTTCCGGAACGAGATCACTCCGGGCAACTTCATCTTCCGCACGCGCGAGTTCGAGCAGATGGAGATGGAGTTCTTCGTCAAGCCGGGCGAGGACGAGCAGTGGCAGGAGTACTGGATGGAGCAGCGCTGGAACTGGTACACCGGCCTGGGGCTCCGTGAGGAGAACATGCGCTGGTACGAGCACCCGGCGGAGAAGCTCTCCCACTACTCCAAGCGCACCGCGGACATCGAGTACCGCTTCTCCTTCGGCGGCAGCGAGTGGGGCGAGCTCGAGGGCGTCGCCAACCGCACCGACTACGACCTGAGCGCGCACTCCAAGGCCTCCGGCGCCAACCTGACGTACCTGGAGCAGGAGACGGGCGAGCGCTACACGCCGTACGTCATCGAGCCGGCGGCCGGTGTCGGCCGCACCATGCTCGCCTTCCTGCTCGACGCCTACGTCGAGGACGAGGCGCCGAACGCCAAGGGCGTCATGGAGAAGCGCACCGTGCTCCGCCTCGACCACCGCCTGGCCCCGGTCAAGGTCGCCGTCCTGCCGCTGTCCCGCAACCCGCAGCTCTCGCCGAAGGCCAAGGGCCTCGCGGCCGACCTGCGGCAGAACTGGAACATCGAGTTCGACGACGCCGGCGCCATCGGCCGCCGCTACCGCCGCCAGGACGAGATCGGCACCCCGTTCTGCGTCACCGTCGACTTCGACACCCTCGAGGACAACGCGGTGACCGTGCGCGAGCGCGACACGATGAAGCAGGAGCGCGTCTCCCTCGACCAGATCCAGGGCTACCTGGGCAGCCGTCTGCTGGGCTGCTGAGTCCGCTCCGCCCGTACGGGAAGGCCCCCGGTTCCGTTCCAGGAACCGGGGGCCTTCCCGCATCGGCAGAGAGGCGAGGCCTAGGGGCGCAGGCCGCGCAGCAGCAGCTCGATCACCGCGTCGAACTCCCCCTGGATCGCGGGCCGCCGCCACTCCGGCGCATAGGCCGGGTCGTGGAAGCGGGCGGTCGCGTAGAAGAGCGCGCGGGCCGTGGCCTCCGGGTCGGGGGCGGTGAACTCCGCCTCCCGGGTGCCCTCCTCGACGATCGAGCGGACCTGCTCGACCAGCACCTCGATATGCCGGTCGACCACGCCGCTGTTCTCGTCGATCAGCACGCCATAGGTCGCGAACAGCTCCGGGTCGTCGCCCGCCTTGTGCCGCTTGGCCTCGAAGAGGGTCGCGAACCAGGCCTGGAGCTTCTCCGGGGCGGGCCGGCCCGGGGCGCCGGTCAGCTCGGCGAGGGCGACCTCCGTGCGCGAGAGCCACCGCTCCGTGACCGCCTCGCGCAACGCCGCCTTGGTGCGGAAGTGCCGGTAGACACTGCCGTGGCTGACGCCGAGCACCCGGGCCACGTCCACGACCGTCGCCTTCGCGGGGCCGTAGCGGCGCAGCACCTCCTCGGTGGCTTCGAGGATGCGCTCGGCGGTCAGGGTCTCCGTGGTGGCCATGGAATGACAGTACCTGTCAGTGCTCGCTGTCCAGGTGGGCCATCTGCGCCTCCGGGTAGCGGGCGCCGGCCGCCGCGCCCGCCGGGACGGCCTCCTCGATCGCCGCCAGATCGGCCGCGTCGAGGGTGACCTCCAGGGCGTCGAGCGCCTCGGCGAGCCGGTCGCGGCGGCGGGCGCCGATCAGCGGCACGACGTCCTCGCCGCGCGACAGCGCCCAGGCGATGGCGATCTGCGCGACCGTCACGCCCTTGGTCTCGGCGACCTCGCGCAGCCGGTCGACCAGGTCCAGGTTCCGCTGGAGGTTGTCGCCCTGGAAGCGGGGGGACATCCCGCGGAAGTCACCCGCGCCGAGGGTGCGCTCCCGCGTGAAGTGGCCGCTGATCAGGCCGCGGGAGAGGACCCCGTAGGCCGTGACGCCGATGCCGAGCTCCCGGGCGGTGGGCAGGATCCTGTCCTCGATGCCGCGGGATATCAGCGAGTACTCGATCTGGAGGTCGGCGATCGGGGCGACCGCCGCCGCCCGGCGCAGGGTGTCGGCGCCGACCTCGGAGAGGCCGATGTGCCGCACATGGCCGGCCTCGACCAGCTCGGCGATGGCGCCGACGGTCTCCTCGATCGGCACGTCGGGGTCGACGCGGGCGATCCGGTAGATGTCGATGTGGTCCGTGCCGAGGCGCTGGAGCGAGTACGCCGCGAAGTTCTTCACCGCGGCGGGGCGTCCGTCGTACCCGGTGAAGCCGCCCTCCACGGTGCGCAGGGCGCCGAACTTCACGCTGGTCAGGGCCTGGTCGCGGGCCGCCGCGGGGGCGGTGCGCAGAGCCTCGTTGATCAGCAGCTCGTTGTGGCCCATTCCGTAGAAGTCGCCGGTGTCCAGGAGGGTCACGCCGGCGTCGAGGGCGGCGTGGATCGTCGCGATCGACTCGGCGCGATCGGCCTCGCCGTACAGGGCGGACATGCCCATGCAGCCGAGGCCGAGGGCGGAGACCTCGGGGCCGGTGGTGCCGAGGGAGCGGGTGGGGAGGGGGCGGCCGGTGCGGGGGGTCGTCGTCGTCATGCCATCAACCATGACATGACCGATGACAGATTTCAATATCTGTCATTCACTGTTTCACGGAGCGCGGCAGCCGCAGGCTCAGCAGCAGCGTCAGCACCACCACCCCCACCTGCACCAGCAGCGTCGTGGTCAGCGCCGACCCCATCGCGGCCGGCGAGGAGGCCAGCGAGAGGAAGAGCGAACCCAGCGTCGCCACGCCCAGCGCCATCGCCGACTGCTGCGTGGTCACCATGACCCCGCTGCCCACACCCGCCTGCTCGCCCGGCACCTCCGAGAGCACCACCCGGAAGAGCACCGGCAGCTGGAGACCCTGGCCGAAGCCCGCGACCGCCATGCCCGGCAGCAGGTCGAGCACCGAGAGCTCCGACCAGCCGCCGCCCACCGCCCAGGCGATGAGGCCGATCCCGACCCCCTGGAACACGGCGCCCACCGGCACCACCCGGGTGCCCCAGCGCCGCACCAGCCGCGGACCCGCCAGCGAGGCGCCGAAGAACGCCACCGCCATCGGCACCAGCGCCAGACCCGAGGCCACCGCGCCCATCGCGAGTCCCTGCTGGAGCGCCACCGCGATCACGAACATGAAGCCGCTGAAGCCGCCCGACAGCGGCAGCACCACCGCGAGGCCCCGGCGCAGCGAGACCAGGCCGAGCAGCCGCGGCGGCACCAGCGGCGTACGGCCCCGGCGGTCCGCCCGCAGCTCGACCCACCAGAACGCCCCGGCCGCGAAGGGGAAGGCGGCGAGCGACAGCCAGGTCCACAGCGGCCAGCCCGCCGCCCGGCCCTCGGTCAACGGGGCCAGCAGCGACAGCAGGCTCAGCGCCAGCAGCAGCGTGCCCGGCGCGTCCACCGGCGCCGGCCGGTCCGAGCGGGTCTCGGGCACCGAACGCGCCGCCAGCAGCAGTCCGAGCAGCGCCACCGGCACGTTGACCAGGAAGATCGCCCGCCAGCCGCTGCCCGCGAGATCGGCGGCGACCAGGACGCCGCCCAGGATCTGCCCGGCCACCATCGCGAGCCCCGCGGTCGCCCCGTACAGGCTCAGCGCCCTCGCATGGCGGGCTCCCGACGTCGAGGAGTGAATGGTCGCCAGCACCTGCGGCAGCATCAGCGCCGCCGCGGCACCCTGTGCCACCCGGGCCCCGACCAGGCTCCAGGCGTCCGGAGCCAGACCACAGGCGAGCGAGGTCAGACCGAAGGCGGCCATCCCCGCGAGGAACAGCCGGCGGCGCCCGAAGAGGTCGCCGAGCCGCCCGCCGAGCACGAGCAGCACGGCGTACGACAGGCCGTACCCGGCGACCACCAGCTCCAGGAGCGCCGGACCCGCGGCGAGGTCGTGGTCGATCGTCGGCAGGGCGACATTGACGATGAAGAAGTCGATCAGGGGCAGCGCCGCGCCCAGGAGCACGGTGAACAGGCCCAGGGAGCCGAGGGCCGGCCGGGCCGGTCCGACGGCCGCGGCGGTACGGGGAGGAGTGGATGTCGTCGTCACACCACCGACGATCGGCGCTCGCTCAGCCTGGTACCAGAGTGTCTTTATCCTGGTACAAGCAGCACCTGGAAACGGGCTGAGCGCCCCGGCACCCTGGGAGCATGACAGTCATGACGGTCGGCACGGACATCCGCAGGCACGAGCTCGCCGCCTTCCTGCGCAGCCGCCGCGAACGGATCAGCCCCGAGCAGGTCGGACTCCCGCGCGGGCGCCGCCGCCGCACCCCGGGGCTGCGCCGCGAGGAGGTCGCCCAGCTCTCCGCCGTCGGCGTCACCTGGTACACCTGGCTGGAGCAGGCGCGGCCCATCCAGGTCTCCCCGCAGGTCCTCGACGCCCTCGCCGGCGCGCTGCTGCTCGACCCCACCGAGCGGAACCACCTCTTCGCCCTCGCCGGACAGGCCGACCCGCACCCCGAGACGCCCTGCCCGACCGTCACGCCCGCCCTGCGGAGGCTCCTCGACCAGCTGGAGCCCGTGCCCGCCGCCGTGCAGAACAGCCGCTACGACTTCCTCGCCTACAACCGCACCTTCGGGCGCCTCTTCTGCGACCTGGACGCGCTGCCCCGCGAGGACCGCAACAGCCTCTGGCTCGCCTTCACGAACGAGGACTTCCGGGCCGCCGTCACCGAACTGCCCGAGGTCCTCACCTCGCTCGCGGGCAAGCTCCGCGCCGCCATGGCCGAGCACCTCGCCGAGCCCGCATGGAAGGAGCTGCTGCACCGGCTGCGCACGGCCTCGCCGGAGTTCCGGGAGATCTGGGCCAGGCACGACGTGATCGACCAGTCCGGGCGGACCAAGCTCGTCGCCAACGCCCACGTCGGGCTGCTCAGGCTGGAGCACACCAACCTCTACCTCGGCCCCGCCGCGGGGCCGCGGCTCGTCACGTACGTGCCGGTGGACGAGGCCACCCGGGCGGGGATCGAACGGCTCCAGGCGCTGATCCTGGCCGAGGAGGCCGCCGCCGGGGAGACCGCCACCGCAGAGCTCGCCGCCGGGGAGGCCGCCACCGAGGAGGCCGCCACGGCAAGGGACGCCGCCGAGGCCGCCGCCGCTCAGGGCGAGGACGCCCTCGCCGCCGCCTGAGCCCCGTCGCCCTCCGCGGCGAGCCGCTCCGCCGTCCGCTCCGCCGTCCGGCGCGCCCACGCCCCGCTGGTCAGCGCCCCGGCGAGCAGCACGCACAGTCCGCAGCCCGTGATGATCCAGTACACCGGCTTGCTCGCCGCCACGAAGCCCGCCGTGGCGTCGGCCGTCTTCCCGTACGCGCCCGGGCCCAGCCCCGCGCTCAGCACCGCGCCCGCCACCGCGACCCCCAGCGTCTGGCCGATCTGGCGGCTCGTGGAGGCCACGGCCGCCGCCACCCCGGCCTGCGCGCGGGGCATGCCGGCCACCGCGGTGTTGGTGATCGGCGCGTTCACCAGGCCGAAGCCGATGCCGAAGACCACGTACCCGGTGAAGAGCAGCGGTGTGCTGGTCTCCGCGTGGAAGGCGGCGAAGAGCAGCGCGCCCGCCGCCATCGCCGACCCGGCGAGCAGCAGCGAGGGCCGCGGGCCGCGGGATCCCACCAGGCGCCCCGAAAGCGGCGCGAAGACGAAGGTCATCGCCGCCATGGGCAGCATGTAGAGCCCGGCGTGCAGGGCGGACAGGCCCCGGACGTCCTGGAGGTAGAGGGTGTTCAGGAAGAGGAAGCCGCCGAGCGCGGCGAAGGCGCAGACCGCGATCACGGTGGCCCCGCTGAAGGGCGCGCTGCGGAAGAACCGCAGGTCGATCAGCGGCTCGCGGCGCCGTGGCTCGTACAGCAGGATCCCGGCCAGGGCGACGGCCGCGACCCCCGCGAACAGCGGGCTGGACTCGATGATCGCGTACGTGAGCGAGCCGAGCAGCGCCGTCACCAGGACCTGCCCCACCGGGTCCACCCGGCGGGGGCGGGGGGCGCGGGACTCGGGGACGTACCGCAGGGTGAGCACCAGCGCGGTCAGGCCGATCGGCAGGTTGACCCAGAAGATCGCCCGCCAGCCGACCGACCCGACGAGGAGCCCGCCCACCAGGGGGCCGGTCGCCATGGAGACGCCCACGACCGCGCCCCAGACGCCGATGGCCCGCGCGCGGGCCGCCGGGTCGGTGAAGGTGTTGGTGATGATCGACATCGCGACCGGGTTGAGCATCGAGCCGCCCACCGCCTGCACCATCCGGAAGGCGACCAGCGTCTCCAGGGTGGGCGCGAGGGAGCAGAGCAGCGAGCCGAGGACGAAGAGGACGAGCCCGGTGGTGAAGACCCGGCGGCGGCCGATCCGGTCGGCGGTGGAGCCGGAGAGCATCAGCAGCGAGGCGAGCACCAGGGTGTAGGCGTCGATGACCCACTGCAGTCCGGAGACGGAGGCGTCCAGGTCGCGCTGGATGGAGGGGAGCGCCACATTGAGGGCGGTGTTGTCCAGGCTGACGATCAGCAGGCTCAGACAGCAGATGCCGAGGACGAGCAGCTGACGGCGCCGGGGCAGCGGGGCGGTGTTGAGCTGCGGTGATGTGAGCTCGGCCATGTGCGGATAGTACGGCTGACCCACGACGTGCGCAGTGCGGGACAATGGGCGAATGACCGCGTTCTCCCCCCTCGCCATCGGGCCGCACATCGTGCAGCCGCCGGTGGTGCTCGCGCCGATGGCCGGCATCACCAACGCTCCGTTCCGCACCCTCTGCCGTGGGTTCTCCGGAGGGAAGGGCCTGTTCGTCAGCGAGATGATCACGACGAGGGCACTGGTCGAGCGCAACGAGAAGACCATGCAGCTCATCCGCTTCGACGAGACCGAGAAGCCGCGCTCGATCCAGCTGTACGGCGTGGACCCGGTGACCGTCGGCAAGGCCGTCCGCATGATCGTGGACGAGGACCTGGCCGACCACATCGACCTGAACTTCGGCTGCCCGGTGCCCAAGGTCACCCGCAAGGGCGGCGGCTCGGCGCTCCCGTACAAGCGCCCGCTGCTGCGGGCGATCCTGAACGAGGCCGTGACCAACGCGGGCGACCTGCCGGTCACGATGAAGATGCGCAAGGGCATCGACGACGACCACATCACCTATCTCGACGCCGGCCGGATCGCCGTCGAGGAGGGCGTCACCGCCATCGCCCTGCACGGCAGGACGGCGGCCCAGCACTACGGCGGCACGGCCGACTGGGACGCCATCGCGCGGCTCAAGGAGCACGTGCCGGAGATCCCGGTGCTGGGCAACGGCGACATCTGGTCCGCGGACGACGCGCTGCGCATGATGCGCGAGACCGGCTGCGACGGCGTGGTCGTCGGCCGCGGCTGCCTCGGCAGGCCCTGGCTGTTCGGCGACCTCGTGGCGGGCTTCGAGGGCACCGGGGAGTACGCGCAGCCCGGGCTCCGGGTGGTCGCGGACACGATGGTGAAGCACGCGCGCCTGCTCGGCGAGTGGCTGGGCGACGAGTCGCGCGGTGTCGTCGACTTCCGCAAGCACGTCGCCTGGTACCTCAAGGGCTTCTCGGTCGGCTCCGAGATGCGCAAGAAGCTGGCCATCACCTCATCCCTGGACGAACTGAGCGCTCAGTTGAGCGAGCTGGACCTGGACCAGCCGTGGCCGGTCGGTGCGGACGGTCCCCGGGGTCGTACGTCCGGAAACAACCGGGTTGTCCTGCCGGACGGCTGGTTGAAGGACCCCTACGACTGCGCCGGGGTGAGCGAGGACGCGGAGCTGGACACGTCCGGCGGCTGAGATCCGGGCCCTTTCTGGCGAGTGATTCTCGCCACCCTTGATAGGGGTACTGCTCAGATGAGCAGGTTACGGGCCCGTCTCCCGCTTGAAGGGTGGCACGGAGTGCCACCCTTTTTGCGTTCAAGAGTTGAACGCAGATGCTCGTTTAGCCGCTCATCCGAGCGGTGAAGCTCTGGTTTGAGTCAAACGAGCTTCGGGGCCTGAAAGCGGAAGCTACCGGTCAGTTACTTTCGATGTGCTGGCGGACGGGTGGTTAAGACCGGATGACCGGTAGGCGTACCTCCCCAGAAGCCTTCGATCTGGGTATGTTCCTCGCCGTCAGGGCAGCCAACCGAGTCGTCGAGGAGTCGGGACCCGTGTCGGAAATTAATGATCAGAAGTTCGTCTACGACTTCACCGAGGGCAACAAGGACCTCAAGGACCTTCTCGGTGGCAAGGGCGCGAACCTGGCCGAGATGACCAACCTCGGTCTGCCGGTCCCCCCCGGCTTCACGATCACGACCGAGGCCTGCAAGGTCTACCTCGAGAGCGGCTCCGAGCCGGTCGAGCTCCGCGACGAGGTCACCGCGCACCTCGACGCCCTGGAGCGGCAGATGGGCAAGAAGCTCGGCCAGGCCGACAACCCGCTGCTCGTCTCCGTCCGCTCCGGCGCCAAGTTCTCGATGCCCGGCATGATGGACACCGTCCTCAACATCGGCCTCTCCGACGCCTCCGTCGAGGGTCTCGCCGCCCAGGCCGACAACGAGCGCTTCGCCTGGGACTCGTACCGCCGGCTGATCCAGATGTTCGGCAAGACCGTCCTCGACGTGGACGGCGAGCTCTTCGAGGACGCCCTCGACGAGGCCAAGGCCGCGAAGAAGGTCACCAGCGACACCGACCTGGACGCCGCCGACCTCAAGAAGGTCGTCGAGCAGTTCAAGAAGATCGTCAAGACCGCGACCGGCCGCGACTTCCCGCAGGACCCGCGCGAGCAGATGGACCTCGCGATCGAGGCCGTCTTCAACTCCTGGAACACCGACCGCGCGAAGCTGTACCGCCGCCAGGAGCGCATCCCGGGCGACCTCGGCACCGCCGTCAACGTCTGCTCCATGGTCTTCGGCAACCTCGGCCCCGACTCCGGCACCGGTGTCGCCTTCACCCGTGACCCGGCCTCCGGCCACGAGGGCGTCTACGGCGACTACCTGCAGAACGCGCAGGGCGAGGACGTCGTCGCCGGCATCCGCAACACCGTGCCGCTCGCCGAGCTCGAGTCGATCGACAAGAAGTCGTACGACCAGCTCATGCAGATCATGAACACGCTGGAGACCCACTACAAGGATCTCTGCGACATCGAGTTCACCATCGAGCGCGGCCAGCTCTGGATGCTGCAGACCCGCGTCGGCAAGCGCACCGCCGGTGCCGCCTTCCGCATCGCCACCCAGCTCGTCGACCAGGGCCTCATCGACGAGGCCGAGGCGCTGCAGCGCGTCAACGGCGCCCAGCTCGCCCAGCTGATGTTCCCGAAGTTCGACGAGAACGCGAAGGTCGAGCAGATCGGGCGCGGCATCGCCGCCTCCCCGGGCGCGGCCGTCGGCAAGGCCGTCTTCGACTCGTACACGGCCGTCAAGTGGTCCCGCTCCGGCGAGAAGGTCATCCTCATCCGCCGTGAGACCAACCCGGACGACCTGGACGGCATGATCGCCGCCGAGGGCATCCTCACCTCCCGCGGCGGCAAGACCTCGCACGCCGCCGTCGTCGCCCGCGGCATGGGCAAGACCTGTGTCTGCGGCGCCGAGGAGCTGGAGGTCGACACCAAGCGCCGCCGGATGACCACCGCCTCCGGCGTGGTCATCGAGGAGGGCGACGTCGTCTCCATCGACGGCTCCACCGGCAAGGTCTACGTCGGCGAGGTACCCGTCGTACCGTCCCCGGTCGTCGAGTACTTCGAGGGCCGGATGCACGCCGGCGCCGACGACGCCGACGAGCTGGTCCAGGCGGTCCACCGGATCATGGCCTACGCCGACCGCGTCCGCCGGCTGCGGGTCCGTGCCAACGCCGACAACGCCGAGGACGCCTCGCGCGCCCGCCGCTTCGGCGCCCAGGGCATCGGCCTGTGCCGCACCGAGCACATGTTCCTCGGCGAGCGCCGCCAGTACGTCGAGCGGCTCATCCTCGCCGACACCGACGAGGAGCGCGAGGAGTCGCTGAAGGCGCTGCTCCCGCTGCAGAAGCAGGACTTCGTCGAGCTCTTCGAGGCGATGGACGGACTGCCCGTCACCGTCCGCCTGCTCGACCCGCCGCTGCACGAGTTCCTGCCCGACATCACCGAGCTGTCGGTGCGCGTCGCCCTCGCCGAGGCCCGCAAGGAGCCGCACGAGAACGACCTGCGCCTGCTCCAGGCCGTGCACCGGCTGCACGAGCAGAACCCGATGCTGGGTCTGCGCGGCGTCCGCCTGGGCCTGGTCATCCCCGGCCTGTTCACCATGCAGGTCCGCGCCATCGCCGAGGCCGCCGCCCAGCGCATCGACGCCAAGGGCGACCCGCGCGTCGAGATCATGATCCCGCTCGTCGGCACCGTCCAGGAGCTGGAGCTGGTCCGCGAGGAGGCCGAGGAGGTCATCGCCGAGGTCCAGGCGCAGACCGGCGTCGAGCTCAAGCTGGCCCTGGGCACCATGATCGAGCTGCCGCGCGCCGCCGTGACCGCCGGTCAGATCGCCGAGGCCGCCGAGTTCTTCTCCTTCGGCACCAACGACCTCACCCAGACGGTCTGGGGCTTCTCCCGCGACGACGTGGAGGCCAGCTTCTTCACCGCGTACCTGGAGAAGGGCATCTTCGGCGTCAGCCCCTTCGAGACCATCGACAAGGACGGTGTGGGCGCCCTCGTCCGCAGCGCCGTCCAGGCCGGCCGCGCCACCCGCCCCGACATCAAGCTCGGCGTCTGCGGCGAGCACGGCGGCGACCCGGAGTCGGTGCACTTCTTCCACGAGGTGGGCCTCGACTACGTCTCCTGCTCGCCCTTCCGGATCCCGGTGGCGCGCCTGGAGGCCGGCCGCGCGGCGGCCGAGGCGAAGGGCAGCGACAGCCGCTGACCCCCTGACCACCGGAGCCGCCGCTCGTCCCCGACCCTCAATACCGATGGGCGGCGGTTCCGGTTTCCAAGAGAGACGGGGCGGACACCTTGTGCGGAGGTGTCCGCCCCGTCGTATTTCGTCCGGGTGCGGCGTTACATGATCGTTGGGAGAATGTGAGTTCCTGTTCAACTCCATGCCGGAATGCGCAAGGGTAAGCATTGGTATGCGCGGCATTGAATTATTGGACGTTGAACATCCGAGGGGGACCTGACTTACCAAGGCCCCGGTCTTTCGGAACTTTCGCAAAGAATGAGACAGGCGCGACCTCCGGATCCCCACCCGGAGGCCGCGCCCATTTTTCATCGGGCAGGTGAGCCGCAACCTCGCCGACCGCCGCCGGACGAGGCAAAGCCCCCCACGGTCTTCGCCACGTCACCTCGGTCCTGAAGGTTTCCTGCCCGACACGCACAGCTTTTCGGTTGACCCGTGTTCGCCGCGAGGCTTTTCAAGTGTGGCTGAAACACCCTGGTAACGTGCAGTGATGCTGTGCATACTCGTCGTCGGGGGTGGTTGCGAGTGCACAGGTGGGGGTTCGATGCTGCGGATTCATTTCAGCGGAAACGACTTGGCCGGGGTCCGGATGGCGGCCCGGCCTGATGTTCTGTGGGAAACGATTCTCAGTTTTCACCGTTTAAGGGACCGACGCGGGCCGGTGGTGTACGGCGAATGGCGGTCCGAGGCACGGATACGGCTGGGCGCCGAGACCCGGCTGCTCGCCGCGCTCGTGCCGGGCCGCGGCTATTTCCCGGACTTCCTGACCCCGCCCCAGGGGATCCTCGGCGTCGACGAGGCCCTCGACGCGATCCGGGCCACCCCGCCCGGGCGGATCCACTCCGAGGTGTCCCTGATCGGCGCGAGCCGCGCCGGCCGCCCCGCCGTGCCCGCCGCGCTGCGGGCCCTCGCGGAGGGCGCCTCCGAGCCCCTCGGGCGGCTCGTCGCGGCCCTGCGCAGCTACCACCGGGCCGCCGTCGAACCGTACTGGGGACACATCCAGGCCCGGGTCGAGGCCGACCGGGCGGTGCGCGGGCGGGCCCTGCTCGACGGGGGCGCGGAGGAACTCCTCTCCTCGCTGCCCCCGATGCTCCGCTGGCGCAGCCCCGTCCTGGAGGCCGACTACCCCGTCGAACGGGACGTCCACCTCGACGGGCGCGGACTGCTGCTCCAGCCGTCCTACTTCTGCCGCGGCACCCCGGTCGTGCTCCGCGACCCCGGCCTGCCGCCGGTGCTGGTCTATCCCGTGACGCACTGCGAGGCGCCGACCGTGCGGGAGCCGGGGCTGCCCTCGCTCGCCAAACTCGTCGGCCACACCCGCTCCGCCGTGCTCAGCGCCATCGGCGACGGCGGCACCACCAGCGAACTGGCCCGCAGGGCGGGGGTCTCCCTCGCCTCCGCGAGCCAGCACGCGGGAGTGCTGCGCGAGGCCGGCCTGGTCGCCACGCTGCGGCACGGCAACGCGGTCCTGCACACCCTCACGCCGCTCGGCGCCGCGCTGCTGGGCGGCGCCCGGAGCCCCCGGGAGACGCGGGTGTACGCGCGAAACGGCTCGGGCGCCTCGTAGGGAAGGCCCCGCTCGGTCCCGCTCCCGGGTGGGACCGGGCCAGGCCCTCCCCTCGCAAGATCGACTCCTGACGTAGCCTCCTCCTCCGGACACCGACACTCCGGACACCGAAAGAGGGGGAACGCATGGAACGCCGTTCGCTGATGCTGGCCATGGGCGGATTCGTGGGAGCCTGGGGCGCCGGCGCCGTCCTGGGCGCGCCGCCGGCCGCCGCGGCCGGCGGCGGGACCGTCATCGACGTCACGGCCGTCGCGTACGGCGCCAAGGGCGACGGCTCGACCGACGACACGGCCGCGTTCCAGAAGGCGCTCGACGCCGTGAAGGCGGTCCCGGGCCGGGCGACCCTGCTGATACCGCCGGGCACCTACCCGATCGGCAAGGGGCTCGTCGTCGGCGCCGGGACCACCGTCTCCGCGTACGGCGCGCGCATCGTCCGCACCGGCGACAACGGCGGCCTGCTGAAGAACTTCGACGGCGTCACGGCCGTGTACGGCTACCAGGGCGCGGGCTCCATCGCCGTCCTCGGCGGCACCTGGGACATGCGCGGCGGCGTCTTCAGCAAGCAGAGCGACGCCATGGGCTTCGCCCACTGCGAGGGCGTCCTGGTCAAGGACTGCACCTTCGTCGACGTCCCCTCCGCGCACGCCGTCGAGCTGAACGCGGTGCGCGACGCCGCCGTCGTCGACTGCGTCTTCGACGGGCACCACCCCGGCGACGGGGCGAGCCTCACCATGAAGGAGGCCGTCCAGATCACCTGCGCCACCGAGGGCAACCTGCCCGCCCCGGCCTACGACGCGACCCCCTGCGAGGACATCCTCATCACCGGCTGCACCCTGCGCCCCGGGACGACGACCGGGCCGTTCGGCGCGCTGTGCGGGGACCACTGGGGCGCCAAGGGCGTGACCCACCGGCGGATCCGGGTCATCGGCAACACGGTCGAGAAGAGCGGCGCCTTCGGCATCCGGGCCGCCGACTGGCAGGACTCGGTCATCGCCGACAACACCATCAGCGCCACCGCCTCCCACGCCGTCTACCTCAACTCGCCCCAGGGCAACGCCCTCCGCGGCATCACCGTCTCCGGCAACACCATCCGCAACGTCGAGGGCAGCGGGGGCATCTCGGTCACCGTCGGCACCGGCGGCGCCCGCCACCAGGACATCACGGTCACCGGCAACACCCTGGAGTCGGTCAGGGGCGAGGCCGGGATCTACGCGGCGGCGACCGACGGCCTCACCGTCACCCGCAACACCGTCACCACGACCCTGCGCCTCGGCCCCACCGGCAACTGCCAGGGCATCCACGTCCAGAGCTCCCCGAACGCGCTCGTCGTCGGCAACAGCGTCTCGGACGCCCAGGGCGACGGCATCGGCGTCGACAGCGCCGCCACCGGCGCCCTCGTCGCCGACAACACGGTCCTCAC
Organism: Streptomyces sp. NPDC020422; assembly: GCF_044386705.1. NCBI lineage: Bacteria > Bacillati > Actinomycetota > Actinomycetes > Kitasatosporales > Streptomycetaceae > Streptomyces > Streptomyces sp. NPDC020422. Next base: position 222,577 of record NZ_JBIRVJ010000002.1, on the reverse strand, counting down.
CACCACCGGCCACGGCATCAACGCGGGCGTCAGCGGCGCCACCGTGCGCGGCAACCGGGTCACCGGCGCCACCACGTACGCCCTGCGCATCGGCGGCAGCGCCGCCGGTGCCCTGGTCCAGAACAACACCGTCGGCGCCGTCACCGGCGGCGGCGCGGGCGGCGCGATCGGCGTGATGGCGGGCTCCAGCGACACCTGGGTGGCGGGCAACGACCTGACCGGGCGGGGGGCCGGAGTCCCGTCGATCGTGGACTCGGGGACCGGGACGACGCTCGTCAAGAACGCGGTCTGAGGAACGATCCGAAAAAACTTCCGGCGCGGCGATGAGTTTCGTCGCCGCCCCCCGTCTTCACTCTCGTAAGCGCCACCACGCGACGGAAGAGAGCACACCATGCCGCAGATGATCTTCGTGAACCTGCCCGCCAAGGACCTCGACGCCACCAAGGCCTTCTGGACCAAGCTCGGCTTCTCCTTCAACCCGCAGTTCTCGGACGAGTCCACGGGCTGCCTGGTGATCAGCGACACGATCTACTCCATGCTGCTCAGCGAGGAGAAGTTCCGGAGCTTCACCGCGCCGGGCAAGGAGATCTCCGACGCGACGAAGAGCACCGAGGTGCTGATCACCCTGAGCCGCGACTCCCGCGAGGCCGTCGACGAGCTGGTCGACGCGGCCCTCGCCGCCGGCGGCAGTGCGGCGAAGGAGCCGCAGGACCACGGCTTCATGTACGGGCGTTCCTTCGCCGACCTCGACGGGCACCACTGGGAGGTGTTCTGGATGGACCCGGCCGCCGTCCAGGGCTGAGCGTCAGGCGGAGACGCCTCCGTCGACCACCAGGTCCGCCCCGACGGTGGACCCGGCGGCGTCGGAGGCCAGGTGCAGCACCGCCGCCGCCACCTCCGCGGCGGAGGAGATGCGCCCCAGCGGCGACTCCTCCTTCATCCGCACCGCCCGCTCGGCCTCCGTCTCGCCGGGCCGCAGCGACATCGAGGACTCGGCGGCCCCGGGGCTGACCGCGTTGATCCGGATGCCGTCGGCGACGTGGTCGAGGGCGGCGGCCCGGGTGAGGGCCGAGACGGCCGCCTTGGAGACCTGGTAGCCGAAGACGCCCGGGACGCGGACGTGCGGGCCCAGGTTGGACGAGATGTTGACGATCGCCCCGCCGCCGTGGCCGCGCATATGGCCGATCTCCGCCTGGAGCGCGTGCAGCACGCCCGTCACGTTGATGTCGAGCAGCGTCTGCCAGTCCGCCAGGGGGAAGTCGGCGGCCGCGTGACCGCCGCGGAAGACCCCGGCGTTGTTGACGGCCACGTCGAGACCGCCGAAGGCCGCGACCGTCGCACCCACCAGCCGGTGCATGGACTCGGCGTCCGCCACGTCGGCGGTGAAGGCGGTGGCGGTGCCGCCGGCGGCCCGGACCAGCGCCACCGTCTCGGCGAGGGGCGCGGCGGTGCGGCCGGCGACGGCGACCTTCGCGCCCTCGGCGGCGAAGGCGAGTGCGATGGCCCGGCCGAGGCCGGTGCCGCCCCCGGTGACGAGCACGGCGCGGCCGGCGAAACGGCCGGACGCGGGCGTGGGCGCGGGCGTGGGCGTGGGCGTGGACATGAGTGGTCGACTCCTTTGTGGGTGGGGGTGGTTCACGGGCGGTTCACGTGAGGCGGATGGCCGACGCGGCCAGCGCCGCGAAGGCGAGGGCGGTCGCCGCGAGCGAGGCGGCGTCCGTGCCCAGGGTCAGCACGACGGCGAAGACGACGGTGGGGCCCAGCTCCATGGCGGTGTTCAGGACCCCGCCCGCGAGCCCGCCCTCGCCGGGCGGCACGCCCTCGGTGGCGAGGACGCTCGCCCCGGCGAAGGAGACGGCGGCGCCGGCCGGGAGCAGCAGCAGGCCGGGCAGCAGCCCGTACGCGTAGGGCACGGCGGGATCCAGGCCGGTGGCCGCGAGCAGCGCCAGGCCCACGGCGCCGGTGCCCAGCCCCGCGGCCGTCGCCCGCCCCGCCCCGTACCGCCGGATCAGCGGCCCGGCCGCGCGGCCCGCGAGCAGCAGCGCCACGGCGAAGGGCACGAAGCCGCCGGAGGTGAGCAGCGCGGACCAGCCGCGCCCCTGCTGGAGCCCGAGCGACAGCAGGACGAAGACCCCCGCGGTGCCGGCGGCGGTGACCGCGACGGCGGCGAGCCCGAGGCCCCGGCGCCGGTCGCGCAGGAACGCGGGCGGCAGCAGGGGCTCGGCGGCGCGCCGCTCGACGAGCGCGAAGCCCGCGAGCAGGGCGAGCCCGAGCAGCAGCGGTACCAGGACGTCCGGCGAGCCCCAGGGGCGGGCGTCGGTGAGCACGAGCCCGTAACTGGCGAGCGTGATCCCGCCGGTGGCGAGCAGCGCGCCCGGCAGGTCGAGCCCGCGGGCGGCCCCGGTCGGCGCGGCGGCGGGCAGCAGCCGCGGGCCCAGGAGCAGGGCGACGGCGGTGACGGCGAGCGGGACGGCGAAGGTCCAGCGCCAGGAGGCGGCGGCCGAGATCACCCCGGAGAGCAGATTGCCCGCGGTCGCGCCCAGCACGGAGAGCCCGCCCCAGGTGCCCATGGCCCTGCCGTACGCGGCGGGCGCCGGGTGGAGGGCGCGCAGCACGCCCATCGCGGCGGGGGCGACGAGCGCGGCGCCGGTCCCCTGGGCGAAGCGGGCGGCGAGCAGGGTGCCGTAGCCGGGGGCGAGCGGGGCGAGGGCGGAGGCGGCGCCGAAGACGAGGAGGCCGGCGGTCAGGGCCCGGCGCGCGCCGTGGCGGTCGGCGAGCCGGCCGCCGAAGAGCAGCAGTCCGGCGAAGGTCAGCCCGTAGGCGGCGCTGAGCAGGATCAGATCGGCCCGGTCCAGGCGCAGTTCGGCGGCGATGCGGGGGAGGGGCACGGCGAGGCAGGCGAGGGTGAAGATCAGCGTCGCCTGGACGGTGCCGAGCAGGGCGAAGGCCGGGCGGGCCGCGTGGCGCGCCAGGGGTGCCGGCGGGGTGGTGACGGTCATGGTCCCCCCTTTGTAATTGACCGTACATTCCAGAATGAGTTCCGAAGCAAGGGCGCCGATCGGCGATCGGCGCCCTCGTCGCGCGTTCAGTCCAGGAGTCTCAGCGCCTGCTCCGCCGCGTCGTGCACGCGCCCCGGGTCGCTCGACGCCTTGCCGACCACCCGCAGGCCCTGCATCAGGACCAGCAGCATCCGGGCGAGCGCCCGCGGGTCCCGGTCGGGCGGGAGCTCCCCCTGGGCGGCGGCCCGCGCGAGCGCCGCGTGCAGCAGCGTCTCCAGCTGCTCCCAGCTGCGCTCCACGCGGCGGGCCACGCCGGCGTCGTGCGGCCCGAGTTCAGCGGCCGAGTTGGTGACCAGGCAGCCGCGCAGCCGGGTCTCGTCGGCGCCGGACTCGGCGGCGAAGCGGCGCACCAGCGCCCGGACGGCCGGCAGTGCGGGCCCGGGCGCGGACAGCTCGTCGAACAGCCGCGGGTCCTGTGTCTGCGCGTACCGCTCCATCGCCTTCAGGTACAGCTCGTGCTTGTTGCCGAAGGTCGCGTAGAGGCTCGCGCGGCCGATCCCGAGGTGCTCGACCAGGTCGGCCATGCTCGTCGCCTCGTAACCCCGCTCCCAGAACAGGTCGAGGGCCGAGCGCAGGGCCGCGTCCGGATCGAATTCCTTGGTCCTTGCCATGCCTCAGACCGTACGGCTTTCTGGAACGAACGGTCAAGTGAATTCGTTCAGTCCCGTGCGGCCGTGGCGCGGACCGGATAGACCGCGACGGCGACCTCCTCGTCGTCCAGGCACCGTCCCGTCTCCAGGTCGAACCGCTGCTTCAGGAGCGGCGAGGCCACGAAGGGGCGCCCGCCCACGGAGCCGACCAGGCCCCGCGAGAGCACCTGCGCCCCGGTGAAGGGGTCGCGGTTGTCGATCGCGTACGTGCGCCCCGCCCGGTCCCTGAAGACCGCGGCCTGCCGCCCGTCCGGCAGCAGCGCCGCGACCCCCCGGCCCGGGGTGAGCCGCTGCTCCTCGCAGACGGGCGTCCACGAGTCGGCCGTCGTGTCGTGGGAGAGTTCGAGCATCATCAGGCCATCGCCCCTTCGCGCGTTCCGATGGTCAGGACCGTCAGGTCCGGCTTGATCTGGTCGCGCTCGGGCACGAACCGCACCGTCGGGTCCGGTGCCTCCGGCGCGTTGACGAAGGAGACGAAGCGCCGCAGCCGCTCCGGGTCGTCGAGGGTCTCGGCCCACTCGTCCCGGTAGTCCGCCACGTGCGCCGCCATCAGCGCCTCCAACTCCTCGCACAGCCCCAGCGAGTCGTGCACGACGACGTCGCGGAGGTGGTCGAGTCCGCCCTCCAGGCGCTCCAGCCACACCGAGGTGCGCTCCAGCCGGTCGGCCGTGCGGATGTAGAACATCAGATACCGGTCGATCAGCCGGACCAGCTCGGCGTCCGACAGGTCCTGGGCGAGGAGGTCGGCGTGGCGCGGGGTCGCGCCGCCGTTGCCGCCCACGTACAGGTTCCAGCCGCCGGCCGTCGCGATGATCCCGAAGTCCTTCGACTGGGCCTCCGCGCACTCCCGGGCGCAGCCCGAGACGGCCGACTTCAGCTTGTGCGGGGCGCGCAGCCCCCGGTAGCGCAGCTCCAGCCGGATCGCCATCGCCACCGAGTCCTGCACTCCGTAGCGGCACCAGGTCTGCCCCACGCAGGACTTCACCGTGCGCAGCGCCTTGCCGTACGCGTGGCCCGACTCGAAGCCCGCGTCGACGAGCCGCGTCCAGATGGACGGGAGCTGGTCCACCCGGGCGCCGAAGAGGTCGATCCGCTGGCCGCCGGTGATCTTCGTGTAGAGGCCGAAGTCGCGGGCCACCTCCCCGATCACGATCAGCTTCTCCGGGGTGATCTCGCCGCCGGGGATGCGCGGCACCACCGAATAGGAGCCGTTGCGCTGGAGGTTGGCGAGGTGGTGGTCGTTGGTGTCCTGCAGGGCGGCCTGCTCGCCGTCCAGGATGTAGCCGTTGTTGAGCGAGGCCAGGATCGACCCGACGGTCGGCTTGCACACCTCGCAGCCCTCGCCGCCCTTCGCCTCCTCGCGGCCGTGCGAGTCGAGCAGGGCGGCGAAGGAGGTGACGCGCAGGGTGCGGGCGATCTCGTAGAGCTCGCTGCGGGTGTACGAGAAGCAGCCGCACAGGCCCTTGTCGGCCGCCGCGGGCAGCAGCTTCTCGATCACCTTCACGCAACCGCCGCAGCCGGTGCCGGCCTTGGTGCACTTCTTGACCTCGGGCAGCGTGGCGCACCGGGTGATCGCGTGCTTGGTGACGTTGTGGCAGGAGCAGATCACCGCGTCGTCGGGGAGCGCGGACGGGCCCAGCGCCATCGGCGCGCCCGCGCCCGCCGGGAGGACCAGCCGCTCGGGGGAGACCGGCGGCCTGGTGCCGGTGAGCGGGCGCAGCATGCCGTACGACTCGGCGTCGCCGACCAGGACACCGCCCAGCAGCCGGCCCTCGCCGTCGACGACCAGCTTCTTGTAGACGCCGGAGCGGGAGTCCGAGTAGACGACGTCGAGGCAGCCCTCGGCGGTGCCGTGCGCGTCGCCGAAGGAGGCCACGTCGACGCCGAGCAGCTTCAGCTTGGTCGACATGTCGGCGCCGGTGAAGCCCTCGGCGTCCTCCTCCTCGGCGATCGCCGCCGCCGCGGTCTGCGCCATCTCGTAGCCGGGCGCGACCAGGCCGTACACCCGCCCGTCGACCGCGAGGGCGCACTCGCCGATCGCGAACACCGCCGGGTCGGAGGTCCGGCACAGCTCGTCCACCGCGATGCCGCCGCGCTCGCCGACGGTCAGACCGCAGTCCCGGGCCAGCTGGTCGCGGGGCCGGACGCCGGCCGAGAACACCACCATGTCCGTGGGGAGTTCGGATCCGTCGGAGAGCCGCATCGCCGTCACGGCGCCGTCCTCGGTGACGATCTCCTGGGTGCCGGTCCCGGTGTGGACGCTCAGGCCCATCTGCTCGATCGTGCGCAGCAGCGCCGCGCCGCCGCCCTCGTCGACCTGCACCGGCATCAGACGCGGGGCGAACTCGACGACGTGCGTCCGAAGCCCGAGGCCCTTGAGCGCACCGGCCGCCTCCAGGCCGAGCAGACCGCCGCCGACGACCGCGCCCGTCGTGCGGCCCTTCGCGTACTCCTCGATGGCGAGGAGGTCCTCGATGGTGCGGTAGACGAAGCAGCCGCGGGCCTCCCTGCCGGGGACCGGCGGGACGAAGGGGTAGGAGCCGGTGGCCAGGACGAGGGTGTCGTACCCGAAGACCCGCCCGGACCGGGCGGTGACCGTGCGGGCCCCGCGGTCGACCGAGACCGCGGGGTCGCCGGTGTACAGCTCGATGCCGTGCCGCTCCATGAAGCCGTCCTCGACCAGGGAGAGCCCGTCGGGGGTCCGGCCCGAGAAGTACGAGGTGAGCTGGACGCGGTCGTAGGCGGGCCGCGGCTCCTCGCAGAGCACCACGACGCGGGCCCGCGCGGTGACGCCCCGGTCCGCGAGCGCCTCCAGGAACCGCTGGCCGACCATGCCGTGGCCGACCAGGACGATGGTGGGGGTGGGGGACATCAGGAGCCTCCGTCGTGGGTGAGCAGGTGCAGCAGCGGGGCGTCGTCGGGCAGGGCCTCGTCGCCCTCCCAGGCCCGGGCGAGCGTCCCGACGGCGCCGAGGTCGCCGAGCAGGACGCCGCCGACGAGGCGGTCGCCGCGGACGACGACCTTGCGGTAGGCGCGGCGGGTGGCGTCCGTGAGCTGGACGACGTCGTCGCCGGGTGCTGGGGTCGTGTCGCCGAAGCTCGCGAGGTCGAGCGCCTCGGGGCCGCCGAGGGTGAGGCGGGTGAGGGCGCGGGTGCCGGCGTAGCGGGGGCCCGCGGTGCCCCGGAGCACCTCGGCGAGCACATCCGCCTGGTCCAGGGCCGGTTCCGCCAGGCCGTAGACCCGGCCCCGGTGTTCGGCGCAGTCGCCGACGGCGTGGATGTACGGGTCGGAGGTGCGCAGCTCGTCGTCGACGACGATGCCGTGGCGGACGTCCAGTCCGGCCTCGCGGGCGAGGGTGACGCGCGGGCGGACGCCGCAGGCCAGGACGACGGCCTCGGCGTCGAGCACGAAGCCGTCGGCCAGCTGGACGCCGGTGACGGCGTCGCCGTGCCGGAGCAGGCCGCTCACCCGGCACTCGGTGTGCACCTCGACGCCCAGGGCGGTGAGGTGCTCGCGCAGGAGGAGCGAGGAGTGCGCGTCGAGCTGGCGCTCCATCAGGCGTTCGCCCTGCTGGGCGAGGACGACGTCGGCGCCGACGGCGGCCAGGGCGCGGGCCGCGGAGACGCCGAGGAGGCCGCCGCCGATGACGACGGCGCGGGTGCCGGGACGTACGAGCCCGCGCAGGGTCAGGCAGTCGTCGAGGGTGCGGAACGGGTGCACGCCCTTCGGGGGCTGTGTCCCGCGCGGGCCGCGGAGGCCGCGGAGGGGTGGCAGGACGGGCGCGGAGCCGGTCGCGAGGACGAGCCGGTCGTAGCCGACCAGCGAGCCGTCCGCGCACTCCACGGTGCGGGCCTCGCGGTCGATCCGCACCGCCCGGGCGCCGAGCCGGGGCGGCTCCCGGGGCTCGGGGAGGGCGATGACCTCGGGGCCGTACCGTCCGGCGAGGACGTCCGCGAGCAGCACCCTGTTGTAGGGGGCGTGCGGCTCCTCGCCGAGGAGCGTGACCGGCAGGCGCTGGGCGAGCCGGGCACCGGCCGTTCCGGCCCCGACCACCACGATCCGTGTACTCATGCGGGGAAGCGTGCGGGGTGGGTGTTACCCGTCGGCATCCCGCCTGTTACCCACGAGGAACGCTGCCCTCACCCCACCGGAACCCCACTGTGAGGCCCCCGCCCGGTGCCCACCCTCCCGGCCGCGCCCGCACCCCGCCGTTGTGGGCATTCGTTCCGCTGGGGCGGAACGGGTGGGCACAACGGACGGCGCCCCTTGCCGGGCCTAGGCTCCCGCGCCCTGACCCGCACCCCTGGTGCGGCACAGCGGGGGCGGGCGTCAAGGCACTGCGAGCGGGGGCGCTGCTAAGGGCGCCGCCCCGTGTGCCCACCCGTCCCGCCCTGCGGGACGATTGCCCACACGGGGGTGGGCGAGGCGGAGGCGGCCCGCACGGGCAGGGGCACGGCGGCGCGCACTCCGCGGGCGAAGGCGGGCCGCGCGGGGTGCGGGTGCGTGGGTGGGGAAGCTCTGGCGTTGCTCAAGTGTGGGGGGCGGGGGCGCGGCGGAGTTTAGGGTCGCGGCATGCCTGACATATCGCTGACCACCCTCGTCCTGCTCTGCCTCGCCGCCCTCCTGGCCGGCTGGATCGACGCCGTGGTCGGCGGCGGCGGCCTGCTCCTCCTCCCCGCCCTGCTGCTCGGACTCCCGCACCTCCCCGCCGCGCAGATCCTCGGCACCAACAAGGCCGTCGCGATCGTCGGCACCTCGGGCGCGGCCGTCACCTACGTCAGGAAGGCGCCCGTCCAGGTGGGCCGGGCCGTGCGGATCGGGCTCGCCGCGCTCGCCGGCTCCATGGGCGGCGCCTTCTTCGCGGCCGGGATCAGCAGCGACGTACTGCGCCCGGTGATCATGGTCGTGCTGCTCGGGGTCGCCGGCTTCGTGCTCTTCCGGCCGTCCTTCGGCACCCGCGCCGAAGGGGAGGAGCGGCACCCGCTCACCCGCGCCCGCGTCGCCACCGCGATCGTCGTGGTCGGCGGCGGGATCGGCTTCTACGACGGGCTGTTCGGGCCCGGCACGGGGACCTTCCTGGTGCTCGCCCTGACCGCCGTGCTCCACCTGGACCTGGTGACCGCCTCCGCCACCGCCAAGATCGTCAACGTCTGCACCAACGCGGGCGCCCTCGCGATGTTCGCCTACCAGGGGCACGTCCTGTGGCAGCTCGCCGCCGTCATGGCCGTCTTCAACCTGACCGGCGGGATGATCGGCGCGCGGATGGCCCTGCGGAAGGGGGCCGAGTTCGTCCGCGGCGTGCTGCTGGTCGTCGTCTTCTCGCTGGTCGCCAAGCTCGCCTTCGACCAGTGGGCGTGAGCGCGCCCGGTCAGGGGCGCGAGCCGATGAGGTGGCCGAACGCCACCACGTTGCCCTGGTAGCCGCCCGCCTTCCGCGAGAAGCCGCCCCCGCAGGTGATCACCCGGATCTCGGCCCGGTCCGCCTCCCCGTACACCTTGGCGTCGGGGAAGTGCTCCTTGTCGTAGACCTCGACCGCGTCGATCGTGAAGACCGCCGTGCGCCCGTCCTGCCGGAGCACCTCGATCCGGTGCCCCTTCTTCAGCGCGCCGAGCGCGTAGAAGACCGCCGGGCCCTTCTCGTTGTCGACATGGCCCGCGACGATCGCGGTGCCCTTCGCGCCCGGCCGGGTGCCGTCCTCGTACCAGCCGGCCAGATTGCGGTCGGCCGCCGGCGGCACCTCGAGGGCGCCCGAGGCGTCGAGCCCGAGGTCCGTCACGGGCGCGTCCACGTCGATCTCGGGGATCCGCAGCCGGACCGGCGGCGAGGCAGGCAGGGGGTCCGCGGCGGCGTCGGTGTGGACGCTGGGCCCGGCCGCGAAGGCCTGGGCGGCCGACGGGACCGGCGGGGTGACCTCGCCCGAGCCGTTCTGGATCAGCCAGAGGCCCACACAGGCCGCGACGGCTATGCCCCAGCCCTTGCTGCTGTTGCTCACGGACGTCCTCCCAGGGCGTGCTGTGGTCCTGCCCCCGCCGCACGGCGGCGGGGGCAGGACGCCGGCGGTACGGTCAGGAGCCCTGCGCGCCGCTCGCCCGGCGGCGCAGGAGCCAGGTACCGCCTACGGCAGCCGCGGCCAGCACCGCCGCGCCCGCCGTGACCTGGGCGGTGTCGGGGCCCACGCTGCCGCCGACACCGGTCTGCACATGGCCGCTCGGGCTCCTGTGCTTGACGATGACGTCGCCGCGGGCCGTGCGCCCGTTGTCGCAGGCGACGCTGATGCCGTAGGTGCCGGCCTTGGCGTGGTGCGGCACGGTGAACTGGCCGACCACGACCTCCTTGTGCGTGCTGGGGTTCAGCTGGAACTCCCCCGCGCCGAGCGAGTTCGCGTCGCCGACGCCGTGGCCGTGGGAGCCGCAGGCGAGGGTGTTCACGGTGACCGTGGTCCCCGGGTCGGCGGAGGAAGGGAAGACCTCCAGCGACTCGGAGTGGCCGGAGTGCCCGTCGTTGCCGTCGTTCGCATACGCCAGGGGCGCGGCGGCGGCGAAGGCGCCGAGGGCGACGAGCGTCAGCGCGGTACCGGTGAGCAGGGGGACAGGGGTGCGGCGCATGGGGGCCTCCGTGGCGCGGCGCGGACGGTCTTCCGGAAAGGGGCTTCCGTAGGACCGAGGTAAACGCCCGCCCGCGCCCGGCGCCTGCTGATGTCCCATCAGAATTGCTCCGTCCGATACGGCGCGTCGGCTGGAGGAGCTGAGTTTTCGCAGGTCGGATCGGGTTTCGAGGCGTCAGGTGACGGGGCGTGCCGAACGGGTGAGGGGGGTGCGCGGGCGGCCCGGCGCCTCACCCGCGCGGCCGCTCACACCGTCTCCCACGGCGCCGCCTCGTACGCCCCGTACACCCGGTCCATCAGCGTCTCGTCCACCGTCAGTTCGACCCCGTCGATCCGCGAGACCGGCGCGATGCCCCGCGAGCTCGTCACGAAGGCCGAGCGGAACGAGGGCACGTCCGCCATCGTCACCCGGCGGCTCGTCGACGGCAGGCGCGTGGCGAGCAGGCTCATGGTGACGCCGGCCAGGCACGGTGCCGAGGGCCAGATCACCGAGGCGCCGTCCCAGAAGGCGATGTTGGTGACCGCGCCCTCCGCGATCTCGCCGTCCGGCGCGGTCAGCAGCGCCTCGTCGAAGCCCGCCCGGCGGGCCTCCTCGCCGTGGAAGGTCTGGCCGAAGCCGCCCAGGTGCTTGATGTGCGCGGCGGGGCGCCAGTACGTGACCGAGCGCAGGGCCCGGGGGGTGCGGTCCGGCGGGAACGGGGCCCGTACGGTCACGACCGTCCTGCCCCCGTCGTACACGTACACCCGCGCCGAGGCGTCCCGCCGCCCCGCCGCCTCCAGGGCCCCGCCGATCAGGGCGCGGATCCGGCCGCCGTCGAGGCCCCGGTCGAACAGCTCCCGGGTGGCCCGGTCCAGCCGGTCGAGGTGCAGGCCGAGGCCCTGCACCCGGCCGTCGCGCACCTGCATGGCGGTGAAGTGGCCGTAGCCGCTCATCAGGGTCGCGAGGAGCTCCGGGTCGGCGGCGGGGGAGCCGTCCACCTCGATGTGCAGCGCGGGGGTGTCGAACGGTGCCGGATTCATGGCCCCACCGTATGCCCGGAGCGCCGGGCTTGACCTCAACCAAACTTGAGGTACCACGATCCCCGTCATGGACATCACGATCCCTGCCGTGGACATCACGAACCCGATCCCGGACGCGAACATGAGCGCGAGCCCTGGCCCGAGCCCTGATCCCGGCCCCCTCCGCCTCGCCGTCATCGTCGCCAGCAACCGCGAGGGCCGCTTCGGCCCCGTCGTCGCCGACTGGTTCAGCGCCCGCACCGCCGAGCGCGACGACTTCGCCGTCGACCGCGTCGACCTCGCCGAGGTCGACCTGCCCACCGCCCTCTCCCACCGCCCGGCTCCCGCCGTCCGCGCCGAACTCGACAAGGTCGGCCCCGTCCTCGCCGGCGCCGACGCCTTCGCGGTCGTCACCCCCGAGTACAACCACTCCTTCCCCGCCTCCCTCAAGTCCCTGATCGACTGGCACTTCACCGAGTGGCAGGCCAAGCCCGTCGGCTTCGTCTCCTACGGCGGGATGTCCGGCGGACTGCGCGCCGTCGAGCAACTCCGCCAGGTCTACGCCGAGATGCACGCCGTCACGGTCCGCGACACCGTCTCCTTCCACGGCGCCCACGGCCGCTTCGACGAGGGCGGCACCCCCAAGGACCCCACCGGGCCCGACGCCGCCGCCACGGTCATGCTCGACCAGCTCGCCTGGTGGGCCCACGCCCTGCGCGACGCCAAGTCGGTCCGCCCGTACGCCGGTTGAGTCGACGAAGGGTCCCGGCGCGAGGGGAGTTCGCCTATCGTGGCGGGACCGCCGCGGGAGCGCTGCGAGGAGGGGGACAGCCGGTGGCCGCCGTCCACGAGGAAGAGATCCTGACGCGTTCCGTCGTCCGTGTCCGCACCCCTTCCGGGCGGGTGGTCGGAGCGGGCTTCCTCGTCGCGCCCGACACGGTGGCGACCTGCGCCCACGTCGTCGCCGAGGCGGCGGGCGAACCCGGCATCCCCGAGGAGCCGCCGGACGGGCCGGTCCGCCTCGACTTCCCGCTCCTGCCCGGCCGGGAGGCGGGCGAACGGCCCCCCGCGGGGCCGGCCGTCCTCGCCGAGGTCCTGGTCTGGCGGCCCGCCGCCGACGTCGCCCTGCTCCGCCTCGACGCGCCCGTCCCCGGCAGTCGCCCGGTGCCCCTCGCCGACGCCGCCGGCACGCGGCTGTGGCAGCACCCCTTCCGGGTCCTCGGCTTCACCGCGCACTCCGACGCCGGAGTGTGGGCCGGCGGCACCCTGCGCGGGCCGCAGGGCGAGGGCTGGGTCCAGATGGAGACCGGCGTGCCCGGGCAGCGGATCGTCCCCGGCTTCAGCGGCGCCGCCGTGTGGGACGAGACGCAGGGCGGCGTCGTCGGCATGACGGTCGCCGCCGACGGCGCCACCGGCTCCACCACCGCGTACCTCATCCCGCTCGGCACCCTCCTCGACCCGGTGGTGCTTCCGCCGCGCAGCCCGTTCCGCGGCCTCGCCCCCTTCACGGAGGCCGACGCGGACCTCTTCCACGGGCGGGAGGACGAGACCCGGCGGCTCCTCGACGCCGTCGCCCGCCGCCCGCTCACCCTCGTCGTCGGCCCCTCGGGGTCCGGTAAGTCCTCCCTGGTCAGGGCCGGGCTGCTGCCCGCGCTGCGGGCCGCCGGGGCCACCGTCGGCGAACTCCGCGCCGTCCCCGGCACCCGCCCCGGCGCCGCTCTGGCCCGCGCCCTCGTCCCCGTACTCGAACCCGGCCTCGGCGAGGTGGCCCGGCTGCGCGAGACGGCCGAGCTCGCGCGGCTCCTCGACACGGCCGACGGGCTGCCGGGCGCCCTGCGCGACCGGGTCCTCGCCCACGCGGGCGACGGCGGACACGTCCTGTTCGTGGACCAGCTGGAGGAGTACGCCGCCGCCGACCCGGACGCCGCCCGCGCCCTGACCCGGCTCCTCGTCGCCCTCGGCGCCGGGCAGCCGGACCGCCCCGCGTTACGGGTGGTGGCCACCGCCCGGGCCGAGTCCCTGGGCGTCCTGGTCACCCCCGAGGCCGCCGACGTGCTGAGCGACGCCACCCGGCTGCTCGCCCCCCTCTCCGGCGAGGGACTGCTGCGGGCCGTCACCGGGCCGGTCGCCGCCGTCCCCGGCCTGTGGTTCGAACCGGGCCTGCCCGAACGGATCGTCGCCGACGCGGGCGAGGAGCCCGGCCGGATGCCGCTCGTCGAGTTCGCCCTCACCCGCCTGTGGGAGGCCCGCGAGGGCGGCCTGCTCACCCACGCCGCCTACGACGCCGTCGGCGGCGTCGCGGGCGCCCTCGTCGGCTACGCGGAGGAGGCCCTGCGCGAGCGGCTCGGCCCCGGCGAAGAGCCCCTCGCCCGGCGCCTGTTCGTCCAGCTGGCCCGGCCCGCGGGCGACCACTCCTTCGCCCGCCGCCCGGCCCGCACCGCCGAGCTCGCCGAGGACCTGGCGGCCCTCGCCCGGCGGCTCGCCCCGACGAAGCTGGTCGTGCTGGCGAGCGTGGCCGAGGAGGGCGGCGCGCCCGTCGAGACCGTCGAGCTCGCCCATGAGTCCCTCACCACCCTCTGGCCCCGCCTGAACGCCTGGCTCGCCGAGTCCCGCGACTTCCGCGCCTGGCAGGAGCAGCTGCGCCGGGACCTCGCCCGCTGGCGCGAGCAGGACCGCGAACCGGCCGCCCTGCTCCGCGGCTCCAGCCTCGCCACGGCCCTCGACCGGCTGGCCCGCCGGCCGGAGGACGTCAGCGACGCGGAACGCGCGTACATCCTCCTCGGCGACCACCAGGCCCGCCGCGGCACCCGCAGGCTGTACACGGCCATCGCCGTCTTCGCCGCCCTGGCCCTGATCGCCGGCGGGCTCGCGGGCTGGGCGCTGTACAACAACCGTCTCTACCAGGGGCAGTTGCGCGGCCAGGCCGCCCGCATCCTCGCCGACACCTCCCTCCGCCACGAGGTCACCGGCCCCGCGACCTCCCTCCAGCTCGCCCTCGCCGCCCGCGCGACGGACCCGAGCCCGGAGACGTACGGGGCGCTGCTGCGGGCGTACGCGCGGGGCCAGACGCTCACCGGCAGCCACCCCGGCCTTTGGCCCGGCGCCTTCCAGAGCATGGACGTCACGTCGGACGGCCGGGCGGCGGTGGTCCTCTCGCTCCTCGACGACGGCGCGCGGGCGCTGTCGGTGCTCACGGACCTCGACGGGGGCAGTCCCCGCTCCCTGCGGCTCCGGCAGGTTCCCGCCAGGGCCCTGGAGGACACCGACCGCCCCAGGACGAGCGAACTCGCCCCGGACGGGCGGACCTTCGCCCTCGCCAACGGGGACGGCACGGTGTGGGTCTGGAGCCTGTCGGGCGCCGATCCGGACGCCCCGCCCCGCGAACTGCGCTCCGCCGACGCGAAGAACCGCAAGGTCAACGCAGTCCAGATGGACTTCAGCAGCGACGGCCGCCGCCTGCTGCGGATGCTCTCCTTCTACGACGGCACCGGCTCCACCGGCCCGGGGGACCGCTACGCCACCGTCTCGGCCTGGGAGGCCGCCTCGGGCCGGCGGCTGCCGTCGGCACCCGGTCTGATCCCGGGGGATCCCAGGACCGCCGCCTTCACCGCCGACCCCGGCCTGGTCGTCTTCCTGCCGGAAGGCGACGGCAAGACCGTGGTCCGCGAGCTCGCGACCGGACGGGAGGTCCGGTCCTTCGACGCGGACTACAGGTCGGGCGTGATCGCCTCGGGCGGCGAACGGCTCGTCGCGGGCAACCCCGCCCGGGTCTACCCCACGAGCGGCCCGCCGGGCCGTCCGACGCGGTTGCACCCGCTCGTCGACGACGTGAAGACGCTGGACGGGACGGGCCGGTACGCCGTGATCCAGCAAGGGGGAGGCGGCACGAACGGCAGGCTGGAGACGGCCCTCGTCGACGTGCGGACCGGCCGGCTCCACCGGACCAGGATCCCGGAACTCGAACACCCCGACGCGGTGCTCGCCGTCGTGCCCGGCCCGGGGACGAGCGTCACCGTGCTCGTCCCCGTCGCGGACACCCTGCTGACCGCCCGGGCCGATCCGGTGGACGCACTGCCCGGCCCGGACGCGCCCGCCGAGCAGGTCGACGGCGCGCTCTCGCCGGACGGCACCGGCCTCGCCCGGGGAGGGGACACGTTCCTGGAGATCGTGACCACCGCCACCGGCCGCTCGCGGCGCGCTCCCCAGAATCCGCAGTCCAACGACTCCCTCCCGTTCTGGACGGCCGACTCCAGCTGGGTGGTGCTCGAACAGAGGGGCGGGGTCGCCGCGTTCGCGGCGGCCGACCCCCGGCGCCGGGTCGACTTCGACCTCGGCCCCTGGGACCCGGACGCGGACCAGGTGGAGGCGATCGAACCGCTCGCGGGCAGCGAGGTCGCCGTCCTCACCTCCGACGGGCGGCTCACCCTCTTCGACGCCGCCACCGGCCGTGCTTCGGCCCCGGCCGTGCGGTTCGGTCCCAGGTCGGCGGCGGAGCTCAGCGACGTCTTCCGGAGCCGGGGCCGGCTCCGCGCCCGCCCCGAACACCCCGACGAGATCGCCGTCCTGACCGGCAGCGACACGGGCGACGGCCACGTCCAGCTGTGGAACCTGCGGACCCGCACCCGCCTGCGCACCCTCACCGTCGGCCTCCTGCACCCGTCGGTCGAGCTCAGCCGCCCCTTCCCGCTCCTCTTCAGCCCCGACGGCCGCACCCTCACCACCTCCCACGGGGACGGCTTCCTGCGCCGGTGGAACGTCGACACCGGCCGCCCCGCCGCGCCGCCCCTGTCGACCGGCGACGGCTACACCCAGCTCATCGGCCAGGGCCCCGGCGGCCTCCTCGTCACCTCCGGCCCGAGCGGCGACCCCCGCGTCTGGGACCCGAGCACGGGCCGGCTCCTCGCCGAACTGCCGCTGCCCGCCCACCTGGGCCTCACGGTCCACGGCGCGAGCCTGCTCGCCGCCGGCGACGGCTGGTACCAGGCCCTCGACCTGCGCCCCGAGGAGATGGCGAAGGCCCTCTGCCGGAACGGGCTCGACCGGGACTTCACGGCCGCCGAACGCGCCCTGCTGCCGCCCGGCGCGGACACCGCGCCCCCCTGTCGTACGGTGGGCCCGTGACCCCCGACACCACAGGCGTCCCCGCCCTCCTCGCCGTGCTCACCACCACCGACGCCCCCGCCAAGGCCGAGGCCCTGGCCCGGGGCGCCGTCGAGGCCCGGGTCGCCGCCTGTGCGCAGGTCTCCGGTCCCGTCACGTCCGTCTACCGCTGGCAGGGCACGGTGGAGACCGCCCAGGAGTGGCAGGTGGTGTTCAAGACCACCGAGGCCCGGTACGAGGCCCTCCAGGCCCATCTGCTCGCCGCGCACGACTACGAGACGCCCGAGATCCTCGCGAGCCCGGTCGCGCGGGCGAGCGCCGACTACGCGCGGTGGGTCGAGCGGGAGACCACGGCGCCGTGACGGGCGAGGCGCTGCCGTTCTTCGTCTACGGGACGCTGCGCCCCGGCGCGTACAACCACGACCGGTTCCTCGCCGGCCGCACCGGCGCGGAGGAGGACGCCGTGCTGCCGGGAGCGCTGCTGCACGACGGGCCAGGCTATCCGTTCGCGGTGCCGGGCGAGGGCCGGATCGCGGGGGCGCTGCTGACGGCCGCGCCCGGCCGGTACGCCGAACTGCTCGACGTGCTCGACCGGTTGGAGGAACCCGCCGGCTACGAGCGGGTCGCCCGGCCGGTGGTCAGGGCCCGGGACGGGGCGCGGGTGCCCGCCTGGGTGTACGTGGCGGCGCCGGGCGCGCCGCTGGGCCCGGTCATCGCGAGCGGCGACTGGTTCAGGCGCGTTCCAGGCGGACCGCGCACACCTTGAACTCGGGCATCCGGGAGACCGGGTCGAGCGCCGGGTTGGTGAGGGTGTTGGCGCGGCCCTCGCCGGCCCAGTGGAACGGCATGAAGACCGTGTCCGGGCGGATCGCCGTCGTGATCCGGGCGGGCACCACCGCGGTCCCGCGCCGCGAGTGCACCGCGACCCGCTCGCCCTCGGCGACGCCGATCCGCTCGGCGAGCCGCGGGTGCAGCTCCACGAAGGGGCCGGGCGCGGCCGCGTTCAGCTCGGCGACCCGCCGGGTCTGCGCGCCCGACTGGTACTGGGAGACGACCCGGCCGGTGGTGAGGAGCACCGGGTACTCGGCGTCGGTCTCCTCGGCCGCCGCCCGGTGCACGACGGGCACGAACCTGGCGCGCCCGTCGGCGGTGGCGAAGCGGTCGAGGAAGAGGCGCGGGGTGCCCGGGTGCGGGGGCTCGCCGGGGCCGGTCTCGGGGCAGGGCCAGAACACGCCCTGCTCCTCCTCGATGCGGCGGTAGCCGATCCCCGCGTAGTCGGCGGGGCCGCCCGCCGAGGCGCGCCGCAGCTCGTCGAAGACCTCCTCCGGGTCGGTCGGGAAGCCCTTCTCCCAGCCGAGCAGCCCGGCGAGGCCGTGCAGCACCTCCAGGTCGCTGCGGACCCCGGGCGGCGGGGCGAGGGCCCGGCGGCGCAGCAGCACCCGTCCCTCCAGGTTGGTCGTCGTCCCGGTCTCCTCGGCCCACTGGGTCACCGGCAGGACGACGTCGGCGAGTTCGGCCGTCTCGGAGAGCACGACATCGGCGACGGCGAGGAAGTCGAGGGAGCGCAGCCGGCCCTCGACGTGCGCGGCGCGGGGCGCGGAGACGACCGGGTTGGAGCCCATCAGGAGCAGCGCCTTCACCTCGCCGCCGAGCGCGTCGAGGAGTTCGTACGCGCTGCGTCCCGGCCCCGGCAGGGACTCCGGCGCGATCCCCCACACCCCGGCGACATGGGCCCGGGCGGCCGGGTCGTCGAGCTTGCGGTAGCCGGGAAGCTGGTCGGCCTTCTGGCCGTGTTCGCGGCCGCCCTGCCCGTTGCCCTGGCCGGTGAGGCAGCCGTAGCCGCTGAGCGGGCGCCCGGCCTTGCCGGTGGCGAGGCAGAGGTTGATCCAGGCGCCGACCGTGTCGGTGCCCTTGGACTGCTGCTCGGGGCCGCGGGCGGTGAGCACCATGCCGGTCTCGGCCTCGCAGAACATCCGTACCGCCGCGCGCAGTTGCGGCACCGGGATCCCGGTGAGCCGCTCGACGTGCTCGGGCCAGTGGGACATGGCCCCGGCGCGGGCGGCGGGCCAGCCGTCGGTGCGGGCGGCGACGAACTCCTCGTCGACCCGGCCCTCGGCGACGACCAGGTGGAGCATGCCGAGGGCGAGCGCGAGGTCGGTGCCGGGGCGGGGTGCGAGGTGCAGGTCGGCCTGTTCGGCGGTGCGGGTGCGGCGCGGGTCGACGACGATGAGCCGGCCGCCGTTCGCCTTGAGCTCGGTGAGGTAGCGCAGCGCGGGCGGCATGGTCTCGGCGAGGTTGGAGCCGACGAGGATCACGCAGCCGGTCTTCGGGACGTCCTCCAGCGGGAAGGGCAGGCCCCGGTCGAGGCCGAACGCCCGCTGGTGGGCGGCGGCCGCGGAGGACATGCAGAAGCGCCCGTTGTAGTCGATCTGCGAGGTGGCGAGGGCCAGCCGGGCGAACTTGCCGAGCGCGTACGCCTTCTCGTTGGTGAGCCCGCCGCCGCCGAAGACCCCCACGGCATCGGGACCGTGGTCGGCGCGGGTCCGGCGCAGTCCGTCGGCGACGGCGGTGAGCGCCTCCTCCCAGGACGCGGGCTTCAGGGCCCCCGTGTCGGGGCAGCGGACCAGGGGCTCGGTGAGTCTGACCCGCCGGGAGAGCACGGCGGGGGCGGTGCGGCCCTTCCCGCAGAGCGCGCCCCGGTTGACGGGGAAGTCGGTGCGGTCGACCACCTCCACGGGGAGCTCCGCGCCCGGGGTGGGGCGCAGCTTCATGCCGCACTGCAGGGCGCAGTAGGGGCAGTGCGTGGGGACGGTGCTGACCTCTGGCATGGATCGATGCTGCGACGGGCGTGTTACGGGAGGGCTCCCGCCGCATTACGGGCGAGGTGCCAGGCCCTCAGGTCAGGGCCGGGGCCGGGGTGAGGCGGGCGCGGCCGGCGCGGCGGGGGCGGCCAGGGCCTGGGCGACGCCGTCCTCCCGGTCGCCGAGGAAGTGCGGGTCGGGGCGCAGGCTCGCGTCCAGGGCCGCCTTCCCGGCGGCGGCGAGCTCGCGGGTGGTGCCGTAGTACCAGGTGGCGTCGTGGGGTTCGGCGACCCCGACGCCGTACGCCTCGACGCCGGCCGCGCCGCACAGGGCGACGGCCCGCTTGATGTGGAAGTCCTGGGTGACGAGGACGGCCCGGTCCACGCCGAAGATCTTCTTGGCGCGGACGCAGGAGTCCCAGGTGTCGAAGCCGGCGTAGTCGCTGACGACCCGGGAGTCGGGGACGCCGCGGGCGGCGAGGTAGGCGCGCATGGCGCTGGGCTCGTCGTACTCGGTGCGGCTGTTGTCGCCGGTGACGAGGAGGACCTTGACCTTGCCGGTGCGGTAGAGCTCGGCGGCTGCGTCGAGGCGGTGCGCGAGGTACGGGGTGGGGCGCCCCTTCCACAGGCCGGCGCCGAAGACGACGGCGACGTCCTCGGCCGGCACGTCGGCGGTGGTGCGCAGCCGGTCCCCGGCGGCGGTGTGCATCCAGGTGGCGGGGGCGAGGGCGAGGACGGCGCCGAGCATGACGGCCTGGACGGTGCGGCGGCGGGCCCGGGTGGTCCGGGGGAGCGGCAGGCGTACGCCGCGCATGGGGTCCTCCGTGGACGTATGGATCTCTGGTCTTCGGTCGTTCACCTGCTCGGACGCGCGGGAAGTCCGTTCGGTTCGCCTGCCGGGCCGGCCGGGCCGGGCGAGGTCCCGTAGAGCAGGGCCGCGAGGCCCATGCCGAGCAGCATGCCGAGCAGCTGGGCGGCGGCGAAGGCGGGGACGGAGCCGGGGGCGATCCCGGTGAAGGAGTCGGAGAAGGCGCGGCCGACGGTGGCCGCGGGGTTGGCGAAGGAGCCGGAGGAGGTGAACCAGATCGCCGCGCCGATGTAGCCGGCGACGGCCACCGGGGCGAGGGAGGGGCGGCCGATGCGGCGCAGGCCCTGGACGACGAGGACGAGCCCGGCGGTGGCGACGGCCTCGCCGAGCAGCAGGTGCAGTTCGGCGCGCCGCTCGGTGGCGAGGGCGCCGGGTGCCCGACCGAACATCGCCTCGGCGAGCAGGGCGCCCGCGACGGCGCCGGTGAGCTGGGCGGCGATGTAGCCGACGGCCGCGCCGGCTCCCGCACCCTCGTCCTCGCGGCGTCGCGCCCACCACTCGGAGAGGGTGACGACGGGGTTGAAGTGGGCGCCGGAGAGCGGGCCGAGGAGGGCGATGAGCAGGCCCAGGCCGATGGCGGAGGCGAGGGCGTTGGCGAGCAGCCGGACGCCGATGTCCTGGCTGAGGGAGTCGGCGCGGATGCCGGAGCCGACGATGACGGCGACGAGGGCGGCGGTGCCGGTGAACTCGGCGGTGACGCGTCGGGGGAGCGACGCGGGGGACATTCTCATAACGGAAAAGATATTCCGTGATTCGGAAGGAAAAAAGAGGGGAGGTGAGGGGTGTCCCTTCCGTACTCTCGGCGCATGATCATCGAGCCTGCCGTCCTCGGCGAAGCCGTCCGCAACAACGCGCTCTGGTGCGACACCATGTGCCGCGCCCACGGCCTCCCCGGCGCGTTCGGCCCCCGTGCCTGGACCAACGCCCGCCGCACCCCCCTCTACTACCCGGACGCGGTCACCCTGGCCGCGGACGCGGAGGCGGACGACGTCGTGGCAGGCATCGACCGCACGGCGCCCGGCGCCTCGGTCAAGGACAGCCACGCGCGCCTCGACCTGACCGGCGAGGGCTTCCGGCCGCTCTTCGACGCCCAGTGGATCCACCGCCCCGCCGGGCTCCCGCGCCCCGCGGCCCCCGCCGGCTGGCGGCCCGTCCGCACCCCGGCGGAACTCGCGGCCTGGGCGCTGGCCTGGAGCGACGGCGACGAGGACGAGGCGGCCCTCTTCCGCCCCGAGCTCCTCGCCGAGGCCGGCACCAGGATCGTCGCGGGCCACGCGCCGGACGGCGCGATCCTCGGCGGCGCGGTCCTCACCGACAGCGGCACGGTGACGGGCATCTCCAACCTCTTCGCGACGGCCGCCGCGGACGTCGCCGGCAGCTGGGCGGGCGCCCTCTCCCTCGTCGCCCCCGGCCGCGCCGCGGTCGGCTACGAGTCGGGCGACGACCTGACCGCGGCGGTGGCCGCCGGCTTCGAGCCGATCGGCCCCCTGCGGGTGTGGCTGGCGAGCTAGGCCCCCCAGGGCGGAGCCCGGCGGGACCTGACCGCGCCGCTCCCGGCTCCGTGAGCGGTCGGCAAACGGGTGTGACGCGGGGGAAACGGGCAGGCAATGCGGACCGGGCAGGATCGGTCCATGACGACGCACGAGCCGGACCCCACCCTCTCCAGCAGCGCCGACCTGCTGGGCCGCATCGGGACCCAGCTCGGCGCCCGCCTGCGCCAGGTGCGCCCCGGGACGCGCGGCCCCGCGCTGATAGCCGTCGGGCACGGCAGCCGCGACCCCCGCGCCACCGCCACGCTGCGGCTGCTCCTCGACCGGGTCCGCGAACTGCGCCCCGGACTCGACGCACGGCTCGCGCACATCGAGCTGAACCCCCCGCTCCTGCCCGACGCGCTCGCCGCACAGCCGGAGGGCGGCGCCGTCCTGGTCCCGCTGCTCTTCGCCCGCGGCCACCACGTCAAGCACGACCTGCCCGCCGCGGCCGCGGCCGCACCCGGCCGCCCCACCCGGACCGCCGCCCCGCTCGGCCCCCACCCGCTCCTCGTCGAGGCCCTCGCCGACCGGCTCGCCGAGGCGGGCTGGACCGCCGGGGAGGGCACCGCGGTCGTGCTCGCCGCCGCCGGCTCCCGCGACCCGCAGTCGGGCGCCGACACCCGCCGGCTCGCCGCACTCCTCGGCGAACGCCTCGGGGGAGTACCCGTCGTCCCCGCCTACGCCTCCGCCGCCACCCCCACCGTCCCCGAGGCCCTCCGCGCCCTCGCCGCCCGCGGCCACCACCGCGTCGCCGTCGCCTCCTGCTTCACCGCCCCCGGACTCTTCGCCACCCGCAGCGCCGCCCACGCCCCCTGGATCGCCTCGGCCCCCCTCGGCGCCCACCCGGCGCTGGCCCGCCTGGTCCTGCACCGCTACGACCAGGCCCTCGCCCACACCGGCCCCACGAGGGAACTCGCCTCCGCTTAGTCCCGGTTGTCCGTCCCGCCGGATACCGTCGGTGCATGGAAGGCTTCGAAGACACCCACGGCATCGACGGCACCCACGGCATCGACGGCACCCACGGCATCGACGGCACCCCCGGCATCGACGGCACCGACACCCCCGGCTACGACCCCGCCGCCACCGAGCGCTGGGCCGCCGAGCCCGACAAGCGGCCCGGGCGCACCGCCTTCCAGCGCGACCGGGCCCGGGTCCTGCACTCGGCCGCGCTGCGCAGGCTCGCCGGCAAGACGCAGGTCGTCACGCCGGGCACGCTCAGCCACGCCTGGGACGCCAGCCCCCGCACCCGGCTGACCCACTCCCTGGAGTGCGCCCAGGTCGGCCGCGAGCTGGGCGCCGCGCTCGGCTGCGACCCCGACCTCGTCGAGGCCGCCTGCCTCGCGCACGACCTGGGCCACCCGCCGTTCGGGCACAACGGGGAGCAGGCCCTCAACGACGTCGCCAAGGACTGCGGCGGCTTCGAGGGCAACGCCCAGTCGCTGCGGCTGCTCACCCGCATCGAGCCCAAGCGGTTCATCGCCGACCCCGCCACCGGCGAGCCCCTCAGCGTCGGCCTCAACCTCACCCGCGCCGCCCTCGACGCCGCCACCAAGTACCCCTGGGCGCGCGGCGGCCACCCCACCGACCCCGGCTCGTCCAAGTTCGGCGTCTACGAGGACGACCTGCCCGTCTTCGCCTGGATCCGCGAGGGCGCCCCCGCCCACCGCAAGTGCTTCGAGGCCCAGGTCATGGACTGGTCCGACGACGTGGCCTACTCGGTGCACGACTTCGAGGACGGGCTGCACGCCGGGCACATCGACCCCAACATGCTGCTCGCCGAGCCCGAGCGCGCCGACATCTGGGCCGTCGCCCTCGGCCGTTACGTACCCGAGGACACCGACCCGCAGGAGCTCGCCGACGCCCTCGACCGGCTCGTCGACCAGGAGTGGTGGCCGCACGGCTACGACGGCTCGGCCGGCGCCCAGGCCCGCCTCAAGGACGCCACCAGCCAGCTCATCGGGCGCTTCTGCCTCGCCGCCGAGGGCGCCACCCGCCAGGCCTTCGGCTCCGGACGCCTCACCCGCTACGGGGCCGAGCTCGTCGTCCCCCGCGAGACCCGCAACGAGTGCGCCGTACTCAAGGCCGTCGCCGACCGGTACGTGATGCAGCGCGCCGAACAGGAGGCGCTCCGCGCCGACCAGCGGATCGTCGTCGCCGAGCTCGCCGAGGCCCTGACCGCCCGCGCGCCCGAGGGGCTCGACCCGCAGTTCCGCGCCCTGTTCAACGCCGCGCCCGACGACCGTTCCCGCAAGCGGGTGATCGTCGACCAGATCGCCTCCCTCACCGACGCCTCCGCCCGCAGCCTCCACACCCGCTTCCGCCACCCGCGCCCCTAAGGGCCGTTCGCCCCCTTTTCGAGTCCGGTGCTCGTGCGGGACCCTCGCATGCACCGGCCCGGGACTGTGGGGCGGGCCCGGCTCGGGGGCGTAGCGTAGTGAACCGGTCGTAACGAGGAGGAATCAACGTGGTCGACGCAGATCAGACCTTCGTCATCGTCGGCGGGGGCCTCGCCGGAGCCAAGGCCGCGGAGACGCTGCGCGCCGAGGGGTTCAACGGCCGGGTGATCCTCATCGGAGACGAACGCGACCACCCCTACGAACGCCCGCCCCTCTCCAAGGGCTTCCTCCTCGGCAAGGAGGACCGCGACTCCGTCTTCGTCCACGAGCCCGCCTGGTACGCGCAGGCGGACATCGAGCTGCACCTCGGCCAGACCGTCACCGCCATCGACCGCGAGGCCCGCACCGTCCGCCTCGGCGACGGCACCGTGATCCGCTACGACAAGCTGCTCCTGGCCACCGGCGCCGAGCCGCGCCGCCTCGACGTCCCCGGCACCGGGCTCGCCGGCGTCCACCACCTGCGCCGCCTCGCCCACGCCGAGCGGCTGCGCCACGTCCTGCAGGCCCTCGGCCGCGACAACGGGCACCTGGTGATCGCCGGGGCCGGCTGGATCGGCCTGGAGGTCGCCGCCGCGGCCCGTACCTACGGCGCCGAGGTCACCGTCATCGAGCCCGCCCCCACCCCGCTCCACCACGTCCTCGGCCCCGAACTCGGCCAGCTCTTCACCGACCTGCACAGCGAGCACGGCGTCCGCTTCCACTTCGACGTCAGGCTCACCGAGATCGTCGGCGCCGACGGCATGGTCCTCGCCGTGCGCACCGACGACGGCGAGGAGTACCCCGCCCACGACGTGCTCGCCGCCGTCGGCGCCGCCCCGCGCACCGCCCTCGCGGAGAACGCCGGCCTCGCCCTCGTCGACCGCGCCGACGGCGGCGGCATCGCCGTCGACGAGTCGCTGCGCACCTCCGACCCCGACATCTTCGCCGCGGGCGACGTCGCCGCCGCCCACCACCCCTGGCTGCACACCCGGCTGCGCGTCGAGCACTGGGCCAACGCCCTCAACGGCGGCCCGGCCGCCGCCCGCGCCATGCTCGGACGGCAGGTCTCCTACGACCGCGTCCCGTACTTCTTCTCCGACCAGTACGACGTCGGCCTCGAGTACTCGGGCTGGGCGCCGCCCGGCTCGTACGACCAGGTCGTGCTGCGCGGGGACGTCGGCAAGCGCGAGTTCATCGCCTTCTGGCTCAAGGACCGCCAGGTGCTCGCCGGCATGAACGTGAATGTGTGGGACGTCACAGACCGGATCCAGAGCCTGATCCGCTCCCGTGCCGCCGTGGACACCGAGGCCCTCGCCGACCCCTCCGTACCGCTGGAGAACCTGACCGCCTGAACCGTCACCGCAGGCGGCATCCGTGCGGGGGGCCACCCCCGCGCCCCCGTAGACTCTATGCGTGGCAGGCAGGATCAACGATGACGACGTGAAGGCGGTACGGGACGCGGTCCCGATCGACGCCGTCGTGTCCGAGTACCTCCAGCTCCGCAACGCCGGCGGCGGGAACCTGAAGGGGCTCTGCCCCTTCCACGACGAGAAGTCGCCCTCCTTCCAGGTCAGCCCGAGCAAGGGACTCTTCCACTGCTTCGGCTGCCAGGAGGGCGGCGACACCATCGCCTTCGTGATGAAGATCGACCACCTCTCCTTCTCGGAGACGGTCGAGCGCCTCGCCGCCAAGGCGGGCATCACCCTGCGCTACGAGGAGGGCGGCTACAACCCCGGCCACCAGCGCGGCGAACGCACCCGCCTGGTCGAGGCCCACCAGGCCGCCGCGCGGTACTACGCCGAGCAACTCGGCTCCGCCGAGGCCGAGATCGGGCGCAAGTTCCTCGCCGAGCGCGGCTTCGACCAGGCCGCCGCCGAGCACTTCGGCGTCGGCTACTCCCCGGCCGGCTGGGACCACCTCACCCGCTTCCTGCGCGGCCAGGGCTTCTCCGACCGCGAGCTGGTCCTCTCCGGCCTCTCCCAGGAAGGCCGCCGCGGCCCCATCGACCGCTTCCGCGGCCGCCTGATGTGGCCGATCAAGGACGTCGGCGGCGACGTCGTCGGCTTCGGCGCCCGCAAGCTCCGCGAGGACGACAACGGGCCCAAGTACCTCAACACGCCCGAGACGCCGATCTACAAGAAGTCCCAGGTGCTCTACGGCATCGACCTGGCCAAGAAGGACATCGCCAAGGTCAGCCGCGCCGTCGTCGTCGAGGGCTACACCGACGTCATGGCCTGCCACCTGGCCGGCGTCACCACCGCCATCGCGACCTGCGGCACCGCCTTCGGCGGCGAGCACATCAAGATCCTGCGCCGCCTCCTCATGGACAACGGCTCGGCCCGCGTGATCTTCACCTTCGACGGCGACGCCGCCGGCCAGAAGGCCGCCCTGCGCGCCTTCGAGGACGACCAGAAGTTCGCCGCCGAGACCTACATCGCCATCGCCCCCGACGGCATGGACCCCTGCGAACTGCGCCTCGCCAAGGGCGACGAGGCCGTCGCCGACCTCGTCCAGCCGCGCACCCCGCTCTTCGAGTTCGCCCTGCGCCAGATCGTGAACCGCTACGACCTGGAGATCCCCTCCGGCCGGGCCGCCGCCCTCGACGAGGCCGCCCCGATCGTCGCCCGGATCAAGAACGTCGCCTCCCAGCACGAGGTCGCCGTCCAGCTCGCCGGCATGCTCGGCATCCTCGACACCCAGTTCGTCGTCCGCCGGGTCGCCCAGATCGCCCGCTGGCAGCGCGGCGGCGGCAAGGACCAGGGCCCCTCGCGCGACGGCGGCCGCCGGCAGCGCTCGTACGAGGAGGTCAAGGCGCCCGTCGCGTCCGCCGGGCCCGCGCTCAACCTGCGCAGCCCCGCCCACCGCACCGAGCGCGAGCTGCTCAAGCTGGCCCTCCAGCGGCCCGAGCTGGTCTCCCCGGCCTTCGACGCGTACGGGATCGACGAGTTCACCGCCCCGCCCTACGCGGCCGTCCGCCAGTGCATCCAGGACGCCGGCGGAGCCACCGGCGCCCCCTCCGACTACCTCGACGCGGTCCGCGAGGCCGCCCCCGACGACAGCGTCCGCGCCCTCGTCACCGAGCTCGCCGTCGAGGCGATCTTCGCCAAGACCGTCGACGAGGCCTACGCGGGCGACCAGCTCGTCACCGTCCGGCTGCGCGCCGTCGACCGGCGCCTGCGCGACGTCCAGGGCACCCTGGCCCGCCTCGGCGCCCACGGCGACCCCGGCCAGGTGGCGGCGGTGCAGAACGAGCTGTGGGTGCTCACCCAGTACGCCCAGTCGCTGCGCAACAACGGGGCCGCGGCACTTTAACGTCGGGTGACGCCGCCGATTCAAAAAGTCACCGCACGCCCCTCGTGGCGGTGATGTGTCGTACCCCACACTGGGTGACGGTGCCGTCCCGTTGCCGTCACGCCCCCGAACCGGCAGCGATCACCCACCCTGGAGGTCGCCCCCCGTGCAGACCCAGACCGTCACCGTGTCCCAGGAACCGCCCCAGGCCGAGCCGCCCTCCCCGGTCGAACCCTCCCCGGTCGAGCTGGGCGCCGTCGAGGCGGAGCCCGAGATCCCCGCCCAGCGACGCCGGAGCGACTACGGCGGCAACGGGCCCTCCTCCGACCTCTTCCGGCAGTACCTGCGCGAGATAGGCCGCGTGCCGCTGCTCACCGCGGAGGAGGAGGTCGAGCTCGCCCGGCGCGTCGAGGCCGGGCTGTTCGCCGAGGAGAAGCTCGCCAACACCCCCGACCTCGACTCGCAGTTGGCGCTCGACCTGGACCGTCTCGTGGTCCTCGGCCGGATCGCCAAGCGCAAGCTCATCGAGGCCAACCTGCGGCTCGTGGTCTCCGTCGCCAAACGCTACGTGGGCCGCGGCCTGACCATGCTCGACCTGGTCCAGGAGGGCAACCTCGGCCTCATCAGGGCCGTGGAGAAGTTCGACTACGCGCGCGGCTACAAGTTCTCGACGTACGCGACCTGGTGGATCCGCCAGGCCATGTCCCGGGCCCTCGCCGACCAGGCCCGGACCATCCGCGTCCCCGTGCACGTCGTCGAGCTCATCAACCGGGTCATCCGCGTCCAGCGCCGGATGCTCCAGGAACGCGGCTACGAACCCACCGCCGAAGAGGTCGCCGCCCAGCTCGACCTGGCCCCCGAACGGGTAGGCGAGGTGCTGCGGCTCGCCCAGGAACCGGTCTCCCTGCACGCCCCCGTCGGCGAGGAGGAGGACGTCGCCCTCGGCGACCTCATCGAGGACGGCGACGCCGCGTCCCCCGTGGAGTCCGCCGCCTTCCTGCTGCTGCGCGAACACCTGGAGGCCGTGCTCTCCACCCTCGGCGAACGCGAACGCAAGGTCGTCCAGCTGCGCTACGGCCTCGACGACGGCCGGCCCCGCACCCTGGAGGAGATCGGACAGCTCTTCGGCGTGACCCGCGAACGCATCCGCCAGATCGAGTCCAAGACCCTCAACAAACTGCGGGACCACGCCTACGCGGACCAGCTGCGCGGCTATCTCGACTAGGCCGTGCCCGGAACGTGGCGCCGTCTGCCCGCAGGGCAGGGCCCGCCCGGCGGATCGCGTCACCCGCCGGACAGGCCCTCGCACCCGGCCGGTCAGTCGACCTCGGCGACCGCCTGCGCGAACTGCGCCGCGTACAGGCGGGCATAGGCGCCGCCGGAGGCCAGCAGCTCCTCGTGGGTGCCCTGCTCCACGATCGAGCCGTTCTCCATCACCAGGATCACGTCCGCGTCCCGGATGGTGGAGAGCCGGTGCGCGATCACGAAGCTGGTGCGGCCGTGCGCCAGCCGCGCCATCGCCTTCTGGATCAGCACCTCGGTACGGGTGTCGACCGAGCTGGTCGCCTCGTCGAGGACCAGGATCACCGGGTCGGACAGGAACGCCCGCGCGATGGTGATCAGCTGCTTCTCGCCGGCGCTGACGCCCGCTCCGTCGTCGTCGATGACGGTGTCGTACCCCTCGGGCAGGGTGCGGATGAACCGGTCGGCGTGGGCGGCCCGCGCCGCCTCCTCGATCTCCGCCCGACTCACCTCGCGCGTCGCGCCGTACGCGATGTTCTCGGCGATGGTGCCGCCGAAGAGCCAGGTGTCCTGGAGGACCATGCCGATGCCGGCGCGCAGGTCCTCGCGGGACATCCGGGAGATGTCGATCCCGTCGAGGGTGATCCGCCCGTCGGTCACCTCGTAGAACCGCATGAGGAGGTTGACCAGCGTGGTCTTGCCGGCGCCCGTCGGGCCGACGATCGCGACCGTCTGCCCCGGCTCCACCGCGAGCGACAGGTCCTCGATGAGCGGCTTGTCCTCCTCGTAGCGGAAGGCCACGCCCTCCAGGGCGACCTTGCCCTTGAGGTCCGTCGGCTTCTCGCTCGCCGCGGCGTCGGGCGCCTGCTCCTCCGCGTCGAGCAGCTCGAAGATCCGCTCGGCCGAGGCGACACCCGACTGCACCAGGTTCGCCATCGAGGCGACCTGGGTCAGCGGCATCGAGAACTGCCGGGAGTACTGGATGAACGCCTGCACGTCACCGATGGACAGGCTGCCGCTCGCCACCCGCAGACCGCCCACCACGGCCACCAGGACGTAGTTCAGGTTCGACACGAACAGCATCACCGGCTGCATCACGCCGCTGTTGAACTGGGCCTTGAACCCGGCCTCGTACAGCGCCTCGTTCTGCTCGTGGAAGTCCTTCCCGGACTCCTCCTGCCGGCCGAAGACCTTCACCAGCGTGTGGCCGGTGTACATCTCCTCCACATGGGCGTTGAGCTTGCCCGTGGAGCGCCACTGCTGCACGAAGTGCGGCTGCGAGCGCTTGCCGATCCGCGTCGCCACCACCACCGACAGCGGCACCGTCACCAGCGCCACCAGGGCGAGCAGCGGCGAGATCCAGAACATCATCGCGAGCACGCCGACGATCGTGAGCAGCGAGTTGATCAACTGGCCCATCGACTGCTGGAGGGTCTGCGAGATGTTGTCGATGTCGTTGGTCGCCCGGGACAGCACCTCGCCGCGCTTGGCCCGGTCGAAGTAGGACAGCGGCAGCCGCGCCAGCTTCGCCTGGACCTCCTCCCGCATCCGGTACACGGTCCGGTTGATCACCAGGATCGACATGCGCGTCGAGACCAGCATGAGCAGGCCCGCCAGCACGTACACGGCGAGCGCCAGGCCGAGGACCTCGCCCACCGCCGTGAAGTCGATGCCCTTGCCGGGGGTGAAGTCCACCCCGGCCAGCATGTCCGCCATCCCGCCGTCGCCCTTGGCGCGCAGCGCGTCCAGGGCCCCCTGCTTCGTGGCGCCCTCGGGCATCTGCCGCCCGACCACGCCCGCGAAGACCAGGTCGGTCGCCCGGCCGAGGATCTTCGGCCCGACCACCGAGGCCGCCACCGACAGCACGCCGGCGACCAGCATCACCCACAGGGCGCCGCGCTCCGGCGCCAGCTGCCGCAGCAGCCGCTTGCCGGAGCCCTTGAAGTCCATCGACTTGGAGTCCGGGCCGCCCCCGGCCATGGGCATACGTGGACCGGCCATCAGGCTGCCTCCGCCTCGGTCAGCTGGGAGAGCACGATCTCCCGGTACGTCTCGTTCCGGGCCATCAGCTCCTGGTGGCGTCCGGTGCCCACGACCCGGCCCTCGTCGAGGACCACGATCCGGTCGGCGTCCCGGATCGTCGACACCCGCTGGGCGACGATGACCACGGTCGAGTCGGCGGTCTCCTCGGAGAGCGCCGCCCGCAGCCGGGCGTCCGTCTCGTAGTCGAGCGCCGAGAACGAGTCGTCGAACAGGTAGATCTCCGGCTTCTGCACCAGCGTGCGGGCGATGGCGAGCCGCTGCCGCTGCCCACCGGACACGTTCGTGCCGCCCTGCGCGATCGGCGCGTTGAGGCCGTGCTCCAGCTTCCGGACGAAGTCGGCGGCCTGGGCCACCTCCAGGGCGTGCCACAGCTCCTCGTCGGTCGCGTCCGGCTTGCCGTACCGCAGGTTGGTCGCGACCGTCCCGGAGAACAGGTACGGCTTCTGCGGGACGAGCCCCACGGTCCGCGCCATCAGCTTCGGGTCGAGGGTGCGCACGTCGACGCCGTCGACGAGCACCTCGCCGCCGGTCACGTCGAACAGCCGCGGCACGAGCCCGAGCAGCGTGGACTTGCCGCTGCCGGTCGAGCCGATGATCGCCGTGGTCTCGCCCGGCCGGGCGACCAGCTCGACGTCCTTGAGCACCGACTCCTCGGCGCCCGGGTACCGGAAGTCCGCGCTCCTGACCTCCAGGTGCCCGCGCCGGTCCAGCTCGCGCACCGGCTCGGTGGGCGGCACCACGCTGGACTCGGTGTCGAGCACCTCCTCGATGCGCTCGGCGCACACCTCGGCCCGCGGCACCATCATGAACATGAAGGTGGCCATCATGACGGCCATGACGATCTGCATCAGATAGGCGAGGAAGGCGGTCAGCGCGCCGATCTCCATCCCGCCGCTGTCGATGCGGTGCGCGCCGAACCAGACGACGGCGATCGACGACACGTTCACGACCGTCATCACGGTCGGGAACATCAGCGCCATCAGGCGCCCGGTGGCCATCGACACCTCGGTCAGCTCGGCGTTGGAGCCCTCGAACCGCTTGCGCTCGTAGGCGTCCTTCACGAAGGCCCGGATGACCCGGTTGCCGGTGATCTGCTCGCGCAGCACCCGGTTCACCGTGTCGAGCCGGGTCTGCATGGTGCGGAACAGCGGCCGCATCCGGCGCACGATCAGCGAGACGGCGATGCCGAGCACCGGCACGACCGCGATCAGCACGGCCGACAGCGGCACGTCCAGGCTGAGCGCCATGATGATGCCGCCGACGCACATGATCGGCGCGGAGACCATCAGGGTGAACGCCATCAGGACCAGCATCTGGACCTGCTGCACGTCGTTGGTCGTCCGGGTGATCAGCGAGGGCGCGCCGAAGTGCCCGAGCTCCCGGGACGAGAAGGACTGCACCCGGTCGAAGACCGCGGCCCGGACGTCCCGGCCGAGCGCGGAGGCGGTGCGCGCGCCGAAGTAGACGGCCCCGATGTTGCAGGCCACCTGGATCACGGACACGCCGATCATCAGCGCGCCGAACCGCAGGATGTAGCCGGTGTCCCCGTTCACGACACCGTTGTCGATGATGTCGGCGTTCAGGGTCGGCAGGTAGAGCGTGGCGCTGGTCTGCAGCAGCTGGAGCACCACGAGCAGGACGATCGGTTTTCGGTACGGCCCAAGGTGGGTTCGGAGAAGTCTTATGAGCACGGGTTCTACTATCGCCCGCACCGCTGTGGCGTTACGACTCGGTTTTCGAGCCGCGCCGGGGCCCTGGTGAACTCTTTACGAACGCCCCCGGCGCCTCAGGACCCGAAGGCCCCCGGGTGGATCTGCTCGCGCGTCGCGACGTACTGCTGGCGCACGGCCTGGCCGACGGCCAGCTCCTCGCCCGGCTCGAAGACCTGGGTGGCGGCGCCCTGCCAGGCCGGGGGAGCGGTCGGGGAGAGCGTGCCCCGGGACACCCCGAGTGCCCAGGCGGCCTGCCGGGCGGCGCCGAGCGCCGCGTAGTCGGCCGGCTGGGGGACGACGACCCGCGCGCCGAACAGCGCGGGCGCGAGGGCCTGTACGGCGGGCAGTCCGGCGGCGGCGCCGAGCAGGAAGACCCGCCGCACCTCGACGCCCCGGTGGCGCAGCACGTCCATGGCGTCGGCGAGCGAGCAGAGCATGCCCTCGAAGGAGGCCCGGGCCAGGTGCTCCGGCTTCATCGACTCGCGGCGCAGTCCGGCGAGGGTGCCGGCGGTGTGGGGGAGCCGCGGGGTGCGCTCGCCCTCCAGGTACGGCAGGAGCACCAGGCCGGAGGCGCCGGGCGTCGACTTGAGCGCGAGCGCGGAGAGCTCCTCCAGGGACTCCGCCCCCAGCATCTCGGCGGTGCCGCGCAGTGCTCGTACGGCGTTCGCGGTGTGCACGACGGGCAGGTGCATGCCGGTGGCGTCGGCGAAGGAGGTGATCATGCCGTCGGGGTCGGCGAGGGCCTCGTGGTGGACGGCCATGACGGAGCCCGAGGCGCCGAGGGAGACGACGGCGTCACCGGCGCCGAGCCCGAGCCCGAGGGCGGCGGCCATGGTCTCGCCGGTGCCGGCGGAGATGAGGAGCCCCTCGGGGGTGGTGCCGGCGGCCTCGGCGGGCCCGAGCACCTCCGGCAGGACGGCCTGGTGCCCGAGCGCGAGCTCGACGAGGTCGGGCCGGTAGACCCCGGTCCGCGCGGACCAGTAGCCCGTGCCGGAGGCGGCGCCGCGGTCGGTGGTACGGCGCGCGGGGCGGCCGAGCAGCTGCCAGACGAGCCAGTCGTGCGGCTGGAGGACCATCGCGATCCGCTGGGCGTGCTCGGGTTCGCTGCGGGCCAGCCAGCGGAGCTTGGTGAGCGGGAGTCCGGCCTGCGGGACGGTGCCGACGGCCTCGGCCCAGGCGGACCGGCCGCCGAGCCCCTCGACGAGGTCCGCGGCCGCGACCTGGGCCCGCTTGTCGTTGCCGACCAGCGCGGGCCGGACGAGACCGCCCTGCGGGTCGAGCGGCACGAGGCCGTGCTGCGCGGAGACGCCGATGGCCTCCACGCCTTCGAGCAGCCCGCCGGTGGCGGCCTCGCCGAGCGAGAGCAGCCAGGCCTGCGGATCGACGTCGGTGGCCTTGGGATCGAGGGGATGCGGGGCATGCCCCTGCCGCAGCACAGCACCCGTATCGGCGTCACAGACGACGATGCGGGTGGAATCCGAAGAGCTGTCGAGTCCGGCGACTATCCCCATGACAGAGATTCTGCCGTACGCGGAGCCGTCCGCGGACCGGCGCGGACCGGTCCGCGCCGGTCCGCGGACACCGTCGCGGTCAGGTGTTGCTGGTCCCCCAGTCGTCCTCCTCGTACACGGAGAACTGCCCGTTGTGATCGCGCCGGGACCGGATCTTCTGCGCCTGGTCGCCGACGGCGTGCAGCGCCTTCCCGGCCACCTGCCGCCCGGTCTGGGCGGCGGACTCGGCCGCGTTGCGGACGGCCGGGTTCTGGGCGACGGCCTGGGCGGACTTCTTCATCCGCTCGTACTGCTCGCGCCCGGCGCGGGTCCCGATCACGAACCCGACGGCCAGTCCCGCGACGAAGATCAGCTTGTACCGCACGGCTGTGACCCTTCCCTGGAGCCCCTGGGGATACCGATTGGCGGAGCACCCCCCTGCTTGCGCTAATCTATGTCTCGCAGCGAGCGCCCGCCGCCTGGCAAGGCCAGAGGTGGATCCGTTCGTGGCAACGCAGCAATCCCCTGTAGCTCAATTGGCAGAGCAGCCGGCTGTTAACCGGCAGGTTACTGGTTCGAGTCCAGTCGGGGGAGCGCGATCCCCTGTAGCTCAATTGGCAGAGCATTCGGCTGTTAACCGGAGGGTTACTGGTTCGAGTCCAGTCGGGGGAGCAGAGCGAAAAGGACCCTTCGGGGTCCTTTTTCGTTTCCCCGGGAACCGACGGCCCGCCCCCGGTGTCCTCTAGATCGAGCATGGCCGACCATCCGGAGCAGGAGATCGTATGAGCGGCTATGCTGCGGCAGACGGCGCGCACACTTGTACGCGCCGTGGTGTTCGGGGCGGTAGCTCAGCCGGTTAGAGCAGCGGACTCATAATCCGTCGGCCGTGGGTTCGAGTCCCACCCGCCCCACCAAGAAAAACGTTCTGCCCTGCGGAAACGCCCCTGAGGGGTGTTTTCGCGCGCGGTCCCGCAGAGGCCGTGCCCTCTTGCCCGGCGGTTCCGGGTGGAGCGTCGATGTCGACGCCGCGTCGATGGTCCCACGCCGGTCCTGCGACTCCCGCGTGTGACACGCCGCACATTCCGCCGATTTCGCCTCTGAACCCTCCCCGGCCGTCGTAGGCCCACGCCCGGGGCGGCCAAGCCGCCCCCGGCTCGCGTCGGGTCCCGGTGGGTAGCCTGGGGCGATGGACAAGGTGCTGGACGAGGGGCCGTTCTTTCACGGTACGAAGGCCGATCTGCGGATCGGGGACCTGCTCACCGCCGGTTTCCGTTCCAACTACCGGCCCGAGATCGTGATGAACCACATCTACTTCACCGCGTTGCGCGACGGCGCGGGTCTCGCCGCCGAACTCGCCGCCGGTGACGGGGACCCGCGCGTGTACGTGGTCGAACCGACCGGGGAGTTCGAGAACGACCCCAACGTCACCGACAAGAAGTTCCCCGGCAACCCCACCCGCTCCTATCGCAGCCGGGAGCCGCTGCTGATCGTCGGCGAGGTCGCCGACTGGACGCGGCAGACACCCGAAGCCCTTCGCATGTGGAGGGACCGGCTGGCCGCGATCCGAGACGACGACCGCGCCGAGATCATCAACTGAGGGGCTCCAGGGGCCCGCTCGGGCTCAGGACGGGTCGCCGTACTGCAGGCCCCGTCCGTTGGTGCCGACGTAGACGCGGCCGAAGCGGTCGGGGTCGCCGGTGATGACGCCCACGCCGCCGATGCCGCCCCACTGGTGGGCGTCGTCGTTGACGCGGAGCCAGGTGGCGCCCCGGTCGGTGGAGCGGAAGACGCCGGTGACGTCCTTCACCGTGCCGATCAGATACAGCGCCTGGTAGGAGGCGCCGGGCGCCGCCTTGCCGAAGCCGAGGGCGGAGGCCGACCTCACCGTGGTGAGCGGGGCGAAGGTGCGGCCGCCGTCGGTGGAGTGGAGCAGCCCCTGGCCGCCGCCGGTGATCCACAGGTCCCCCGCGACGCCGGGGACCGCCGTGAGCCGGCCGCCGGCGGGCAGGTTGCCGGCGCGGGCGGTGAAGGTCGCGCCGCCGTCCGTGCTGGCGTGGAGCGTGCCGCCGGACAGCGCGTAGAAGGTCCGCGCCGAGGAGCGGTCGGCGACCACGACGGCATCGCCGCCGAGACCGCCGACCCTCGACCAGCTCGCCCCCCTGTCGGTCGAGCGGTACGGGACCTGACCGGCCTGGGTCCAGACGATGGTGGAGCCGTCCGCCGCGAGCGCGACGTGCCCGTCCTGGGCGCCGGCCACCGGCTCCGCCGCGAAGCCGTGCCAGGTGCCGCCGCCGTCGGTGGAGTAGGCGCCGTCCTGTGCCCCGCCACGGCCGACGCGCACCATCATCGAGGGGGCCGCCTGCGCGAAGTCGATGTCGGTGCTGTTGGTCATCACCGGGTTGCCCAGCCGCCCCGCGGGCACCTTGGTCAGGTCGTCGTGGCGGAAGCCGCCCTGGTCGCCCATGGCCGTGACGACACTGGCGCCGCCCGGCGGGGCGATCGCGTCCATCAGGGCGGTCTCCTCCAGGCCGCGCGCCCCGACGGCCCAGTGACTGGTGCCCCCGCTGTCGGTGGCGGTGGCGTCCTTGCTGCGCCAGATGCCGTTGCCCGTGCCGTACAGCACATGTCCGGAGTCGAAGGGGTCGATGGCCAGGGCGGTCATCCAGTGCCCGGTGTGGGTGCCGACGTAGGGAGCGCCGGAGGCGTCCCGTACGGACTTGTCCGCCAGCGCCGTCCACGTCGTGCCGCCGTCGGTGGTGCGGTAGATCTCGTCCTCGGGCCACCAGCGGTCGAGGGTGGTGACCATCACCGTGGACGGCCTGCGCGGGTCGACGGCCAGGCCGGAGAAGCCGTAGCCGCCCTGCGAGGGCGAGACGTTCCGCCAGGAACCGGAGGCCGGCGTGTACTTCCAGACCGAGCCCGCCGTCACGCCGTTGGGTCCGAGGGCATCGGTGTACGTGAGGTAGAGCGAGCCGTCACCGGAGAGCACGCCGTGCTGCGGCAGCCGTCCGGTGGGCTGCCCCGGGACGGCCTGCCAGCCGGCGCCGCCGTCGGTGGAGCGGTACAGGGAGGCGGATTTGTCGGCGACGCCGACGTACACCGTCCCGCTGCCGGCCGGGCCGTACGTCACGAACGAGATCCCGGCGCCGCTGCCCGCCCCGTCCTTGACGGGGAACGAGGACACCTGCCGCCATGTCACCCCGCTGTCCGTGCTGCGCCACAGGCCGTTCTTGCGGGTGCCCAGCAGCAGGACGCGGTGGTCCGAGGGGTCGACCACGAGCCGTTCGCCCGCCCCCCGGCCGTCCTCGTTGCCGCCCAGCTTGAACGGCAGGTCGGTGCGCTGGAAGGTGCGGCCCCGGTCGGTGGAGCGCAGGATCGCGCCGTTGCCGGCCCAGTCGTTGGTGTAGGTGCCCGTCGCGAGGTAGAGCCGGTCGGGCGCGACCGGGTCGGTGGCCAGCGCGTCGATGCCCAGCAGGTTCCAGTCCTTCTCGCCGAGCCAGTCGGTGAGCGGCAGCCACTGCTCGGCGGCGGCGTCCCAGCGGTAGGCGCCGCCCATGTCGGTGCGCGCGTACAGCAGGCCCTTCTCCCGGGGGTTGAACACCAGCCCCGTGACGTAACCGCCGCCGACCACCTGGGCGTTGTGCCAGGTGTACGGTCCGCTCGCGGCCGGAGGGGCGGCGGCCGCCCTCACCAGCCTCCACTGCTGGTTGGTGCTGCCCTTGCCGGGATACTGGATGATCGCCGCGCCCTGGGCGGTGGTCCCTCCGGAGACGTCGAGGACCAGGCCGCCGGCGCGGGAGGTGAAGGTGACGGCATCGGAACCGCCCACCGCGTCGATCCGCCACTCCTGGGAGGCGGAGGCGCTGTCGCTCTGCTGCTCGGCGGCGGCCGAACGGGCGGTCGAGCCGCCCGCTATGCCCAGCACCTTGCCGCTGTTGCGGTTCACCAGCTCGTAGTAGCCGTTTCCGGTGGACCTCAGCCGCCACTGCTGGTTGGGCGTGTTCTGGTCGGTCCACTGCTGGATGCGGGTGCCGTCGGCGGTGGAGAAGGCGTCGACGTCCATCACCTTGCCGCTGCGCACCGAGACCAGCCGGTAGAAGACGTCGCCGTCGACCGTCGCGGCCCGCGAGTCGTCCTGGGTGAACAGGAGGTACGGCACGACGGCGGCGGGCACCGCGAGCAGCAGGGCGGTGGCGCTCCAGCGCCGGCGGTGACGGCCGCGGCTCCTGCCGCGGGTGGGGTTGCTCATGAGGGGGGTGTGCTCCTTGCGTATCACCGTGGAAGGGGGCAGCTCAGCGCTGCAGGGTGAGGAGGCCCGGCCGGTACGGCAGGCGGTCGTAGGGGCCGTCCGCGGTGGGGGACTTGCCCTGGTACAGGAACTGCAGGTTGCAGGGGTCGACGGTCATCGTCTGGTCGGGGTCGCTGCGGAGCAGGTCGCCGTGGCTGATGTCGTCGGTCCAGGTGGCGCCGCTGTTGGCCCGGCCCGCGAAGGGCCTGTCCTCGCCGGTGGCCTGCGGGGTCCACGTACCGCTCAGGCTGGAGGCCGTGAACGAGCGGAAGTAGCGGCGCTCGTTCGCGCCCCGGGCCTCGACGATCATGAGGTACTGGTCCCGGCCCTTGACCTTGTAGACCTGCGGCGCCTCGAACAGGTTCCTCGCCGTGTCGCTCATGACCGTCGTGTACGAGGAGCCGAAGCTGCCCGGGAAGTTCCCGATCGGCATGCTCGCCCGGTAGATCCTGCCGTTGTCGCCGGCGAAGAACAGGTACATGTTCTTGTCGTCGGCGATCAGGGTCTGGTCGATCGGGCCGGTGCCGGATTCGGCGCGGGGGATGGATCCGGTGAACAGGGGCCGCGGCGCGGACCAGCCGTCGGGGTCGGTGGGGTCGCTCGACGTGCGGTAGCCGAAGGGGGACGCACCCCACTGGTACGCGAGGACCCAGACCTTCTTGGGCGCGAAGTAGAACAGCGTGGGCGCCACCGCGTTCCGGCGCATCCCGGTCTGACCGGCGGCCGCCATGTCCGACCAGTCCGCGAAGGGACGGAAGGCCATCGAGCCGTACGAGGATCCCGAGGCGCTCGACGCGTAGACCAGGTGCCTGCCCCCGTACGTCACGTGGGTGAAGTCCTTCACCGCGGCCCACCCGTTCGACGGCCGCGCGAGCGGGCCCGTGGAACTCCACCGGTACGTCGACGGAAGAGCGCACGTGCCGCCGCCGCCCGGCCCGGACGGGACGGACCACTTCTGGTTGCCGACGGGCGCGCAGGCGTACAGCTGGATCGTGGTGCCGTTCGCGGTGGCCGCGCCGACGGCGTCGAGGCACAGCCCGGACTGGACGCCGGCGATCGTGCCGTCGGCGCGGACGGTCCACTGCTGGTTGGCACCGCCGTTGCACTGCCAGACGATCACCGGCGTGCCGTCGGCGGTGCCCCCGCCCCGGGCGTCCAGGCACTTGTCGCCGAGGACCCGCAACCGGCGGTCGGCGGTCAGGGTCCAGCGCTGGCCCGCACGGCCGTCGCAGTCCCACAGGCGCGCCCGGCTGCCGGCGGCGGCGGTGGCGGCGCCGGGGACGTCGACACAGCGGCCGGAGGCCACGCCCCTGATCTCGCCGGTGCCGCCGGCCGGCGTGCCCGGGGCGGTGCCGGAACCGGCCCTCAGGGCGTTGACGACGGCGTCGTAGGCGGGCTTGGGCCTGCCGCCGGCGTCGAACAGGAGGGGGCTTTCGCCGCTGCGCCAGGAGTCGCCGTCCCGTACGCCCCACACCGTGATTCCGGTGCACCGGGCGACGGACAGACAGGCGCCGACCGCCTTCGCGTAGGCGCTGGGAGGTGCCTGGGCGATGTCCAGCTCGGTGATCTGGACGTCGACGCCCAGCGCGGTGAAGCCGGCCAGGGTGGTCGCGAAGCTCGCCGGCGGGCCGCCCGCCCCGAAGTGGCTCTGGAACCCGACGCAGTCGATGGGCACGCCACGGGACCTGAAGTCCCTGACCATGCGGTAGACGCCCTGGGTCTTGGCGTCCGACCAGTTCTCGATGTTGTAGTCGTTGTAGCAGAGCTTGGCCGCGGGGTCGGCCGTACGGGCGGTGCGGAACGCCTCCTCGACGAAGCCGTCGCCGAGCACCTCCTGGAAGACGGAGCCGCGGAGCCGGCCGCTGCCGCCGTCGGCGAACGCCTCGTTGACCACGTCCCAGGCGTAGACCTTTCCCTTGTAGTGGGTCAACTCGGTGGTGATGTGGTGGTTCATCACGCCGCGCAGCGTCTTCGCGTCCCGGATGGAGGTGACCCAGGAGGGAAGCTGCGAGTGCCAGACCGCGGTGTGGCCGCGCAGGCGCTGCCCGTGCGCCAGGGCGCGGTCGACGATCCGGTCCGCGCGGGTGAAGTCGAAACGTCCGCGGGACGGTTCGACGGCGTCCCACTTCATCTCGTTCTCCGGGGTGACCATGGTGAACTCCCGGTCGGCGATCGCGGTGTACGCGGAGTCGCCCAGCCTGCCTGCGGCCACGGCCGTGCCGAAGTACCGGCCCGAGGGGGCCGCCTCGGCGCCGAGGGGCGCGGCTCCCGCGGAGCTCGGGAGGAGCGTCACGACACCGGCGACGACCGCCCCGGCGGTGAGTCCGATCGCCATGACGCGGGGACGCCGGCGGAGCCGGTGCAGGCCCTTCACGACGTTCCTCGGCCGGTCTGCGGAGCGGTCGCCCGGGGGGCGTGGGTGTGTGCTGTCATCGGTGGGGGGCTTTCTTCAGGGGACACGTCGGCGGGGGAG
Organism: Streptomyces sp. NPDC020422; assembly: GCF_044386705.1. Lineage (NCBI taxonomy): Bacteria > Bacillati > Actinomycetota > Actinomycetes > Kitasatosporales > Streptomycetaceae > Streptomyces > Streptomyces sp. NPDC020422. The sequence goes on along the minus strand of NZ_JBIRVJ010000002.1, from coordinate 182,051 downwards.
TCGGCGATCCCGCCGCGCCGCACGTCACGGCGAGCGGCGGGAACGACGCCCCTGAAGGGGAGGCTTTCGGGCGCGCGGCCTCGTAACAGAAATTCCGCGCCGGCCGAGGGAACGCCCGATGACGCGTCCCGTGGGCGGACGGCGCGACGCCCTCAGGCCCGGGGCGCGCGCACGACGAAGGAGGCCTGGCCGGCGAAGGCCCGCGTGCCGTCGGATCCGTCGAGCCAGATGCCGTCGTCGCGGTGGCGGAGGACCGAACCGGGATAGTTGTGCGCGTGCAGGGTCACCGAACCGGCGACCGCGCCGGGGCGGGGGCAGAAGGTGGCGTCCTCACGGAACAGGCGGCTGCCGTCGTCGCCGCTCAGCCGCAGCCGCAGATAGTGGTGGCGGAGGTACCGGCCGTCCGCGGCGCGGAAGGTGACGCACCGGGGGTCGGCCAGCCCCTCGACGACCGTGAAGACGACGCGTCGCCGCGCCTGGGCGTCGCCGGCCGGGTCGACGCCGCCGAGCGTCGCGAAGTCGCCCGCGGAGGCGACGAAGAGGCCCGGGCGGTCCACGGACTCCAGGGACCGCGTGCCCAGCGGGACGGTGCCCGCGGGGGCGGACGGGTTCGGCGGGGGCGAGCCGGCCGGGGACGGTCCGGCCGGGGACGGTCCGGTCGAGGACGGTCCGGTCGGCGAGGGGGTGCGCGAGGCGGTGCGCGAGGGGAGCGGCGCGGGATGCGCCGCCGTGGGAGCGGCGGTGACACCGGGCTCCCGGTGCGCCGGTTCGGGCCAGGCCGCGTAGGTGGCGGCCCCGGCGACGAGCACCGCGACGGTGGCCAGACTCGCCAGCGGATGAGCGGACACCACCGGGAGTTTGCCGCCCAGCGCGCCGTGCAGGCCTCCGCCCGGCGCCGCTGCCGCTGCCGCCGCCGTGCCGGCGGCGGGCGTCGACGTCGCCGCGGCCAGCCCGGCGGCACCGGCGGCCGTACCCGACAGCAGGCCCTTGGCGGTCAGCAGGGCGACCAGGCCGGCCGGGACGGCCAGCGCCGTGAGGCTGAGGGGCAGCAGCTCGGCCGGGATCCGTTCGGGCGCGGTCGCCGGCGCCGTGCAGACCGGGCAGCCACGGGTGTGCCGCGCCATCCGCTTGCGCCACACCGACGCGGGCTGACCGTCCCAGCCGGCGAGGGTCCCGTCCAGCCCCGGACAGCGCGGGTCGGCCTCCAGCGCGGCGACGAGCGTCCGGCACAGCTCCAGCTGCTCGCGCATGCGCTGCAGGCGCACCCCGACGTGGGCGACCGTGAGCCCGGTCGCCGCGGCCATGTCCTCCCGGCCGAGCAGGCCGGTGCACTCCTGCCACCACAGCGACAGCAGCATCCGGTGGTCCGGGTCGAGCCACCGGCCGGCCTCGACGACCCGGCGCCGCTCGTCCGACACGTGCAGCCGCAGGATCGTGACGTCCACGGGCTCGGCGCCTGCGGCCGGCAGACGGTGTGCCTCGTCGATGCCCGTCGTCCGGTCGGCGACGGTACGCCGACGCTGCCAGTGGGTGTTGATCTGACGGATCGTGATCGACACCAGCCAGGACCGGAAACTCTCCGGGGCTCGCAGGGCGGGCAGGTCGCGCACCACGCGCAGCAGGGTCTCCTGGACGACGTCGTCGACATCGGCATGTCCGTCCAGCGCCCGCCCCGCGATGTTGTACAGCAAGGGCAGGTACGCGGCGACGAGTTGCTCGCGCGCCCGGTCGTCGCCGGCCTGCGCCGCGACGACCAGCCCCACGTGGTCTGCGTCGATGTGCCCCATTCCCACCTTCTTCAGGGGAGCGATCCGCCGAGTACGGCGGCACACCCTAGCCGCGGCGGGGGGACGCGGCCAAAGCCTGCGGCTGGGAGGGGCGGGGACGGGGCGAATGCCGCGCCCCGGGGGTGCGGGCGCGGCAAAGGCTGCGCCCGGTGCGGGGCCGGCACGGCCAGAGCCGGCGCCCGGTACGCGGGGGACGCGCGGCGCCGTGTTCAGTCGCGGTACGGCCGCATCTGCCAGACCCTGGTGCTGTCCAGGCGGGCCGTGCCTCCCTCGGCGAAGAGCCGGAGGCCGGTACCCGCCGACCGCCCTGTTCGCCGCGAACAACACGACGGCCCTCGGCGTCACCGCCCGCCGCACCGGCGCGGGCCGCAAGGACGTCGCCCTCGTCACCTTCGACGACCTCCCCCTGGCCGACGTCCTCGACCCGGCCCTGACGGTGGTGGCGCAGGACCCCGCGGCCATCGGCGAGGCAGCGGCCACCACGGCCCTCACCCGCCTGGACGGCGACCGCACCCGAGCCCGGACGATCATGGCCCCGACGCGGCTGGTGGTCCGGGGGTCGAGTGAACCGGGGGCACGGGCGACGAGGTGAGCTGGGCGGGTCTGAACGCGTACGCGCACCCCGCACCGCGCACCCCGCACCGCGCACCGCGCACCGCGCGGATGCCGCGCACCGCGCACCGCGCACCGCGCACCGCGTCTCAGGCGAAGGGGGGGGGCGGCCCCCCGCTCGGCCTACCGGTACAGTGCCGCCTTCGGATGGGAGGGCAGTCGGCCCATGTCCATCACCCGGTACCCGAGCCGCCTGTTGTCCAGGACCTTGCTGCCGTACTCCCCGTCGGCCACCCACTCCACCTCCACGGTGAAGCGCACGTCCTTGCCGCGCGGGTCCAAGCGGAGGCTGAGTTGTTCGGGGTCGCTGTCGGAGACCTTGATCGGGAAGTCGGCCTGCTTGCCGTTCTCGTCGGCCACGGGCTGCGCCACCGGGGCGGGCTTCTCGGTGAGGGCGACGTCGAAGGGCCGCGGCTCCATGATCTCCCCGCAGCCGTCGGGCTCGACGACGACTCCGGTACGGGGGAGCGGCTCGATCGAGAGGATCTTGATCCGTATGCCGGTGACGACGATGGCCTGCGAGGTCTTCGCCTGCAGGGTCAGCGGCAGCTCGACTGGATCGAACCGGCCGCCGTGGACGGGCACCCCCGTCTCGGCGGCATCCGGATTCCGCTTCAGTTCATCCAGCGACGCGTCCACGTACCGGGGCACGCAGCCGCCGAGTCCCCCGTCGTAGACGGTGAGACCGGGCGGCCCGGATATCTTCGCCGCCACCCACGACAGCCCTCCCTGGGCGAGCCACAGCACGAGGGCGCCGACCATCGGCAGGACGACGACGGTGACCCATGTCGCGCGGTTCCGCAGCGGCGAGGGCTCACGCGGGGGCGCCGGCACCGAGGGCGGACGGGACGGCATGGGCGGTGGCGTGACGGTGGGCACCTGCAACTCCCCCTGAACATCAGGCGCGTGGACGATCAGCCATCATCCCAGGCGCCCAAGGCGGCGCCTCAGTCGGTGACGGTGAGGTGGTACGTCGTGTCCACCCAGAAGCCCTCGGTCGTGGTGGCCTTGATCTCCAGCACGTACTGACCGGGCGTCAGCGGGGCGAGCCCCGTCCAGAGGCCCCACGCCAGGTGCATCCGCAGCCCCACCCGGAACGGCGGCGCGATGAACTCGGTCAGCGGCAGCGGGACGCCGTTGAGGTGGGCGCTCGCCTGGGCGACGTCGAGGCTCATCGGCTTCCGGGAGAGGAGCTTGGTGTGCTGCACGTTGACGACGGGGAAGAACACCCTCCGCCCGGAGGGCACCTCGCAGCGCCGGACCACCCGCCCGCCGTAGGTCCCCGCCAGGAACCACACGTCCTCGGGCTGCCGCCAGCCCGCGTGCTCGCCGGTCTCGTCGGCGACCGGGCTCAGCTCGTCGGGTGCCGACAGCGCCCACTGCCACCAGCGCGCGGCGAGCGCGCCGCCCGCCTCATCGGATATCTGCCATTCGCTCACGGCGTCACACCCTACGGGCTCACGGCCAGTCGACGAGCCCGAGGAAGACCAGCCAGGCGCAGACGACGGCGACCGGGGCGCACACGGCGAGGACCAGCCGGCGCGGGGTGTGCCGGGCCCGCCGGGGCAGCGCCCAGCTGACCACCAACAGCACCAGCGCCACCACCAGGCCCACCACGAAGGTCGTGAAGGCCGGCATGAAGCTGTCGGTGAAGCGCCGGCCCTCCTCCTGCCCGCAGGAGTCGCAGGCCATCGGCGAGAGCATCGCGTACACGAGGGCGAGGAACCCCAGCGGGAGGGTGACCAGGGTCGAGAGGAACGGGGGGACCCAGGTGCGGGTGGCACGGGTCTCGCGAAGGTCGGTGGGCATGGCCCCAGCACAGCTCAGGGCCCGCCGACGGCGCATGAGTGCGCGTACTCATCCCCCTCCGTGCGCCCCCTCCGTGCGCTCCGGGACGTCTCAGGGTCCGGACCCCTATGGAGCGGGTGCCTACGCGCATAGCGTTGCTCCAGGGCAGCCATCGCCCGATCGCAGTAGGGAGCCTGTGGTGAAAGCGAAGGTAAGTCGCACCGCGGAGAAGGTGGCCCACGTCGCCACCGTGTGGATCCCGCTCATGGGGGCCGCGATCCTCACCCTCCGCAACGTGTTCACGGCGGCCTGGTCCGCCGAAGGCTGGGCTGCGCCGGTGGCGTTGTTCCTGGCCGGGCTGGTCTTCCAGCGGCTCGACCTCGTCCAGAAGCAGCAGAAGAGCGTCGAGGAGAAGGTCGACGCCATCATCGCGTCCGCGTCCTCGGTCACCCACTACAAGACGGGACGGGAGTTCTACGGGGCGCTGAAGACCGCGCTCAAGGACACCACCGACGAGGTGCGGTCCAGCTACTTCCGCCGTGTCCCGCCGGGGAACGAGAAGGCCGCGAGGGACTACTTCAAGGCCTGCGTCGCCTGGGCCAACGCCGACTCCGACCGCGCCCTCCTGCGCGTCATGGCCGAGCCGCAGACCGACGCGATGCGGGAGTGGGTCGAGGAACAGCGGGAGCAGGCCAAGTCCGTCAAGAACGGCAAGTACCGCCTCCACTCGATCCAACTGCACGACACCCGCGCCACCTCCCAGGTGGACGCCCTGAGCATCGCCGTCCTCGACGAGAAGACGGTGTTCTGCGCCTTCACGACGGACGACGAGACCGTCCAGGGCTTCAGCGTCACCAGCGGGGACCTCGGCGGCTACTTCGCGATGTACCACAAGAAGCTCTTCGAGGGAGGGAAGAAGATCTTCTAGGGTTGCGGACGTTCCAGGCGACAGGGGAGGGCACGTTGGTGCGTGGCATGAAGTGGCGTCCGGTCTCCGGAGCGATCGCGGAGGCCGCCCGGGAGCCGTATCTGCTCCGGGAGCGGGACCGGGACCGGTACGAGAAGGCGCTGGACGGCGCCGGGTTCACGGTGCGCCACGTCGACGTGAGCGGCCTTTGGTCGGAGCGCGAGGCGTCGCTGGCCGTCGCCCGGGCCCTCGGTTTCCCGGACTTCTACCGTGGGGGCTGGGACGGGTTCTTCGACCTGCTGGTCAGCGAGTTCCAGGAGCGGCCTGACCGGATCGCCGTCTGCCTGACCGGGGCGGACGAGCTCGCGCAGCGGGATCTCCGCCTGTTCGTGCACACCTCGTGGCAGCTCCAGGGCGCGACGGAGACGATCGCGTCCGAGGGAGAGGGAGCCTGGCAGCTCGAGTTCCTCTACTGGGGACAGGACTGGGGGTCCCCGGAGTAGGTCGGCGCGTCTGACGCGGCCGCCCCGGCACCGTGCGTACGGTGCCGGGGCGGCTGTGGTTTCAGGGGCGTGCAGGGATCAGTACGTCAGGATCCCCGGGTCCGAGACGCCCGCCGTGCCCGTTTCCACGTGGCCCGCCAGGCGGCGGAGGTAGTCCGTCGTGGCGGCCGTCGTGATCGTCACGTCGTACCAGCGGGACGACCCCGTGAGGTCGACGGTGTGGGTGGTCGTCGTGCCCTTCGGGATCGTGAGGGTCCGGGGGGTGCCCGCGTAGGCGTTGGTGATCGTCACCGTCGTCGTCGGGCCCGCGTTGGTGAAGGTCAGGTCCAGGTTGCCCGTCGTCGCGTTGTGGCGGGCCACCACCTCCGGGACCGCCGTCTTGCCGGGGGAGCGGAAGCGGCGGAGGAATCCGTTGGGGCCGTGGGCCGTGAGGTCTGTGACGCCCTTGCTGTACTTGGTGTTCCAGGTGTCCGTGATGGACTTGGACGCTTCTGCCGTGTACGTCCACGGGGCGTCCGTGCGGTTCGCCGAGGTGACGTAGAACTGGGCGCCCGCCGACGGGCCGCCGCTGAAGGTGAGGCGGTAGGTGCCGGCGACCACGTCCGCCGTGCCGTCCACGTACGGGGCGTAGCGGAGGGGGCGGGTCGGCTTCGCGCCCCGTTCCTGGCGGGGCATCGTGCCCACCGCCGGGGCCGTCGCCAGGAAGTCCGGGTGGCGGTTCTTGTCCGGCGGGTAGTAGCCGGCGGTGGGCGGCAGGGCGGCCGGCTGGGTCTGGGTGCGGGTGAAGTCGAACGCCGACGTAAGGTCGCCGCAGATCGCGCGGCGCCACGGGGAGATCTGCGGCTCCCGGACGCCGAAGCGGGTCTCCATGAAGCGGATGATCGACGTGTGGTCGAAGGTCTCCGAGCAGGTGTAGCCGCCGGTCGACCAGGGCGAGACGACGATCATCGGGACGCGCGGGCCCAGGCCGTACGGGCCGGCCGCGTAGCCGGTCTTGCCCGGGAAGTAGTCCAGGGTCGTCGCGACCGTCGACAGGCCCTGCGAGGCCGAGGCCGGGACGTACGGCGGGACGACGTGGTCGAAGAAGCCGTCGTTCTCGTCGTACGTGATGAACAGGGCCGTCTTCGCCCACACGTCCGGGTTCGAGGTCAGCGCGTCCAGGACCTGCGCGATGTACCAGGCGCCGTAGTTCGCGGGCCAGTTGGCGTGTTCGGAGAAGGCTTCGGGGGCGGCGATCCAGGAGATCTGGGGGAGGTTGCCCGACTGCACGTCGGCGCGCAGCCTGTCGAAGTAGCCCTCGCCCGCCTTCGCGTTCGTGCCCGTGCGGGCCTTGTCGTAGAGCGGGTTCCCCGGCTGCGCGTTGCGGTAGTTGTTGAAGTAGAGCAGCGAGTTGTCGCCGTAGTTCCCGCGGAAGGCGTCGTTGATCCAGCCCCACGAGCCGGCGGCGTTCAGGCCGTCGCCGACGTCCTGGTAGATCTTCCAGGAGACCCCGGCCGCCTCCAGGCGCTCGGGGTAGGTGGTCCAGCCGTAGCCCGCCTCGGCGTTGTTGAGGACGGGGCCGCCGCCCGTGCCGTCGTTGCCGACGTACCCGGTCCACATGTAGTAGCGGTTGGGGTCGGTCGCGCCGATGAACGAGCAGTGGTACGCGTCGCAGATGGTGAAGGCGTCGGCGAGCGCGTAGTGGAACGGGATGTCCTCGCGGGTCAGGTGCGCCATCGTGGCCTTGGTCTTGGCCGGCACCCAGTTGTCGTACCTGCCCTTGTTGAACGCGCTCTGGCCACCCTGCCAGTCGTGGTTGAGGCCCTGGAGGTACTCCATGCCGAGCTTGTCGCTGGTCGGCCGGAAGGGCAGGGTCTCGGTCTTGCCGTCCGACTGGTTCCAGACGGGCTTGCCGCTGGGCAGCGTCACCGGGCGCGGGTCGCCGAAGCCCCGTACGCCCTTCATCGCACCGAAATAGTGGTCGAAGGAACGATTCTCCTGCATCAGGACGACGATGTGCTCGATGTCCTGGATCGTTCCGGTTGATCCCTGTGCCGGTATGGAGGCGGCGCGGGCGATGCTGTCGGACAGCATGGTGAACGCGGCGGTGCCGCCCGCCAGTTGAAGGAACCGGCGGCGATTGAGGTCGGCCATGGGGGAGTTGTCCTCCGGGGATGGGATCGGACGGGGAGTGCGGGTGCGGAGCCGACGGGCCGGCTCGGGGCGCCCCAAGGAGAGCGCCCTTGAGCCACCGCCCGGCGGCCGTCCCATGACTGCCCGCCATACGGCAGGCGAATCCCCCGTGCCCGAACATGAACGACCACACACGAACGCCCCCTGTGCGCGAAAAGCGCACAGGGGGCGATCAGTTACGAACAGGGCGGCACCCAGGGGGGCTTGGGGTCTCTACTCGACCACCAGCTCCACCTTGATGTTGCCGCGCGTCGCCTTCGAGTACGGGCAGAAGGCGTGGGTCTTCTCCAGGAGGGCCGCGCCCGCCTCGCCCTGGAGGTGGTCCGGGAACTCCGCGCGCATCACGACCGCCAGGCCGAAGCCGCCGTCGGACGGGTCCTTGCCGATGGAGACCTCGGCGGTGATGGAGGCGTCGGAGATGTCGATCTTCTCCTGGCGGGCCACCACGCCCATCGCGCTGGCGAAGCAGGCCGCGTAGCCGGCGGCGAAGAGCTGCTCCGGGTTGGTGCCCTGGCCGTTGCCGCCGAGGGCCGTCGGGTGGGCGAGGGGGAGGTCCAGGTGGCCGTCGGAGCTGACGGCGCGGCCCTCGCGGCCGTTGGCGGTGGCGACTGCGGTGTAGATCGCGTCCATGGGGCGTTCTTCCGTTTCTGTCCGGAGGGGAGCGGGTGGGGCGTGCTGTGGTGCCCTTCTATTGTTAGTGGGCTATTTAGTTGTGCACAACTTAATCGCGTGTGATGTGGGTCTCCCGTACCCTGGCTTCCATGGACGAGGACTTCCTGCGGCTCGACAACCAGATCTGCTTCTCCCTGCACGCCGCCACCCGCGCCTTCAACGGCGTCTACCGCGGTGCGCTCAAGGAGCTCGGCCTCACCTACCCGCAGTACCTGGTGATGCTCGTGCTCTGGGAGCACGGCGAGCTGCCCGTCAAGGGGATCGGGGAGCGGCTCCGGCTCGACTCCGGGACCCTGTCGCCGCTGCTCAAGCGGCTGGAGGCGGCCGGCCTCGTCGAGCGGCGGCGGAGCGTCGAGGACGAGCGGTCCGTCACCGTGCGCCTCACCGGCGACGGGGCCGCGCTGCGCGAGAAGGCGCTCGGCGTGCCCCGGAGCATCGCCGCCGCCACCGGCCTCGACCTGGAGGAGATCGTCGAGCTGCGGGACCGGCTGCACGCCCTCGCCACCCGCCTCGACGCCGTCGACCCCGACCGGCTCGCCGACTGCGCGGTGCGCGAATAGAGAGCGGCGGTATCTGCCGAACAGAGAGCGACGACATCTAAATGTAAGGATCGGTTTCCAGTTGCGGTCCTATACTCCCTTCATGGTCGAGATCACCCTCAGGCGCGCCACCGCGGACGACTCCAAGCGCCTCACCCAGATCGTCCGGAAATCCGGCGCCTACCGGGGCGACTACGCGCCCATGGTCGACGGCTACCAGGTGGGCGGCACGTACATCGAGCACCACCCCGTACACGTCGCCGTCGACGGCCACGGGAAGGTGCTCGGGTTCTACGCGCTGCTCCTCGACGAGGCCGAGCTCGACCTCGCGTTCGTCGCCGACGAGGCCCAGGGGCTGGGCATCGGGCGGCTGCTCGTGACACACATGATCGGCGAGGCGCGGGCCGCCGGGCTCGGCTCCATACGGGTCGTCGCCCACCCGCCCGCCGAGGACTTCTACCTGCGCACCGGCGCCCGCCGGACCGGCACCGTCCCGCCCTCCGGCCGGATCCACTGGGCACGCCCCGAGCTCCGCTACGACGTCACGGCCGACGCCGCGTGACCGCCACCCAGGAGGCGGGACCCGGCAAGCGCCGGTTCCTCGCCGACCTCACCCCGCTGCGCACCTCCGCCCACTACCGGCGCCTCTGGTTCGGCAACGCCGTCACCTGGGTCGGCCAGGGCATGACGACCCTCGCCATCTCGCTCCAGGTCTACGACATCACCCGCTCGCCCTTCTCCGTCGGGCTCGTCGGACTGTTCTCGCTCGTCCCGCTCGTCGTCTTCGGTCTGTACGGCGGTGCCGTCGCCGACACCCTCGACCGGCGCAAGCTCGGCCTCGCCAGCGCCGGCGGCTCGGCGCTGCTCTCCGCCGCGCTCGCGACGGCCGCCTTCGCCGGCTTCCACCGGGTCTGGTTCCTGTACGGGATCGTCGCCCTCCAGGCCGTCTGCGCCGCGCTCAACGCGCCCGCCCGCAGCTCGATGATCCCGCGCCTGCTGCCCGCCGAGCAGCTGCGCGCCGCCAACGCGCTCAACGCGATGACCACGACCTTCGGCACCCTCGTCGGGCCCAGCCTCGGCGGCCTCATCGTCGGACTGGCCGGTTACCAGGCGGCGTACTCCATCGACGTCGTCGCCTTCTCCGCCTCCCTCTACGCGATGTGGCGGCTGCCCTCGATGCTGCCGGAGCGGACGGGCGCCAAGCGGGCCTCCGTCCTCGACGGGCTGCGGTTCCTCGCCACCCGGCCCAATCTGCGCATGACGTTCTTCTCCGACTTCTGCGCGATGATCCTCGCCCACCCCCGCGCCCTCTTCCCGGCCGTCGCCGTCCTCTGGTACGGCGGGGACGCCCGCACCACCGGACTCCTCGTCGCCGCACCGGCGTTCGGCGCGCTCCTGGGCGGGGTGCTCTCCGGCTGGCAGGGACGGATCCGCCACCACGGGCAGGCGATCCTGCTCTCCGTGGGCGCCTGGGGCACCGCCATCGCCGCCTTCGGCCTCACCCGCAACCTCTGGGTCGGGCTGCTCCTGCTCGCCGTCGCCGGATACTCCGACACCGTCTCGATGATCTTCCGCAACACGATGATGCAGGTCGCCGCCCCGGACGAGATGCGGGGGCGGCTGCAGGGCGTGTTCATCGTGGTCGTGGCCGGCGGCCCGCGGCTCGGGGACTTCCTCGCCGGGTCCGTCGCGGACCTCACCTCCCCGGCCGTGGCCATCACCGGGGGCGGCCTCGCCTGCGTCGTGGCGATCGGCGTCCTCGCGCTGTACGCGAAGGGCTTCCGCCGGTACGACGCGGACAACCCGACCGCTTGAGCCGGTTGCCGGTTGCCGGTTGCCGTCTGCCGTCTGCCGTCTGCCGTCTGCCGTCTGAGCCGCCTGGCCGTCTGACCGCCCGAGCCGCCTGAGCGCCGTGCGACGCGGCCTCCGGCCGGCGGCCGCCCCGGCGTTCCGCCTGGTCGGCGGCCGGTGACCGGTGGCCGGTGACCGGTGGCTGGTGGCTGGTCGGACCGCCTGGGCTGCGGCCGATCCAGCCGCCTGACCGGCGTCCCCCCCCCCGCCCCCGCACGGCCTGCGGCCGCCTGGACCGCCTGGACCGCCTGAACGGTGTCCGGTCGGTTCGCCTGGCCTGCGGCCGACCCGGCCACCTGACCGGCGGCCGACCCGACCAGCGACCAGCGACCAGCGACAGGCGACAGGCGACAGGCGACAGGCGACCGGCGGGGCCGGCGGCCCCTGTGCCTCCCGCCCCCGACCACCGGCCCCCCCGCCCCCCTGCCAGTCGCCCCCGCCCCCCTCGCCCCTGCCAGTCACCCCCCGCCCCCGTCGCCCCTGCCAGTCGCCCCCGCCCCCCTCGCCCCTGCCAGTCACCCCCCGCCCCCCTCGCCCCTGCCAGTCGCCCCCCGCCCCCCGCCCCCTGGCGGTTCGCCGCCACGGCGCATAGCCGCCAGCCGTGGACGGGCTCAACTCGTCTGCCACGGACCAGACTCCTCGCAACGCCCGGAGCCATCCCTTCCCCCGGGCGTCCGAGGAGTGTCTCCGTGTTCAGACCTTCCGCAGGAGGAAGGGCAGCCGGCCTGCTCGCCGCGGGCCTCTCCCTGGTGCTGCTCTCGACCGGGCAGGCGGCCGCGGGCCCCGTCGCGCCCGTGCCCGCGACCTTCACGGGAGCCCGGCCCGCCGCCGCCTCCACCACCGTCACGCTCCTCACCGGCGACCGCGTCACGCTCACCGAACTCGGCGGCGGACAGCGCACCGTGACCGTCGAGCGGGCCAAGGGCGCCACCGGGGCCGTCCGCAGCGAGACCGTGAACGGCAGGGTCACCGTCATACCCGACGAGGCCCTGCCCTACCTGGAGTCCGGGGTCCTCGACCGGCGCCTCTTCGACGTCACCGGACTCGTCGAGCAGGGCGTCACCGGCGAGCTGCCGCTGATCGTCACGTACGGCTCCGGCCGCGGCGCCCGCGCCGCCGTCGGCGCCCCGCGCGGCACCGAGTCCGTGCGCGCGCTGCCCAGCATCGGCGGGGTCGCCGTCACGGCCACCGAACCGGGCGCGTTCTGGCGAGAGTTCACCGGACGGTCCACCGCCCGGGCGGCCCGTCCCGCCAAGGTCTGGCTCGACGCCAGGGTCACCGCGGACATGGCCGAGTCCAACGCCCAGATCGGCAGCCCCAAGGCCTGGGAGGCCGGGCTCACCGGCAAGGGCGTCAAGGTCGCCGTCCTCGACACCGGTGTGGACGCCGACCACCCCGATCTCGCCGGTCGGGTCGCCGAGACCCGCTCCTTCATCGAGGGGCAGGAGGTCGCCGACCGCAACGGCCACGGCACCCACGTCACCTCCACCGTCGGCGGCAGCGGCGCGGGCTCCGCGGGCCGGGAGCAGGGCGTGGCGCCCGGCGCCACCCTCGCGGTCGGCAAGGTCCTCAGCGACCAGGGCTCCGGCAGCGAGTCGCAGATCATCGCCGGCATGGAGTGGGCCGCGCGGGACGTCGACGCGAAGATCGTGTCGATGAGCCTGGGGTCGCCCGAACCGAGCGACGGCACCGACCCCATGGCCCAGGCCGTCGACACCCTCTCCGCCGAGACCGGCGCCCTCTTCGTCATCGCCGCGGGCAACACCGGAGCCCCCGGCTCCATCGGCTCGCCCGGCGCCGCCGACGCCGCGCTCACCGTCGGCGCCGTCGACTCCGAGGACCAGGCCGCCTACTTCACCAGCAAGGGCCCCCGCTACCGCGACCAGGCGCTCAAGCCCGATGTCTCCGCCCCCGGCGTGGACATCCTCGCCGCCCGCTCCCGGCTCGTCGCGGGCAGCGGCCTCTACACCTCCATGAGCGGTACGTCGATGGCGACCCCGCACGTCGCCGGCGTCGCCGCGCTGCTCGCCGAGCGGCACCCGGACTGGACCGGAGCCCAGCTGAAGAACGCGCTCATGTCCAGCTCGAAGCCGCTCGCCGACTCCGCGTACGACCTCGGCGCGGGCCGCGTCGACGTGGCCGCCGCGATCTCCGCGAACGTCACCGCCACCGGCTCCGCCGACCTGGGCTTCTACTCCTGGCCGTACGAGGCGAACAAGCCCGTGACGAAGACCGTCACGTACGCCAACTCCTCCGACGCGCCCGTGCGGTTGGACCTGGCCGTCGAGGGCATGCCCGAGGGCACCGCGGCCCTCGCCGACACCACCCTCACCGTGCCGGCCCACGGCACCGCCGCGACCACCGTCACCGGGGACGGCGCCAAGGCCCCCGTCGGCAACAGCTCCGGTCGGATCACCGCGAGTTCGGCGGGCACCGCCGTCGCCCACACCGCGCTCGGCCTGGTCAAGGAGGAGGAGCGCTACACCCTCACCGTCCACGTCAAGGACCGCGACGGCGCCCCCGCCGCCGCCCGCCTCGGCGTGCAGCGGCTGGCCGCCGACACCGACCCGTTCCCGGCCGACGTCGGCGAGTCCGGAACTCTCCAACTGCGCCTGCGGCCCGGCACGTACACCGTCGACACCTTCCTCGACGTCCGCGGCTCGCACGGCGCGGACTCCCTCGGCCTCGGCTTCCTCACCGAGCCGGAGATCGTCCTCGACCGCGACCGCGAGATCACCCTCGACGGGCGGCGGCTGCGCGAGATCCGCGCCGAGGTCGAGCGGCGCACCGAGACCCGGCAGCTCCTGATGGAGTTCGACCGCAAGGCGAACGGGGCCTCCTACGGCGGCGCCGTCCAGGTCCCGACGGCCTACGACTCGATCTTCGCCGCGCCCACCCGCCGCCCCGCCACCGGCAGCTTCGAGTACCGGACGGTCTGGCGGCTCGGCAAGCCGCTCCTGGAGGCGAAGGCCGGCGGGGTCCGGCTCTCCGACGCCACCCCGCAGCCCGGCACCGCCCTCCTGGAAGGGCGCCACCGCCTCGGCGTCGTCGACGCGGGCACCGGCACCCCCGCCGAGTACGCCGGCAGGAACGTCACCGGCAAGGCCGTCCTGGTCCGCCGCACCGAGGGCGCCGACGCCGTCGAGCTCGCCCAGGCCGCCCAGGACGCGGGTGCGAAGGCGCTGTTCGTGACCGACGCCCGACCCGGGCGCCTGATGGCCTGGTTCGGCACGGCCGACTACCAGGACCGGCCGCTCGCCGTCGCCACCGTGAACACGGTCGACGCGGCGCGCCTCGCGACCGCCGCCGCCCGCGGGGCAGCGCTCGACCTGACGGGCACCCGCAACACCCCGTACACCTACGACCTCTCCGAGGGGCATCCCGGGGCGATCGGCACCGATCTGGTGTTCCGTCCCGAGCGGAACGAACTGGCCACCATCCACAGCAACTTCCACATGCCGACGGCCAGGAAGGAGACCGGCGGCGAGTTCCGCTACTCGCTGACCGACACCTTCCCGATCGGCTTCGGCTTCAAGGAGCGGATCGACTTCCCCTCGCAGCGGAACGAATACGTCTCCACCGGCACCGGCCAGCGCTGGCACGAGTCCGTCGACCTCGGCGACTCCCTGGAGCAGCGCGGCGGACAGTCCGTCTACCGCGGCGGCAGCGAGCGGACGCTCGACTGGTTCGAGCCGGTCTGGCACCCCTGGCTCGGCAGCGGCCTCGGCTGGGGCCAGGAGCGCAGCGGCAACAACCTGCAGTTCAACACCCCCGGCTGGGGCGACTCGGGCCCCGACCACACCGGCTTCGGCAACGTGTGGAGCGACGACTCGATGACGCAGTACACCGAGGTGTACGTGAACGGCGTCCGCGTCGACCGCAGGACGAGCTCCGGCGCCTACGCCTGGGACGCCCCCGCCGAGGAGGCCACGTACAAGGTCGTCACCGACACCGCCCTGGACGAGGGCCGCTGGCGGCTCGGCACGAGGGGCCACGCCGAGTGGACCTTCCGGTCGGCCGAGACCCCGGCCGACCGGATCACCCGCCTGCCGCTGATCAACCTCGGCTTCGACCTCGACACCGACCTCGTCGGCGACGTCCGGGCCGGCGCCAGGGTCCCCGTCCGGATCTTCGCCGCGTACGTGACGGGCGCGGCCGGCACCGGACGGATCGGCGGCGGCTCGCTGGAGGTCTCCTACGACGCGGGGAAGACCTGGAAGAAGGTCGGGCTCGACCGTTCCTGGCGCGCTGAGCTGCGCGTTCCGGTCGGAGCGGAATCCGTCTCGCTGCGGGCCGGCGCGCGCGACGACAAGGGCGGCGCGGTGACGCAGGAGATCATCCGGGCGGTGGGCGTGAAGTAGCGAATGCGCCGCCCGAACGGGTCATCCCGACCCTCGGTCAGGGCGCGGGCGCTTGCCGCGGGCCTATGCGCCGGACAGGCTCCGGTCGAGCAATTCCGCTCTTCAGGAGGTTTCCATGCGCAAGTTCATCGCCACGGCCGCCCTGGCCGCCGCCGTCGTCCTCTCGGGCTCGGGCACCGCTCTCGCCCACGGGTACGGGGACGGGGACGGGGGCGACGACACCGTCGTGACGGTCGTGGACCACACCGTCGTCGTCTGTGAGGACTTCAGCATCTGCACGGGCGACAACGGCTGATCGTCACCTGAAGCGCTGCGAGGCCCCCTCCCGGTGGAGGGGGCCTCGTGCCGTTCCGGTGCAGGGGGCCTCGTGCCGTTCCGGGCCGGCCGCCTCAGCCGCCCCCCGGATGGGCACCGCCACCGGTCGAACCGCCGTCGGCCGGCCCACCGGAACCTCCACCGGCACTGCCATCGGCCGCTCCACCGACGCCGCCGTCAGCCCCACCGTCAGCCCCACCATCAGCCCCACCAACGATCCCCCGGACGACCCCCAGCTCCACCAGGTCCTGCGGGCGCAGCCGCAGTTGTTCCGCCGTCCCCGGGACCTCCTGCGGCGGCCGCTTGAGGATCTGCGCGGCGAGTTCGGGGGCGATGACGGAGAAGTAACCGCCCGGCGCCGCCCAGGTGTTGCCGGGGGCCGCGAGCGCCAGGGCGCCGCCCGAACCGCCCTCGCCGACCAGGAGCGAGGTGACGGGCACGGGGGCCTCCGCGATCGCCGTGAACGCCTCCGCGATGGCCGGACCCGCGCCCGCCCGCTCGGCCTCGGCGTCGTTGGCGGCGCCCGGGGTGTCGATCAGCGTGAGCACCGGCACGCCGAGCCGCCCGGCCAGCCGCACGAGCCGCGCGACCGTCCGGAAGCCGGCCGGCCGGGTCGCGCCGCCGTCCTGCGCCGCGTACGCCACGACCCGCCCCTCGTGCACCCCGAAGCCGCACTCCACCCCGGGGTCCACGCCCCCGGCCCGGTCGCCGTGGATCGCCGCCCGCTCCGTGAAGTACGCGTCGAGGTAGGCCCCGGCCCGTGGGCGACCCGCGCCGCGGGCCCGCCGGACGGCGTCCCAGCCGGTGGCGGGCAGACCGAGGGGCCCGAGCGCGTGCGGCGGGGGAGCGGGAGCCCCCGCCCCCGCCCCGCCGCCCGCACCGAGCAGCCGCAGCCACAGCGCGACCGTCTCCCGCAGGCGCTCCGGCGGGACGACCGCGTCCACGTGGCCGTGCGCGTGCTGCTCCTCGGCCGTGTACGCCGCCGGGTCCGCGTCCCGCGGGCGGACCCGGGAGCCGGCGAAGGCGACCTGGGCGGAGGGGAGGGCCAGGACGACGTCCGCGCCCGCGCCGACGGTGGCCCAGCCGCCGCCGGTCGACGGGTCGCGGAGCACCGTCAGATGGGCGAGGCCCGCCGCCCGCAGGCCGACCGCGGCGGCGGCCACGCGCTGGAGCTGGGCGAGCGCGACCATGCCCTCCTGCATGCGGCTGCCGCCGGTCGCCACCAGGGAGACCAGCGGCAGCCGCCGCTCGGCCGCCGTCGCGTAGGCGGCGACCAGCCGGTCCCCGGCGGCCCGGCCGAGCGAGCCGCCCAGGAAGCCGAACTCGAAGACCACGAGCACGCACGCCCGCCCCCCGACGGTCGCCGTGCCGAAGCGGACCGACTCGTCCTCGCCGGTGCGCTCGGCGGCGCGGGCGCGGGAGGCGTCGTAGCCGGTCCAGGCGAGCGGCCCGTCAGGCGCCTGGGCGGGCGGGGGAGCGGTGTCGGGGGTGAAGGAGTCCGTGAGCAGGGCGACGGCCTGCCGGGCGGTGAGCCGCTCAGGCATGGAGCGCCCCGGGCAGCGCCTTCTTGAGGATCTTGCCCATGTCGTTGCGGGGCAGCGCCGCCAGGTAGCGGACCTCGCGCGGGCGCTTGTGCGGCGCCAGCAGGGCGGTGACGTGGTCGGCCAGGGCGCCGGGGGCCGGGGGCCGGTCCGGGTCGGCGGGCACCACCCAGGCCACGATCCGCTCGCCCAGGTCGGGGTCGGGCTCGCCGGTGACGGCCGCCTCCCGGACCCCGGGGTGGTCGAGCAGGGCGTTCTCGATCTCGCCCGCCCCGATCTTGTAGCCGCCGCTCTTGATGAGGTCGGTCGCCTTGCGGCCGACGATCCGGACGTACCCGTCGGCCTCCCGCACCGCCATGTCCCCGGTGCGGAACCAGCCGCCGTCGGCGAAGGCGGCAGCGGTCGCGTCCGGGCGGTTGAGGTAGGCCGTGAACAGGTTCGGGCCCTTCACCTGGATCTCGCCGACGGTCTGGCCGTCCCGGGCGTCGAGGACCGAACCGTCCTCCTCCACCAGGCGCAGTTCGACCCCGCGCAGCGGAAGTCCGACCGAGCCGGGGCGGGGGCCCGAGCCGACGGGGACGGAGGTGCTCATGAGGGTCTCGGTCATGCCGTAGCGCTCGATCACCGTCCGGCCGGTCGCCGCCGTGATCCGCTCGTGGTCGTGCACGGGCAGCGCCGCCGAGCCGGAGACGAGCAGCCGGGCGCCGGTCAGCGCCCGCACGAGCGCCGGGTCGTCGGGGAGCGCCTCGGCGAGCCGGTGGTACATGGTGGGGACGCCGAAGAGCATCGTGCCGCCGCCGTCGCCGAGCTCTTTCGCGACCCCCTCGACGGAGAAGGCGCCCAGGTGGCGCACCTCGCCGCCGCGGCGCAGCGGGCCGAGGATCCCGAGGACCAGGCCGTGGACGTGGAACAGCGGCAGGGCGTGGACGAGGACGTCGTCGGCGGTCCACCGCCAGGCCTCCTCCAGGGCGTCCAGCGAGGCGGCGACGGCCCGGTGGGAGAGCAGGACGCCCTTGGGCGGGCCGGTCGTCCCGGAGGTGTAGACGATCAGGGCGGGTGACTCGGGGTCCGGGTCGGGTCCGGGCCGCGGCCCGTCGGCGGCCACCCGGACGCCGGCGTCGACGCGGGGCAGCCGCGCGAGCGGGTCCGGGAGTTCGTCCGCCGCCCCGGCGAGGACCGCGCCCGGCTCGCTGTCGCCGAGGATGTGGGTGAGTTCGCGGGCGCCGATCCGCGGGTTGAGCGGTACGGCGGGCACGCCCGCGAGCAGGGCCGCCACGACGGCGACGGCGGTGCGGGCGGTCGGCGTGGCCCAGACCGCGACGGGCGCCGGGCCGCCGGCCGGGGCCGCGCCCACCGCGTCCCGGATCCGTACCGCCAGGGACCCGGCGGCGACGGCCAGTTCCTCGTACGTCAGGGTGTCCGCGCCGAAGCGCAGGGCGGGCCGGCCGGAACCGGCCCGCAGGGCCGGGAAGAGGGCGCTCATGGTGGCATTCTGCCCAGGCGTCAGGAGCTGCGCTCTGCGACCTTGCTCACCTCGGGGCGCGGCGCCTCGCCTTCCGGCCGGACGTTCCGCATCCGTCCGTAGGCGTAGACGCAGCCGGCGAGCGCCAGGTCGGACAGGAGCATGAAGCCGATCGAGTACGAGCCCTTGGCGCTGTAGATGGCGCCCATGACCAGCGGCGGCACGAAGCCGCCGAGACCGCCCATGGCGCCGACGATGCCCGTGACGCTGCCGACCTGGGACTGCGGGGTGACCTGGGAGACCAGGGCGAAGACGGAGCCGCTCGCGGTGCCGAGGCCGGCGGCCATGACGAGCAGGGCGATGGTGCCGCCCGGGTTCAGGGGCGGGTCGAAGGCCTGGACGATCGCGAGGAGCGCGACGACGCCGAGCGCGGCGGCGGTCACCAGCGCGGGGTGGATCCGGTCCGAGAGCCAGCCGCCGATCGGCCGGAACACGACGGTCACCAGGGCGAATCCGGCGGCCTTGGTG
Organism: Streptomyces sp. NPDC020422; assembly: GCF_044386705.1. Lineage (NCBI taxonomy): Bacteria > Bacillati > Actinomycetota > Actinomycetes > Kitasatosporales > Streptomycetaceae > Streptomyces > Streptomyces sp. NPDC020422. Next base: position 163,013 of record NZ_JBIRVJ010000002.1, on the reverse strand, counting down.
CCCGCGTCGGTGGGGTCGAGCTCGTACCAGGTCTTCAGGTACGTCGGCAGGTAGACGCCGAAGGCGACGATGCCGCCGAAGCCGATCGCGTACAGCGCGGACAGCTCCCAGGTGACCCGCAGCCGGCCGGCCCGGCCGAGCCGGTCGGCGAGGGAGGCGGAGGGGACCGGGCGGTCGGGGCGGTCGGTGATGAGCAGCGCGGCCAGGACGGCGTACACGGCGAGGGCGAGGGCCACCACGTAGAAGGGCAGGTTCTCGCCGTGCTTGGCGATCCGCGGGGTGAAGTAGCCGGAGAGCGCCACCCCGCCCATGCCCATGCCGAAGACGCCGAGGGCGAAGCCGCGCTTGGCGGGCGGGAACCAGGAGTTGACGAGCGGGATGCCGATGGCGAACGTGGTGCCGCCGAGGCCGAGGAGGAAGCCGACGGCCAGCATCAGACCGTACGAGTCCTTCACGACGGTCAGGAGCAGTACGGGCACGATGGTGAGGGCCGCGGCCAGCGGGAACATCCGCTTCGCGCCGTACCGGTCGGTGAGCGCCCCCGCCGGGATCCGGCCCACCGAGCCGACCAGGACGGGGACGGCGACGAGCAGCGACTGCTGGAAGGAGCTGAGCGAGAGCCGGTCCCCGTACCAGCTGGCGAGCGGGGCGATCAGGTCCCAGGCCCAGAAGGTGAGCGTGAAGCCGATCGTCGCCAGCGCGAGGTTGCGGTAGGCGGCCGCGGGGATCTTCGCTTCGGTGTCCACGATCCCAGTCAAGATCGGTGGCGGGGGTGGTGCGCGCCGGACTGGTCCGTCCGGGGGCGTCCGCGAGGGTCAGGGCCAGCTCACCGTCGTCGGCGGGGTCCCGTCGTCCTCGACGCGCAGCCGCAGTCCGCTGTCGTCCGCCGTCACCTCGACCGTGACCGTGCCGACGCCCGGGCGGCGGTGCGCGGCGGCCAGCGCACCGCGCAGGGCGGCGAGCAGCCGGTCGGCGGTGGCCTCGTCGGCGAGGGTGTCGACCGCGCCGGAGAAGTGGACGGAGGGCTGGAAGCCGAGCAGCGCGGCCGCGCCGCCGGTCTCCCGCAGCACCCTGCCGCGGAACGAGGTCGGCGCGTCGGCGGGCGGCTGCTGGAGCGCGAAGATCGTCGTGCGGACCTCCTGGATCGTGGAGTCCAGCTCGTCGACGGCCTTTCCGAGGAGCGCGTCCTCGTCGGAGGAGTCGGCCGCCCGGCGCCGGGTCGACTCCAGCATCATCTCCGTGGCGAAGAGGCGCTGGACGACCAGGTCGTGCAGATCGCGGGCGATCCGGTCGCGGTCCTCGTAGACGGCGAGCCGCTCCCGGTTGTGCTGGGCGTCGGCGAGGACCAGGGCGAGGGCCGCCTGGGAGGCGAACTGGGCGGCGAGCAGCCGGTCCACCGCCGTGTACGGGCGGCCGCCGCGCCGCCGGGGCAGGGCGAGGGTGCCGATGAGCTGCCCGCCGCTCTGCAGCGGCAGCATCATCGAGGGCCCGAACCGGCTGCGGACGTGGGTGGTCATGCGGGGGTCGGTCGAGGAGTCCTCGACGAAGACGGGCTCGCCGCCGAGCAGTTGGACCAGGACGGGGGAGCCGGGGGCGATCGTGGTGCCGACGAGGTCGCCCGGGTCGTCGGTGGTGGAGGCGGCGACGATCTCCATGCCGCCCTCCGCGGTGGGCTGGAGCACCACCCCGGCGGAGGCGTCGGCGAGCAGCCTGGCCCGCTCGGCGACGGTCATCAGGGCGTTCTCGGCCGGTTCGCCGGCGAGCAGGGCCGTGGTGACGGCGGCGGCGCCCTCGATCCACCGCTCGCGCTGCCGGGCCGTCTCGTAGAGCCGGGCGTTGCCGATGGCGATGCCGGCCTGGGAGGCGAGGACGCGCAGCAGGGCGAGGTCCTCGTCGGTGAAGGGGCCGGAGCGCTTCTCGGTGAGGTAGAGGTTGCCGAACACCTCGGTGTGGACCCGGATGGGCACGCCGAGGAAGGAGCGCATCTCCGGGTGGCCCTCGGGCAGGCCGGCGGAGCGCGGGTCTGCGGTCAGGTCGTCGAGCCGCAGCGGCTGCGGGTCCCGGACGAGCACGCCGATCAGGCCGCTGTGTCCGTCGGGGAGCCGGCCGATGCGCTCGCGCTGCTCCTCGCTGATCCCGGAGGTGTACAGCTCGGTCAGGGTCAGGCGCTCGGGGTCGACGACGCCGAGCGCCCCGTAGCGGGCGTCGGTCAGCTGGGTCGCGGTCTCCACGAGGTGCTGGAGGGTGGACCGCAGCTCCAGCTCGCTGCCGACGCCGAGGACGGCTTCGAGCAGCGAGGGCAGCGGGGCCGGCGAGGGCGGCGAGGTGGGCGGCGAGCCCGGCCCGGGGGCGGGGGAGCCGCCGCCCGTGCCGGCCCCGTCGGCGTCGCCGTGGGCCTCGTCGCCCTGCTCGTCCATGATCGACATACGGTCATTGTCGTACAAAACGACCGACCGCCTGCTATTCGCTTTCGGACAGCGGGTCGAGGACCAGTGGCTGGATCCTGCCCTCCAGCATCGCGCCCAGGCCGAGCACGGCGCAGACGTCGGGCCGCTCCGCGATGTGCACGGGCATCCCGGTGGCTTCGCGCAGCATCTGGTCGAGCCCCGGCAGCAGGGCGCTGCCGCCGACCATCATGATGCCGCGGTCGGCGAGGTCGGCCACGAGGTCGGGCGGGCAGTCCCGGAGCACCTTGCCGATGCCGTCGAGGACGGCGGTCAGCGGGGTCTGGATGGCCTCCCGTACGGCGGCGGTGTCCACCGTCACCGACCGGGCCAGGCCGGTGGCCACGTCACGGCCGTGGATCTCGGTGTAGGTCGGGCCCTGCAGGGTGAGGCCGTTGCTGTGCAGGGCGACCTGCAGCGGGCGGACCGACTGGCTGGGCAGCATCAGCTCGTGCTGGTGGCGCAGGTGCTGGATGACCGCGTGGTCGATGGCGTCGCCGCCGACCGGGACGCGCTCGGCGGTGACGATCGCGCCGAGCGACAGCACCGCGACCTGGGTGGTGGCCGCGCCGCACACCATGATCATGGTCGCGGTGGGCTGCTCCACCGGGAGTCCGCAGCCCACGGCCGCCGCGATCAGCGTGTCGACCAGCTCGACCCGGCGGGCGCCGAGACCGACCAGGGTCTCCACGGCGGCGCGCTGGGCGAGCGGGTCGCTGTCGTGCGGGGTGCAGGCGGCGGCCCGCAGCCGGGGCTTGCGGCGCAGCTGGCGGCGGAGCTTGTCGCCCAGGAGGTGACGGAGCATCCGCTGTGCCATCTCGATGTCGACGACGGTGCCGCCGGAGACCGGGCGGACCACCCGGATGTAGTCCGGGGTGCGGCCGGTCATCTTCTCGGCGAGCGCGCCGACGGCGATCAGCGCGCCGGTGCGGGTGTTGACGGCGGCGACGGACGGCTCGTCGACGACGAGTCCGGCGCCCTTGACGAAGACCCGGGTGCGGGCTGCTCCCAGGTCGACGGCGACATGGCAGCGGCGCAGCTGCTCAAGGCTGACGGTCACGGCGTTCCTCCGGAGTGCGGTGCTGGCACGGGCGAGGCGGTGCGCGGGGCGCGGTCCTGTTGGCATCGTGCTGCCGCCCCGGCCGGGGCGCGCGTTGTGCTGCGCCGCCCGGGGGTGGGCGATCGCTGACGGAGGGTCAGGCTCGGGTGAGTGCTTGTGGGTGAGTGGGGGCCCGTGTGCGCGTGTGGGTGCTCGTCAGGGCGTCACGGGCAGCAGCCGCTGCAACAGCCCCCAGGCGAACTCGGCGGCGCACGCCGTGCCGTCGGGCAGCGTGAAGTCCAGTCGGGTGAGGGCGGGGGAGGCCTGCTCCCGCGCCCGGGCCCCCGGGAAGGCCGCGTAGACCTCGTCGATCGTGCACCGCCACGGCAGCAGGTCGGCCGCCCCGCGCAGCGCGGGCGCGGGGGTGCCCGGCGCCCTGGTCAGGGCCCGGGACCAGACGGCCCGGCCCGGCCCGGCGTACGCCGTGAACCGCAGCTCGGGCCAGAGCGGCACCGGCCAGGCCCACTCCTCGTGCCCGGCCGGGAAGCCGGGGAGCGCGCGGCGCGACTCGGGTTCGCCGAGGGCCGCGCGGTAGAGGTCGAGTTCGACGGGGCCGCCCGGAGTGGAGGGGGCCGCGCGAAGCGCGTCGGGCCGGGCGGCGGTGGGTGACGGGCGGGCTCGCGCCCGCGCCTGCCAGCGCTTGTTCGCCTCGCGCATCGCGGTGCGGGTGGTGCCGAGCGCGCGCAGCGCGTCCTCGACGAGCCCCGGCTGGTGGTCGGCCATCCGGCGGAGCAGGACGAGCTGGAACTCGAGCGGCCCAAAGGGGGCGGCAGGGGTCATGCGCCCATCCTGCCCGAAGGGGGAGATTAGCGACGGCACGCCGACGACCTGCGGTTTCCTCACAGGATCCTCACGTCTGTGGCTACCTGTCGTGTCCATGGGGCGCATAGCCTGCGGGCGCCATGGACTACTGCCACCAGTGCCGACGGCACCTCAACGGCGCGCTGGCCTGTGCAGGCTGCGGAACCCCCGCCGAGGAGCTGCGGTACCGAGCCCCCCACCCGGTCGCCGAACCGGCGGACTTTCCCCCGCCGGCCGAGCCGGAGTTCGGTTACGCCTTCGAGCTCGACCCCCTGGAGCCCTCGCGCTCCGGTCGGGGGCGGGCCGCCGCGCGCCGGAGCGCGAGGGGCGGCAAGGGAGGCCGCCGGGCGCGCTCGCGGCGCGGGCGCACGGTCCTGGTCGGCACGCTCGGCCTGGTGCTGGCGGCCGGGGCGCTGAGCATGGCGAGGCTGGCTCTGGAGCAGCCCGACGAGGGGGGCGCCGCCACCGCCGTACAGGAGGAGGAGGTCGTCGAGACCCCCCTCGACCCGGAGCAGCCGACCCCGTCGGAGAGCGCCGGGCAGTCCGAGGGCCCCGGGACGGTCGAGCAGCCCGAATCCATGGCCCCGACGCCCACCGGGCACGCCTCGCACGGCTCCGGGAGCGCCTCCGGCTCCGGCGGTGCCGAAGGCCCGGGCGGGCCGGGGAGCGGTACGGGAAGCGGGACGGGGAGCGGCGGCGGCGCCGGTACGGGCGCGGGTGCGGGCTCCGGGGGCGGCTCCGGCGCCTCGCCCAGGGCGACGGCCGGAGCTCCGACACCGAGCGGCTCGCCCACCGGCGCGCCCTCCGGGTCGGCCTCGCCCACGGCGAGCGGCCCGGCCCCGACCACGGGCACGCCCGCGCCCGGCTCTACGCCGAGCAGCACGCCCAGCCCGGAGCCGACCTGCACGCGCTTCCTTTGGTGGTGCGTGTAGCGCGCTGCCGCTACGGCGTGCCGAGCATCCGCTTCAGCAGGTCGCGCAGCAGGGTGCGCTCGGCCTCGCTGAGCTCGCCGAGGGGCTCGCGGGCGAAGTGCAGGGACTCGCGCAGCCTGCGGGCGAGGTCCAGGCCCTCCTCGGTGGGGGCGGCCACCTTGACCCGGCGGTCGGCGGGGTCCGGGCGGCGCTCGGCGAGGCCGCGGGACTCCAGGCGGTCGATGATCCCCGTCACGTTCGACGGCTCGCACTTGAGCTTCTCGGCGATCTTCCGCATCGGGGCGGGCTCCAGCGAGAGCAGGCCGAGGACGCGGGCCTGCGCGCCGGTGAGGGCGTGCTGGGCGGCGGCCTCCTCGTACTCGTCGTGGTAGCGCGCCACGACCGTGCCGATGAGCTCCACGACTTCCAGCGTCAGGGGGTCCGTGCGTGTGGTGGGCATGACTTCATCGTACTCCGATACTTGACAACATGAAATATTGAGGAGCATGGTTGTTTCAGATCGTGAAGCATTTTTTAGGAGGCTCAGCCGATGTCCGCACTGTCCGCGTCCAGCCGTGAGTGGCACCTCGTCTCCCGCCCGCACGGCTGGCCCGTCCCCTCGGACTTCGCCCTGCGCGAGACCGCGGTCGCCGAGCCCGCCGAGGGCCGCATCCTCGTGCGCAACCTGCACTTCTCCGTCGACCCGTACATGCGCGGCCGCATGAACGACGTGAAGTCCTACATTCCCCCGTTCCGGCTGGACCACCCCATGGACGGCGGCGCGGTCGGCGAGGTCGTCGCCTCCAACGCCGAGGGCTTCGCCGTCGGCGACCACGTGCTGCACGGCCTCGGCTGGCGCGAGTACGCCGACGTGCCCGCCCAGCACGCCACCAAGGTCGACCCGGAGCTCGCCCCGCTCTCCACCTACCTCGGCGTGCTCGGCATGACCGGCCTCACCGCCTACGCGGGCCTCTTCGACGTGGCCTCCTTCAAGGAGGGCGACGCCGTCTTCGTCTCCGGCGCGGCCGGTGCCGTCGGCAGCCAGGTCGGCCAGATGGCCCGGCTCAAGGGCGCCTCCCGGGTCATCGGCTCGGCCGGCTCCGACGAGAAGGTCAAGTGGCTGGTCGAGGAGCTCGGCTTCGACGCCGCCTTCAACTACAAGAAGGGCCCGGTCAAGGACCAGCTCCGCGAGGCCGCCCCGGACGGCATCGACGTCTACTTCGACAACGTCGGCGGCGACCACCTCGAAGCCGCGATCTCCTCGCTCAACGTGCACGGCCGCGCCACCATCTGCGGCATGATCGCGCAGTACAACGACACCGAGCCGGTCCCCGGCCCGCGCAACATGGCCATGATCATCGGCAAGCGGCTGCGCCTCCAGGGCGTCCTCGTCGGCGACCACTACGGGCTGCAGCAGCAGTTCGTCGAGGAGGTCGGCGGCTGGCTGCGCTCCGGCGAGCTGAAGTACGGCGAGACCTTCGTCGAGGGCATCGAGAACGGCGTGGACGGCTTCCTGGGCCTGCTCCGCGGTGACAACACCGGAAAGATGATCGTCTCGCTGACCCGTTAGTCTTCCCTCAGCCGTCGCGATCGTGGGCGCGAGTCGCGGCGAACGAAGAAGGAAGACATCAGCATGTCCATCCAGCACTCCGACGTCCTGTACACCGCCGTCGCGACCGCCGAGAACGGCCGCGACGGCCGGGTCGCCACCGACGACGGGCAGCTCGACGTCGTCGTGAACCCGCCCAAGGCCATGGGCGGCTCCGGCGCCGGCACCAACCCCGAGCAGCTCTTCGCCGCCGGGTACAGCGCCTGCTTCCAGGGCGCCCTGGGCGTCGTCGCGCGCAACGAGAACGCGGACGTCTCCGGCTCGACGGTCACCGCCGAGGTCGGCATCGGCAAGAACGACGAGGGCTTCGGCATCATCGTCAGGATCTCGGCGACCATCCCGAACGTGGACGCCGAGACCGCCAAGAGCCTGATCGAGAAGGCCCACCAGGTCTGCCCGTACTCCAAGGCGACCCGCGGCAACATCACGGTCGAGCTCGCCGTCTGATCGCGGACGCCCGACACGGGATACCGTAGAAGGGGGCCGCACCCCGACCGACCGAGGTGCGGCCCTCCTTCATGCCCGCCGCGTGCCCGCCGCCGATAGGGTGATCACATGCGCGATTTCGGGGCGGGACTCGGTTACCTGCTGCAGGGACAGAAGTGGGTCGGCCGGCACGGACGGTGGTTCGGCTTCGGGCTGCTGCCGGGCCTGGTGACCTTCGTCCTCTACGTGGGGGCCCTCATCGGCCTCTTCTACGGCGCCGACGACGTCAGCGCCTGGGCCACCCCCTTCGCCGACGGCTGGGGCTCGCCCTGGCAGGGCGTCCTCCGCGGGGCGCTGACCTTCCTGGTCTTCGCGCTCGGGCTCTTCCTCGCCGTGATCACCTTCACCGCCGTGACCCTCCTGATCGGCCAGCCCTTCTACGAGTCGCTGTCCGAGGCGGTCGACCGCAGCCAGGGCGGCGAGGTCCCCGAGTCCGGGCTGCCGCTCTGGAAGGACCTGTGGATCTCGGCCCGCGACAGCCTGCGGGTCCTGGTGCGGGTCGCGTTCTACGGCATCCTGCTCTTCGCGGCCGGCTTCATCCCGGTCCTCGGGCAGACGCTCGTCCCCGCGCTCGGCTTCTGCGTCTCCGGCTTCTTCCTCACCGAGGAGCTGACCGCCGTCGCGCTCCAGCGCCGCGGGGTCGAGCTCAAGGAGCGGCTCGGGCTGCTGCGCGGCCGCCGGATGGCCGCCCTCGGCTTCGGCGTCCCCCTCACCCTCGCCTTCCTCGTCCCCTTCGTCGCCGTCCTGCTGATGCCGGGCGCGGTCGCCGGAGCCACCCTGATGGCCCGGGACCTGAACGGCGAGACGGACGAGGGCGACGACAGCGGCGAGGGCCGCGACGGCAGCGACGAGCCCCGACCGGCCGAGGGAGCCGCCCACTAGCGGTCTCGGCCCGGGGTTTGGCTCGGCCCGGGGTGCGGGTCCCGGCCCGGACTCAGGCTCAGTCCAGGACCGGGTGCAGCTCCGGGCGGGACTCCCACCACGTCCGGTGGAAGGCGTTGTTGGGGACGTTGGCCAGATACGCGAGTCCCGCCGCGCGGTACAGCAGCTTCGCCCGGCGCTCGGAGACCGCCGACCGGTTCCACGCGAGCCGGATGCGGCCCGTGATCGGGTCGCCGGCCAGCGGACGCAGCACGGTGCCCTCCGCCGGGGGCGCCGTCGGCTGGCTCATCGAGATCGCACGGCCCGCCGCGATCAGGTCGTAGTGCATCTTGCGGTCCGCGATCCGGTAGCGCAGCGCCGGGGTGAAGCCGGCCCTGCGGCAGGCCTCGACCAGCGCCTCCGGACCGCCGTCGTCGTCCTCGATCAGCGTCATCCAGGTCTCGCCCGCCAGCTCCGCGAGCTCCACCCGCTCCCGCGCGGCCAGCGGGTGCGCCGCCGACATGCGCACACAGAAAGGTTCCTTCGGGATCAGCGTGCGGGCCGCCGTGCCGTCGGGGAGCGGCACCTCGTGGTCGTTGCACTCCCCGTACACGATCGCGTCGTACTGCCCGGCGCCGAGCAGCCGGGTGAGCGTGGTCACCGAGTGCTCGATGCTGACCGCGATCTCCTGGCCCGCGAGCTCCCGGTCGAGCCGCCCGATCAGGTCGTCCACCAGGACGAGCAGGATGCAGCCGAGCCGCAGCGTCGGGTGCGGCGCGGCGGCCCGGGCGCCGGCCGCGAGCGCGTCCATCTCGTCGAGCACCCGGCGCGCCTTGGCCAGCACGAACTCGCCCAGCGGGGTGGGGTCCACCCCGTGCCGGCCGCGGAAGAACAGCTCGCCGCCCGCGGCCCGTTCGATGCGCCGCAGCTGCGCGGAGAGCGCGGGCTGCGAGACCCCCAGCCGGGCCGCCGCGCGGCCCAGACTGCCCGCTTCCGCTATCCGGCAGACGGCTTCGAGATGCCTCAACTCCAGCTGCATTTCAGCAGCGTACGCAGCGGATGGGGGCGGACGGAGGGCTTCTGACGGGTCCGAGGCATAACGCGGGTCTTATGGCCGGTGAGAGGTCCCCGACTTGCCATGTCCACGCACATACTCGGCGCGACCCACCGTCTCCCCCCACCTGATCGGAGCAGACGTGCACCCCACCAGACTCTCGGCGGCCGTGGCAGCGCTCGCGCTGACGGCGAGCCTCGCGGGCACCCTCGCGGGAACCGCCACCGCCGCGACCCCGGCGCCGCAGCCCGTACCGCCCGGGCACGGCAAGTCCCTCGCCCTCGCCGCCGCCGACAAGGCCGCCGACAGCGGACTCGACGGACTGCGCCACGGCGTGGACGAGGAACTCGTCCGCACCGGTGTCACCCCCTGGGCCGACGGCCTCTACTACGCCACCTACCAGCGCACCTACAAGGGGCTCCCGGTGGCCGGCGGCGACGCCGTGGTCCTCTCCGACAGCGCCGGCAAGGTCCGGGACATCACCTCCGCGCCCGCCCCGGCCATCCGGCTCTCCACCAAGGCGACGGTGAGCTCCGCCGCCGCGCTCGCCACGGCCCGCGGCCAGCTCGCCGCGGTCGAGAGCGCCGGCACCCCCGAACTGACCGTGCTGCTCAAGGGGAACAAGCCGGTCCTCACCTGGCACACCCTGGTCGTCGGCCGCACCGCCAAGGGCCTGCCCAGCTCGCTGGACACCTACGTCGACGCCCGCACCGGCGCCGTCGCCCGCGCCACCGACAAGATCCTGCACGCCGACGGGCGCGGCTACCACAACGGCAACGTCACCATCGACACCGCCGCCGGCTCCATGACCGACCCGAACCGCTCCGGCTTCAAGTGCGGCGGCCAGAACGGCAGCGCCTACACCGGCTCCTCGCCCTGGGGCAACGGCACCGCCAACGACCTCGTGACCGCCTGCGTCGACATCATGTACGCGGCCCAGCGCGAGAGCGACATGCTCAAGCAGTGGTTCGGCTACAACGGCCAGAACGGGCAGGGCGGCATGGTCCCGGCGCGGGCCGGCCTGGGCGAGGTCAACGCCTACTACGACGGCACGAAGACCACGTACGGCCACAACCAGAACAGCACGATGCAGCTCACCGGCATCGACGTCGTCGCCCACGAGTACGGTCACGAGATCTTCGACCGCACCCCGGGCAGCTCGGGCTCGTCCAACGAGAACGGCGGGATGAACGAGTCCACCGGCGACATCTTCGGCGCGCTCACCGAGCACTTCGCCAACAACCCGAACGACACCCCCGACTACACGGTCGGCGAGAAGCTGAACTTCCTCGGCGACAACAAGCCGATCCGCTACATGTACAACCCCTCGCTCGCCGGCGACCCCAACTGCTACCCGCAGCTGAGCTCCGGCACCGAGGTGCACGCCGCGGCCGGCCCGCAGAACCACTGGTTCTACCTGCTCGCCGAGGGCTCCAACCCGGGCGGCGGCAAGCCCGCGAGCCCCATATGTTCCGGCGGCCCCTCCTCGGTGACCGGCATCGGCATCCAGAAGGCCGGCAAGATCTTCATGGGCGCCCTGCTGATGAAGACCTCCTCCTGGAACCACCTCGCCGCCCGCAAGGCGACGCTCTCCAGCGCCAAGAACACCTACGGCAGCGCCGAGTGCAACGCGGTGAAGACGGCCTGGAACGCGATCGGCGTCCCGGCCCAGTCCGGTGAGACCGACTGCGGCGGCACCACCACCCCGGACTTCTCGCTGGCCCTGAACCCGGCCTCCGGCTCGGTCCAGCCGGGCGCCTCGGTCACCGCCACGGTGAACACCACCACCACCGGCGGCAGCGCGCAGAGCGTGCAGCTCTCCGCGAGCGGCGCCCCGAGCGGGGTCACCGTCTCCTTCAGCCCGTCCTCGGTCACCTCGGGCGGCTCCTCGACGATGACCGTGCAGGCCGCGGCCGGCACGGCCAACGGCACCTACCCGATCACCGTCACCGGCACCGGCTCGGCGACCCACACGGTCACCTACCAGCTGACCGTCGGCAGCACGACCCCGCCGCCCACCGGCTGCGACAACACCAAGTACACGTACCGGGGTTCGCTGACCGACGGCGAGGCGGAGGCCCAGCCCGACGGCTCCTACTACTACTCGGCCACCTCCGGCACCCACGTGGGCTGCCTGCGCGGCCCGGCCGGGACCGACTTCGACCTGTACCTGCAGAAGTGGAACGGCTCTGCCTGGGCGGACGTGGCGGTCGGCGGCACGGCAGGTGCCGACGAGGACATCACGTACAAGGGGACCGCGGGCTACTACCGCTATGTGGTCCACGCCTACAGCGGCTCCGGCGCGTACACGCTGGGTCTGAGCGCCCCGTAACGGGGCCGGGGCGCCGTCGCGGACCGGGGGTTCCGCGGCGGCCTCCCCGCCGGACGGCCGGTGGCCGGTGACCGATCCGGTTGCCGGCCGTCCGGTGTCTCCCCCGGGTCAGGCGCCGTCCGGGACCTCCGCGAGCACGTACCCCGGCTCCTGCGCCCCCGCGTCGGCGATCCGCCGCCCGTCCGGGCCCCAGGCCCCGGCGCGGCCGGTGCCGACGCCGTCCTCGTTGGGGCCGAGCACGTTGCCCAGGACCACGTACAGGCCGAAGTCCCTGGCCCGTACCGGGTAGACCTTCTCGAAGGAGTCGTTGGCCGCGTCGAGCACCGAGCTGGCCAGGTACACCGCGCAGGCGTCGGCGGCGGCCCGCTCGGCCAGCTCCGGGAAGCGGTTGTCGTAGCAGGTGGCCGTCGCGAAGCGGACGCCGTCGAGCACGAAGCGCCCGTCGGCGGTGCCCGGCGCGAAGACCTCCGCCTCGATCCCGTACAGGTGCTGCTTGTCGTAACGGGCGAGCAGCGAGCCGTCCGGTCCGATCACCAGGGTGGTGATCGCCGGCCGGCCCGAGGCCGTCCGCACCGGCCCGTTGACGACGGCCGCGGCGGAGGCCGCCCGGCAGGCCTCCCGCACCGGGTCGAGGCGCGGGTCGTCCTCGGTCAGGACCAGGTCGGGGGTGTCCCGCACGAGGCTCGGCTCGTAGCCGGTGAGGGCCAGCTCGGCGAAGACGACGACCCTGGCCCCCTCGGCCCCGGCGGCGCGGACGAGCCCGGCGACGGTGTGGACATTGGCGGCGATGTCCCCGGCGACGGGGGCGAACTGGGTGGCTGCGAGGATCATGACCGCCATCATCCCGCCTGCGCCGGTAAGGATCAATGGCGGGCTTGGGGTATTAGCTCAGCGGCCTCCGGGACCCCAGCGGCCGCCCGGGCCTCAGGGGCCGCCGGGCCTACGGGGCCGCCCGGGCCTACGGGGCCTCCCGGACCCCAGGGGTCGCCCGGCCTCCCGGGTCTCAGGGGCCTTCCGGACCCCAGGCCTCCCGGACCTCAGGTGCCGCCAGGGCCTCGGCGGCCTCCCTGGCCTCAGGAGCCGCCAGGGCCTCGGCGGCCTCCGGGCCCGGCGGTCTGCGGGCCTCGGCGGTCTGCGGGCCTCGGCGGTCTCCGGGTCTCGGCGGCCTCCGGGTCTCAGGAGCCCGCGGCCACCGCCACGATCGCCCGTACCTGCGCGATGATGTCCAGCCGGTTGCGCACGAACCCGGGGTCGGTGACCGTCCCGGTCGCCGGGTCCGCGTTGTCCGGGCCGAACTGCAGCACCGGGGTGTGCACATGCCCGCCGGGCAGCCCGGTCAGACCGAGCCGGTCGCGCAGCAGCGTGGCGCGGTAGGCGATCTCGTTGGAGAGGTAGTTCCCGCCGCCGCCCGCCCGGGCGAGCGAGCCCGGCGTCGGGCCGTCGGGGCGGACCACAGGGGTGTCCGAGCCGGCCGGGAGCTCGGTCACCGAGGTGTTGTCGTACACCGGGAAGCGCCCGGTGCCCGCCGCCGTGATCGCCGCGTACGGCAGGGTCGTCGACGTCCACTGGGGCTGGCCGGCCGCCTCGGGCACCGGCACCGTCCCGGTCCTGGAGAGGTTCTCGTTGTCGGGGAAGCCGCCGCGCCAGGCGCCGTTGGTGCGCTCGATGTCGAAGCGGCCGGGACGGCCCTGGCTCACGGTGGTGAACAGGTCCACCTCGGGCAGGTGCGGGCGCAGGGTCCGCTCGACCGTGCCGTCCGCGAAGTCCTCCCAGCGGACCGGGAAGACCGCCGTCTCGACCCGGGCGAGGGAGCCGTCGGCGGTGCGCAGCCAGGTGCCGTCCAGGGCGAGCGCGGTGGCCCCGGAGGGGTTGCTGATCCGCACGTCGCGGTCGAGGGTGAACGGGTCGAAGCCGGTGAGCAGGATCCGCTTGACGCCCTTGCCGGCCGGGTAGCGGATCGAGTCCTGCCCGCGCGAGGAGCGCTCCAGGCGGTCCAGGAGCCGGGCCCTGCCCTCCTCGTCGAGCCCGAACTCGGGCCGCCAGCCGCGCAGTTCCCGGGTGAGCGCGAGTCGCGCCCAGTACAGCGGCCGGTCGTCGTCCCGGGAGAGGTCGCCGGTCGTGGGCCCGCGGCCCTGGGCCCGGTCCACCGCCCGGCGCCAGAGCCGTGCTCCGTACCGGGCGACGGTGTGCTCGGCCTGTCCGATCGTGCGGGCGTCCGCCAGCGCGTCGGCGAACTCCGGTGCCAGACCGTCGAATCCGCTCCTGCGCAGGATCTCCCGGGGTGCGGCCCGGTCGAGCCGTGCCTCCTCCACGGTGACGGCGGGGGCGGGGGCGGGGGCGGCGGAGACGGGCGGGGCCCCGGCGACGAGCGAGGCGGCGGCGAGGGCGAGGGTGAGCGAACGGGTGGGCGTGCGGCGTATCGGGGGCACGGAGGTCCTTCCGTACGGCGGGTGACGGGCCGCCGGAAGTATCGCCTCCCGGTCCGAACTCCCGCTACACCGCCCTCACCTGCGGTTCCTTCAGCAGCGCCAGGAAGTCCCGGAAGGACGCCCCCATGTCCACCGCGTCCGGGTCCAGGAGCCACTGGTACTGCAGTCCGTCCATCACCGCCGTGAGCAGCGGCGCCGCCCGCTCCGGGCTGAGCCCGCCGGGCAGCTCGTCGCCGAACTCGGCGCGCAGGACCTCGGCCATGCTCTCCCGCACCTGGGTGTAGCGCTCGGTGAAGAAGGCGCGGGCCGGGTGGTCCTCGGTGACGCTCTCGCCGAGCAGGGCGGAGAAGGTCTGCACGATGCCGGGGCGCATCGCGTTGTACTCGACGAGCGACTCCATGAGGTCGAGCCGCCAGGGCCCGCGGTCCCGGCCGCCGCTGGTGTCCCAGCGGTCGCGCTCCTCCAGGACGGCGACGAGCAGCGCCTCCTTGGTCGGGAAGTAGTGCAGCAGCCCCTGCTGGGTGAGCCCGACCCGCTCGGCGACCGCGCCGAGGGAGGCGCCCCGGTAGCCGCGCTCGGCGATCACCTCCAGGGCGGCGCGGACGATCTCCGCCCGGCGCTCCTCGCTCCTGGCCCGTGCCATCGCTCCGTCCCCCTTCCGAAGGTCCTTGTCGGAAGGACCGTACGCCATGCTTCGATAACGAAATGCTAACGTAACCTACCGATCTACAGGTAGGTCGGGTCACCATGGCCGCACCAGCACTTCAACGAGGAGGTACGGACGTGCCGGAGACGAACGCGGACACCGCGCGCGAAGAGGCCGTCGAGGCGGCCCTGGCCAAGCTCGACCTGGACGCCAAGGCCCGGCTGCTCGCCGGTCAGGACATGTGGTCGCTGCCGGCCCTGCCCGAGATCGGCCTGGCCTCCCTGGTCATGTCCGACGGCCCGATCGGCGTCCGCGGCGTCCGCTGGACCGCCGACGACCCGTCCGTCGCCCTGCCGTCCCCGACCGCGCTCGCCGCCACCTGGGACCCGGCGCTCGCCCGCCGGGCCGGCCGGCTGCTCGCCCAGGAGGCCCGCCGCAAGGGCGTCCACGTCCTCCTCGCCCCCACCGTCAACCTGCACCGCTCGCCCCTCGGCGGCCGCCACTTCGAGGCGTACAGCGAGGACCCGTACCTGACCGGCGCCATCGGCACCGGCTACGTCCAGGGCGTGCAGGACGGCGGCGTCGGCACCACCGTGAAGCACTTCGTCGGCAACGACGCGGAGACCGAGCGCTTCACCGTCGACAACCGGATCGCCCCGCGCCCGCTGCGCGAGCTGTACCTCGCGCCCTTCGAGGCCATCGTGAGGAACGCCCACCCCTGGGGCATCATGACCGCCTACAACCGGGTCAACGGCACGACGATGACCGAGCACCGCTACCTCGTCAACGAGGTCCTGCGCGGCGAGTGGGGCTTCGACGGCTACAACGTCTCCGACTGGATGGCCGCCCGCTCCACCAAGGGCGACATCGAGGGCGGCCTCGACGTCGCCATGCCCGGCCCCCGGACCGTCTACGGCGAGGCGCTCGCCGCCGCCGTGCGCGCCGGCGAGGTCGAGGAGTCCGCCGTCGACGCCGCCGTGCGCAACGTGCTGCGGCTCGCCGCCCGGGTCGGCGCCCTCGAAGGCGCCCCGGCCGTCGTCGCCGAACCGCCCGCCGCCCTCGACGGCGACGCCCTCGCCCGCGAGATCGCCCGCCGCGGCTTCGTCCTCGTCCGCAACGAGGGCCGGGCCCTGCCGCTGCGCGGCGGCACCGTCGCCCTCTCCGGAGCCGCCGCCCGGGACGCCCGGGTCCTCGGCGGCGGCTCCGCCCAGGTCTTCCCCGACCACACCGTCTCCCCGCTGGACGGCCTCACCGCCGCCCTGCCCGACGGCGCGCTCACCTTCCACGTCGGCGCCGACCCCAGCGAGGAACTCGCCCCCGCCGACCAGGGCTTCACCCTCCGCGCGGTCTGCCGCGCCGCCGACGGCACCGTCCTCGGCGAGGGCACCCTGCCCAACGGCCAGGTCCAGTGGATCGGCGACGACCTCCCGGCCGGCGTCACCCACGAGGCCCTCGCCTCCATCGAGGTCATCGGCAGCTTCACGCCCCGCGAGACCGGCGAGCACTCCTTCGGCACCCGCGGCCTCGGCGCCTTCGTCCTCACCGTCGCCGGGCGGACCCTCTTCGACGGCGTCCAGGCCCTGGGCCCCGAGACCGACCCCTTCGAGGCCTTCTTCGGCTCGCCCGTCGAACGCGGCCGGGTGCCGCTCACCGCGGGCGAGACCGTCGAGGTCTCCCTGCTGCACACCCTCGACAAGGCCTTCGCGGCCCCGCTGCCGGCCGTCATGTTCTCCTTCGTCCACCTCGGTCCGCGCCGTGACCCCGACGAACTGATCGCCGAAGCCGTCGAGGCCGCCCGCGCCGCCGACACCGCCGTCGTGGTCGTCGCCACCACCGAGCGCGTCGAGTCCGAGGGCTTCGACCGCAAGGACCTCGCCCTGCCCGGCCGCCAGGACGACCTGGTCCGGGCGGTCGCCGCCGCCAACCCGAACACGGTCGTCGTCGTCAACGCCGGCTCCCCGGTCGAGATGCCCTGGCGCGAGGAGGTCGCGGCGGTCCTGCTCAGCTGGTTCCCCGGCCAGGAGGGCGGCGCCGCGCTCGCCGACGTGCTCACCGGGGCCGAGGAGCCCGGCGGCCGGCTCCCCACCACCTGGCCGGTGGCCCTCGCCGACGTGCCCGTCGTCGACGTCACCCCGGCCGACGGCGAACTCGTCTACGACGAGGGCGTGTTCATCGGCTACCGCGCCTGGGACAGGGCCGGCGCCGCCCCCGCGTACCCCTTCGGGCACGGCCTCGGCTACACCACCTGGACGTACGACTCGCTCGTCGTCACCCCCGACAGCGCCACCGTCCGCCTCACCAACACCGGCGAGCGCACCGGCCGCGAGGTCGTCCAGATCTACCTGGCGCCCGTCGCCGACCGGGTCGAGCGCCCGGCCCGCTGGCTGGCCGCCTTCGCGAGCGTCGAGGCCGCCGCGGGCGAGAGCGTCGAGGTGACGGTCGAACTGCCGCGCCGCGCCTTCGAGATCTGGGACGAGGAGAAGAACGCCTGGACCCTCGTCACCGGCGGGTACGAGGTGCTGGCCGCGCACTCGCTGGCCGACGCCCGGCTGACCGCGAGCCTGGAGATCTGACCCTTCCGGACCGCCTGTGACCAGCCCCGGGACGGGTCCTGACGCCCGCCCCGGGGCTACCGCGCGCTGATTCGCCGGTACGCGATCTCCGCGAGCCGCGCCTGGCCGTCCCGGCTCGGATGGAACCAGTCCCACGGGCTCAGCTGCCCGCCCTCGAAGCGGAAACCGAACACCGCCCCGCCGTCGTAACGGCAGCGCGCGTCCTTCGCGCACACCTCCCGCAGGACCCGGTTGTACGCCACCACCCGGTCCCGCACCCGCGTCCTGCGCTCCTCGGCCGCCGGGCTCAGGTCCTCCGGGGCCGCCAGCATCGAGCCGCAGACGTCGAGGCTCCACACCTGACGGCCCGTCGGGCTGACCCGTCCCGTCGCCCACAGGCGCTTCAGGTCCGGCAGGCTCGACACGTACACCTGGGCCTTCGGCGCCCCGGCCCGCAGCCGGGCGAGCGAGTCCCGGAACGAGGCGCGGAACTCCTCGACCGGGGTCATCTGCTCCGGCCGCGCCCGGCAGGCGTCGTTGGCGCCCATCATGACCGTCACCAGTTCCGGCCGCCGGGCCGCCGCCGCGGCCATCTGCCCGGGCAGCTCCGCCATCCGCGCCCCGGTGCGCGCCAGGTTCCAGCTGCGGCCCGCCGCGCCGGCCGGGCCGAACAGCCGCAGTGCGAGGCTGTTGACGCCCGCGTCCGTGCCGGTCGCCCAGGACGCCTCGGGGCAGTCGGCCAGGACCGAGCAGGCGTCGAAGGCGCGGGTGATGGAGTCGCCGACGGCGGCCAGGGAGCCGGGGGAGGGGTTCCACAGGGACGTCGGCTTCGGGGTCGGTGGGGGCGTAGGCTTCGGCGTGGCGGCCGCCGGGCGCGCGACCCCACCCGGGCCGCCGGTCTCCGCCGAGCAGCCGGGCAGCGCCGCGACGCACAGCAGCGCGACCGCGGCGGCGGTGGTACGGAAACGACGTCGCCCGCGCATCCTCGGGGCCCCTCCTCGGCGTCCTGGCGGGTGAAAGCTTCGTGTCCACCCGCCCCTGACCGACCGTACGTCACCCCGATGTGGGTGCGGCACGGTAGCTTTTCCCCCGTCGAACCAGAGGCGCCTCGGCCGATCGGGTCCGGTAAATTACATCACGTCACATGCTGTCCCCTTTTTGGGGGTTTGCGAAGATCACCTCCTGATGTGTTTACTGAGGCCGCTGGGCAAGGCGAACCTCGTCCCACACTGGAGGTCCCGGTGACGACACGTGGAGTCCTGTACGTACACTCCGCACCGCGCGCGCTCTGCCCGCACGTCGAATGGGCGGTCGCGGGCGTCCTCGGTGCGAGGGTCCAGCTCGACTGGATCCGCCAGCCGGCGTCCCCCGGCACCTGGAGAGCCGAGTTCTCCTGGAAGGGCGAGACCGGCACCGCCTCCAAACTCGCCTCCGCCCTGCGCGGCTGGCAGATGCTCCGCTTCGAGGTCACCGCGGAGCCCTGTCCCACCGCCGAGGGCGAGCGCTACAGCGCCACCCCCGAACTGGGCATCTTCCACGCGGTCACCGGCATCCACGGCGACATCCTGATCCCCGAGGACCGCCTGCGCGCCGCCCTGGCCCGCTCGGTGCAGGGCGAGACGGTCCTGGAGGCCGAGATCGCCAGACTCCTCGGCAAGCCCTGGGACGACGAACTGGAACCCTTCCGCTACGCGGGCGAGGGCGCGCCGGTGCGGTGGCTGCACCAGGTGGTGTAGGCGCCCCCAGGAGACGACGAAGGCCCACCCCCGGCAGGGGGTGGGCCTCACACGTGACGGAACGTCACAGCGCCGATCAGACCGTACGGAACGCCGGCACCACGTTGTGCCCGCCGAAGCCGAACGAGTCGGCCCCTCCTCCGTGCGTCCCTCGCGCCGCTTCGCGGGCTTCGGGGCGCTGTGCCGGACTCCGTCCGGCGGCCGGTGGGGGGCCGGTCGCCGGTGTCAGACGGTACGGAACGCCAGCACCACGTTGTGCCCGCCGAAGCCGAACGAGTTGTTGATCGCCGCGATCGTGCCCTGCGGCAGCTCGCGCGGCTCGTCGCGGACGATGTCGGCGTCGACCTCCGGGTCCAGGTCGGACACGTTGATGGTCGGCGGGGCCACCCGGTTGTGGAGCGCCAGGACCGTCGCGACGGTCTCGATGCCGCCCGCGCCGCCCAGGAGGTGGCCGGTCATCGACTTGGTCGCGGAGACCGCGACGTGGTCCAGGTCGTCGCCCAGGACCTTGCGCAGCGCCTTGATCTCGGCGACGTCGCCCTGCGGGGTCGAGGTGGCGTGGGCGTTGAGGTGGACGACCTCGGACGGCTTCAGGTCCGTCGAGTCGAGCAGGTTCTGCAGCGCCGCGGCGATGCCCCGGCCGGTCGGCTCGGGCTGCGCGATGTGGTGGCTGTCGGCCGACAGGCCCTGGCCCAGCACCTCGCAGTAGATCTTCGCGCCGCGCGCCTTCGCGTGCTCCTCGGACTCGAGCACGACCACGCCCGCGCCCTCGCCCAGGACGAAGCCGTCCCGGCCCTTGTCGTAGGGGCGCGAGGCCAGTTCGGGCTCGTCGTTGTTCTTGGACATCGCCATCATGTTGGCGAAGGCCGCGATCGGCAGCGGGTGGATCGCCGCCTCGGTGCCGCCCGCGACGACCACGTCGGCACGGCCGGTACGGATCATCTCGACGGCGTAGCCGATCGCCTCGGCACCCGACGCGCACGCGGAGACCGGGGTGTGCACGCCCGCCCGGGCGTTCACCTCGAGGCCGACGTTGGCGGAGGGGCTGTTGGGCATCAGCATCGGCACGGTGTGCGGGGAGACGCGGCGGACGCCGGACTCCTTCAGCACGTCGTACTGGTCGAGCAGGGTGGTGACGCCGCCGATGCCGGAGGCGATCACGGAACCGAGCCGCTCGGGAACGATCTTCTCGTCCTCACCGGCGGGCGCGGTGTAACCCGCGTCGGCCCACGCCTCACGGGCCGCGATCAGCGCGAACTGCGCCGAGCGGTCCAGCTTGCGGGCCAGCGGGCGGGGCAGCACCTCGGAGGGGTCCACCGCGGCACGCGCGGCGATCCGTACGGGCAGCTCCTCGAAGCGCTCGCCCTCCAGGGGCTTGACGCCGGAGCGGCCGGCGAGGAGGCCCTCCCAGGTGGAAGCGGAGTCGCCACCCAGCGGAGTGGTTGCGCCGATACCGGTGACGACCACGGTGCGATTGGTCGAGCTCACAGGAATTCTTTCTCCATGTGTGTGATGGTCGAAAAGCGGCGCCACCGCCGGGTGGCGAACCGGGTCAGCTAGGCCCGAATCAGGCCTGGTGCTCGAGGATGTAGTTGGTGGCGTCGCCGACCGTCTTCAGGTTCTTGACGTCCTCGTCGGGGATCTTGACGTCGAAGCGCTCTTCGGCGGCCACGACGACCTCGACCATGGACAGGGAGTCGACGTCCAGGTCGTCGGTGAAGGACTTGTCGATCTCGACGTCCTCGACCGGAATGCCGGCGATCTCGTTGACGATCTCGGCGAGGCCCTTGACGATGTCGTCCTGGGTAAAGGCCATGGTGGCGCTCCTTCTTGTGTGTGCTGAGAAAAAGAGGCTTCCGGCAGATCCGGAGTGCCTAGGGGAGAGTAACGACCGTCGCGGCGAAGACGAGACCCGCCCCGAAGCCGATGATGAGCGCCGTGTCGCCGCTCTTGGCCTTGCCGGTCGCCAGGAGCCGCTCCATCGCGAGCGGGATCGAGGCGGCCGAGGTGTTGCCGGTGGTCTCCACGTCACGGGCGACCGTGACGTGCTCCGGCAGCTTGAGGGTCTTCACCATCGAGTCGATGATCCGCATGTTCGCCTGGTGCGGGATGAAGACGTCCAGGTCGTCCGCCGAGATGCCGGCGGCGTCCAGCGCCTGCTGGGCGACCTTCGCCATCTCGAAGACGGCCCAGCGGAAGACCGCCTGGCCCTCCTGCGTGATGGCGGGGAACTTGATCTCGCCCTGCGTGTTCAGGGGGAGCTTCGACACGTCGCCGACCTGGAACTCGTTCCACGGCACGGTCTGCTTGATCGTCTCGGACTTGTCGCCCTCCGAACCCCACACGGTGGGGCCGATGTGCGGCTCGTCCGAGGGGCCGACGACCACGGCGCCCGCGCCGTCGCCGAACAGGAAGGCCGTCGCGCGGTCCTCCAGGTCCGTCAGGTCGCTCAGCCGCTCCACGCCGATCACCAGGACGTGCTCGGCCGAACCCTCGACGATCATGCCCTTGGCGAGGGTGAGGCCGTAGCCGAAGCCCGCGCAGCCGGCGGAGATGTCGAACGCGGCGGGCTTGCCGGCGCCGATCTTGTCGGCGATCTCGGTGGCCACCGCGGGGGTCTGCTTGAAGTGCGACACCGTGGAGACGACGACCGCGCCGATCTGCTCCGGGGTGATCCCGGCGTCGGCGATGGCCTTGCCCGCGGCCTCCACCGACATCGCGGTGACGGTCTCCTCCGGGGACGCCCAGTGACGGGTCGCGATGCCGGAGCGCGAGCGGATCCACTCGTCGGAGGAGTCGATCTTCTCGAGGATCACCTCGTTGGGCACCACGCGGGTCGGGCGGTAGCCGCCGACACCGAGGATGCGCGCGTACGGGGCGCCCTTGCTGGGCTTGATCTTCGCCATGCTTCTCGACACTCCTTGTCAGGCCGTGGCCGTGTCGGTGGCCGCCGTCTCGGCGATGAGCGCCCGGGCCGCGTCGAGGTCGTCGGGGGTCTTCAGGGCCACGGTGCGGACACCGGGCAGGGCGCGCTTGGCGATGCCGGTCAGGGTGCCGCCGGGGCACACCTCGACCAGGCCGGTCGCACCGAGCTCCTGGAAGGTCTCCATGCACAGGTCCCAGCGGACCGGGTTGGCGACCTGGCCGACCAGGCGGGCGATGACCTCCGCGCCGCCGGTGACGACCTGGCCGTCCTTGTTGGAGACGTAGCGCACGGCCGGGTCGGCCGGCGACAGCTCCTCGGCGGCCGCGGCCAGCTTCTCCACGGCCGGAGCCATGTGGTGCGTGTGGAACGCGCCGGCGACCTGCAGCGGGACCACCCGGCGGACGCCCTCGGGCTTGTCCTCGGCCAGGGCGGCCAGCTGCTCCAGGGTGCCGGCGGCGACGATCTGGCCGGCGCCGTTGACGTTGGCCGGGGTCAGGCCCAGCTTCTCCAGGTGCGGGACGGTCACCTCGGGGTCGCCGCCGAGCAGCGCCGACATGCCGGTCTGCGTGATCGCGGCGGCCTCGGCCATCGCCAGACCACGGGTGCGTACGAGACGCAGCGCGGCCGTCGGGTCGAGGACGCCCGCGAAGGCGGCCGCGGTGAACTCGCCGACGCTGTGACCGGCGACGGCGCCGGGGGACACGTCACCGAGGGCGGCGGCGGACAGCAGACCCGCGGCGACCAGCAGCGGCTGGGCCACGGCGGTGTCGCGGATCTCGTCCGCGTCGGCCTTCGTGCCGTAGTGGGCGAGGTCGAGCCCGATGGCGTCGGACCAGGCCGCGACGCGGTCGGCGGCACCGGGGAGTTCGAGCCAGGGAGTCAGGAAGCCGGGCGTCTGGGCGCCTTGGCCGGGAGCGACGAGTACGAGCACCCTCACACTCTCTCTTGGGGACGGTCCTGGACGCCCGTGGGGACTAGGACGAAGAACCGTCGGGGGAATTGTTGGTGTTCGACAAAAGTCTAGGACTGGGTGTCGGCGTCGGCCAAGCGCCCCAGGATCAGTGCGATCCGCAGCGTGAACGCCGAGCGGACGTCAGAGGGTGACCATCCGGTGACGTCGGTCACACGTCGGAGCCGGTAGCGCACGGTGTTGGGGTGCACGAACAGCATCCGCGCCGCGCCTTCCAGGCTGCTCGCCTGCTCCAGGTAGACACTCAGCGTCTCCAGGAGGGCCGAGCCGGCTTCCTCCAGCGGTCTGTAGATCTCCTCCACCAGCTGCTCACGGGCCGAAGGGTCCGAGGCGATGGCGCGTTCCGGCAGGAGATCGTCCGCGAGGACCGGGCGCGGGGCGTCCTGCCAGGCCGTACAGGCCTTGAGCCCGGCGGCGGCGGCCTGTGCGGAGCGGGTGGCGGCCAGCAGGTCGGGGACCACGGGCCCGGCGACCACGGGCCCGGCGGCGTACGGCCCGATCAGGGCCTTGGCCACGGCCAGCGGATTGTCGTTCCCACCCGCGATGACGACGAGCCGGTCGCCGAGCACACCGGTCAGCACCTGGAGCTTGGCGTGCCGGGCGGCCCGCCGGATCGCCTCCACGGTCAGCTCGCTGTCCCCGTCGGGCGCGGTGCCCAGCACCACGCACACGTTCTCCGGCGAGTTCCAGCCGAGCGCGGCGGCCCGCGACACGGCCCCCTCGTCGGCCTCGCCGGACAGCACCGCGTTCACGACCAGCGACTCGAGCCGGGCGTCCCAGGCACCGCGGGCCTCGGCGGCCTGCGCGTACACCTGCGCGGTGGCGAAGGCGATCTCCCGCGCGTAGACCAGCAGCGCCTCGCGCAGCACCCGCTCGTCGCCGGGGGCGGCGACCTCGTCGATCGCCGACTCCATGACCTCGATGGTCGTCCGCACCATCTCCACGGTCTGCCGCAGCGTGATCGCCCGGGTCAGCTCGCGCGGCGCGGTGCCGAACACGTCGGTGGAGATCGCCTGCGGCGTCTCCGGGTGCCGGAACCACTCGGTGAACGCGGCGATACCGGCCTGGGCGACCAGACCGATCCACGACCGGTTCTCGGGCGGCATCGCCCGGTACCACGGCAGCGTCTCGTCCATGCGGGCGATGGCGCTGGCGGCAAGCCGCCCCGAGGACTGTTCGAGGCGCTTGAGGGTCGCGGCATGCGGGTGAGCGGCGTTCACGGGTTCAGACACGGGGACAAGACTGCCTTATCGGGGCGGTCACATGCGGGGTCGGGGCGCTTTGGCGGCCTCCCGCCGCTCCGGCCGCGGCTACCGTGAACCCGTGATACGCATTCACCGCGCGGGCGAGAGGTACCGGGGCGGCGCCCCCGAGACCGGCATCGACACCCGGCACGCCTTCTCCTTCGGCCGCTTCTACGACCCCGACAACCTCCGCTTCGGCGCGCTGCTCGCCTGCAACGAGGAGCGCCTCGCACCGGGCGCGGGCTTCGACGAGCACCCGCACAGCCACACGGAGATCGTCACCTGGGTCGTCGAGGGCGAGCTGACCCACCGCGACTCGACCGGCCACGCCACGGTGGTCCGCCCCGGCGACCTCCAGCACCTGAGCGCGGCGGCCGGCGTCCGGCACGTGGAGCGCAACGACGGCGCGGCCCCCCTGACCTTCGTCCAGATGTGGCTGGCCCCGCTGACCCCGGGCGGCGAGCCCGCGTACGAGGTGGTCCGCGGCATCGCCGACGCCACCCCGTACGCCCTGCCTGCCGCCGGCGCGATGCTCCACGTCCGCCGCCTTGAACTGGGCGAACGCGCGGCCGTCCCCGACGCGGACCACGTCTACGTCCACGTGGTCCGCGGCACGGTCCGCCTGGCCGGAGAGGAACTCGCGGCCGGCGACGCGGCCCGGGCCACGGCCGAGAAGGACCTGGCCCTGCTCGCGACCTCGGACGCGGAGGTGCTGGTGTGGGAGATGCGGGGCGCCTGACCGCTTCCGGTACCCGCTTCCCGTACCGCTTCTAGTACCCCGTACGGCCGTCGAGGAGTTCGCGGAGGATGTCGAGGTGGCCGTTGTGGCGGGCGGTCTCCTCGATGAGGTGGTGGAGGATCCAGCGGAGGTCCACCTGGAGGCCGTCGCGGACCGTCCGCTTGGCCTTGGTGTCCAGGTCGTGCTCGGAGACCAGGCGGCGGAGGCGGGCGCTCTGCTCCTCGTACTCGGCGACGAGCCGGGGCAGCGGGACGTCCACCGCCGTCCGCATCTCCGGGTCGGGGTCCTCGTCGGTCGCCCCGGCGAGCGGGCCCTCCAGCTCGCCGTCGAGGAACACCACGTCCAGCCACCAGTGCTCGACCCAGCGCAGATGGCTGATCAGCCCGCACAGCGTCATCAGCGGCGAGCTGGGGACGGGGGCCTTGCGGGCGTCCTCCGCGGACACGCCCTCGCACTTGGCGACCGCCGTGGCGCGGGCGTAGTCCAGGAAGGTGGTCAGCTGGGTGCGCTCGTCCCAGGAGGGCGGCGTGTCGGTACGTTCGGTAGTCGTCATCGGCGGAAGTCTGCCGTCGGCCGGAGCGGGTGTCGAACGGTTAAGCGGGGGCCCGGGCGGCGGCGCTCACGACCAGGGCCGGGCCGGAGGGGTTCCTGCCGTTCGGCAACCGGCCGCGCAGCACCGGGCCCGCCGGCCGGCGGGTGCCTCCCGGCCTGGACGCGCACGGCGTGTCGGCCCGCTGTGTCGCCGAGGGCATCCGGCGCGCCCCGGCCGGAGGCGGGAATCCCGTACGGCCACCCCGGTGAGTGGCCTTCAGCGCAGCGCGCTCTTCGCCTGCCAGGCCGGCCACGAGACGTTCCACGCGCCGTAGCCGTTGCCCTCGGCCACCACGCCCTTGGTGTCCTCGCCGGTGATCTCGAAGGGGTCGCCGACGCGGACCGAGGCGTAGAAGGAGGCGGCGTTCTCGGTGCTCATGCCGATGCAGCCGGAGCTGTGGTTGACGCGCCCGAAGTAGCGCGCGTTCCAGGGGGCCGCGTGGGTGTACATGCCCGACCAGGTCAGGCGCATCGAGTAGTCGACCATCTTGTCGTAGGCGTCCCCGAGCCCGACCGTCTCCGAGTTCATGTTGATCGTGCCCTCCTTCGCCATCAGGACGGCCGTGCCCCGCCAGGACCGCTTGTCGCCGCCGGGGGTGCCGCCGGAGACGGGGATCGTGCGGACGGTGCGTCCGTCGCGGACGACGGAGAGCTTCTTGGCGTCCAGGTCGACCTTCACCACCTGCGCCTGCGCGGAGACGGTGAAGCCGGTGCGGTAGTCGCGGACGAACCAGCCGTCGCCCGAGTCGGTGCCGTTCAGCGTGGCGTCGAGGGTGACCTTCGTGCCGGGCTTCCAGTACTGCTTCGGGCGCCAGTCCACCCTGTCCTTGCCCGAGTAGTCCGTCAGCCAGCCCCACGAGCCCTCGGTGCCGTTGGACGTGGTCACCTTCAGCTGCTTCTCCACGTCCGCCTTGTTGGTCACCGGGCGGTCGAAGACGATCGACAGGGGCTGCGCGATGCCCACCGTCGTGTTCTTGCCGGGGGCCAGGGTCAGCTTGTTGACCTCGTCCGCCTTCGGGGTCGAGAACGACTTGCGGTCCTTCGTCTCCGTGCCGGCGGCCGTCCGCGCCGTCACCTCCACGGTGTACGTGGTCCCCGGCGCCGCCTTGCGGTCCGAGGACCAGGAGGTGCCGCCCGAGGCGGTGCGGCCGGTGAGCGCGGTGCCGTCCGCGTCGACCACCCTCACCGTGGCCAGGGTGCCGCCGGCCGCCGTCACCGTCACCGGGCGGCCGGCCGCCGGGGCCGCCACCGTCACCTTCGCGGGGGTGTCGTCCGCGGGCGCCCGGGACCCGGGGGGCTGGCTGGCCGTCGCCGCCGAGCAGGCGGTCAGCGAGGCGGCCGCGATCAGGAAGAGGGGGATGCGTATGGGTGTGCGCAGCACGGAACGGCCTCCGCGGGAGGGTGGTGTGGAAAGGGTGGGATGCCTCGGACTGTAGGCCGCCGGAAGGGAGTCGCGCCTGGTCGCGGGGGCATGTGACGGCGGCTGGTGAGAAACGGTCATCGTCCGGTCACATTCCTCGCGCGGAGCGGTCAAGACCGGCTGTGAGCCTGCTGTGCGCCCCACCACCGAGGGGCGGAACAAGGAGGCCCTCGTTGTGTCAGCGCTGCTCGTGACGCCTGCGTCCACCCGCCCCGCGCCGCGGCTCGGCCCCATCACCCCCGAGGCGTACCGCGCCTTCCTCGCCACCCGCTCCACCGGCCCCGGCGGCCCGAGCTTCCTGCAACTGCCCTCCTGGGCCCGGGTGAAGGAGGGATGGAGCCACCAACTCGTGGGATGGGGAGACGAGTCCGGGGAGCTGCGCGGGGCCGCGCTCGTCCTGCTGCGGCAGTTCCCCGGGACCCGCAAGTACTTCGCGTATCTGCCCGAAGGGCCCGTCGCCGACTGGGCCGACCCCGACCTCGACGGCTGGCTCGACCCGCTGCTGCGGCATCTGCGGGCCTGCGGCGTCTTCGCCGTACGCATGGGACCCGGGCCCGACTACCGCCGTTGGTCCGCCGCCACCCTCAAGGCGCACACCGGGCCGGGTCGCCGCCTCGCCGACGTCCTCGCCAGCGAGGTCGACCCGCTCGGCTCCGCCGTCGCCGAACGGCTGCGGGCCCGCGGCTGGAAGCGGTGCGGCGGCGAGTCCGACGACGGCGCCGACGCCCAGCCGCGGTTCGTCTACCAGGTGCCGCTCACCGGCCGCAGCTCCGACGACCTGTGGTCCGGGCTCAACCAGGAGTGGCGGCGCAACATCCGCAAGGCCCGCAAGTCCGGCGTCGAGGTCGTCGTCGGCTCCGCCGCCGACCTGCCCGAGTTCTACCGGCTGCTGCGCGTCACCGAGGAGCGCGACGGCTTCCGGCTCGGCCGCTCCCTCGCGTACTACGAGCGCCAGTACGCCGTCCTCAACGCCGAGCACCCCGGGCGGATGAAGCTCTACCTGGCCCGCCACGAGGGCGAGGTCCTCGCCGCCCACACCATGATCACCGTCGGCCGGCGGGTCTGGTACCAGACCGGCGCCTCCGCCGACCACCGCCGCGAGGTGCGCCCCTCCAACGCCCTGCAGTGGCGCATGATGCTCGACGCCCACGCCCTCGGGGCGGACGTCTACGACCTGCGCGGGGTACCCTCCACCCTCGATCCGGACGACCGCGCCCACGGGCTGCTCCGCTGGAAGCTGGGCACCGGCGGGCGGGTCGTCGAGACGCTGGGGGAGTGGGAGATTCCGTTGCACGGCACGACCAACCACACGCTGTACCGCGCCTTCCAGGCGTATCTGGCCCGCCGATGACGGCCACGGCCGCCGAGGCCGCCGCACCGGCCAAGGCGCCCTCCGTCCTGCGCAGCGGCGCCCTGATGGCCGCCGGCTCGCTGGTCTCCCGCGCCACCGGTTTCGTACGCTCCGCCGTCGTCGCCGCGGCCATCGGCACCGGGCTCGTCGCCGACGGCTACGCGGTCGGCAACTCCGTCCCCACGATCGTCTACATGCTGCTGCTCGGCGGCGCGCTCAACGCGGTCTTCGTCCCCGAGCTGGTCAAGGCGGCCAAGGAGCACGAGGACGGCGGCGCGGCCTACACCGACCGGCTGCTCACCGTCTGTGCGATCGCCCTGACCGTCCTGACCGCCGTCGCCGTGCTCGCGGCCCCCGCGATCGTCGACGGGTACACCGACTACACCGGCGCGCAGCGGGAGCTGACCGTCGCCTTCGCCCGCTCCTGCCTGCCGCAGATCTTCTTCCTGGGCCTGTTCACGCTGCTCGGGCAGGTGCTCAACGCGCGCGGCCGGTTCGGCGCCATGATGTGGACGCCGGTCCTCAACAACGTCGTCGTGGTCGCCGTCTTCGGCCTGTTCCTGGCCGTCTCCGCGGGCGGCGGGCTCACCCCCGGCGAGACGGCGCTGCTCGGCTGGGGCACCACGGCGGGCATCGCCCTCCAGGCCCTGGCCCTCGTGCCCTCCCTGAAGGCGGCCGGCTTCCGCTGGCGCCCCCGCTTCGACTGGCGGGGCAGCGGACTGACCGCGCCCCTGAAGTCGGCGGGCTGGCTGGTCCTGCTGGTCCTCACCAACCAGGCCGCGTACTGGGTCACCACCAAGATCGCCACGGCGGCCGGCCAGCGGGCCGAGGGCGCCGGGCTCAGCGCGTACAACAACGCCTACCTGCTGTGGGCCGTGCCGCACGGCATCGTCACCGTCGCCCTCGTCACCGCCCTGCTGCCCCGGATGAGCGGGGCGGCGGCCGAGGGCGACCTGGCCGGGGTGCGCCGCGACGTCGGCTACGCGCAGCGCACCACCATGGCGGCCATCGTCCCCGCCGCGTGCGCGCTCTTCGCCCTGGCGGTCCCGTTGATCGCAACGGTCTTCCAGTACGGCGTCACGGACGCGGACGCGGTCCGCTCGATGGCCTGGATCCTGATGGCCCTCGCGCCCGGCCTGATCGCCCTGTCGGGCCAGTACGTCTGCACCCGCGCCTTCTACGCCCTGCGCGACACCCGTACGCCCTTCTTCCTCAACCTGGTCATCGCGGGGCTCAACGCCCTGCTCGCCGTCGGCGCCTACGCCGTCCTGCCCGCCCGCTGGGCCGTGACGGGCATGGCCGCCGGGTACTCGCTGGCGCTCTGGACGGGCTGGGGCCTGACG
This sequence comes from Streptomyces sp. NPDC020422, assembly GCF_044386705.1. Taxonomy (NCBI): domain Bacteria; kingdom Bacillati; phylum Actinomycetota; class Actinomycetes; order Kitasatosporales; family Streptomycetaceae; genus Streptomyces; species Streptomyces sp. NPDC020422. The sequence continues at coordinate 133,469 of NZ_JBIRVJ010000002.1, read as the reverse complement.
GCGTACGTGCTGGGCCGCCGACTCGCCGGGGCGGGTGCGACGCCCGGATCCGGCGGCGCGCTGCTGCGCCTCCTGGTCGCGGCCCTGCCCGCCGCCGGGTTCGCGCTGTTCGTCGCGGACGCGGCCAAGGGGGCCGGCTCCGTGCTCTCGGGCCTCGCCGGCGCGCTCGCCGTCCTCGCCGTCTTCGCCCTGCTCGCCCGCCCCCTGCGCCTCACCGAGGTCCAGGCGCTGATGACGAGCACCGCCGGTCGCCTGGCCCGGAACCGCTGACTCCTGAACCCGCTCCCCGCCGGTCCCCCTCCCCGGCGGGGAGCACCACCGAACGAGCTTGGGATACTCCACAGATGCCACGCGTGCTGCTGATCGAAGACGACCCCTCCGTCCGCGAAGGCGTCGAGCTCGGGCTCCGGCGCCGCGGGCACGAGGTGCGGACCGCCGCGACCGGTGAGGCCGGACTCGCCGCGCTCGGGGAGTTCCGCCCCGACCTGCTGCTGCTCGACCTCATGCTGCCCGGGATGAACGGCGTCCAGGTCTGCCGCCGGGTCCGGGAGACCAGCCAGCTGCCGATCATCATGCTCACCGCGCGCGGCGACGACTTCGACGTCGTCGTCGGCCTGGAGGCCGGCGCCGACGACTACATCGTCAAGCCCGCCCGTACCGAGGTCATCGAGGCCCGGATCCGCGCCGTGCTCCGCCGGATCGAGGAGCCCGGCGGCGGCCGCCCCGCCGTCGAGTTCCACGGGGAGCTCGCCGTCGACCGGGCCGGACTCACCGTCGCCAAGAACGGCGAACGCCTCGCCCTCGCCCCCTCCGAGCTGAAGCTGCTGCTCCACCTCACCGCCGCCCCCGAGCAGGTCTTCAGCCGCCAGCAGCTCCTCGAACACGTCTGGGAGCACAGCTTCCACGGCGACGCCCGCCTGGTCGACGCCTGTGTCCGCCGCCTCCGCAACAAGATCGAGGACACCCCGGGCGACCCCCGCTACATCCAGACCCTGCGCGGCTTCGGCTACCGCTTCGGACCGCTGTGAGAGCCCATGTGCCGGGCGCCGACCGGCCCGCCGACACCCGCCGCCGACGCCTGCGGCCCTTCGGCCTGCGCACCCGGCTGGTCCTCGCCTTCCTGCTCGTCGCCGCCGTCGGCTGCGGCACCACCGCCGCCCTCACCTACCGCGCCGCGCGCAACGCGATCCTGGAGCAGACCCAGGACACCGCCGTCACCGCGTTCCGCCAGCAGGTCGAGACCCTGAACACCCAGCTGCCGATCAACGCCGAAGGACTGCGCACCGCCCTGCAGGGCATCGCCCGGCAGGGCAAGCCGCGGCCCTGGCGGGTCTACGCGGAGTACGGCGACCTGCGGGTGTCGTCGACCGACCGGCCCGAGTCGAGCGTCCTCACCCCCGAGCTGCGCCGCCGCGCCACGGCGATCGGCGCCACCCACGGCAGCTTCCAGCGGGTGGTCAAGGACGGCACCCCGTACCTCACCATCGCCGTCCCCGCCGTCTTCGGCACCTACTACCGGGGCGTCCCGGAGGGCAGCCCCACCGGTCTCGTGCTGTACGCGGTGATGGACCTCGGCGAGGAGGAGGCCAACATCGAGGCCATGGTCGCCGCCGCCCGCGACGGCGCCCTGCCCGCCCTGCTCGTCGCCCTGATCCCGGCCTTCCTCGCCGCCCGTGGCGTGCTGCGGCCGGTGCGGGAGCTGCGGCTGGCCGCGCACAGCATGGGCCGGGGCCGCCTGGACACCCGGATCCACGCCAAGGGCAGCGACGAACTCGCCGACCTCGCCCGCACGTTCAACGAGTCGGCCGCCGAGCTGGAACGTTCCGTCACGGAGCTGCGGCGCGCCGAGGCCCGCGCCCGCCGCTTCGCCTCCGACGTCTCCCACGAGCTGCGCACCCCGCTCGCCGGGATGCTCGCCGTGACCGAGGTGCTCGACGAGGACGCCGGCACCCTCGACTCCGACACGGCCCGCGCCGTCCGCCTCATCAGCGCCGAGACCGGCAAACTCGCCGTCCTCGTCGAGGACCTGATGGAGATCTCCCGCTTCGACGCCCGCGCCGCCGAGCTCCACACCGACGAGGTCGACGCGGCGGCCTCGGTCCGCAAGAGCCTCCAGAACCGGCACTGGACCGACCCCGAGCAGATCGTCACCGAGCTCACGGACGGCATCCGCGCCCCGCTCGACCCGCGCCGCTTCGACGTCGTCGTCGCCAACCTGGTCGGCAACGCGCTGCGGCACGGCCGCCCGCCGGTGACCGTCCGGGTGTACGCGCAGGACGGCCGGCTCGTCACGGAGGTCGCCGACCGGGGCCCCGGCATCCCCGAGGACGTCCTGCCGCACGTCTTCGACCGCTTCTACAAGGCCGACGCGGCCCGTACCCGCTCGGCGGGCAGCGGCCTCGGCCTCGCCATCACCCTGGAGAACGTCCGGCTGCACGGCGGTACGGTGGTCGCCGCCAACCGGCCCGACGGCGGCGCCGTCTTCACCGTCAGGATCCCGCTGTGAGCCGGCCCCCGCGGCGCCGCGTCGCCGCCCTCCTCGCCCTGGCGCTGCTGCCGCTCGCCGGCTGCGGCATACAGAAGAGCGACGTCGTGGAGGCCGGCGGCGGGGCCCCGGTCACGGTCAACCCGACCGGCAACCCGCGGCTCCTGCTGTTCTTCGTCAGCCGGGACGGCAAGCTGATGCCGGTCGTGCGCGACGTGGGCTTCAGCTTCGGCGGCTTTCCCTACGAGAGTGTGGACCGCGACGGAACGGTGACCACCCACCCGCCCGACGTCGGCTACCGGATACCCACCGACAAGGTGCTCAGGGCCCTCATCGAAGGCCCGGACGGGAAGGAGCGCGCCGCCGGCCTCACCAGCCGCCTCGACTTCCACGGCGGGGGCGAACCGCACACGGTGAAGGAGCGCGGCCCCGACGGGCGCCCGGAGCTCCGTGTCCGGCTCACGGTCCGGGTCCAGGACCTCGACCCCGTCGCCGTACGCCAGCTGGTGTGCACGGCCGCCTACGCCGAGGAGCTCGGCAGCGCGGCCGAGATCGTCCTCTCCGGGCTGGACGGGGCGCTGCCGGGGACCCGCTGCGAGACGGACTGACGCACCGAGCCTTCTCAGACGCCCCGCAGCTCCGCGAGCACCGCGTCCGTGAACGGCGGCCACGCCTCGACGGCCCACGCGCCGAAGGGCCGGTCGGTCAGCGCCACGCAGGCCGCCCCGGCGTCCGGGTCGATCCACAGGAAGGTGCCGGACTGGCCGAAGTGCCCGAAGGTGCGCGGCGAGGACGACGCGCCCGTCCAGTGCGGCGACTTGCCGTCGCGGATCTCGAAGCCGAGCCCCCAGTCGTTGGGCTTCTGGTGGCCGTAGCCGGGCAGGATGCCGGTCAGACCGGGGTACGTCACGGTCATCGCGTCCAGCACCGTCCGCGCGTCGAGCAGGCGCGGCGCCTGCACCTCGGCGGCGAAGCGCACCAGGTCGTCGACGGTCGACACGGCGTCCTTGGCGGGCGAGCCCTCCAGGGTCGTCGAGGCCATGCCGAGCGGCTCCAGGACCGCCTGGTGCAGATACTCGGCGAAGGGGATGTCGGTGGCCTTGGCGACATGGTCGCCGAGCGCCTCGAAGCCGGTGTTGGAGTAGATCCGGCGGCTGCCGGGCGCCGCCATGACCCGGTTCTCGTCGAAGGCGAGCCCGGAGGTGTGGGCGAGCAGGTGCCGTACGGTCGAGCCCTCGGGACCGGCGGGCTCGTCGAGGTCGATCGCCCCCTCCTCGTACGCGACGAGCACCGCGTACGCCGCCAGCGGCTTGGTGACGGAGGCGAGCGGGAAGCGCCGGTCGGTGGGGCCGTGCGCGCCGGCCAGGGTGCCGTCCGCGCGGACGACGGCGGCGGCCGCGGTGGGGACGGGCCAGTTCTCGATCGACGCCAGGGTCTGCAAGCTGTTCGGCATGGTGCCGAGCGTACTTGGCCCGCTTGCTTCGAGTGCACTCCAACCTTCTAGCGTGAGGACCATGAGCTTGATCGAGAGCACGACGCCGCCGGTGCGGAAGGACCGCTACACGATCAGTGAGGTGGCCGCCCTGACCGGACTCTCGGCGCACACCCTGCGCTGGTACGAGCGGATCGGCCTGATGCCGCACGTCGACCGTTCGCACACCGGGCAGCGCCGCTTCACCGGGCGGGACCTGGACTGGCTGGGCTTCGTCGGCAAGCTGCGGCTCACCGGGATGTCGGTGGCGGACATGGTCCGGTACGCGGAACTCGTCCGCGAGGGCGAGCACACCCACCCCGAGCGGCGCGCGCTCCTGGAGACCACCCGGCGCGACGTCCTGGACCGGATCGCCGAGCTCCAGGACACCCTCGCCGTGCTCGACCTCAAGATCGGCTACTACGGCAACCAGGCGACCACATGCGGAGAGGCCACCTCATGACCAGCAGCAACGGCAGGATCGACACCGTCCGGCTCGGCGCGGGCCAGGACGGACCGGAGATCGGCGTCCAGGGCTTCGGCGCGATGGGCATCAGCGAGTTCTACGGCGACACCGACGAGTCGGCCGCCCGCGACACCCTCGACGCGGCCCTGGAGTCCGGTGTCACCCTCATCGACACCGCCGACGTGTACGGGCAGGGGGCCAACGAGGAGTTCCTCGCGCCGTTCGTCGCCGCGCACCGCGACGAGATCGTCCTCGCCACCAAGTTCGCCATCGAGCGGCGGGCCGACGACCCGGCGTACCGGGGCGTCAACAACACCCCGGCCTACATCCGCAGCTCGGTCGAAGGCAGCCTGCGCCGCCTCGGCGTCGAGACGATCGACCTCTACTACATGCACCGCCGCGACCCGGACGTCCCGCTCGCCGAGTCGGTCGGCGCGATGGCCGAGCTCGTCAAGGAGGGCAAGGTCCGCCACCTGGGCCTGAGCGAGGTGACCGGGGCCGAGCTGCGCGAGGCCCACGCCGTCCACCCGATCGCCGCGCTCCAGTCGGAGTGGTCGCTGTTCTCCCGCGACGTGGAGCGCAGCGCGGTCGGCGCGGCGGCCGAACTCGGCGTGACCTTCGTGCCGTACTCGCCGCTCGGCCGCGGCTTCCTCACCGGCGCGTTCGCCGACGCCTCCAAGGAGCTCTCCGGCGCCGACTTCCGCCGCCACCAGCCCCGCTTCACCGGCGAGAACGCGAGCCGGAACGCGGCCCTGCTCGCCCCGATCCGGGCCGTCGCCGAGGAGCACGGGGCGACGCCGGCGCAGATCGCCCTGGCCTGGGTCCAGCAGCGCTCCGCCGTCCACGGCCTGACCGTCGTCCCCATCCCCGGCACCCGCAAGCGCTCCCGCCTCCAGGAGAACGCGGCCGCCACCCGCATCACCCTGACCGAAGCCCAGCTGGCGACCCTGGAACCGATCGCCTCCCAGGTGGCGGGCGACCGCTACCCGGACATGACCTTCACGTCGGCGGCACGGGAGGCGTAGACGAGGGGGAAAGCCGCCGTCCCGTCGCGGCAGTCGCGCTCGCCCACCCGTCGTGGGCATTCGTCCCGCTGGGGCGGGAACGGGTGGGCACAACGGGACGGCGCCCTTGCGGGCGCGATCCGCGCCGGGGCAACCCGCACCGACCCCCTACGCCAAGCCCAGCGCGAACACCGCGAACCCCGCCGCCAGCACCCCCGCCAGCGCCCGCCTCGCGGTGCCGGTCCGCGTCCACGGCGACTCGAACCCCCGCGCGAAGCGCCCGATCAGCACCAGCAGCCCCGCGAACACCGGCATCCACGCCAGCCGCGCCACGATCCACCCCACCGAGTCCGGCGCCCCGACGAGTCCGCCGACCTCCCCCACGTACGACGCGGGGATCGCGGCCGCCAGCATCGCCGTCTGGTGCCAGCACAGGATCGTCATCGCCGACAGGTTGATCACGACCACGGGCGCCCAGAGCACGGGCCGCCGCAGCAGCCTTCCCAGCCGCTCCCGCAGCAGGATCGCCGCCCCGCTCTGCGCCGCCGCCAGCGCGAGCACCAGCAGCGACGGCGGGTGCGAGTTGGTGCGGGCCTCGCCGGGGACGCCGACCATCGAGGCGGGGTAGCCGAAGAGGACCAGGAGCGCGGCGAAGAGCGCGGCGCCGCCGATCAGCAGCCCCCAGGCGTGCCGCCGGGTGACCCGGCCCTCGCCCCAGGAGACGCCGAGCTGGTACGCGAAGAGCCAGCCGGGCAGGATGTTGAGGACGCTCAGCCACGAGGGCATGGCATCGGCGGCCGGCCCGTACCGCAGCACGTCCACGACGGCGACCGTCCCGAGCAGCGGCGCCGCAGCCCAGACCCCCAGCCGCCGCGCGGCCCGCACGCAGTACGGGGTGAGCGCGGTGACGACCACGTACACGCCCACGAACCACAGCGGTTGGACGACCAGCGTGGACGCCGTCCGCAGGGTGTCGCCCGGCACCCCGAAGCCGTAGTGCAGCAGCGGCAGCAGCGCCGCCCACACGGCGGTGACACCGAGCACCGGCCGTCCGAGCCGGGCGAGCCGCGCCTTGAGCCACTCCCTTGCGGGCCCCTCGTGGCGGCGGAAGGAGAGCACCGAGGCGTAGCCGCCGACGAGGAAGAAGATGCCCAGCATCTGCAGGATCCAGCTGACGGGGGCGAGCCCGCCGAAGGCGGAGAGCGGGCTTGCGTTGTGGATGGCGCGGTCGGCGGAGAGCGTGAACCCGCCGAGCAGCCAGTGCCCGGTGGGCACGGCGAGCAGGGCGAGGGCGCGCAGACCGTCGATCGCGCGGTCGCGGTGGGCGGGCGTACGGGCCTCGATCCTCGCGGCGAGCCGCCTCATCGGACGTCCCCCTCGGCGATGGCGGCGAACGTGCGCAGGGACGCGGTCCCGGGCGCGAAGTAGCCGTCGTGGCCCCGCGCGTCCTCGGCGTCGATCCGGCGGGCGCCGAACTCCGGCGCGGCGGGGTCGGCGCCGTGCCCGAGGCCGGCCACCTCCACGTAGGGGACCCGGTCGATCCAGTCGGTGGGGTCCTTCGCGGCCCACACCCGCGCGGTGGTGCCCAGGGCGGCCGCGTTCTCGGCGCGCATCCCGGGGGAGCCGAGGACGACGAGGTCCTTGGCCGCGATCTCGTGCGCGGCGAGCCCGCAGACGACGGAGCCGTAGCTGTGGCAGAACAGCGAGGGTTCGGCGGCGCCGACGGCGGCGAGACCCTCGGCGAAGCGGGTGAGCCGCCCGGCGCCGGCCTCGGCGAGCTCCCCGGTGGCGGCGTCCACGCCGACCCCCACCGGCGTGGTGTAACCGGCCCAGGCGACGACGGCGGTCCGGCCGCCGGTGGCCTCGCGCAGGGCGGTGGCCTTGCGGGTGAGCGGCGCGAGGTTCGCCGCGTCGATGTCGGAGCCCGGCACGATCACGGCCACGTGCGCGGCCTTGGCCAGGTCCCCGAAGACGAGGACCGCCTGGCCGCGCCCCCGGGGGTCGTACGCGAGGACCTGCCGGCCGGGGAAACGGGCGCCCGCCGTACGGGCGTTGGCGGCGTAGCGCAGCGCGAGCGGTGCGCCGTCCAGGTTGCCGACGACGGACGGGTGGGCGGCGGCGAGCTCCTGCTGCCGTCGCAGGCTCAAGGAGCCGAAGTAGGCGGCGGTCTGAGCGGGCGTCATGCGCTCCGGGTCGGGCAGCCCGTCGGCCCGCCAGGCCGTCGTCCCGACCGGGGCGCCCGTCACGGGCTGCTGGCTGTTGCCGGACGCCCAGCCTGCGGTCCCGGCCACCACGGTCGCGGTGAGCGCGGCGGCGACCAGGGTCCTCGTGAAGCGGCGCATGTGACGGCCCTTCCTCTCTCTCGTCGTTGGCGAGAGGAAGGTAGGAACGGGACGGGTGACGGGACGTCACACCGGGGCGCCAACCGTGAGGTGATACCGGGGTAGGGGGAGGACGAGCAGCCACCCCGAGGACGGGGGTGGGGTTTTCCCCCGGTTCCCCCGGTTCCCCCCCGGCTCCGGCCGCGGCTAGCGGCCGTCGCCCGGCGTGACCAGCCCCGACTCGTACGCGAAGATGACCGCCTGCGCCCGGTCGCGCAGGTCCATCTTGGCCAGGACCCGCCCGATGTGGGTCTTCACGGTCTGCTCGGCGAGCACCAGGTGGTCGGCGATCTCCTGGTTCGACAGGCCCCGGGCGATCAGTTCCAGGACCTCCGTCTCGCGCGGGGTCAGGCCGTTGAGGCGCAGCGCCGCCCGGTCGGCGCGGGGGGCGGGCCTGGAGGCGGCGAAGTCGGCGATCAGGCGGCGGGTCACGGAAGGCGCGAGCAGCGCCTCGCCGGCCGCCACCACCCGTACCGCCGCGATCAGGTCGGCCGGCGGCGCGTCCTTCAGGAGGAAGCCGGAGGCGCCGGCGCGCAGCGCCTCGTACACGTAGTCGTCCACGTCGAAGGTGGTGAGCATCAGCACCTTCGGGCGGTGGACCACGCCCGGCGGGGGGTTCAGGATCTCCCGCGCCGCCGCGAGTCCGTCGAGCTCCGGCATCCGCACGTCCATGAGGACCACGTCCGGATGGGTGGAGCGGGCCACGTCGACGCCCTGCCGGCCGTCCGGCGCCTCGCCCACGACGTCGATGTCGGGCTGCGCGGAGAGCAGTGCGGCGAAGCCCGCCCGCACCATGGCCTGGTCGTCGACGATGATCACGCGGATGGTCACGGGCTTCCTCAGCTGTCGGTGGTACCCAGCGGCAGCCGGGCGGCGACCCGGAAGCCCCCGTCCGGCAGCGGCCCGGTGTCGAGCGAGCCGCCGGTCAACCGTACGCGCTCCCGCATCCCGACGAGTCCGTGCCCGGTCCCGGCCCCGCCCTCGACGGGCGAACCGGCGCCCCTCGGCGGTCCGTTGACGACCAGGACGGTCAGCCAGCCCTCGCCGTCCGGGCGTACCGACACCCGGGTGGCGGCGCCCGGCGCGTGCCGGACGACGTTGGCCAGGGCCTCCTGCACGATCCGGTACGCCGAGAGGTCCACCGCCTGCGGTACGGCGCCCAGTTCGGCCGCGAGGGACAGCTCGGCCGGCACCCCGGCCCTTACCGTCGCCTCGACCAGCTGCTGGACCCGGTCGAGCCCGGGCTGCGGGGCCCGCTCGCCCTCCGTGCCCTCGCTGCGCAGCACCACGAGCAGCCGCCGCATCTCCGCGAGCGACTCGCGGGCGCCGGCCGCGATCGAGGCGAACTCCTCGCGGGCCGCGTCCGGGAGCTCCGGGATGCGGTACGGGGCGGAGTCCGCCTGCACGGTGATCACGGACATGTGGTGGGCGACCACGTCGTGCAACTCGCGGGCGATCCTGGCCCGCTCCTCCAGGAGGGTGCGGCGGGCGCGCTCGGCCTCGCTGATGGTCTCCTGCTCGATGAGCCGCCGCTCGGCCTCGCCGCGGCCCCGCAGGGTCGCGGTGATCAGCAGCACGACCCCGCTGAGTACGAACAGGAGCAGCGTGATGCCGCGGGCCCGGTTCGGCGAGACGATCTCGAAGAGGGCCGCCGCGGCCCCGGTCACCAGCCACACCGAGAGCAGCGCGCGCCGTGACTCGCGCAGGCCGAGGGCGAGCATCAGGACCAGGTAGCCGACCACGACCATCGGCGTCCACGGCCAGGGCCGCCCGTCGACGCCCTCGGAGCCGAGCAGCACGAAGCCGCCGAGGACATCGGCCGCGAAGATCACCCACCAGGCCTGCAGCGGCCGGGTGACGGCGAGCACGAGGGGCGCGGTCTGCGCGGTGGCGAGGGCGCCGGCGACGGCGCCGTGCACCCCGTAGTCGTGCACGAGCACGGCGATGGTGACGGGCAGCAGCGAGGCGGTGAACGCCAGCGCGACCCCGTACGGCAGCAGCCGCACCCAGGGCGAGGAGGCCCGCCCGAGCAGCGCCTCGCCGGGTCCGGTGGGCGTGGTGAGCGCGATCCCGACGCCCCGGAGCAGGCCGCTGGCCCAGGTCCCGACCGCGCGGAGCGCCGTCCTCGGCAGGTGCGGCAGCCGCCGCTTCTCTTCGATCGTCATGGCCCCCACAGCGTAGGCAGCCCCCAGGGGGCCACACGTCATACCGGGGTGCGGGCCAGGGGGTCATACCCCGGTACGAGGGCGGGGGGCCACCGGCCCCTAGAGCTCGGCGAGCAGTTCCGCTTTCCTGGAGGAGAACTCCTCGTCCGTCACGAGGCCCGCCTGGTGCAGCTCCCCGAGGTGCCGAATCCTTTCCCCGACCCCGGCGGGGTCGTACGGCCGGGTCTGGCCGGGGAGGGCGGGGACCCGCGCGGAGCCGCGGATCGCGGCGAGCACCGCGGCGGCGAAGGGCAGCGACTCGTGCACCGGCCCGTAGCCGAGGCCGAAGACCACCGAGGCCGGGTCCCGGTCCGGGTGGTCCGGGCGGGAGGCGTGCCCGTCGCGCCGCAGCAGCCGCAGGCAGCCGTCCGGGCCGTCCGGCGAGTGCCACTCGACCCCGCTCAGCTCCCGTACGGGGAAGGTCTGGTCGCCCGCCCGCCACTTCTCCGAGGACGCGCCCGTCCGCGACCAGCGGAAGGAGACCTCCCCGGCTCCGTCGAAGCTCGCCTTCCCGTCGTACGCCTTGAAGGACTGCGGGCCCTCGGGCGCCGCGACCAGGAAGCCGTCGGTGGGCTCCGCCGCGTCCGGGGCGAGCAGCGCGAGCAGCTCGTCGCGGTGGTACGCGGCCTGCGCCTCGCGCTCGGCGGACAGCACGAGCCGATAGGGGTCGCCCCCCTCCTTCAGCTGCCCCGCCGCCGCCTCGACCAGCGGATCGGCCCCGGCTCTCGGCACGGCGTGCAGCACCACGGTGCCCCGCTTGCCCGGGGCGAGCGTCACGGACGCCAGCGCCTCGTGCGGGATGCGCCGTTCGCGCAGCGTGCCGAATAGCTTCGGCGTGCGGATCCCCCGTTCGAAACGGATGACGATGGCGTCGCTCTCGAACTGCCAGGTGGCATGAATTCCGGCCAGCACATCACCCATACGCTTCATCGTATGCGGCGTATGCCCCGACGTCGCCCCTGTGGGAACGCCGGAAATCCGCCGTGATCTACGCGCGTCAGGCCGCTTCCGCACCGGAGATTCCCCTGCGGCAAGCGCTGTCGGCGCCGGCGCAGGTCAGTTCGTCGTACGCCCCGACGCCTATCGCCGCGAAGTTCTCCAGGCTGCCGGTGCCCGGCTCGAAGTAGCCGGCGTGCCCGGCGGCCCCGGCCGCCGAGAGCAGCCGCGCGCCGAACTCCGGCGCCACCGGGTCGGCTCCGTGGCCGACTCCGCCGAGCTCCAGGTGGGGGACGTCGGCGATCCAGTCGTCGGCGTCGCGCATGGCCCAGATCCGGGCCGGGGTGGCGAGGTCGGCGGCGTGTTCGGCGCGCATGCCGGGGCTGCCGGCCACCACGACGTCGGTGACCCGGGCGGGCAGCCGGGGCGCGGCGACCCCGCAGAGCACGGAGCCGTAGCTGTGGCAGAACAGGCTGATCGGGGCGTCCCCGGGCAGTGCGGCGGTCAGGTCGACGAGCCGTACGGCGCCGTTCTCGGCGAGCCGTCCGATGGCCGCCTCGATCCCGACGCCGACCGGCGCCGTGTAGTCGGCCCAGGCGATCACGGCGGTGCGGGCGCTCGGGTCGGCGCGGTGCTCGGCCGCGTACAGGGAAGCGGCCATGCCGGCGGGCGCCGAGTACATCCGGGCCGTCTTCTGGAAGGTCAGCAGATTGGTGTCGACGCCCGGCACGATCACGGACACCCGCCGGGCCCGCTCCAGATCGCCGAGGACCTCCGCGGTCCGGCCCGTACCGGTCGGGTCGAAGGCGAGGATCTGGCGGCCCGGGCGCATCAGCGAGCGGAAGCGGTCCAGGCGGCGCTGCGCCTCGTGCAGGCCCTCGGCGCTGAGCCGGGGGTCGTCGACGCGGCCCCGCTCGGCGTCGAGCGACCGTGCGAGCGAGACGCGGTTGGCGCGATAGCGGAGGGTGACGGGGACGCCGTTGAGGTTTCCGACGACCAGCGGGTGGGTGTCGGCGAGCCGGGCGCCCTGCGCGGGGGAGAGCGAGGCGAAGAAGGAGGCGATCGTCCGCGCGGGGGCCGCCGGGTCGGGCAGCGGGCGGTTGCCGGCCCTGTCGTGTGCCCAGGCGGCGAGCGCGCTCGCGCGGGACTCTCCTGGCGTGCCCTGATGCCGGATCGTGGTCCACCCGGTGGTCGCGAGGAAGACGAACACCACGGCCAGCGCGAGCAGCATGCGCCAGACGGTGGGGGTGGGGGAGGTATCGAAGGAAGGCATTGGGCGCCACCCTAGGGGGCGCGGTCGTACCCCCGGGTGGGCGAGTGACGCGGATCACTCTCCCGGTGGGGTGTGGTGACGTTCCGTGTGCGCGGGCGCACGCGGAGCTCGTATACGGGCGGGTGTGTGGGGGTGCCGGGTGCGGAGTGTGTCCGGGTGTCCGGGTGCGCGCCGGTGTCCGGGTGTCCCGGTGCCCTGTTGTCCTCCGCGCCCTGAGCGTCCCGGTGGACCTGGTGTCCCCGTGTCCGTACGGGCGGTTGTTCACGCCCTCCAGCGCGGCGCGAGTGCCGGGCCGAGGTGGTCCAGATACCGCTCGGTGAGCGCGCGGATCGCCTCCAGGGTCGGGTCCTCGCCCCGGCCCCACAACTGGCCGGTCACGCGCATCACCCCGCTGAAGGCCGCGACGGCGATCCGCGGGCGCGGGTCCTCGTCCACGTCCAGCCCCTCGCGCCCGGCGATGATCCGCGAGATGGACTCCTCCATCTCCGTGGAGCGGCGCAGATGGACGGCGAGCAGTGCGGGCGTGGACTCGATGACCTGGAAGCTGCGCAGGTACAGCTCGACGGGGACGACCTCGGCGATGGCCTCGCCGATGGTGTCCCAGGCGCTCAGGACCGCGTTGCGCATCGCGTCGAAGGGGCCCTCCTCCGGGGGGCGTTCGGTCAGCGCGCGGATGAACCGCTCCTCCACCATCTGCTGGACGGCGAAGGCCACGTCCTCCTTGGAGGCGAAGTAGCGGAAGAAGGTGCGCTGGGAGACCTCGACCGTGTCGGCGATCTCGTCGACGGTGGTCCCCTCGTACCCCTGGGTGGTGAAGAGCTCCAGGGCCACCCGGATCAGCGCGTCGCGGGTGCGCTGCTTCTTCCGCTCGCGCAGACCGGAAGCCGCGGGAACGGTCACGGTGGGGGCCCCTTTTCGCGTCGTGTTTCGGCCACTTCGTCCGGCTCAGCGTACCTGTGAGCTACATGACAGTTACCGGCGCGTGAACTGATTAGTCAATTGTCAGCGGCTGACATTAGCCTCGTTCCCATGACTAGTCAGACCACCGTGGAAAAGACCCCGCAGGGGCAGGGGGGTGGCCGGAGCTCCGACGCGACGCCGGCGCCGGCTCAGGCGAAGGGGCTGCGGGGGCACCCGTGGTTGACGCTGTTCGCCGTCGCAGTGGGCGTCATGATGGTCGCGCTCGACGGCACGATCGTCGCCATCGCCAACCCCGCCATCAAGGACGACCTCCAGGCCTCCCTCGCCGAGGTCCAGTGGATCACCAACGGCTATCTGCTCGCGCTCGCCGTCGCGCTGATCACCGCCGGCAAGCTCGGTGACCGCTTCGGGCACCGGCAGACCTTCCTCATCGGCATCGCGGGCTTCGCCGCCTCCTCCGGCGCGATCGGCCTGTCCGGCTCGATCGGGCTCGTGGTCGCCTTCCGCGTCCTCCAGGGCCTCTTCGGCGCCCTGCTGATGCCGGCCGCGCTCGGCCTGCTGCGCGCCACCTTCCCGGCCGAGAAGCTCAACATGGCCATCGGCATCTGGGGCATGGTCATCGGCGCCTCCACCGCGGGCGGCCCGATCGTCGGCGGTCTGCTCGTCGAGCACGTCAGCTGGCAGTCCGTCTTCTTCATCAACGTGCCCGTCGGCGCCCTCGCCCTCGTCCTCGGCCTGGTGATCCTCAAGGACCACCGCGCCGAGAACGCCCCGCGCTCCTTCGACGTGCTCGGCATCCTGCTGCTCTCCGGCGCCATGGCCTCGCTGATCTGGGGCATCATCAAGGCCGGTGAGTCCTGGGGCTGGTCCAGCGGCAACACCTGGGGCTGTCTGCTCGGCGCGGTGCTGCTCTTCGGCGTCTTCGCCTTCTGGGAGACCCGCGTCAAGGAGCCGCTCATCCCGCTGGGCATGTTCCGCTCCGTGCCGCTCTCGGCCGGTGTGGTGCTGATGGTCCTGATGGCCTTCGCCTTCATGGGCGGTCTGTTCTTCGTGACCTTCTACCTCCAGGGCGTGAAGGGGCTCAGCCCGGTCGACAGCGGCATGCACCTGCTGCCGCTGACCGGCATGATGATCGTCTCCTCGCCCCTGGCCGGCGCGCTCATCACCAAGTTCGGCCCGCGCGTCCCGCTGGTCGGCGGCATGGTCTGCACCGCCGTCGCGATGTTCGGCATGATCACGCTCACCGCCGGGACGGGCACGCTGGCGATGTCCCTCTGGTTCGCGCTGCTCGGCCTGGGCCTGGCCCCGGTCATGGTCGGCGCCACCGAGGTCATCGTCGGCAACGCGCCGCTGGAGCTCTCCGGTGTGGCCGGCGGACTGCAGCAGGCCGCGATGCAGGTCGGCGGCGCGCTCGGCACGGCCGTGCTCGGTGCGGTGATGTCCTCCAAGGTCTCCAGCGCCTTCGCGGAGAACTGGAAGGCCGCCGGCATCCCGACGCCTCCTGACCCGCGCCTGGAGCAGGCCGCCGAGTTCGGCATGGTGCCGCCGGAGCTGGCCAAGGCGCCGGGCATGACGCCCGAGGCCGTGCAGACGATCGGCAAGGTCATCCACGACACGTTCATGGACGGCATGGGGCTCGCCTTCACCGTCGCCGGTGTCGTGGCCGTCGTCGCCGCCCTCGTCGCCACGCTCACCAAGCGCGGCGCCAACGCGGAGGCGGGTGCGGGCGCGGCCCACATCTGAGGCCGCTCCGGCGTCCGTCAGGGTTCCCGTAGGGGGCCGTCACCCGTTCGCGTGAACGGGGGCGGCCCCTCTTCCGTGTCAGGGATGCGCTCCGCCATGCTCTTGATTACGGAGAGTTACGAAACGGGGGTTCACCTGCATGTATACGAAGACGATGCTGGTCGCCGGAGTCCTGCTGACCGCCCTGGTGGCGATGCCCGCGGAGGCGGCGGCCCCGAGCGGTACCAGCGGCACCGCGCTCGGCGCCTGCGGGCCCGGCCAGCTGTGCCTGTGGCCCAAGGCCGACTTCAAGGGCAAGGCCCAGACCCACGAGCTGGCCTCGGTCGACATCGAGAGCTGTGTCGCCCTGCCGGCGGGGACCACCGCCCAGGCCCTCGCCAACCGCACCGGGCGGCCGGTCACCACCTACCAGTCCGCCGAGTGCGCGGAGACCGGCGAGTTCGAGACCTACCCGGGCAGAGGCACCTGGGTGCCCCAGACGCCCTACCAGGTCAGGGCCTTCAAGATCTGGGAGAGGTAGCGGCCGGCGCCGGGACGTCCGGGGAGCCCGGGGCGTCCGGGGCGTCCAGGGCGCCCGATACGTCCAGGGCGCCCGGGACGTGCAGGGAGCCCGGGGCGTCCGCGGCATCCGGATCCGGGGCGTGCGGGGCGCCTGGCGGAGGGGCGCCGGGCAGCGGGGCGGAGAGGCGCGCGACCTCGGCCCGCAGCTCCCGCACCTCGACGGTCAGCGCCTCCAGGAGCGCCAGCTGACGCCGCTCGCTCTCGTCGTCCCGCTCGAAGCGGGAGATGAACCAGGCCGCGATGTTGGCCGTCACCACACCGAGCAGGGCGATGCCCGACAGCATCAGGCCCACCGCGAGCACCCGGCCGAGGCCCGTGGTCGGGGCGTGGTCGCCGTAGCCGACGGTGGTCATCGTGGTGAAGGACCACCAGACCGCGTCGCCCAGCGTCTTGATGTTGCCGTTCGGCGCGTCCCGCTCCACATGGAGCACGGCCAGCGAGCCGAACATCATCAGCCCGACCACCGCGCCCGCCACATACGTGGTGAGCGTTATCTGCGGGGCCATCCGGGCCCGCCGGCCCACCAGGAGGAGCGTCGACACCACCCGCAGCAGCCGCAGCGGCTGCACCATCGGCAGTATCACCGCGAGCAGGTCCAGCGGATGCCCCCGCACGAACGTCCACCGGGCCGGGGCGAGCGCGAGGCGTACGAGGTAGTCCAGGGCGAACGCGGCCCACACCACCCACTCCACATGGGTGCACAGCCGGTGCACCCACGCGTCGGCGCCGGGGGCGACGATCGGCACCGCGTAGGCGATGCCGAAGGCCACGGCCAGTACGAGCAGCGGCGTCTGGGTGCGCTCTTCCCAGCGGTCCTTCATGACGGGCGATCCTTCATGCCCGAAATCGTAGGGAACGCCGAAGGGCGGCGGGACCGTCGGTCCCACCGCCCCTCGGCAGCGCGTCCGTGCCTACGCGTCGCCGCCCGCGGCGCCGGGGTCGGCCGCCGCCACGTCGAGCAGCTGATAGCGGTCCACGGCCTGCTTCAGGGCCGACCGGTCGATCTTGCCGTCACGGGCCAGCTCGGTCAGGACCGCCAGCACGATCGACTGGGCGTCGATGTGGAAGTAGCGGCGGGCCGCGCCCCGGGTGTCCGCGAAGCCGAAGCCGTCCGCGCCCAGCGAGGTGTACGAGCCCGGCACCCAGCGGGAGATCTGGTCCGGCACCGAGCGCATCCAGTCGGAGACCGCCACGAACGGGCCCTGGGCGCCCTGGAGCTTGCGCGTCACGTACGGGACGCGCTGCTCCTCGTCCGGGTGGAGCAGGTTGTGCTCCTCGACGGCCACGGCCTCGCGGCGCAGCTCGTTCCAGGAGGTGGCGGACCAGACGTCGGCGCGGACGTTCCACTCCTCGGCGAGGATCCGCTGGGCCTCCAGGGCCCACGGGACGCCGACGCCGGAGGCCATGATCTGCGCCGGGATGGCGCCGGACTCGCCTGCCTTGTAGCGGTGGATGCCCTTGAGGATGCCCTCGACGTCCACGTCCGCCGGCTCGGCCGGGTGCTGGATCGGCTCGTTGTAGACCGTCAGGTAGTAGAAGACGTCCTCGGCCTCGGGGCCGTACATGCGTCGCAGGCCGTCCTGGACGATGTGCGCGATCTCGAAGCCGAAGGCCGGGTCGTAGGCGACACAGGCCGGGTTGGTCGAGGCGAGGAGGTGCGAGTGGCCGTCGGCGTGCTGGAGGCCCTCGCCGGTCAGCGTGGTGCGGCCGGCGGTGGCGCCGAGCACGAAGCCGCGGGCGAGCTGGTCGGCCATCTGCCAGAACTGGTCGCCGGTGCGCTGGAAACCGAACATCGAGTAGAAGACGTAGACCGGGATCAGCGGCTCGCCGTGGGTGGCGTACGCCGAGCCCGCGGCGATCAGCGAGGCGGTGCAGCCCGCCTCGGAGATGCCGTCGTGCAGCATCTGGCCGGTCGGGGACTCCTTGTAGGCCAGGAGCAGTTCGCGGTCCACGGCCTCGTACTGCTGGCCCAGCGGGTTGTAGATCTTGGCGCTCGGGAAGAACGAGTCCATGCCGAACGTGCGGTACTCGTCCGGCGCGATCAGCACGAAGCGCTTGCCGATCTCCTTGTCCCGCATCAGGTCCTTGAGCAGCCGGACGAAGGCCATCGTGGTGGCGATCGACTGCTGGCCCGAGCCCTTCTTCACCGGGGCGTAGGTCTTCTCGTCGGGCAGCGCCAGCGGCTTCGCGCGCACCACCCGTGTCGGGACGTACCCGCCGAGCGCCTTGCGGCGGTCGTGCATGTACTGGATCTCCTCGGAGTTCCGGCCCGGGTGGTAGTACGGCGGCAGGCCGTCCTCCAGCTGCTTGTCCGTGATCGGGATGTGCAGCCGGTCGCGGAAGCGCTTGAGGTCGTCGACCGTCAGCTTCTTCATCTGGTGGGTGGCGTTGCGGCCCTCGAAGTTGGGGCCCAGCGTCCAGCCCTTGACCGTCTTGGCCAGGATCACCGTCGGCTGGCCCTTGTGGGCCTTGGCCGCCGAGAACGCCGCGAAGATCTTCTTGTGGTCGTGACCGCCGCGGCCCAGGTGCAGGATCTGGTCGTCGGTCATGTTCTCGACCATGGCCCGCAGCCGCTGGTCGTCGCCGAAGAAGTGGTCGCGGATGTAGGCGCCGGTCTCCGTCGCGTACGTCTGGAACTGCCCGTCCGGCGTGGTGTTCATCCGGTTGACCAGCACGCCGTCGCGGTCCTGCGCGAGCAGCGGGTCCCAGGAGCGGTCCCAGACCAGCTTGATGACGTTCCAGCCGGCGCCGCGGAAGACCGACTCCAGCTCCTGGATGACCTTGCCGTTGCCGCGCACCGGGCCGTCGAGGCGCTGCAGGTTGCAGTTGACGACGAAGGTGAGGTTGTCCAGGTTCTCCCGGGCCGCGATGGTCAGCTGGCCGAGCGACTCCGGCTCGTCCATCTCGCCGTCGCCGAGGAAGGCCCACACGTGCGACTTGGAGGTGTCGGCGATGCCGCGCGCCTCCATGTAGCGGTTCATCCGGGCCTGGTAGATCGCGCCGAGCGGGCCGAGGCCCATCGACACGGTCGGGAACTCCCAGAAGTCCGGCATCAGCCGCGGGTGCGGGTAGGAGGACAGGCCGTTCGGGAACTTCGACTTCTCCTGGCGGAAGGCGTCGAGCTGCGTCTCGGTCAGCCGGTCGAGGAGGAAGGCGCGGGCGTAGATGCCGGGGGAGGCGTGCCCCTGGAAGAAGATCTGGTCGCCGCCGTCGCCCTCGTCCTTGCCGCGGAAGAAGTGGTTGAAGCCCACGTCGTACAGCGAGGCGGAGGAGGCGAAGGTCGCGATGTGGCCGCCGACGCCGATGCCGGGGCGCTGGGCGCGCGAGACCATCACGGCCGCGTTCCAGCGGGTGGCGTTGAGGACCTTGCGCTCGATCTCCTCGTTGCCGGGGAAGAACGGCTCGTCCTTGGTGGCGATGGTGTTGACGTAGTCCGTGCTGCGCATCTCGGGCACCGCGACCCGCTTCTCGCGGGCCCGCTCGATCAGCCGCAGCATGAGGTAGCGGGCCCGCTCCCGGCCCCGCTCGTCGACGGCGGCGTCCAGGGAGTCGAGCCATTCCTGGGTCTCTTCGGGATCGAAATCCGGGACCTGGCTGGGAAGGCCGCCAATGATGATCGGGCTGCGATCGGATGCGGAAGCCACGCTGTTCCTTCGCTGGTCGGTGGAGCCCACGGGGAGGGGCCCGCGGAGGCCGGGGTGACCATCGTGTACCCCGTCGGCGGCAAACGTCATCTTTACCGCGGGGTAACCCTCCCGAGGTGCCTTGTTCGGTCAAATCGCAACCTTACGCCCATCCCGCGCATGCGTTTCGTCAGCACGTTCGGCAGACTGAAGCCGCAGAGTCCCTCAATAAGGGGCGAAGAGTGCACGACTCGTCACGGAGCGCGACGGGCGCTCGCCGGAAGTTGCGGCGAGACGGCCCCAAACGTCACCGTTTCGGCGGTCTCCACGGCCGGGTACTTGCGCGATGAGCCCCGGCCCGTGTGGACTACGGCCAGCGCCGCGCGTACGCGCGCGGCCGAAGCATTTTCCGATACACGATCAGGAGGCAAGCCGTGAGCGCGACCGCGGACCACGCGGAGGAGCGGACCAACCCGGCAGCGAGGCTGGGGTTCGAGCCCGGACAGGTGGTCCAGGAGATCGGCTACGACGACGACGTCGACTTCGATCTCCGTGAAGGCATCGAGTCCCTCATCAACCAGGATCTCGTGGACGAGGACTACGACGACGTCGCCGACGTCGTGCTGCTGTGGTTCCGTGACGAGGACGGTGACCTCACCGACGCCCTGGTGGATGCCATCGGCCTTCTGGAGGACGGCGGCAACATCTGGCTGCTGACCCCGAAGACCGGCCGCGACGGCTACATCGAGCCGAGCGACATCCAGGATGCCGCGCAGACCGCTGGTCTCTCCCAGACCAAGAGCATCAGCGTCGCCAAGGACTGGACGGGCACCCGCCTGGCCGCCCCGAAGCGCTGATCCACCCATACGCTGCACGGAGCCCCCGCCGGTCACGACCGGCGGGGGCTCTGCGCGTACCCGCCGCCCCTTAGGGTGGGTTTCACCGGATCGGCCCAAGGACCGGCCGCCGGGTGAAGGGATGCGTACGCGATGGCGATCGAGATCGGCGCCCGGGCACCGGACTTCGAGCTGAAGGACAACCACGGCCGCACGGTGCGGCTCTCCGCGTTCTTCGGGGACTCCCCGGACAGCCGTAACGTGGTGCTGTTCTTCTACCCCTTCGCCTTCACCGGGGTGTGCACCGGCGAGCTGCGCGAGCTGCGCGACAACCTGGACACCTTCGTCAACGACGACACCCAGCTCCTCGCCGTCTCCAACGACTCCATCCACACCCTGCGTGTCTTCGGCGAGCAGGAGGGCCTGGAGTTCCCGCTGCTCTCCGACTTCTGGCCGCACGGCGCGGCCTCCCGCGCCTACGGCGTCCTCGACGAGGACAAGGGCTGCGCGGTGCGCGGCACCTTCGTCATCGACAAGGCCGGCATGGTCCGCTGGTCGGTCGTCAACGCCCTGCCGGACGCCCGTGACCTCGACGACTGCGTCAAGGCCCTCGCGGCGCTCTGACGGCCCCCACCGGGGGCTCCCGCTCCAACACTCGGGCGAAACGTCTGTTTCCACGGGGAACCCGTCACTAGGATCCAGACGTTGATCCGATGCCAACGCACGACTGGGGGCGCTGCCCCTGAAACCAATGGAGGGACTCGTGGGAGTCAGCCTCAGCAAGGGCGGCAACGTCTCGCTGACCAAGGAGGCCCCTGGCCTGACCGCCGTCACCGTCGGTCTGGGCTGGGACGTCCGCACCACCACCGGGACGGACTTCGACCTCGACGCCAGCGCCATCCTGGTGAACGCGGAGGGCAAGGTCCGCAACGACCAGGACTTCGTGTTCTTCAACAACCTGAAGAGCGCCGACGGCTCCGTCGAGCACACCGGTGACAACCTCACCGGCGAGGGCGAGGGTGACGACGAGCAGGTCAAGGTCAACCTGGCCGGTGTCCCCGCGGATGTCGCCAAGATCGTCTTCCCGGTCTCGATCTACGACGCCGACAACCGCCAGCAGTCCTTCGGCCAGGTCCGCAACGCGTTCATCCGCGTCGTGAACCAGGCCGGCGGCGCCGAGATCGCGCGGTACGACCTCTCCGAGGACGCCTCGACCGAGACCGCCATGGTCTTCGGCGAGCTGTACCGCAACGGCGCGGAGTGGAAGTTCCGCGCCGTCGGCCAGGGCTACGCCTCGGGCCTGCGCGGCATCGCGCAGGACTTCGGCGTCAACGTCTGACCGACGCCACCGCATCCGTCCGGCGCCGCACCCTCCGTGCGGCGCCGGACGTGCCTCATCAGCAGTCATCACCGGGGAGGACCATCATCATGGGCGTCACGCTCGCCAAGGGAGGCAACGTCTCCCTCTCCAAGGCCGCACCCAACCTCACCCAGGTGCTGGTGGGGCTCGGCTGGGACGCGCGCTCCACCACCGGGGCCCCCTTCGACCTCGACGCCAGCGCCCTGCTGTGCCAGTCGGGCCGGGTGCTCGGGGACGAGTACTTCGTCTTCTACAACAACCTCAAGAGCCCCGAGGGCTCCGTCGAGCACACCGGTGACAACCTCACCGGCGAGGGGGACGGCGACGACGAGTCCCTCATCGTGGACCTCACCAAGGTGCCGGCCCACTGCGACAAGATCATCTTCCCGGTCTCGATCCACGAGGCCGACAACCGCGGCCAGTCCTTCGGCCAGGTGGCGAACGCGTTCATCCGTGTCGTGAACCAGACGGACGGGCAGGAACTCGCCCGTTACGACCTCTCCGAGGACGCCTCCACGGAGACCGCGATGATCTTCGGCGAGCTCTACCGCTACAACGGCGAATGGAAGTTCAGGGCGGTGGGACAGGGGTACGCGTCCGGCCTCCGGGGCATCGCTCTAGACTTCGGGGTCAACGTTTCGTAAAGCCGCGTTATTACACGATGGGGTAGACAGTGGTTCTGAAAACCTTCGGGTGGTCGTTCGCGATCACTGTGCTCGGCCTGGCCGCCGCCGTGGCCTACGGGGGGTGGGAGGCGTTCGGAGTCGTCGCGATCCTCTGCATCCTCGAGATCTCGCTGTCCTTCGACAACGCGGTGGTCAACGCCGGAATCCTGAAGAAGATGAATGCCTTCTGGCAGAAGATCTTCCTCACGGTCGGCGTGCTCATCGCCGTCTTCGGCATGCGCCTGGTCTTCCCCGTCGTCATCGTCGCCATCAGCGCCAAGGTCGGCCCGATCGAGGCCGTCAACCTCGCGCTGAACGAGCCGGACCACTACCAGCAGCTGGTCACCGACGCGCATCCGTCGATCGCCGCCTTCGGTGGCATGTTCCTGCTGATGATCTTCCTCGACTTCATCTTCGAGGACCGCGACATCCAGTGGCTGCGCTGGATCGAGCGCCCGCTGGCCAAGCTGGGCAAGGTCGACATGCTGTCGGTCTGCATCGCCCTGATCGTCCTGCTGGTCACCTCGATGACCTTCGCGACCCACGCCCACCAGCACGGCGGCGTCCACGTCGACAAGGCGCAGACGGTCCTGATCTCCGGCATCGCCGGCCTCATCACGTACCTCGTCGTCGGCGGTCTCTCCGGCTACTTCGAGAACAAGCTGGAGGAGGAAGAGGAGCGCGAGCACGAGGCCGAGGAAGAGGCCAAGCGCAGCGGCAAGCAGGTCTCCGCGGTCCAGCTGGCCGGCAAGGCCGCCTTCTTCATGTTCCTCTACCTGGAGGTCCTCGACGCCTCCTTCTCCTTCGACGGCGTCATCGGCGCCTTCGCCATCACCAACGACATCGTCCTGATGGCCCTCGGCCTCGGCGTCGGTGCCATGTACGTGCGTTCGCTGACCGTCTACCTGGTCCGCCAGGGCACCCTCGACGACTACGTCTACCTGGAGCACGGCGCCCACTACGCGATCGGCGCCCTGGCCGTGGTCCTCATGATCACCATCCAGTACGAGATCCCCGAGATCGTCACCGGCGGCATCGGTGTCGCCCTCATCGGCTGGTCCTTCTGGTCCTCGGTCCGCCGCAACAAGGCCCTCGCCGCCTCGGGCGGGAACGCCGACTCCTCGGACGACAAGACCGAGGTGCCGTCCGGGGTGTGACACCCCCGACAATGAGGAACGCTTCACTGCGGGGCGGCCGGTGCACCCGGCCGCCCCGCAGCATGTGACAGGGGTGGGCGACGAGTGGGGGGTGAAGGCGCATGGCCTTCTGGGACAACCTGTTTCCGGGCAGGTCGGAGGAGTTCGACACGGGCAGCCCCTCCCACTCCATCGACCTGACCAGACGCCGCCCCGCCGTCTCCCTCACCAAACAGGGCGCCGCCACCGGCAACCTCCGGGTCAACCTCTCCTGGCGCATGCGCACCTCCGACATCGAGGGCCGCCCCCGCCAGTCCGGGGGCCTGCTGCGCCACCCCTCGCGGCTCTTCAAGCCCGAGGAGGTCCAGGCCCACACCCAGGGCGTGGTCAACGTCGACCTCGACCTCGGCTGCCTCTACGAGCTGGCCGACGGCAGCAAGGGCGTGGTGCAGCCGCTCGGCGGCTTCTTCGGCGAGCTGAACGAGGCGCCGTACGTGAAGCTGAGCGGAGACGACCGGTTCGGAGCGCCCTCGGGCGAGACGATCTTCGTCAACCTGGACCACAAGGACGAGATCAGGCGCCTGCTCTTCTTCGTCTACATCTACGACCAGACGCCGGCCTTCGACCGCACCCACGCCAAGGTCACGCTCTATCCGAGCAACGGCCCGCGGATCGAGATCGAGCTGGACGAGCACGCCCCCCAGGCCCGCTCCTGCGCCGTCTTCAGCGTGGAGAACGTCAAGGGCGAGCTGACCGTCCGCCGCGAAGTGCGCTTCGTGTACGGCTTCCAGGCCGAACTGGACCGGCTGTACGGCTGGGGCCTGCAGTGGGGCCGCGGCTACAAGTCGAAGACCTAGGCCGTGCCCCGCCGCGGCCCGTCCGTCACCGTGCGAACTGCGGTCCCATCGGAGGCATCCGGAACTCGCGCACCGGCTGCGGATAGCCGTACGCCGGAGCCGCGGCCGGCACCGGGGCCGTCGGCGGGAGCGGGGGGACGGCCGGCTGCGGCGGCACCGTGGGGGCGGGCGGCGTCCGCTCGGCCACCGGCTGCACCATCGTCGCGTCCGGGTCGTGCGCCGGCGCCGGAGCGTCCCCGGTCCCGGCCGCGACCCCGTCGGCCGCCGCGTCGGCGGAGTCGTCGACCGAGACCCCGAAGTCCGTCGCGAGCCCCACCAGCCCGGTCGGATAGCCCTGGCCGACCGCCCGGAACTTCCAGCCCTCCCCGCGGCGGTACAGCTCGCCGCAGATGATCGCCGTCTCCTCGCCGGTCTCCGCCGACACGTCGAAGACCGCCAGGGGCTCGGGGTCCCCGGTGCCCGCCGCCGCGTCGTACAGCAGGATCCGCAGGTCGGAGACCGAACGGAAGGTGTCACCGTCCGATGAGGCCGCGATCACCACCCGGTCGACCGAGGCGTCGAGATCGCCCAGATCGGCCTCCACCGTGTCCGTCAGGCCCTCCGCCACCCGCTTCTTGTGGGGCAGCCGGCGGACCAGGCCCGAGGGATGCCGGGGCTGGTTGTAGAAGACGAAGTCCTCGTCGGACCGCACGCGCCCGTCCCCGCCGAGCAGCAGGGCCGAGGCGTCCACGTCGGGCACCCCGGGGCCCGGAGTCCAGCGGAGCACGGCCCGTACGGCCGCGGTGTCGAGAGGGACGTTGGAGCCCTTCAGCATCGCGTGCGTCATGCCCGTCATCATTCCTGCCCGGTGCCCTTCCGGACAACGCGGGGTGCCGGATGCGGACGAGTTACCTGAACTTCACGCACGTGGGGAACTACGGACACCCTTGCCTACGTACTATTACCGGCCACATGTCATCAGAGCCTCCCAGGCCAGTCGGGGGAAATACATGCGTCATTTCGGGCACCTCCCGGCCGCAGCGCGGGCCGGGCTGTTCCACCGGGAACCGGCCGAGTTCACGGCCGACTCGCCCGCGCGCACGCTCGCCGTGGCCCTCGGGGCCACGCTCTACAGCCCGGCCACCCGGCCCCGGCTCGCCGACGACGTACGCAAGCAGGCCGCGCGCGGAGTGGCCTCCATGGTGCTCTGCCTGGAGGATTCCATCAGCGACGCCGAGGTCGAGGCGGGCGAGGACAACCTCGTCCGGCAGTTCGCCGACCTCGCCGCCGGCAGCGCCGCCCACGGTGCCGACGCCGCCGACGTGCCCCTGCTCTTCATCCGGGTCCGCGAACCCCGCCAGATCACCGACCTCGTCGAGCGCCTCGGCGAAACGGTCCGGCTGCTGTCCGGATTCGTACTCCCCAAGTTCACCGAGACCCGCGGCCGAGCCTTCCTCGAAGCGCTCGCCGTCGCCGAGCGCGACTGCGGCCGGCGGCTCTTCGCCATGCCGGTCCTGGAGTCCCCCGAGCTCCTCCACCTGGAGACCCGGGCCGAGACCCTGGCCGGCATCGCCTCGATCACCGACAAGTACCGCGACCGCGTCCTCGCGCTGCGCCTCGGCGTCACCGACTTCTGCTCCCACTACGGCCTGCGCCGCTCGCCCGACATGACCGCCTACGACGTCAAGATCGTCGCGAACGTCATCGCCGACGTCGTCAACGTCCTCGGCCGCTCCGACGGCACCGGCTTCACCATCACCGGCCCCGTCTGGGAGTACTTCCGACCCGGCGAGCGCATGTTCAAGCCCCAGCTGCGCCGCAGCCCCTTCCTGGAGGGCCGCGCCGAGGACCTGCGGACCGCGCTCATCGAGCACGACCTCGACGGGCTGCTGCGCGAGATCGAGCTCGACCGCGCCAACGGCCTGCTCGGCAAGACCTGCATCCACCCCACCCACGTCCCGCCGGTGCACGCCCTCTCCGTGGTCAGCCACGAGGAGTACAGCGACGCCGAGGACATCCTGCGGCCGGAACGCGGCGGTGGCGGGGTGCTCCGCTCCGCGTACACGAACAAGATGAACGAGGTGAAGCCGCACCGCGCGTGGGCCGAACGGACCCTGCTGCGCGCCGAGGTCTTCGGCGTCGCGCGCGAGGACGTCGGCTTCGTGGAGCTGCTCACCGCCGGCCTGGCCGGCTGACGGAAGGTCTGGAGAACACATGGTGTGGTCGGGAACCTGGGTCGCGGAGCGACTGGGCGTCGCACTGACGGGCGACGAGCAGCTGCCGGGCCTGCTGGGCCTCGCCCTGCGCCGCAACCCCAAGCGCGCGCACCTGCTGGTCTCCAACGTGCTCGGCAAGCACGTGCCGCAGCGCCCCTCGGTGGTCCGCGACGCCGGCTACGACCTGGGCGTACGGGTACGGCGGCTGCTCGGCGACCACGAGGCGGCGCGGGCCGTCGTCCTCGGGTACGCCGAGACCGCCACCGGCCTCGGCCACAGCGTCGCCGACGGCCTCGCCCTCGCCCCCTACCTCCACTCCACCCGGCGCCCGGTCCCCGGCGTCGCCCCCGCCGGCGGCTTCGAGGAGTCCCACTCCCACGCCACCTCCCACCTGCTGCTCCCCGAGGACCCCAAGCTGCTCGCCGGCGACGGCCCGCTGGTCCTCGTCGACGACGAGTTCTCCACCGGCAACACCGTCCTCAACACCATCCGCGACCTCCACGAGCGCCACCCCCGCGACCGCTACGTCGTCGTCGCCCTCGTCGACATGCGCACCCCCGCCGACCGCGAGCGCCTCACCGCCTTCGCCGACGCCCTCGGCGCCCGCGTCGACCTGGTCACCCTCGCCGCCGGCACCGTCGAGCTGCCGGACGGCGTCCTCGCCAGGGGCCAGGAGCTCGTCGCCCGCCACGAGACCGCCGCCCTGCCCGCCCCCCGCGCACCGCGCCACGCGCCCGTGCGGGTCCCGCTCGCCTGGCCGGCCGGCCTGCCCGACGGCGGCCGGCACGGCTTCACGCCCGAGCACCGGGAGCGCCTGGAGGCGGCCCTGCCGGGGATGACGGCCCGGCTCACGCAGGCGCTGGCGGACCTCCCGCGAGGCGCCTCGCGGCCCCGCGTCCTCGTCCTCGGCTTCGAGGAGCTCATGTACGCGCCGCTGCGGCTGGCCGCCGAGCTGGAGCGGACCGCCGGCGCCGAGGTGCGCTACTCCACCACCACCCGCTCGCCCGTCCTCGCCGTCGACGACCCCGGCTACGCGATAAGGACCCGGCTCGTCTTCCCCGCGCACGACGAGCCCGCCGACGGCCCCGGCGAGCGGTACGCCTACAACGTGGCGGGCGGCGGCTTCGACGCGGTCGTCGCCGTCGTCGACTCGGTCGCCGACACCCCGGAACTCCACGCGCCCGACGGACTGCTCGCCCAGCTCGCGGCGCACATACCGCGGGTCGTGCTGGCCGTCGTCCCCTCGTACACCCCCCAGGTCACCGAAGCTCCCGAAAGGAGCTCCATGCTGCCCGAGCCCCTCCGCGGCCCCGCCTTCTCCTCGTACGCGCCCGAGGAGGTCGGCTGGCTGCTCCAGGACCTCTCGGACGTGGAGCTGGAAGCCCCGACCGAGGAGCGCGAGGAGGCCATCCAGAGCGGCGGCGCCCACTACGCCGAGTCGCTCCCCGTCGAGTACCAGCCGAGCGAGCGCTACCAGGAGCTGTTCCAGGCCGCCCTGGACGGCTCCGCCGCCCGGATCGCCCGCGCCGTCGGCACCGTCACCGAGACCGTCCTCGCCGAGCGGGCCGGGCGGCCCGTCCTGGTCTCCCTCGCCCGGGCCGGCACCCCCGTCGGCGTCCTGATGCGCCGCTGGGCGCAGCACCGGCACGGCCTGGAGCTCCCGCACTACGCCGTCTCCATCGTGCGCGGCCGCGGCATCGACGCCAACGCGCTGCGCTGGCTCGCCGCCCACCACGACCCGGCCGACGTCGTCTTCGTCGACGGCTGGACCGGCAAGGGCGCCATCACCCGCGAACTCGGCGCCGCCCTGCGGGACTTCCCCGGCTTCGACCCCGAGGTCGCGGTCCTCGCCGACCCCGGCTCCTGCGTGCGCACCTACGGCACCCGGGAGGACTTCCTCATCCCCTCCGCGTGCCTCAACTCCACCGTCTCCGGCCTGATCTCGCGCACCGTGCTGCGCGCCGACCTGGTCGGCCCGCACGACTTCCACGGCGCCAAGTACTACCGGGAGCTCGCCGGAGCGGACGTCTCCGGCGCCTTCCTCGACGCCGTCGCCGCCCGCTTCGACGAGGTCGCCCCCGCCGTCGACGAGGAGGCCAAGCAGCTCCTCGCCGCCGACCGCACCCCCACCTGGGAGGGCTGGGCCGCCGTCGAGCGGATCAGCGAGGAGTACGGCATCCACGACGTCAACCTGGTCAAGCCGGGCGTCGGCGAGACCACCCGGGTGCTGCTGCGCCGGGTCCCGTGGAAGATCCTGGCCAAGCGGGGCGCGGGCGCCGACCTGGCGCACGTACGCCTGCTCGCCGAACAGCGGGGGGTACCCGTCGAGGAGGTCGACGACCTGCCGTACAGCTGCGTCGGACTCATCCACCCCCAGTACACGCGCGGGGCGACCGGCGCCGACGGCAAGGCGGTGGTGTCCCAGTGAGCGCCGACCGCACCGTCCTGGTCGCCAGCGACCTCGACCGCACCCTCATCTACTCGACCGCCGCGCTCTCCCTCGGCATGGCCGACGCCCAGGCGCCCCGGCTGCTGTGCGTCGAGGTGCACGAGTCCAAGCCGCTCTCCTATCTGACCGAGAGCGCCGCCGCCGAGCTGCGGGCGCTGGCCGCCGAGACCGTCTTCGTGCCGACGACCACCCGCACCCGCAAGCAGTACCAGCGCATCCGGCTGCCCGGCGACCGGTCGCCGAAGTACGCGATCTGCGCCAACGGCGGGCATCTGCTCGTCGACGGCGTCTCCGACCCCGACTGGCACACCGAGGTGCTCCGCCGGGTCGCCGAGGCCTGCGCACCGCTCGCCGAGATCCGCGCCTACTTCACCGCCACCACCGACCTGTCCTGGGTCCGCAAGCACCGCGTCGCCGAGGACCTGTTCGCCTATCTCGTCGTCGAGCGGGAGCGGCTGCCGCAGGAGTGGCTGGAGCGCTTCACCGACTGGGCGGGCGAACGCGGCTGGACGGTCTCCCTGCAGGGCCGCAAGGTGTACGCGGTGCCGAAGCCGCTCACCAAGAGCGCGGCCGTCCGCGAGGTCGCCCGCCGCACCGGCGCCACGCTCACCCTCGCCGCCGGGGACTCGCTCCTCGACGCCGACCTGCTGCTCGCCGCCGACCGCGGCTGGCGCCCGGGCCACGGCGAACTCGCCGACGGCGCCTGGACGGCGCCGCACGTCCAGGCGCTGGCCGAGCGGGGCGTGGCGGCGGGGGAGGAGATCCTGCGCCGCTTCCGGGCGGCGGCCCGGGAGCACACGTCCCCCCGCCTCAACGGCGCGCCCGCCGCGCTGGCGGACCCGGTCTGACCGCTGCCCGGCTAGCCGCAGCAGCCGCCCCCGCAGCACCCACCGCCGCCACCACCGCCGGGCGCCGGGGCGGAAGCCCTGCCGCCGCCCACGGCGACGGCGGAGAGCAGCTTGACGGTGTCGTCGTGCCCGGCGGGGCAGGCGGCGGGGGCGGAGGACTCGGCCATGGGACGGCTGAGCTCGAAGGTGTCGCCGCAGGTGCGGCAGCGGTACTCGTAACGAGGCATGGGGACAGGTTACGGGCCGCCGCCTACGCCTTCCCCCGCTCCTCGCGAATCTGCTCGACGACCCGCCCGGCGGTCGCGCGGATCGCCTCCAGCTCCTTCAGGAAGGCCCAGTAGTCGGGGTGCCGGCCGCTGTCGAGGGTGCCGACGGCCCGGTCGATCCGGGCCACGGCCTCGTCGAGGGGCGCCGCGTGCCGGGGGTCGGGGGTGGTGCGGCCGCTCATGGCGAGCCGCTGGGCGTCCCGTACGGCGAACCGGGTGCGGTCGATCTCCGCCCCCGGGTCCTTGGCGACCGCGTTGAGCCGCTGCAGCCGCTCGCCGGCGGCGGCCACGCCCTCGTCGGCCGTGTTGAGCAGGGCGCGGGCCGTGGCCATCAGCGAGGTGGCGTCGGGCCAGCGCTGTTCCTCGCGGGCCTTCGCCGCCTCGGCGAGCCGCTCCTCGGCCTGCCGGGACGCGGTGGCCGCCTGCTCGGGCACGTGCTGGAGGTCCTGCCAGCAGGCCGCCGAGAAGCGGCGGCGCAGCTCGGACAGGACCGGCTCGACCCCGTCGGCACGGGTGGCGAGGGCCTGGGCGCGGGTGCGCAGCGAGACGAGCCGCTTGTCGATCTCGGCGGCCCGCTCGGGCAGCCGGGCGGCCTCGGCCCGTACCGCCTCGGCCTCGCGCAGAACCCGGTCGGCGCGCTGCAGGGTCTCGGCGACGCCGTGCCGCCCGGCCCCCTCGTTGAGGCGGGTCAGCTCGGGCCCGAGCAGCGCGAGCCGCCGCGCGAGGTCGTCGGCCCGGAGCCCCTGCTCCCGGGCGGCCTCCAGCGCGTCCCCCGCCGCGCGCAGCGCCTGCCTGGCCCGCTCGACGGCGGGCGCGAGGCGGGCCAGCTGGGTCTCCGCCCGGCCGAGCAGCGGCGCGAGCCCCTCCTCGAAGCGGTCGAGCTCGCCCTTGACCCGGACGAGCTCGTCCCGGGCGCGGTCGAGCTCGGTCTTCGCGCGGGTGGCGGTGGCGGCGTCGAGCTCGTCCCGGTCGAGGTCATGCGCGTCGACGGCGCCGATGTACGCGTGACTGACCTCGTCGATCCGCCGCCCCAGCGCGGCGAACCCGTCCACGGCGCGCCGGGCGTCCGCCGAGTCGTCGACGGCGGTGATCGTCTCTATGGAGATCCGCAGCCCCCGCTGCGCGGTGTCGAGCTCGTAGAACGCGGCCGCCGCGGCGTCCTTCGCCGCCTGCGCCTCGGCCCGCCGACTCTCGTCCCGCCCCCCGAACCACCGCCGGGTCCTCTCGGTCGCCACGTTCCCTCTCCCGCGCTGTCTCCGCCGCCCTGCCGGGTCCGGTACATTCTCCCACCCCCCAAGGACGAGCACACGGCCCCGTCAGTTCGCCGGAACCCGCCCCCGTATCGGTTTGCCGCACCCACCGGTCCGCCATGTACGCTGTTGCTTCCTTCCACGGGTGCGTAGCTCAGGGGTAGAGCGCTGCTCTTACAAAGCAGATGTCGGCGGTTCGAAACCGTCCGCGCCCACCGGTGAAAAGCCCCAGGGCCCCGTCAGGATGACCTTCCATCCGTGCGGGGCCCTTGGCGTTCCGGGCCTCCGGGGGCGAGGTTCGTGGTGGGCGGCTCCGGCCGTGCATCCTGGAGACATGGCAGACGGTCCCATAGTGGTGCACCGGGCGGTCGGCACCGGTGGTCGGCGAGTGACCCTGCGCGGTCACTTCCTCGGTCTCGCCTACAGCGATGTCGACGTCGTCGAGTTCCTCCGGCGAGCGGGCCTCCCTGATGCCGACGCCCTCCTCGACGATCCCGCCTGGGTGACGTGGCGAGGCGGCCGGGAACACGACTACGCCGCGGCGTAGGCCGGAGCGGCACCGGAGGCCGGTCGCCTGCCGCGGGCGCCTCGACATCCAGGTCAGGGCCCCTGTTACTGTGCGCCGATGTCAACGATCAAACAGTTCCAGGTGACCTTCGACTGCGCGGAGCCGGCGCGCCTCGCCGCCTTCTGGTGCGAGGCGCTGGGGTACGTCGTACCGCCGGTCCCGGAGGGCTACGCCACCTGGGAGGAGTACCACCGCACGCTGCCGCCCGAGGACGAGATCTACTTCGGGTGCACCGACCCCTCGGGTGTGGCCCCGCGCCTGCTCTTCCAGCGGGTTCCCGAGGGCAAGGTCGTCAAGAACCGGGTGCACCTCGATGTGCGGACCGGCGCCGGGCTCGTGGGTGACGAGCGCCTTGCCACGCTCGAGGCCGAATGCGCCCGGCTGACGGCGCTCGGCGCGAAGCACGTGCTGACGCAGCTCGCCGACGGCGTGAACGAGTCCTGCATCACGATGCAGGACATCGAGGGCAACGAGTTCTGCCTCACCTGAGCCCCTTGCGAGACCGTGCTGCCGGACAGAGGTCACCGCGACGGTAGATGAAGTGGGTCGTGGTGGTGCCAGATGAGGTATCGGTTCTCGCGGCACAGTTCGGCGGAGCCCCACTCGATGCGCATGACGCCCTGAGTCATGGAGCAGGCGTAGGCGACGAGTACGAGCTTGGCGTCGCCTGACAGCAGGGCGAGGTCGGGATGGGGCTCCTGCTCGTCCAACTCGGCGAGGCCCAGGTCGAAGGCTTGCTGCATGGGCTCGGGGCCGTGTCGGCGTATCAGTTCGGCACGGAAGCCCGTGGCGCGTCGCAGTCGTGCCGTCGTGACGGGGACGTCTTTCTTCGCGTAGCGGAGCGGGTAGATCACATGGCCGCCAACGGTCATGACCGTTCGTCCCTGTAAGCGCACCGGGGCGGCCTCGGGGAGCGAGGCGAGGCTCACTTCCAGCTCCTCGAACTGCGCCGCGTACAGGCCGTGTCCGTACGCCTCCAGCGTCTGCGTCTGCACTCCCTCGTGGCCGCTGCGGGCTCGGTCGTGGGCTCTGACCAAGCTGGCGGGGATCAGTTCGGCCAACGGCCCGGCCGCGTCGCCGAAGGCCTTCTCGGCCCACCCTGTCACGGTTGGCATCGGTCACTACCGCCCTTCCCCCTGGTGACGCCTGAGCGCCGAGCAGCATTCAACGAAACCGTGCAGGCAAGGTGTGAGCCGCGCAAGAGGGCATCCGGCGCATGAACGGGCGCACGGCGCCCGACGCTTGGTCACCTCGGGTGTAAGGCGGCCGTCAGTGGTGATCCGTACGCTGCCGTCATGCGCAGAGGAGCGATCACACGGGGATCCGTACTCAAGGCCATCGCGGAGTACGACGAATTGGGACAGGCTGCGTTTCTGGCGAAGTACGGCTTCGGCGAGGCGCGCTCGTACGTCGTGGTGCACGGCGGGCGGGAGTACGACGCCAAAGCCATAGCCGGCGTGGCGCACCAGTGGGAACAGGGACGAGCACTCAGGCCTGATGAGTTCAGCGGAGGCAAGGAGCATGCCGCGGCGTGGCTGAAGCTGGCAGGCTTCCAGGTCAAGGCCGTCAAGAATCCCGACTGGGCACGGGACGAGATCATCCTTGCTTGTCAGCTCGTAAGGGAGAACGGCTGGAAGGGGCTCGACGCTCAGGATGCCAGAGTGGTCGAACTGTCTGGCCTGCTCCAGCTGCTTCCCATCCATGCCGAGGCGGATCGCAACGAGAAGTTCCGCAACCCGAACGGGGTGGCGCGCAAGACGATCGACATCGCCACGCGACATCCCGAGTACCAAGGCAGGCCCACCAACGGCGGCGCCCTCGACGTTGCGGTGCTGATGGAGTTCCTTGCCCGGCCAGACGAGATGACTGAGGTCGCTCGGCTCATTAGGCAGGGCATTGCGGCAGGCGACCTGCAGAGCCTTGCACCAACGGATGACGAGGAATTCGACGACTACAGCGCTCCAGAGGGTCGGCTCCTCATGCGCCGTCACCGGGCCCGCGAGCGGAACAAGAGCCTGCGGAAGAAGAAGATCGCTTCTGTGATTCAGCGCGGTGGGCGGCTGGCGTGCGAGGCGTGTGGGTTCGATTTCGAAGAGGTCTACGGCGACCGCGGCGCTGGGTACATCGAATGCCATCACGTCGTGCCGTTGCACGAAGCAGGCGAGGGGCGCACCAAGCTCAGCGATCTCGCCCTCATATGCGCCAACTGTCACCGCATGATCCACCGGCATGCGCCGTGGCCGACCCCCGCGGAGTTGCGGGCCTCCATCGAGCGGAAGCATGCAGCTGATAGGCGCGCCGCGGAATTCATTGCCCGACCGCGCAGGGCGGCTGACCAAGAGATCCTGAATCCGTGATCCGATATCCACTTCCCTGAGCGCCGCGGCCATGTGAGACCCCGACCAGCGGGGTCTCGACCCCGATCTGCTTGGATGCGCGGGTGACCGACCAGACCGCTTCCTCGTCGTGCCCTTGTGTGCTGTGTGATCCCGCCGCCTCGGAGACCCTCCGGGCACGTCGACTGAGGGAGAAGTACTGGTCCCAAGAGATGGCGAATGTCCGTGAGCATGGCTGGCACGTCGTGGGTGTCGGCGGTGGGGACATCCCGGACTGGTCCTTCACGGTCGGCCTGTGGCATTCCTATCGGATCCCAGAGGTCGCCATGTTCGGTCTGGAGCTTCAGGGCCTGATGCACTGGGTCAATGCCGCGGCCGCCGAGCTGCGTGATGGGGCTTCGACGGAGCCCGGCACGCTGCTCCCAGGCGTCATCGAGGGGTACGAGGTCCAGGTCCAACCGGTGGACGTCAGCTGGCACCGCCCGTTGCTCGGCACGGCCGTCGGCTTCTATCGCCAGACCCCGGTCCCCGTCGTCCAGCTCGTCTGGCCTGACCGGGATCACCGCTGGCCGTCGCACGACCAGGCCAGCCCGGGCTGCCGCGCGCAGCCCAGCCTGTGGCTTCCGGTCGACGCGCACCCGACCGGCGTCTGGACCGAGGAGGCAGCCGAGCAGTGAGCGGATGCGAATTGACGGGGCGGACGTAGGAGTCTACGGCGGTGACGGGGCTCGGGTTCCCCTGAATACCGGCCTACCGGCTCGGGTCGAGGACGAGCGCCTCCCTCCTTTCGCAGCGGCTCGCCATCGCCGTCCACCATCCAGGGAGGCCCGGGAGGCCAGGGCGTTAGGCGGTCACACCGTCCAGACGATCGCCCAGCGCCTCGCCCCGCGTCTCCGTCCCCGGCCATCCCGCTTCCCGGCTTCGGCCGAGCCGTCGGGTCAGGCGGCTCGTCTCGGGGCGGCCGTGTGGGCGGCGAGCGCCAGGGCGCTGAGGCCGAACATCAGGACGCCGAGGGGGACGTGCAGCGCCGGCTTGTGGGCGATGCCCAGGATCACCTGAGCCGAGGCCAGGACGAGGAAGCCGATGGAGTACAGGACGGGGCGCGGCGAGCCGCCCCCCGGCCGCCAGGCCAGGACCGCGGCGAGCACGTACAGCATCGACGCCCCGTACATCACGCGCGCTCCGACGCCGTGGAGCGTCTCGCCGTAGGAGGTGGAGAGCAGCAGTCCCGCGCTGGTCGCCTGGAGGAAGAGGGTCAGGGTCTGCAGGGCCGCCGAGAGCCGGAGGAATCCGAGGGCGGGGGGCGTGGTCATGATCGGGGCCTTTCTGGCGTCGGTAGGGTCTCGGTCGTTCGACGACGCAGGGCCGTGGAATGTGATGTGGGGGGCGGGGGCGGCTTCATGAGCGACGTGACGGGGATCGGTGTCGGTGGCGGCGACGTACTCGGTGAGCGGCGGCGGTTGACCAACCTCGCCTATCGGCTGCTCGGCTCGCTGGCCGAGGCCGAGGACGCCGTCCAGGAGACGTACGCCCGCTGGTACGCGATGCCGCCGGAGCGGCGGGACGCCGTCCGGGCGCCCGGGGCGTGGCTGACGACGGTCGCGGGGCGGGTCTGTCTGGATCTGCTCGGCTCGGCGCGGGTCCGGCGCGAGCGCTACGTCGGCGCCTGGATCCCGGAGCCGCTGCCCGACCGCCGGGAATGGGGTGGGGGCGGGGGCGGGGGCGCGGACGACCCGGCGGACCGGGTGACCCTGGACGAGTCCGTGCACATGGCCTTCCTCGTCGTCCTGGAGTCGATGACCCCCGCCGAGCGCGTCGTGTTCGTGCTGCACGACGTCTTCCGCTATCCCTTCGCGGAGGTCGCCGGGATCGTCGGCCGGACTCCCGCGGCCTGTCGCAAGCTCGCCTCGTCGGCCCGCCGCCGGGTCGACACCGCGGGGGCGGCCCACGCGAAGCCCGCCGCGGCCCGGCAGGCCGGTGTGGTGCGGGACTTCAAGGAGGCGTGGGAGGCCAAGGACATCGGGGCCCTCGTCGGCCTCCTCGACCCCGCCGCCCGGATGGCCGCCGACGGCGGCGGCCTGGTCGGCACGGTGCTGCGGCCCGTCGACGGCGCCGACCGCATCGCCGAGTACCTGCTCTTCATCGCCGGCAAGGCCCCCGGCCTCACCCTCCTGGAACGGACGGTCAACGGGCGCCCCGGCCTGGTCGCCCAGCACGACGGCGTCACCGTGACCGTCGCCGCCTTCGACCTGGCCGACGACGGCCGGATCGGCGGCATCTGGGTCGTCCGCAACCCGGAGAAGCTGCGCCCCTGGCTCGCCTTCGGGGCGGCTGCGGCGTCAGGTTGACGCGCGCGGGGCGCCGACGGTGTACTCCGGCCATGGACGAGGTGGGGGACGCTCCCGAAGTGGGCGCGCAGCGCGGCGAGATGACGCCGCGGACGTACGTGGACGAACGGCTCGCGCAGTATCAGCAGTGGTACGACCGCAAGGCCACGAGGATGAAGGCGATGCATCTGCGGATGCGCACCGTCTCGGTGGTCGGGGGCGCGCTCGTGCCGGTCCTCGTCAACCTGGACATGGGGTTCGCCCGGATCACCGCGACCGTGATCAGCCTGGTCGTGGTGGCGTCCGTGTCGCTGGAGAGCGTCTACCGCTATCGCGAGCAGTGGAAGAACTACCGGTCGACCGAGCAGCTCCTCGGCCACGAGCGGGTGTACTTCGCCGCCCGGGTCGGGCCGTACGACCGGCTCTCGGAGCGGGACGCGTTCACGGCGCTGGTCGCCCGGGTGGAGAAGGCGATCGCCAACGAGAACGCGGCCACCCTCAACGTCATGACGCTCGGCGGGCAGGTCGGCAGCGAGCTCCAGCAGTACGGGCTCCCCCCGCAGCGCGAGGGGAGCCCGTCGGGTGCCGGTGGGGCCGGAGCGGTCGGCGGGACCGGTGGCGCCACCGGGGCCGGTGGGGCAGGTGGGGCCGCCGGAGCCGGTGGGGCCGCCGGGGCCGATGGGGCGGCCGTCAGCACATGACGTAGTCGACCCGCGTCGAGTTGTACGAGCAGGTGTCGATCCGCGTGCCGTTGGACTTGCGCAGCGTGGCGGTGTCGCGGTCGTTGTTCCAGACGTACCAGCCGCGGCCCTGGTAGAGGTTGTAGGCCGTGTTGGTGCCGTGGCCGGTGCGGACGGTGACCGTCCTGCCCTTGCCGAGGGTGAAGTTGCCGAAGGTGTACTTGTGGTTCGACGCGTCCGTCAGCGTCCAGCCGCGCAGGTTGACCGCCGCGCCGGTGGTGTTGCGTATCTGCACGTACTCGGCGTTGAGGCTGGCGTCGCCGCCCCGGTCCGCCCCCGGGCTGTCGTAGTAGATCTTGTACAGATGGACGGAACCGGCCGCCTGGGCGGGCGAGGGCAGCAGGAGCAGGCCGGCTGCGGCGGCCGTGGCGGCGGCCGCGACGGTGCGCGTACGGAGCATGGAGGTCCCTTGGTGGTCGTTGCGATCCGGGCACGGTCCCTGATGGCCGCCCGGCGCGCACACAGAATAGACACGGCCTTCACAACTTCCGCACGGAGTTCGGGAAATGGCCGGAGAGGAGGCCCGGGCGCGGCCTAAACTGCGCGCATGGACGGCTCAGCCCGCGTCGACGGATCTGCTCGCGTCGACGGCCCTGCTCGCATGGACGGCCCTGCTCGCATGGACGGCCCTGCTCGCGTCGACGGCTCTGCCCGCACCGACGGCTCTCTGCGGATCACCGTGCTCGGTTCCGCCACCCCGTCCCCCCGGCCGGGGAACGCCTGCTCCGGGTACCTCGTCGAAGGCGCCGGCGTCCGCGTCTGGGTCGACGCGGGCAGCGGGACGCTGGGCGAGCTCCAGCGGTACGTGGGCCTCGGCGAGATCGACGCCGTCTGGATCTCGCACCTGCACGCGGACCACTGCGCCGACCTGCTCACCGCCTTCTACGGCCTGCGCTACGCCGACGTCCGACGCCCGCGCCCGCTCCCGCTGTTCGGCCCGCCCGGCATCGCCGACCGGCTCGCGGGCTTCCTCACCAACGGGCCCGAGCGCAGCCCGGTCGAGAGCGCCTTCGCGATCGAGGAGCTGTACGACGGGCACGGCGTCCGCCTCGGCGGGATCGATCTCCTCTCGCGCGCCGTCGAGCACGGCGGCCCGCCCGCCTTCGCGCTGCGGGTGCGAGGCGCCGACGGGAGCGTCCTCGCCTACTCCGGTGACAGCGAGCCCTGCTCCGCCCTCGCCGAACTCGCCCGCGACAGCGATCTGTTCCTCTGCGAGGCGGACGGCGAAGGGCACGGGCACCACTCTCCGGAGCAGGCCGGCCGCACCGCCGCGGACGCCGGGGCCGGGCGGCTGCTCCTGACCCATGTCGGACCCGCGATCGCGCCCGCGCGGGCGGTGGAGCGGGCGGCCGCGGCCTTCCCCGGGCCGGTCGAGTACGCCGCCCCGGGACGGACCTACGCCGTCACGCGTCGAAGTCGTACTCCAGGACGTACGACGCCGAGTCCAGCGTCATCTCGTTGAGCTCGACCGGGACTCCCGCCTCCGTGAGGGCCGTCCGGCTGATCAGGATCACCGGGGTGCCGAACTCCAGGGCGAGCCGGGCGCTTTCCTCGGCCGTCGGCATGCGGCAGCGGATCTCCTCGCGGAAGTGCACCGGGCGGTGGCCCAGCTCGGTGAGGCGTGCGTAGGTGCCGCCGGGGCCGGTGTCCCGCTCCGTGATCGCGGTGCCCTCGGCGATGCCGGCCGGCAGGTACGAGACCGAGAGCAGCACCGGCTTGTCGTCCAGGACGAATCGCCGGCTGCGCACGCACACCGCCGCGTCGGGCGAGGCCAGGTCGAGCACCCGCGCCACCCGCGCCCCCGCGGGCACGGCCTCCCGGACCTCGATCTGGTCGACGAGCAGGGAGCGGTCCTCGATGTCCGCGGACCAGACCGAGCGGCCGGCGCCCCAGTGGCCGTGGGCGAGCCGCGGAATGCCCCGGCGGCGCAGCGGGCGGAAGGCGCGCACGAAGACCCCGGCGCCCTTGCGGGCCTCGGCCAGCCCCTCGTTGCGCAGGACGGACAAGGCCTGGCGGGCGGTCATCCGGGCCACGTCGTAGGTGGACATCAGATCGTTCTCGCCGGGGAGGCGGTCGCCCGGCGCGAAGTCACCCGACTGGATCGCGGTTCTCAACTCGTCGGCGATGCGCTGGTACTTGGGCCGACGACCGCTGTCCTGGTCAGTCATGGGTGGACCACTCCCTTCCGTCTGCGGGACACCCTAAGGCCCGGTTCTCCGAGGTGGTGTACACCTGTGCGCCGTCCCGCCCCGCCGATCCATCCTTCGGGGGACATCTCTAGAGATGCGTTGACAGAGGGGGGTCTCGGGGCTTCCCTGGGTGTATCTATCTGATCTCTGCGACAAGGGGACGGAGGGAATGCGTGCAGTCAGTGCCCGAGGTCGGTGACCTCGTCCGTGATACCGCCACGGGACGGGTCGGCTTCTACGTCGACAGCGTCTCCGGCCGCTTCCTCATCCGGCCCGTCCACGGCGGCCTCGAGTGGGAGGCCGAGCCCGCCGACGTCCAGCTGGCCACGCCGATGCGGGAGCTGCGGGCCCGGGCCGCGGAGATCAACGCCAGGAGCAGGCGGAGCCTCGGAGGCTGACGGCGCGAGCGCGTTGTCAGTGGGGCGCGTCACACTGGAGGCATGTGCCGCAGCATCAAGACACTCCGACCCCCGGCCCTCCCCGAGGAGGCCACCGAGGAAGACATCCGCGCCGCCGCCCTGCAGTACGTCCGCAAGGTCTCCGGCTTCCGCGCGCCCGCCGCGCACAACCGGGAGGTGTTCGACCGGGCCGTGGACGAGATGGCGGAGGCCACCGCACGCCTTCTCGATGGCCTGGAGATCCGGGGCGCCCACCCCCGCCCCGCCGAGCCACCGCACGCGACCCAGCCGGTCTAGGGGGCCCAGCAGGTCTAGGGGGCGGGCCTGGGCGGCCTAGGCGTCCGGGCGGCTGGGGCGATCGGGGCGGCTGGGCGACGCGGGGGCTGCGCGATGCGGCGGTTGGACGATCCGGCGGCTGGGTGATCCGGGGGCTGCACGCTCCGGCGGCTGGGCGATCCGGCGGCTGGGCGATCCGGGCGACCAGCCGGCTCCGGCGATCCACTCGGCCCCGGCGATCCAGCCGGCGCGGGCGACCCAGCCGGCCCTGTTGATCCACTCGGCCCGGGCGGTCCGCTCGGCCTGGGCGACCGGCTGGCCCCGGCGGCCGACTTGGCCCCGGCCGTCCGCTCGGCCCGGGCAGTTCGCTCGGTCGGGGCGGTCCACTTGGTCCGGGCGACCGGCTGGCCCCGGCCGACCGGCTGACCGGCTGACCGCGGCGATCGACTCGGCCCCGGCCGTCCACTCGGCCGGGCGGTCTACTCGGCCCGGGTGACCGGCTGGCCCCGGCGGCCCACTCGGCCCCGGCAGTTCACTCGGCCCCGGGGGCCACTGGCCCCGCCGGTCCATCCAGCCCTAGCGACCCACCCGGCCCTAGCGACCCATCCGGCCCTAGCGACCCACCCGGCCCGGGCGACCGGCGGACCGCGGCGATCGACTCGGCCCCGGCCGTCCGCTCGGCCCGGGCGGGCGGTCCACCCGGCCCGAGAGCGGTCCGTGGTCAGGACGCCGGGGCGGGAGAGGTGGCCGGGCGGCGTATGACGTAGGCGGCGACCCCGCCCGCCAGGAACAGCGCCAGGACCGGGACGCAGGCGCCGAGCCAGGTCGCGCCCAGCCAGCGGCCGCTCAGCCAGCCGAGGCCGACGCTGTACGTCGCCCAGACCACGGCCGCCAGGGCCGACCAGGGCAGGAAGTCCTGGAGGCGGCGGCCGGTCGCGCCCGCGCCGAGGGCGACGACCGAGCGGCCGGCCGGCGCGAAGCGGGCGAGGACGACGAGCAGGCCGCCGCCGCGGGCGAGCGTCTCGCCGAGACGTTCCTGCGCTGCCGCCAGGCGGCGCGAGCGGGTGAGGGGGCGGTCCGGCCGGGTCCCGCCGCGCCGGGCCAGGCGGTACGCGACGAGGTCGCCGAGCACCGAGGCGGTGGCCGCGCAGAGCAGCAGGGGGAGGAGGGACGGGGTGTAGGCACCCGTCGGCGTTCCGGGGGCGGCCGCGGAGGCGGCGGACGCGGCCGTGGCGGCGGTCACCACCAGGATGCCGCTCGGCAGCACGGGCAGCAGGACGTCGAGCAGGATCGACGTCGTCACCGCCGCGTAGATCCACGGGCCCGAGGTCAGCGCCTGCAGTGACCACCCCGTGCTGTCGAGCACGTTCACAGCGCCAGAGCCTACGCGGGGCCGGTCGCGGCGCAGCCGACCGGGGCCGGAAACCGCCGTTGCGGCTTCCGGCCCCGGGGTGTCCGCGTCAGGCGGCGACCGTCGGGCGCTTCTCCCGGGCCGACTGCCGGACCTCGGTGCCGCGCGCACCGAACAGCCCGTCGAGCGCGAGCGCACCCGGGCCGGTGAAGACGAGCAGCAGGAAGGCCCAGCAGAACAGGGCCGCGCCGTCGCCGCCGTTCTGCAGCGGGAACAGGCCCTCGGGCTGGTGGACGTCGAAGTACGCGTACGCCATGGAGCCGGAGGCTATGAAGGCGGCGCTGCGGGTGCCCACGCCGAGCAGGACCAGACCGCCGCCGACGAGCTGGATGACGGCCGCGTACCAGGCGGGCCAGGCGCCGGTCTCGACCGTGCCGCCGCCCATGGCACCGCCGAGCACTCCGAAGAGCGAGGCGGCGCCATGGCAGGCGAACAGCAGGCCGACGACGATGCGGAAGAGCCCGAGGGCGTAGGGCTGCGCCTGATTCAGGCGGCTTGCAAGGCTGTTCATGGGGGGAGCGCTCCTGTGGGGACGGCGAACCGAGGCCCTTAGGTTAGGCGACCCTCACTAGTGCTTGCAAGTTCAACATTCCGCTTTTCCGGTCGGCTTGCCGTCGTCAGCAGGCGTTCAGGACGGACTGGAGCGCGCTCTTCTCGGCCGGGTCGACGCTGAGGTTCCAGTAGTACTTCACGTGCACCCACATCCGGGCGTACGTGCAGCGGTAGCCGCTGAGCGGGGGCATCCACTCGGCGGGATCCTGGTCGCCCTTGGCCTGGTTGACGTTGTCGGTGACCGCGATGAGCTGGGGGCGGGTCAGGTCGTTGGCGAAGGACTGCCGCTGGCCGGTCGTCCAGGCGTTGGCGCCCGAGCGCCAGGCCTCGGCGAGCGGGACGACGTGGTCGATGTCGAGGTCGGAGGCGACGGTCCAGGTGGCGCCGTCGTACTCGGAGTACCAGCTGCCGCTGATCGAGGCGCAGTTGGAGTCCGTGACGACGTTCACGCCGTCCCGCTTGAGGACCACCTCGCGGGTGTTGCAGGTGCCGGACTGGGTGATCCAGTGCGGGAAGAGGTCCCGGCTGTAGCCGGTGGTGGAGCCTTCCGCCTTCACCGTCAGGGCGGCGAGGTAGGTGCGGGCCGTGGCGGCGCTGACCGGGGTGGGCGGCGAGGCCTGGGCGGCGGGGGCGGTGGCGAACAGGCCGGTGACGGCGAGGCCGGCGGAGGCGGCGAGGACGGCTATTCGACGCGCGTAGACACTGGCGGCGGACATGCGAACTCCCTTGAGGTGGGGGGACCTTGGCCGGTTCGGACCCCGGTTCGGGCGCCGGGTGGCCCGGTCATCGTGGCGGCGCGGGGTTTCCGTGAGGGGTGCGCCAGGTAACAGAGTGGCGACATGGGCACGTCACATCAAGGGGTGTGACGGGGTCGCAGTCTCCTTGCGGGGGAGCCGAGTTCGCGGGGCGCTGCCGTGGCCGCAAACGACTCACGCCACCCGGACGGCTCGTCCGGGTGGCGTGAGGGGGTCGACTTCGGCGGGGCGGGGAGCCCCGCGGGCCTACGTGAACGTCAGCGTGATCGTGCCGTCGGCGCCCGGCTCGACGCGCAGCCGCGTCAGGTCCTCGATGTGCGCGTCGGGGTGGAAGGCGGCGGCGCGGGGCCCGATGCCCACCACGCGCATGCCGGCCGCGCGACCGGCCTGGATGCCCGCCTCGGAGTCCTCGAAGACCACGCAGTCGGCCGGGGCGAAGCCGAGCTCCGCCGCGCCCTTCAGAAAGCCCTCCGGGTCCGGCTTGCTCGCGCTGACGCCCTCCGCGGTCACCCGGGTCGCCGGCATCGGCAGCCCCGCCGCGCCCATCCGCGCCTGCGCCAGCGCCTCGTCCGCCGAGGTCACCAGGGCGTGCGGCAGCGTCGCGAGGGCGGCCATGAACGCGGGCGCGCCGGGTACCGGTACGACCCCGTCGAGGTCGGCCGTCTCCTCGGCGAGCATCACGCGGTTGTCGGCGAAGTTCTGCTCCATCGGCCGGTCCGGCAGCAGGACCGCCATCGTGGCGTACCCCTGGCGCCCGTGCACCACCTTCATGACCTCGACCGGGTCGAGTCCCTGGCGCTCCGCCCACCGGCGCCAGCAGCGCTCCACGACGGCGTCGGAGTTGACGAGCGTGCCGTCCATGTCGAGCAGGAGGGCACGTGCCGTGAGCGACGCCGGGGTGGTGGCAGTCATCAGGGATCTCCAGGAGGGGTGGTCGGAGACGAGATGAGGGTACAGAGCGGTCCCGCCCACCGGTCAGGGAGTGCGGGCGGGGCCACTTTGTTTCACCACGATACAAAACGGGGTGGCGTCGGCGCCAATCCGTCCGTATCGCGGGACCCGGCCCGCCCCTCCTCAGCCCGTCGTCTCGGCCTCCAGGGCGCGGCGCGTGCTCGGCCCGTAGACGCCCCGCGGGTCGTCCTCGATGTACTTGTACGACTGGTACACCTCGACCGCGCGCTGGACCTTCTTGGTGAACCTGCCGTCCTCGGGCCCGGTGTACAGCCACACCTCCTTGAGGCGCCGCTGCAGCTCCGCCACCTCGTCCCCCGTGGAGCCCAGGCTCAGCGTCGGCCCGCCAGCCGCCTGGGTGGCGCTCGGGGCCGTGGTGGGCGTGCTCGGGGGCGCGACGGCGACCGGCGTGGTCCGGACGGGGGTCGGCGCCGCAGCGGTGGCGGACGCCGAGCGGCGGGCCGTCCGGGACGGGGAGGGGGACGCCGACGTCGTACGGGCGGAGGGCGAGGCGGTCGCCGAGGGGGTGGGCGGGGTGCTCGGCTGCTCGGAGACGGCCACGTTCTCGGACGCGCTGGTGGTGACCTCGGGCACGGCCGCTCGGTCGTCGGTGTCGGACCCGCCGATCAGGGCGGTCGCCAGCACCGCGGTGCCCACGACGGCGGCCGCGACCACCCCCGCGACGGCCAGCGCCCGGCCCCGCCCGGAGCGGCGGGGCTCCTCCGGGGCGTACGCCAGGGTGAGCGCGGGCTCGGCGTCGGGGGCGTACGCGGGCCCGGGGGTGTGGGCCGGTTCTGCGGCGTATGCGGGCCCGGGGGTGTGAGCCGGTTCCGGGGTGTACGCCGACTCCGGGGCGTAGGCCGGTCCGGCGCCGTACTCGGCGGCCCGCGGCAGGAACAGCGACATCGTCTCGGACGGGTCCCCCGCGGGGCCGGACCCGGGCCCGGGAACCTCGGGCGGCAGAGGCCCGGCGGGCGCGGTGTGCGGCGCGAGGGGCGGCGCGGGCGCGACGGGCGGCAGAGGCCCGGCGGCGGGGGCCGCCGCACCCTGCGGGGCGGGCGCCACGGGCGGTATCGCGATGTTCTCGGCCGCGGGCGGTATCGCGCCGCTCTCGGCCGCAGGC
Source organism: Streptomyces sp. NPDC020422 (assembly GCF_044386705.1). Lineage (NCBI taxonomy): Bacteria > Bacillati > Actinomycetota > Actinomycetes > Kitasatosporales > Streptomycetaceae > Streptomyces > Streptomyces sp. NPDC020422. The sequence goes on along the minus strand of NZ_JBIRVJ010000002.1, from coordinate 88,913 downwards.
GCGACCCGCGGCACCGCAGCGGTCTCCGCCCCGGGCGTGACCCGCGGCACCGCGACGGTCTCGGCCGCAGGCGCGACGGGCGGCACCCCAGCGGTCTCCGCGCCGGGCAGCCCCCCAGCGGTCTCCGCGCCGGCCGGCACCCCAGCGGTCTCCGCCGCGGATGCGACCCGCGGCATGGCGACGGTCTCGGCCACAGGCGCGGCGGGCGGCATCGCGTCGGGCGGCACCGCGGCGGGCGGCATCGCGTCGGGCGGCACCGCGGCAGGCGGCACCGCGGCGGTCGGCACGGCCGCGGGCGCGACCGGCGGCACCACGCGGGCCTCCGTCGCCCAAGGCTCCCCCTCCGTCGCCGCCGGCTCCCCCTCCGTCGCCCCCAGCGTCACATACGGCCGGATGCGCAGCGGATCGAAGTCCTCCGCCGCCGCGAGCTCCGCGGCCTGCGCCTGCGCGCGGGCGCAGGCGCAGTCGGGTCTGTGTACACCGCATTCAAGACAGACGTGTCCGGACATCGTTGGGTCCCCTCCCCGGTTCAACTGCGAGCGATTATGCAGCCCACCCCCGGCGGCAGGGTGAACGGTCGCATCCCTCCGCAGGCCATAACGGGCCAAACCGATCAGGATGGAGGGGCATCCAGGGGTGCGGACCCCCGCGCCCCGCCCGGAGGAGACGCCCATGGCCCAGGAAGTACGCGCGCCGCAGACCGGCGGCGGCCCCGCGCCCGCTGAGGGCCAGAGCCACCGCACCGTGATGATCGCGATCGGCGCACTGCTGCTCGGCATGCTGCTCGCCGCACTCGACCAGACCATCGTCTCGACCGCCCTGCCGACCATCGTCAGCGAACTCGGCGGCATGGAGCACCTCTCCTGGGTCGTCACCGCCTACATGCTGGCGTCGACCGCCGCCACGCCGCTGTGGGGCAAGCTCGGCGACCAGTACGGGCGCAAGAAGCTCTTCCAGGCCGCCATCGTCCTCTTCCTCATCGGCTCGGCACTCTGCGGCATCGCCCAGAACATGCCCCAGCTGATCGGCTTCCGCGCCGTCCAGGGACTCGGCGGCGGCGGACTGATGGTGCTGTCGATGGCGATCGTCGGCGACCTCGTCTCGCCCCGTGAACGCGGCCGCTACCAGGGCCTGTTCGGCGCGGTCTTCGGCGCGACCAGCGTCCTGGGGCCGCTGTTGGGCGGCCTGTTCACCGAACACCTCTCCTGGCGCTGGGTGTTCTACATCAACCTGCCCATCGGCGTCGTCGCCCTCTTCGTCATCGCCGCCGTCCTGCACATCCCGGCCCGCGGCACCCGCCACACCATCGACTACCTCGGCACCTTCCTCATCGCCTCGGTCGCCACCTGCCTGGTCCTCGTCGCCTCGCTCGGCGGCACCACCTGGGACTGGAACTCGCCGCAGATCATCGGGCTCGCCGTCCTCGGCGCCGTCCTGCTGGTGTGGTTCGTGTACGTCGAGCAGCGGGCCGTCGAACCCGTCCTGCCGCTCAAGCTGTTCCGCATCAGGACCTTCAGCCTCGTCGCGGCGATCAGCTTCGTCGTCGGCTTCGCGATGTTCGGCGCGATGACCTATCTGCCGACCTTCCTCCAGGTCGTGAAGGGCGTCAGCCCCACCATGTCGGGCGTCCACATGCTGCCCATGGTCATCGGCATGCTCCTCACCTCGACCGCCTCCGGACAGATCGTCTCCCGCACCGGCCGATGGAAAATCTTCCCGCTCGCCGGCACGGCCGTCACGGCCATCGGCCTGCTCCTGCTGCACAGGCTGACCGAGACCAGCTCGACGGGGGAGATGAGCGCGTACTTCTTCGTCTTCGGCGCCGGCCTGGGCCTGGTCATGCAGGTCCTGGTGCTGGTCGTGCAGAACGCCGTCTCCTACGAGGACCTCGGCGTCGCCACCTCCGGGGCCACCTTCTTCCGCTCCATCGGCGCCTCCTTCGGCATCGCCATCTTCGGCACCATCTTCACCAGCAGCCTCACCGACAAGCTGACGAGCGCCCTCGCCGGCCGGCAGCTGCCGCCCGGCACCGGGGCCGAGCAGGTCGCCGCCGACCCCCGGGCCATCGCGCAGCTCCCCCCGGAGCTGCGCCCCGAGGTCCTGCACGCCTACGCCACCTCCATCACCGACGTCTTCCTGTACGCGGTGCCGGTCGTCCTGGCGGCGTTCGTCGTCGCCTGCTTCCTGAAGGAGGACCGGCTGCGGGCCTCCGTCACCGCGCCCGACACCAGCCAGACCCTCGCGTCCAACCCCGTCGAGCGCTCCTCCTACGACGAGTGCGCCCGCGCCCTGTCCGTGCTCGGATCCCGCGAGGGGCGCAAGGCCGTCTACGAGAAGATCACCGCGCGCGCCGGGCTCGACCTGCTGCCCGCGGCGAGCTGGCTGCTGCTGCGGGTGCGCCGGCACGGCACCGTCGAGCCCGCCCGGCTCGCCGAGACCACCCCCGTACCGCTGCGGGCGATCACGGAGGCGGCCCGGCAGCTGGAGGAGCGGCGGCTGGTGGCCCGCGAGGGCCTCGACCTCGTGCTCACCGAGGACGGGGCGCAGACGGCCGTACGGCTCGCCAAGGCGCGCGAGGACTCGCTGTCCGAGCTGCTCGGCGACTGGTGGGGGCCGGACCGGCCGACCGACCTGGTGAAACTGGTGGAGGAGCTCACCGCGGAACTGGGCGGCTCCGACGCGGAACGCCCCCGCTCACCGGAGCCGCCGGGCGACCACCGCCGCCCGGCCTGACCCGGGGCTCAGAGCTCCTTCCCGTACCAGACCTCCATGTACGGCCCCGAGCAGTACGCCGGGATCTCCCCGTACCCGTGCCGGGTGTACAGGGCCCGCGCCTCCACGAGGTCGAGGCGCGTGTTGAGGACCATCCGGCGGGCGCCGAGCGCGCGGGCCGCGTCCTCCAGCTGGTGCATCAGCGCACCGGCGCCGCCCTTGCCGCGGTGGGCGTGGCGCAGGAACACCCGGGTCAGCTCGGCCCGTTCGCCGTCCAGCATGAGCACACCGCCGCAGGCGGCCGGCACCCCGTCGTAACGCCCCACGAGGAACTGCCCGGTGGGCGGGGTGAGCCGCTCGGCACCGTCGCCGTCCAGACCCTCGTCGATCTCCGCCTCGCTCGCGGGACGCTTCCAGTAGCGACCCGCCACATCGCCGTAGTAGTCGCGGCGCAGGGCGGTGGCGTCCGGGGTGTCGACGCGTTCGGGTCTGAAGATCCAGGTCATGCGCGCCATTGTGCGGCGCGCACGGCCCGGGGCGCAGCCGAGTTGTCGGCGGCGCCCCGGACCCGCGGGCTCAGCTCTTCGGCGGCGTCTGCTGCACGACCTCGAAGGACCACAGCGTGGACCCGGTGGCCGCCGGCTTCGGGCGCTCCCCGCCGCCCTCGCCGCCTGCCGTGCCCTGGTGCGCGGCCTTCATGGAACCGCTCATCCACTTCTCGAAGTCCTCCTCGCTGCGCCACCGCGTGTAGACGAGGTAGGAGTCGGTGCCCTCCATCGGCCGCAGCAGCTCGAACCACTCGAACCCGTCCGCCCCCTCGACGGCCCCGGCCCGCGATGCGAACCGCTGCTCCAGGACCTCACGCTGCTCGGCCGGGACGGTCAGTACGTTGATCTTCACGATGCTCATGAAGGGCAGGATATGACCGGTACGGAACGGATCCGGGAGCTGGCTCGGGACTGGCTCGGTCTCGTCGGCGCGGCCGACCGGGACTTCGTCGTCTCGCCCGTCGGGCTGTGGCTCGCGCTCGGGGCCGTGGCCTCCGGGGCGCGGGGTGAGACCGGTGGGGAGCTGCGGGGGCTGCTCGGGGTCGACGGGGGCGCGGCCGCCGAGGCCGTGACCCGTGTCGGCCGGCGCCTCTCGGACGGGGACGGGGTCGCGGTGGCCACCGGGGTGTGGAGCAGGCTGTCCGTCCTCGACGCCTTCAGGCGCGGGCTGCCCGATGTGTCCTTCGGGCTGCTGCCCGGCCCCGGCGAGGTGTCCCGGGGCGCGCAGGCCGCGCTCGACGCCTGGGTGCGGCGGGCCACCGGGGGGCGGATCGGGAGTCTGCCGCTCGTGCTCGACGGCTCCGAGGACCTGGTGCTGCTCAACGCCCTGGCGCTCAAGGCGGCCTGGGCGAGGCCCTTCCCCGCGCAGCTCACCCACGACGAGCCCTTCACCGATGCGCACGGCGTCACCCGGCCCGAACCGACCATGCGGCAGCGGATCCCGGTGCGGCAGGTCTGGGCCGTCCGGGTGCGGTGCGCGCTCGGGCCGGAGGGGGCGGGGCCCGCCGAGGTGCTGCCCGCCGCCTGGGCCGGGCCCGGGGAGCGGCGGCCGGTCGCCGCCGATGCCGTCGACCTCGCGCTGCCCCGGTTCGGGCTGTGGACGCGGATCGACGCGCATGCGCAGGTGGCGGCGCTCGGGGTCCGCAGGGCGCTGCGGCCCGGGGCGGACTTCTCCGGGATCTGCGCCGCGGACCTGCACGTCTCGAAGGTCGTCCAGGAGGCGCTGGTCGAGATCGCCGAGGAGGGCGTCGAGGCGGCCGCGGCCACCGCCGTCACGATGACCCGCTCGGCCGCCCCGCGCCCCCTCGCGATCGAGCGGGTCGCCTTCGACCGGCCGTTCGGGGTCGCCGTCCTGGCCGGGGCCGACGACCTGCCCTTGTTCGTCGGCTGGCGGGCGGGGACCGGGAGCCGGATCTAGCCGGATCTAGTCGATCACGCGGGCGAGCAGCAGGCCGTCGTAGCCCTTCGAGCCGACCGTCTGGACGGCCGTCGCGTCCAGCCGGGGCTCGCGGGCGATCAGGTCGAACATCTCGCGGGTGCCGGTGACCGCCGGGTCGTCCGGGTGGGCGGTGGCGATCTTCCCGCCGCGGACCACGTTGTCGACGACGATCACCGTGCCGGGCCGGGAGAGCTTCAGGGCCCAGGAGACGTAGTGCGGGTTGTTGACCTTGTCCGCGTCGATGAAGACGAAGTCGAACGGGCCCGCGGCCTCCTCCTCCAGCACCGGCAGCAGGTCGAGCGCCGGACCGGTCAGCACGTCGACGATCTTGTCGAGGCCCGCGCGGGCGATGTTGGAGCGGGCCACGTCGGCGTGGACGGGGGAGTACTCCAGGGTGATCAGCCGGCCGTCGGCGGGCAGCGCGCGGGCCATCCAGATGGTGCTGTAGCCGCCGAGGGTGCCGATCTCCAGCACCCGCTTCGCGCCGTGCGTGCGCACGAGGAGGTTCAGCAGCTTGCCCTGGTTCGGGGCGACGGCGATCTCCGGGAGGCCGGCGGCCCTGGAGGCGTCGAGCGCGGCGGTCAGCGCCTCGTCGTCCGGGGCCAGCAGGTCGGTGAAGTAGCGGTCGACGGTGGTCCATTGATCCTGGTCGTTGCTCATGGGGCCGAACGTACACCGGCCCGCGCGCGCCGGGAGCGAGTCCCGGCGTACGTGCCCGCCGCGAGCAGCAGCGGTCCGCCCGCCACGGCGATCAGCCAGACCGGGACCTCGCCGACCCTCCACAGCCGGTCGTGCCAGACGATCTCGCGGTACGGGGTGTCGGCGGCCGCCCGGACCAGTTCGTGGTCGTCGTCGATGCGGGACGGCTCGGGGAAGGACTGGTCGACGGCGGTGAGGAACACCGGTCCGGCGCCGGCGAGTTCCGCGAGGGCGCCCGACGGCCTGTCGACGGCGCCCGCGAAGAGGACCTCGGGCCGGTCGCCGCCGATGCTGCCGCGCGGCTCCATGCGGTGGCCGGAGAGCACGAAGAGCCCCAGCGACTGCGGGGTCGTGGCCAGTCGGGACAGGCGCATCGGGTAGACGGGCCGGTCGTTGGGGAAGCTGATCCGCAGCGGGTCGAGGGTGCCGTACAGCGTCTCGCCGGTCTTCTGCGGGGCGAGGCGGACGGCGACGTACTCCCACTTCCGCTCGACGTACGGGCGCAGTCCGTCCGCGAGGCGGTCGGACAGCTCGAAGCCGTTGCGGTGCAGCCAGCCGCTCAGGGCCGTCGGGTCGGTGGCGGTCAGCCGGGCCACGTCGAAGGGGCCGAGCCGTTCGCGGCCCACGACGCCGACACCGCCGGCGCCCGGGGGCGGCGCGGCGCCGGCGCCGTCGGCGTCTCCCCAGGCGAAGGGCCAGTCCTTCCCGCGCGGCCAGAAGTAGTCGCGGTCCCGGTGCTCGGGGGCGGTGAGCCCGGCCAGTTCGTCGAAGAGCGCCGGGTCGCCGAGCGTCACGTCGGCTCGGTGCGGCACCGGCATGATCCAGGCGGCCCGGTCGGCGTCGCCGTGGACGGTGAAGCGCATGACGATCTGCTCGGTGCCGGTCCGCTCGTCCCAGTGGACGGCCGAGGTCTCGCGGTCGACGCCGATCCGCGCCATCCGGTCGGTGACCATCGCGCCGCAGCCGCACGCGTAGGCCGGCGCGACGAGCGAGCCGAGCTGGAGCGCGAGCAGCGCGACGAGCATGGTGAGAAGTCTCTGTGTCCCCCGCATGCCTGCTCGGACGTGGGAGCGGATCACCCGGTTCCGGAGCAGCGGCGGGAGGTGGCGGCGGGCGCGGAAGCGGCGGGCGCGGGCGGCGGGAGACGGGAGGCGGGCGCGGAAGCGGCGGGCGGCGGGAGGTGGCGGCGGGCGCGGAAGCACGGGGCGGCGGGAGACGGGAGGCGGGGCTCGGGGCATGGGGGGCGGGCCCCGCCTCCCTCCGCTTCAGGCCACCCTGACCTGGAGCTCCTTGATGCCGTTCAGCCATGCCGCCCGCAGCCGGCGCGGGTCGCCCGCGAGGGTGAGGTCGGGCAGTTCGTCGGCGAGCGCCTCGAAGATGAGCTCGATCTCCTTGATGGCGAGGGACTTGCCGAGGCAGAAGTGGGGTCCGCCGCCGCCGAAGCCGAGGTGGGGGTTGGGGTCGCGGGTGATGTCGAAGGTCTCGGGGTTCTCGAAGACCTCGGGGTCGTTGTTGGCGGAGGAGTAGAAGAGGCCGATCCGGTCGCCCTTCCTGACCTTCTGGCCGCCGATCTCGGTGTCCTGGGTGGCGGTCCGCTGGAAGGAGACCACCGGGGTGGCCCAGCGCACGATCTCCTCTGCGGCGGTCGCGGGCCGCTCGCGCTTGTAGAGCTCCCACTGGTCGGGGTGGGTGAGGAAGGCGTGCATGCCGTGGCTGATGGCGTTGCGGGTGGTCTCGTTGCCGGCCACGGCGAGGAGCAGCACGAAGAAGCCGAACTCGTCGGAGGACAGGTTGCCCTGGCCCTCGGCGGCGACCAGCTGGCTCACGATGTCCCTGGCCGGGCACTCCTTGCGCGCGGCGGCGAGGTTCATCGAGTAGCCGATGAGCTCCATCGCGGCCTCGGCGCCGATCTCCTCGGTGATGGCGTACTCGGGGTCGTCGTAGGCGACCATCTTGTTCGACCAGTCGAAGATCCGGGCCCGGTCCTCCTGTGGTACGCCGATGAGTTCGGCGATGGCCTGGAGCGGCAGCTCCACGGCGACCTTGGTGACGAAGTCGAAGGTGCCGCCCTCGCCGGCCGCCGCCCTCGCCTCCTCGACGATGGCGCGGGCGCGATCGCGCAGCGCGGTCTCGAGGCTGCGGATGGCGCGGGGGGTGAAGCCGCGCTGGACGATCTGGCGGACCCGGGTGTGCTCCGGCGGGTCCATGTTGAGCATGATCAGCTTCTGGACCTCGATCTGGTCCCGGGTGATGTGCTCGTTGAAGCGGATGACGGCGGTGTTCTCGTTGGAGGAGAACAACTCGGGATGGGTGGAGACGTACTTGACGTCGGCGTGCCGGGTCACGGCCCAGTAGCCCTCGTCGGCGAAGCCGGTGATGCCGGGGGGCTGGGCGCACCACCACACCGGTGCGGTCTGCCGCAGCCGGGTGAACTCCGGATGGGGTATCCGGTCCTGGAGCAGATCGGGGTCGGTGGCGTCGAACCCTTCGGAGAGGTGGGGACAGGGCATCGGCAACACGCTCCATATCTGATGGCCCATCAGAAGTTGCCCGGAAAGGTAATAACGAGTTCTACAACTGGCAAGGCATGGAGCGGGAACTGTTGCCTCCCGGACCCTTGCGTACCCGCGGTAGCAGTCATAAGACTGCACTCAGAACTAGAACGCGTACCAGTTCCGGATGTGAGTCCGCACCGGAGTGCCGGGACACTCCGAGCGGGCGAGGAGAGGACGAGCCCATGGCCGCGGAACCCGTCATCGTCGAAGCCGTACGCACCCCCATCGGCAAGCGCGGAGGCGCGCTCGCCAACCTCCACCCCGCCTATCTCCTCGGCGAGACCTATCGCGAACTCCTCGGCCGCACCGGCATCCACGCCGACTGCGTCGAGCAGATCGTCGGCGGCACGGTGACCCACGCCGGCGAACAGTCCATGAACCCCGCCCGCACCGCCTGGCTCACCATGGGCCTCCCGTACGAGACCGCCGCCACCACCGTCGACTGTCAGTGCGGCTCCTCGCAGCAGGCCAGCCACATGGTCGCCAACATGGTCGCGGCCGGCGTCATCGACATCGGCATCAGCTGCGGCGTCGAGGCGATGTCGCGGGTCCCGCTCGGCTCCGGCTCCAAGCACGGTCCCGGCAAGCCCTGGCCGGACGAGTGGAACGTCGACCTGCCCAACCAGTTCGAGGCGGCCGAGCGCATCGCCCGCCGCCGCGGACTCACCCGGGAGCGCGTCGACTCCCTCGGGCTGCTCTCGCAGGAACGGGCCGCGACCGCCTGGTCCGAGGAGCGCTTCAAGCGCGAGACCTTCGCCGTCCAGGTCCCCACCACCGAGGAGGAGCAGGCGGCGGGCCAGGGCATGTGGCGGCTGGTCGACCGCGACGAGGGGCTGCGCGACACCAGCATGGAGGGCCTGGGCCGGCTCAAGCCCGTCATGCCGACCGCGATCCACACCGCCGGCAACTCCTCCCAGATCTCCGACGGCGCCTCCGCCATCATGTGGGCCTCCAAGCGCATGGCCCGCGCCCTGAAGCTGCGGCCGCGCGCCCGGATCGTCGCCCAGGCCCTGGTCGGCGCCGACCCGCACTACCACCTCGACGGGCCGATCGACGCGACCCGCGCGGTGCTCGGCAAGGCCGGGATGTCGCTCCGGGACATCGACCTGGTCGAGATCAACGAGGCTTTCGCATCGGTGGTGTTGAGCTGGGCACAGGTCTTCGACCAGGACCTGGAAAGGGTCAACGTCAACGGCGGGGCCATCGCCCTCGGGCACCCCGTCGGTGCCACCGGGGCCCGGCTCATCACCACCGCCCTGCACGAACTGGAGCGCACCGACAAGGAGTTCGCGCTGATCACGATGTGCGCGGGCGGGGCGCTGGCGACGGGGACGATCATCCAGCGGCTGTAGCCGCCGTCCCTTCCGGGGCCGTCCGCTTCTCCGCGTCCGCGACCAGGGCCGCCAGGTACTCCGCCGCCGGGATGCCCGGCCGGCTGAGCCCGGCGGTCTGGCCGGCCCACAGGTTCACGTACTCGGGCCGGTCCTGGGCCGCCGCGGCCCGCCGGATCGGCTGCATCAGCGCGTTCTGCACGGGATACGGCGGCACGAGCTCCTCGTGGGCGGACATCTCCCGGACGAAGCGGTTCGGGATGCCGCGGGCCGTGCGGCCGGAGAAGAGCCGGGTCAGGACCGTCGTCCGGGCCTCCGGCGTGCCGAGCGCCCGCCGGTGGACCGGGCTCGCGCCGGACTCGCGGGTGGCGAGGAAGCCGGTGCCGATCTGGACCGCGTCGGCGCCGAGCGCGAGGGCGGCGCGAGCCCGGTCCACCGGCGATGCCGCCCGCCGCGATCACCGGGACCGCGACCGCGTCCGCCACCTGCGGGACCAGGGAGAACGTGCCGACCAGGGACTCCCGCACCGGCCGCAGGAAGGCGCCCCGGTGGCCGCCCGCGTCGCTGCCCGAGGCGACGACCGCGGCCACGCCGGCCTCCTCCAGCGCCACCGCCTCCTCGACCGTCGTCGCCGTGCCGATCAGCACGATGCCCAGCCGGCGGGCCGCCGTGACGAGCCGGGGCGGCGGCGGGCCCATGACCAGGCTGATCGCGGGCGGGGCCGCCGCGATCAGGGCGTCGAGCTGCTCGTCGAAGTCGGAGTGCGCGGCGGCCTCGGCGCCGGTCGGGACGGGTACCCCGAGCTCCTCGTAGAAGGGCCGGAGCCGGTCGAGGTGCGGGCCGGGGTCCACGGCTTCGTCCTCGCCGTCCTGCGGCACCCAGAGGTTCACGGCGAAGGGCCGGTCCGTGGCGGACTTCAGCCGGGCGACGAGGGCGGTGATGGCGTCGGGGGAGAGGATGTGCGCCCCGTAGGAGCCCAGGCCGCCGCCCTGGGAGACGGCGACGGTCAGCTCGACGGAGGACAGGCCGCCGCCGAAGGGGCCCTGTACGACGGGGAGGGTGACGGGGAGCAGCTCCCCGAGGCGTCCGGGTCTCATGGCGAGGAGACTAGGGGGTGGTAGACGACCGGTCAACTAAACCTCCGGGGGGCGGTTCCCCGCATAGTTGACCGGCCATATAGTGAGCCGCATGGGACGCACCAGCACGGCACGGGAACGGCTCGTCGAGGCCACCGGCGAACTCATGGGCAGCCGGGGCTACGCCGCCCTCGGCGTCGCCGAGATCTGCGCCCGAGCCGAGGTGAAGAAGGGCAGCTTCTACTACTTCTTCGAGTCGAAGCAGGCCCTGACCGTCGAGGTCGTCAACGCCTACTGGGACGCCCAGCGCGCCCGCTGGACCGCCGCCCTCTCCGCCGACGCCCCCGCGCTCGACCGGTTGCGGGACGTCCTCGCCGGCCCCGCGGCCGTGCAGCGGAGCGCCAAGGAGGGCTCCGGAAACGTCGTCGGCTGCCTGCTCGGCAACCTGGCCCTGGAGCTGAGCACCCAGGAGCCGGACGTCCGGGCCCGCCTGGACGGGATCTTCGACGAGCAGACCGCGCTGATCGAGGGCGTCCTCGCCGAGGCGGCGGCCGAGGGCGCGATCCCGGCGGACCGCACCGGCACCGGGCCGGCCCGGGCGGTGATCGCCCAGCTGGAGGGGCTGGTCCTGCTCGCCAAGCTCAAGAACGACCCGGCGGTCCTGGACGGCCTGTGGCCCCAGGTCCGGATGCTGCTCGGCGCCGTCTGAGCCCCGGACGCACGCCTCGGAAAACGCCGCAGGCCCCGCCCCTCCGAGCGGAGGGCGGGGCCTTGCGGGTGCGCGGTGCGGCGTGGTGACTCTTAGTACCAGCCGTGGGACTGCCAGAACTCCCAGGCGCCGTTCGGGGAGCCGTAGCGCTCGTTCATGTAGTTGAGACCCCACTTGATCTGGGTGGCGGGGTTGGTCTTCCAGTCGGAGCCGGCCGAGGCCATCTTGGAGCCGGGCAGGGCCTGGACCAGGCCGTACGCGCCGGAGGACGAGTTGGTGGCGGTGTGGTTCCAGCCGGACTCGTGCTCGACGATCTTGCTGAAGGACGCGAACTGCGCCGGCGGGACGATCTGGCGGGCGATCTCCTGCTCCGTGGCGGCCGAGGCCGTACCCGTCGTGCCGAGCACCGCGCCGGAGGCGCCGACCAGAACGGCGGCGGTGGCGGCGAAGGTCTTCTTGCGGGCGTTGACACGAGTGGCGATCGAGCGGAACAAAACGTCATACCTAACGTCGGGGACATGGGTCGCGCCGGGCGTTTTCGGCATGCCGGAACCAGAGCCCGGGAGACCCGGGAACTGGGGGGAACCGGCCGGCCTGGGTGCCGTGCGAAGAGCACCCGCTGCCTGGCGACGTCCACTACTGAAACAAACCCGGCGGGGGAGGCGCAACGACCCCCAGTACGAGGAAGGTTCGGACCCCGCCCACAGGTCCCGGCGCCGACCCTGCCCCCTTTGCGCAGGTCAAACCGGTCTATGGGGGGATTTGGGCGGTACGTCCTCGCCTACTACCCCTGGTCGTACGTGACGTGGGTCCTATGAGGCGCCTCACCCGCGGGGGCCCTCTCAGGGGCCTCGAATGTGACCTGGGCCTCGAAGTTCGCCCGTCGCGTGGCCCGCCGCAACGCCCTCAGGAGGGCTCCGCCGACGGTCAGGGTGAGCACCACGGTGAGCACGGCGCGGCCGAGGTCCCAGCCGAGCGAGGTGGCGAGCACGTACGCCAGGAAGCGGACCAGGTTCTCCCGCACCGGCGCCCCCGGCTGGAACGAGATCCCCTGCCCCATGCCGCCGACCGTCACCCAGCCGTAGAGATTGGTGACCGTGCCGTACGCGAAGGCCGCCACGAAGCCGTACGCGGCGAGCATCAGCAGCTCGCCCCGGCCCCCGGCCCGGCCCGGCCCACGGCCCGGCCCCGGGAGCAGCCCCGCGCCCATCGCGAACCAGCCCATCGCCAGCATCTGCGTCGGCATCCAGGGCCCCACCCCGCCCGTGAGCAGCGCGGACGCGAACATCGTCACCGAACCCAGCACGAAGCCGAAGCCCGGCCCCAGCACCCGGCCGCTCAGCACCATCAGGAAGAACATCGGCTCCAGACCCGCCGTGCCCGCGCCCAGCGGCCGGAGCGCCGCCCCGACGGCGGCCAGCACCCCCAGCATCGCCACCGCCTTCGCGTCCATCCCGCAGTCGGCGATCGTCGCCACCACGACCGCGATCAGCAGGGGCAGGAGCAGGGCGAAGAACCAGGGGGCGTCGGCGGCGTGGTCGGTCAGCGCCGAGTCCGCGTCGGCGAAGAGCGGCCAGCCGATCGCGATCAGACCGACGACCGAGACCAGGACCAGCGCGGCGACCGAGCGGGGCCCCAGGCGGATCGGGCGGGCGGCGGGCACGTCGCTCACAGGGCCTCCTCCACCTGCTCGACGGTGAGCCACGGCTCCGGCGCGAGGATCTTCGCCACCTGCGGCGAGAAGGCCGGCGAGGACACGACCACCTCGGCCGTCGGCCCGTCCGCCACGACCTCCCCGCCCGCGACGATCACCACCCGGTGCGCCAGCTCCGCCGCGAGCTCCACGTCGTGCGTGGCCAGCACGATCGCGTGCCCCTGCGCCGCGAGTCCGCGCAGCCGCGCGACCAGGCGGGCCTTCGCCGCGTAGTCCAGACCGCGGGTCGGCTCGTCGAGCAGCAGCAGCGGCGGGCGGGCCGTCAGCACCACGGAGAGCGCGAGCGCCAGCCGCTGCCCCTCCGACAGGTCCCGCGGATGCGTCTCGTCCGCGACCCCCGGCAGCAGCTCCGACACCAGCGCCCGACAGCTCCCGGGCGCGGCCCCCGCGTCCGCGTCCGCCGCCGCGCACTCCGCCGCGACGGTGTCGGCGAACAGCAGGTCCCGCGGCTCCTGGGGGACCAGCCCCACCTGCCGGATCAGGGCCCGGGGGTCCGTGGCGTGCGGGGTGAGCCCCGCGACGCGGACGGTGCCGGAAGTGGGGGCGATCATGCCGACGAGCGTCCCGAGCAGGGTCGACTTCCCGGCCCCGTTCCGCCCCATCAGCGCGACCGTCTCGCCCGCGGCGACCTGGAGCGTCACCTGGCGCAGGGCCTCGACGCGGCCGCGGCGGACCGCGAGCCGGTCGAGGTGGACGAGGGGGAGGCCGGGAGCGGCCGGGGCGGTCGTCCGGGCGCGGCGCCGGAAGAGGGGAAAGCCCCCGACGCGCCCCTTGCCCAAACCGGGGGCGCCGCCCCCGGACCCCGGCGTCCCACTCGCCGGCGGGGCCGGATTCCCGGCCGAGAGCGGCGTGCGGGAAGGGGCGGCGGGGCGGGGAAGGCGGCCCGCCGCAGGCGCCAGCCGCTCCCGCAGCGCCCCGGCCGCCCGCCTCGCGTCCCGTACCGACAGCGGCAGCGGGTCCCAGCCCGCCAGCCGCCCCAGCGCCACCACCGGCGGATGCACCGGCGACACCGCCATGACGTCCGCGGGCCGGCCGAGCAGCCCGTCCGGCAGCAGCAGCACCTGGTCCGCGTACTGCACCACCCGCTCCAGCCGGTGCTCCGCCATCAGGACCGTCGTGCCCAGGTCGTGGACCAGGCGCTGGAGCACCGCGAGGACGTCCTCCGCGGCCGAGGGGTCGAGCGCCGAGGTCGGCTCGTCCAGGACGAGGACCTTGGGGTGCGGGGTCAGGACGGAGCCGATCGCGACCCGCTGCTGCTGCCCGCCGGACAGCGTCGCGATGGGCCGGTCGCGGAGTTCGGCGAGGCCCAGCAGGTCCAGGGTCTCCTCGACCCGTCGCCGCATGACGGCCGGGGCGAGCCCCAGGGACTCCATGCCGTACGCCAGCTCGTCCTCGACGGTGTCGGTGACGAAATGGGCCAGGGGGTCCTGGCCCACCGTGCCGACCAGGTCGGCGAGCTCGCGGGGCGGGTGGGTGCGGGTGTCGCGGCCGTCGACGGTGACCCGGCCGCGCAGCGTGCCGCCGGTGAAGTGCGGCACGAGCCCGGAGACCGCGCCGAGCAGCGTCGACTTGCCGACGCCCGAGGGACCGACGAGCAGCACCAGCTCGCCCTCGGGCACGGTCAGGTCGAGACCGCTCAGGGTGGGGGCTGCCCCGTCGTCGTACGTCACCGAGACGTTCTCGAAGCGGATCAACGCGGGGACTCCCTCGGTACGGGGGCGACGAAGGCGGGCAGCAGGCCGAGCAGCACCGAGACCGCCGGCCACAGCGGCAGCTCGGGCGCCCGGAGCGGGACGACGCCGGGGTGCAGCGCCTCCGGGGCGACGGACCCGGCCCAGACCATCGCCGCGGCGACCGCGGCGCCCGAGCCGGCGACCAGCCAGGCCCGCACCCCGAACCGGTCCGGCCGGTACCGGGTCCTGGCGGCCCGCCGGCCGCCGAGCCGCAGCCCCGCGACGGCCGCGAGGAGCCCGCCCGCGAGGAGCGGCAGGCCGTAGCCGGCGCCCTGCGCGGCGAGCAGCCCGTACGAGCCGGCGCACACGCCGAGGAGCCCGCCGAGGGTCAGCACGTTCGTGGTGCGCCGCACGGCGGGCGGCACCTGCGCCGTACGCCCGTAGCCGCGCGCGTCCATGGAGGCGGCGACGGCCACCGAGCGTTCGAGGGCGCCCTCCAGGACCGGCAGGCCGATCCGGAGCAGCGCCCGCACGCCGCCGGCCGGGCGGCCGCGCAGCCGCCGGGCGGTGCGCAGCCGGACCACGTCGGCGACCAGGTTCGGGGCGAAGGTCATCGCGACGACGACGGCGACCCCCGCCTCGTACAGCGCGCCCGGCAGCGACTTCAGCAGCCGCGCGGGGCTGGCGAGCGCGTTCGCCGCGCCCACGCAGATCAGCAGGGCCGCCAGCTTCATCCCGTCGTACACGGCGAACACCAGCTGCTCCGCGGTGACCCGGCCGCCGATCCGCACGCCCTGCGCCCAGTCGGGCAGCGGCACCTCGGGCAGCGTGAACAGCAGGTGCTCGCCGGGGATCGGCGAGCCCAGGAGCAGCGAGAACACCACCCGCAGGGCGACGACGAACAGGCCGAGCTTCACGAAGGCGCCGTACGAGCGGGCCCAGGGCGCGTCGGTGCGGCGGGCCGCGACGACATAGCCCGCGACGCCGACGACGAGCCCGAGGAGCAGCGGGTTGGTGGTGCGGGAGGCGGCCACGGCGAGGCCCAGCGCCCAGAGCCACCAGGCTCCCGGGTGCAGGGCGTTGGAGCGGTTCGCCTCGGGGGCGCGCAGCCGGCCGGTGCGGCTCATCCGCGGCGGCGGCGGGCCTGCCAGACGCCGGCGATGCCGAGGAGCAGCACGGCGGCCCCGCCCGTGACGAGGCCGAAGGACGGGCCGCCGGAGTGCTCGGGGGCGGCCGCACCGGCGGTGGGCTTCGCGGAGGGCTCGGCGGACGGCTCGGCGGACGGTGCCGAGGCGTCAGGCAGCTCCACCTGCTCGCCGCAGCCCTTCGCCGGGTAGCCCGCGATCCCGCACAGCAGCGCGTTGCCGTCGTACCGCAGCGGTTTGGCGACCGCCGCGAGGGCCTCCGCGGCGGTGGCGTCCTCGCGGACCTGCGGGCAGCCGGTCGTGCGGGCCGGTGTCGGCGGGGCCTCGCCGGGCGGGGCGTCCTGGGGGGTGCCGAAGTCGACGACGATCGCGATCCGCTTGGTGCCGTCCTTCTTCGCCACGCCCGCGCAGATGTGCGTGAAGTCGGGGGCGGCGGAGGGCTGGGCGGCGTCGGCGGAGTCCTTGCTGATCGCGAAGCGGAAGCCGAGGACGTCGCCGTCGGCGGGCCGGGCGGTCGCCGGGCCCTGGGTGGCGTACGCCCAGTGGCCGCTCTTGCCCTCGCCCTCCCAGAAGGACCAGTAGCGGTAGCCGGCCGCCTGGGCGGGCGCGGCGGCGAGCAGCATCAGCAGTCCTGCGGCGCCGCCGGCGAGCCCGGTGCGGAGCTTCACTTCTTGCGGCCGCTCAGGAGGAAGCCGATGCCGACGCCGACGACGGTGCCGATGCCGATGATCCACCAGACGTCGAAGCCGGACTCCTCGGTGCCGGTGGACGCCTCGGAGTTGTCGGGCGCCTTGGGGGCGGGACCGGTGGCGCTGAGCTGCTCCAGCAGGTCGGCGCTGCCGAAGCTGCGCGGGTCGGTGTCCATGGCGTGCGCGGCGAAGACCAGCTGGGCGTAGGCGGCGGGGCCGTTCTCCTTGGCCCACGCGGCGGAGTTCTTCTGCAGCCAGGTCAGCGCGCCGTTGGCCTCCTGCTTGGCGCCGGCCGCGGCGAGCGCGACGACGGCGTCGGCGGTGTTGCCGTAGTCGGGCAGTTCGGCGGTCTCGGCGGCGCCGGGCATCGGCGGGGCGGTGAGGTGGCCGGTGTCGGCGAGCAGGCCGGCGAGGTAGGAGGCGCCGTTGAGCGCGGCCCGCTCGGCGGTCGGCTTCGGCTGGTCCTTGCAGACCGGGGGCTGCTCGGGCTCGACGCCGCGGGCGGTGATGCCCTTGCCGAGCCCGGCGAGGGTGGCGGCGGCGGTGGCGTCGGCGTTGGCGAAGAGCTTGCCCGTCTTGTCGGGCTGGTAGGCGAAGGCTCCGGCGGAGCCGTCCTTGGCCGTGCAGGGCAGGGCGAAGGTGAGCAGGGCGTCGTACGGGCTCTTGCCCTCGGCGGACTTCACCTCGCCGGGGCGCCGGCCCGCGGCGACGAAGGCGCTGACGGCGAGGGAGGTGGAGTTGGCGTCGCTGGCGCCGCCGGGCAGGTAGCTCCAGCCGCCGTCCTTGTTCTGCACGCTCTTCAGCCAGGCGGCGCCCGCCTTGGCGGCCTGCTCGGCCTTCGCCGGGTCGGCGGACTGGCGCTGCACCGCGGCGAGCGCCTGTACGGCGACGGCGGTGGCGTTGCTGTCGAGCATCGTCTTGGCGTCGCAGGGCTTCGCCGGGTCGGGGCGGTAGGAGGCGAAGGCGCCGGACGCGCACTGCTGGCCGAGCAGCCAGTCCACGGCCTGGTCGGCGGGCTGGATGCCGGAGGTGCGCTGGGCGAGGAAGGCGACCGACTGGCGCCAGACGCCGTCGTAGGTCGGGTCCTTGGTGCCGTACAGACCGGCCGGGATCTTCGCGGGGGAGGGCGTCGGCGACGGTGCGGCGGCGGCCACTCCGGCGGCGGTGGTGCTGAGCACGGCACCGGCCGCGAGTGCGGCGGCGACGCGGCGAACGCTGATCATGGATCCCTCTCCTGCGGGCGCCGGACGCCGGCGCCCCGGGGGGCCGGCCTCCGGCGCCGTGTTCCTCGACGGTGCCGGCGCTCACGTCCCGTACCGGGCATTCCGACTCCATGCCCGTTCCGGGCATGTCACGGACGGGGGTGTCCCCTGCTCGAGCGAAGTCGAGGGCTCAGGGACGGGCCAGTGCCGGATTCCACCGGCTCCCCCCGGGTACGGGCGTGACGACGACCGCCGAGTCTACCGGCCGCGCCCCTGGTCACCGGGGGCGCGGTACGTCACACCGCCAGGTAGGCGACGGGGTCGGTCCCGGCGACCGGCTCGGCGCGGCCGAGCTTCACCAGGCGGCGCAGATGGGCCTCGGCCTCGCTCACGGCGATGTTGCGGGAGCCGTGCGGGATCAGCTCCCAGGGCCGGTTCCACTCCATCCGTTCGGCGAGCTGCCAGGGGGTGAGCGGGGTGGCGAGCAGGGCGAGCAGCCCGGCGAGCCGTTCCTCGTGGTGGTCGAGGAGCTCACGGACCCGGCGGGCGGCGTCGGGGAAGGCGTACTGGTGGGCGGGGAGCACCTCGGCGACGCCGAGCCGCCCGATGCGTTCGAGGGAGTCGAGGTAGTCGCCGAGGGGGTCGCCGGACGGGCCGGTGGTGTCGTCCGGGTCCTCGTACAGGCCGATGTGCGGGCTGATCTCGGGGAGCAGGTGGTCGCCGGAGAAGAGCCGCCCGTGGCCGGGCAGTCCGGCCGGGTGGGCCTCTTCCAGGTGGAGGCAGACGTGGCCGGGGGTGTGGCCCGGGGTCCAGACCGCGCGCAGCCGGCGCCCCGGCAGGTCGAGGAGCTCGCCGGGGACGATCTCGCGGTCGGGCAGGGCGGAGCGCAGGCCGGGCAGGGTCCGCATGCGTCCGCCGGCGCGGGCGGCGAGCAGCGGGGCGGCGTGCTCCTCGGGGGCGCCGACGGCGGTGAGCTTGCGCGCCAGGTAGTCGAGCCAGCTGCCGGGTTCGGCGCCGCGGGTGCGGCGCACGACGGCGATGTCGGCGGCGTGCATGGCGATCCACGCCCCGGACTCCTCGCGGACCCGGCCGGACAGGCCGTGGTGGTCGGGGTGGTGGTGGGTGACGACGACACCGTGCACGTCCCGGACGTCGATGCCCAGCGCGCCCAGTCCGGTGGTGAGTTCGATCCAGGACCGGGGGTCGTCCCAGCCGGTGTCGACGAGGACGGGGCCGCGGTCGGTGTCGAGGACGTGGACGAGGGTGTGGCCGAGGGGGTTGTCGGGGATGGGCACGCGCAGGGACCAGACGCCTCCGCCGTGCTCGGTCACCTGGTCGGTCGCCTGCGTCATGAGCGCCCTCGTCTCTGCGTACCGGTACGGCCCGTCGCAGCACTATAACGAGAACTGACGCAGCGTCAGAAGGGTGGGGAGCAAGGGGCGGTCAGTCGATCCGCTGGCAGATCGGCACGGGCAGTCGCGGCGACCAGATCCCGGTCGTGCGGTCGTAGGCCCGCGCGTAGCCGTTGTTGCCCGGGGCGCACGGCGAGGCGATGTTGGTCTCGACGTAGATCGCGCCGCCAGGGGTGACCGGGTGCGTCTGGGCGGTGACCGTCTGCCGGAAGGCGACCGTGCCGTTGTTGTACTTGACGTACAGGGTGACCCGGCCGCCGACGGTGAAGTTGCCGCCGCCGATCTTCAGGTGCCCGTTGAAGGTGTACTGGAACAGGAAGGACTCGTGGGCCTTGGCCGGGACGGCGGCGCTCTGCTGCGGGGCGGGTGCGGCCGGCGCGGGGGCCGACGAGGCGGTCGGGGCGGTGAGGGCGAAAGCGGCGGCGGCCGAGAGTGCGACGGCCGCGAGGCGCCGGCCCTGGCGCTGACGTGAGCGCGTGAGGGTACGCATGGCTGCTCCTCAGGGCGGGGGAGGGGCGGTGACGTCGGCGGCCGGGAGCGCGCGCGGGCCGCTGGTTCTTCCGCTCCGTCTCAAAGTCTAGAACAGGGGCGTCCGCCACGCCTGTCGGCCGGTCCCGAGTCTGGTCAAGCATAACTAGAACTGGTATCAGTTCTGAAACACAGTCAGATATCGCGTGGTTCCGGGAGGCAGCCGGTCATGACCGAGCTTGTGGAGCACGGAAAACTGTTCATCGGCGGCGAGTTGACCGACCCGCTCGGCAGCGACGTCATCGAGGTGGTCTCGCCCCACACCGAGGAGGTCATCGGCCGCGTGCCGCACGCGGCCGAGGCCGATGTCGACCGGGCCGTCGCCGCCGCCCGCCGCGCCTTCGACGAGGGACCCTGGCCGCGGATGTCGCTGGAGGAGCGGATCGAGGTCGTCGGGCGGATCAAGGACGCCATCGCGGTGCGGCACGAGGAGATCGCCCGCTCGATCAGCGCGCAGAACGGCTCCCCGTACTCCTGGTCCGTCCTCGCCCAGGCGCTCGGCGCGATGATGGTGTGGGACTCGGCGATCACGGTGGCCCGCGCCTACGCCTACGAGGAGCGGCGCGCGGGCGTCCTCGGCCCGCTCCTGGTGCGCCGCGAGCCCGTCGGGGTGGTCGCGGCGGTCGTCCCCTGGAACGTGCCGCAGTTCACCGCCGCCGCCAAGCTGGGGCCCGCGCTGCTGGCCGGCTGCACCGCGATCCTCAAGCCCTCGCCGGAGTCGCCGCTCGACGCCTACATCCTCGGCGAGATCGCGGCCGAGGCCGGGCTCCCGGAGGGCGTGCTGAGCATCCTGCCCGCCGACCGGGAGGTCAGCGAGTACCTGGTGGCGCACCCCGGGGTCGACAAGGTGTCCTTCACCGGCTCGGTCGGCGCCGGCAAGCGCGTGATGGAGGTCGCCTCGCGCAACCTCACCCGCGTCACCCTCGAACTCGGCGGCAAGTCCGCCGCCGTGATCCTGCCCGACGCCGACCTCGACGCGGCCGTCGCCGGGATCGTCCCGGCCGCCTGGATGAACAACGGACAGGCCTGCGTGGCCCAGACCCGCATCCTCGCCCCGCGCTCCCGCTACGAGGAGATCGCCGAGGCCTTCGCGGCGGCGGCCGGCGCGCTCGTGGTCGGCGACCCGCTCGACCCCGCCACCCAGGTCGGCCCGCTGGTCGCCCGGCGGCAGCAGCAGCGCTCGCTCGACTACATCGGCATCGGCCAGGCCGAGGGCGCCAAGGTCCTCACCGGCGGCGGGCGCCCGGCGGGCCTGGAGCGCGGCTGGTACGTCGAGCCGACGCTCTTCGGCGGCGTCGACAACTCGATGCGGATCGCCCGCGAGGAGATCTTCGGCCCGGTCATCTGCCTCCTGCCGTACGCGGACGAGGCCGAGGCCCTGCGGGTCGCGAACGACTCCGACTACGGCCTGTCCGGCAGCGTGTGGACCGGCGACGTCGAGCACGGCATCGACTTCGCCCGCCGGGTGCGCACCGGCACCTTCAACGTCAACACCTTCAGCCTCGACATGCTCGGCCCCTTCGGCGGCTACAAGAACTCCGGCCTGGGCCGCGAGTTCGGCCCCGAGGGCCTGGGGGAGTACCTGGAGCACAAGATGATCCACCTGCCCGCCGGCTACGAGGGGCCGGGTGGCGCGTGATGGGCGACCGCTGGCACGTCGAGGTCGACCGCAGCGTGTGCATCGGCTCCGGCATGTGCGTCAACCACGCCCCCGACGGCTTCCGCCTCGACTCCGCACGCCAGTCCCACCCGCGCGAGGGCGAGCTGGACGCCAACGAGCGGGTCCTGGCGGCGGCGGAGGGCTGTCCCGTGGAGGCCATCTCGATCACGCTCCTGGACGGCGGCGAGACGGTCTTCCCTCCCGAGGAGTAGAGGGGCGGCCGCCGTGTGGAACACTCCTGCGCACGACCAGGGGTGGGAGAACGCGTATGCGCAAGGCAGTGGGGCTGCGGGCCGCCGGAGTCACGGCGGCCGTGGCCGCCGTCCTCGCGGCGGGGGGCTGTGGGACGAGCGGGGCGGGGGCCGCCGGGGCGGCCGGGGTGTCCTCGCCCTCGCTCTCGCCCTCGCCCTCGGCCACGGCGGACTCCGGGCCGTTCACGAAGGAGCGGGCGCGCGCGGAGCTGGAGGCGGCTGCCGCGGACGCGGGGGCTCCCGCCCCCGACCCGGACTGGGCGTCGATGTCCAAGGAGGCCCCGGCCGGCTCGCTGGGGGCCTGCACGGTGAACTACAAGGGCTTCGGCACGCAGGGCGAGCGGGTCGAGGTCGGCACCTACGAGGCGGTGCTGGCGAAGCTGCGCGAGCGGGGCTGGCAGGAGACCGGGCAGCGCAACGAGCGCAAGGCCCAGGACGGCACGGTCGGCCTGGTCCAGAACGGCCTCAGGAAGCGCGGCTGGAAGCTGGTGGCGGAGTTCCGGGCCTTCCCCGAGGAGGGGAGCGTCAGCCTGGTGGCCTTCGAGGACGCCTGCACCCGGCGGGTCCGGAAGGGCTGAGCAGTCGTTCCCACGTGCAAAACTGTTCCCTTGATCACGGGGGCAACGGGCCCTCGTGGACGGGGAATCGGGAGAGTTGTGCGCAAGGCGATGTGGGCGGCCGCGGCCGCCGGTGTGGTGCTGTTCGTCGCGGGGTGCAGCGGGCAGGGCGGGGACACGGCCAAGGACACCGGCAAGGAGGCCGGCCCGGGGACGGGCGGTGGCTCGGCGGCCGGGGGCGGGCTCTCCGCCGCCGCGGTGAAGAAGGAGATCGAGACCGCCGCCACGGGCGCGGGCTTCACCCAGGACGCCACCGGCGACGACGTGCCGGCCGGCCTGGAGAACTGCATGGTCTCCTGGACGCCCGACACCGAGAAGGCCGTCAACCCCAAGAAGTCCTACACGGACACGCTGGACGCCCTCGGCAAGGGCGGCTGGAAGGAGGGGCAGGGCATCGACCAGGCGGAGTCCAGGATCGTGCCCTTCACCAAGGCCCAGTGGAAGCTGAAGGCCAGCGAGCACACCATGGGCGAGTTCAAGATGGTGATGTTCATCGCCACGGACAACTCCCCTCAGTGCGAGGCGCTGTTCAAGGCCGACCTGGAGAAGAACAAGGGCAAGAAGTCCTCCTGACCCCTCGGGGGTCAGCCGCGCGCGGGGGCTTGCCCGGTCCCCGGCGCGGTCAGGTCGATCAGCCGGCAGACCGTCTCGATGTCGATCTTCACCTGTGCGATCGAGGCCCGTCCCGACAGCCAGGTGATCAGCGCCGAGTGCCAGGTGTGCTCGATCACCCGCACCGCCGAGAGCTGCGGCGGTGTCGGGTGCTCGGTCCCCATCGCGTCCAGGATGATCGCGGTGGTCAGCCGCGAGACGGTGTCCACCTCGGGGCTCACGCTCCGGTCCGCGAAGGTCAGCGCCCGGACCATGGCGTCCGCGAGCTGCGGTTCGCGCTGCAGCGCCCGGAAGGCCCGCATCAGCGTCTCGGCGACCCGTTCGGCCGGGTCCGCGCCCGCGGGCGGACGCTTGCGGAGCGTGGTGTGCATGTGCTGGAGCTGGTCCTGCATGGTGGCGACCAGCAGATGGATCTTGGACGGGAAGTAGCGGTAGAGCGTGCCGAGCGCGACCCCGGCCGCCTCGGCCACCTCGCGCATCTGCACGGCCTCGAACCCGCCCCGCCCGGCGAGCTGCGCGCTCGCGGTGAGGATGCGCCGTCGGCGCGCCTCCTGGCGCTCTGTCAGGGGCGGCGACGCAGGTCTGTCTTCCGCGGTCATGAGGTCCCGTTCCGTGCGGTGGCGGAGCGACAGTATGGCCGGGCTCCCGCCGTGGCGCGAATCACCTGATCCGGCTCTCACGGTGGAGCTACCTGCCGGTAGATTCTGTGCTCCTTGAAGGATCAAGAAGATCAAGCCAGAAGATCATGAACGATCAAGTCTGTAACTTGTTCTAGATTAGCGCGGGCGGATACGCTCCCGCGAAACGCACGCTCGAAGGGGGTCGCACATGACCGCGGAGGCCATAGAGGCAAGCCCCCGGCAGGGCGCCCGTCCGGGCGGTGACGGTCCGTTGCGGATCGCTCTCCTCACGTACAAGGGGAATCCGTTCTGCGGTGGTCAGGGCGTCTATGTCCGCCACCTCTCCCGCGAACTCGCCCGCCTCGGCCACAGCGTCGAGGTCATCGGCTCCCAGCCGTACCCCACCCTGGACGAGGGCGTCCCGCTCACCGAGATCGCCAGCCTCGACCTCTACCGCCAGCCCGACCCGTTCCGCACCCCCGGGCGCGAGGAGTACCGGGACTGGATCGACGGCCTGGAGGTCGCCACCATGTGGACCGGCGGCTTCCCCGAGCCGCTGACCTTCTCGCTGCGCGCCCGCCGCATGCTCGCGGCCCGCCGAGGCGACTTCGACGTCATCCACGACAACCAGACCCTCGGGTACGGACTCCTCGGCGGCCCCCGCGCCCTCGGCGCCCCGCTCGTCACCACGATCCACCACCCGATCACCGTCGACCGGCAGCTGGAGCTCGACGCCGCCGCCGACTGGAAGCGCCGCGCCTCCGTCCGCCGCTGGTACGCCTTCACCCGGATGCAGAAGCGGGTCGCCCGGCGGCTGCCCTCCGTCCTGACCGTCTCCGGCACCTCCCGTCAGGAGATCGTCGAGCACCTCGGCGTCCGCGAGGACCGCATCGGCGTCGTCCACATCGGCGCCGACACCGACCTGTGGTCGCCCGACCCGTCCGTCGCCGAGGTCCCCGGCCGGATCGTCACCACCTCCAGCGCCGACGTGCCGCTCAAGGGCCTCGTGTACCTCGTCGAGGCGCTCGCCAAGCTGCGCACCGAGAACCCCGACGCCCACCTCGTCGTCGTCGGCAAGCGCGCCGAGGACGGGCCGGTCGCCCAGGCGATCGAGCGGTACGGGCTTCAGGGCGCCGTGTCGTTCGTCAAGGGCGTCACGGACGCGGAGCTGGTCGACCTCTACCGGTCCGCGCAGGTGGCCTGCGTGCCCTCGCTCTACGAGGGCTTCTCGCTGCCCGCCGCCGAGGGGATGGCGACCGGCACGCCGCTCGTCGCCACGACCGGCGGGGCGATTCCGGAGGTCGCCGGGCCCGACGGGGAGACGTGTCTGGCGGTGCCCACGGGGGATGCGGGGGCACTTGCGGCGGCGCTGGGGCGGATGCTCGGTGACGCCGAGCTGCGGGCCCGGCTCGGCGCGGCGGGCCGTGAGCGTGTCCTGGCCAACTTCACCTGGGCGCGGGCCGCCCAGGGAACGGCCGAGCTGTACCGCGAGGCCGTCGCCCGGCAGGGTGCCGGGGTCCGCCGGTGACACGCAGCCCTGTCGGCCGGGTGCAGCCCGGTGGGTGGGCCGTGCCCACCCGTTCCACCCCCGGACCTCCTCCGGGGCGGCCCCCGAGCGGAACGACTGCCCACAACCCCCGTACCCCCGAAAGGCAGACCCCGTGCTGACCGTCGACTTCACCCGTTTCCCGCTCGCCCCCGGTGACCGCGTGCTCGATCTGGGCTGCGGTGGGGGTCGGCACGCCTTCGAGTGCTACCGGCGCGGTGCCCAGGTGGTGGCCCTCGACCAGAACGGCGAGGAGATCCGCGAGGTCGCCAAGTGGTTCGCCGCGATGAAGGAGGCCGGCGAGGCCCCGGCCGGCGCCAGCGCCACCGCCATGGAGGGCGACGCGCTCAACCTGCCCTTCCCCGACGAGTCCTTCGACGTCGTCATCATCTCCGAGGTCATGGAGCACATCCCCGACGACAAGGGGGTGCTCGCCGAGATGGTCCGCGTCCTCAAGCCCGGCGGCCGCATCGCCGTCACCGTCCCGCGCTACGGCCCCGAGAAGGTCTGCTGGGCGCTCTCCGACGAGTACCACGAGGTCGAGGGCGGCCACATCCGCATCTACAAGGCCGACGAACTGCTCGCCAAGATGCGCCAGGCCGGCCTCAAGCCGTACGGCACCCACCACGCGCACGCCCTGCACGCCCCGTACTGGTGGCTCAAGTGCGCCTTCGGCGTGGACAACGACAAGGCGCTGCCGGTCCGCGCGTACCACAAGCTCCTGGTCTGGGACATCATGAAGAAGCCCGCCCTGACCCGGGTCGCCGAGCAGCTGCTCAACCCGGTCGTCGGCAAGAGCTTCGTCGCCTACGCGACCAAGCCGCACCTGCCGAAGTCCGACGCCGCCGTGGACGCCGCCAAGTGACCTCTCCCGAGCGGATGGCGCAGCACCTCGTCCTGCAGGGCGTGCTGACCGCCGAACAGGCCGCCGAGACCGTGGCCGGCATCCTCGCCGTCCAGCGCGAGGACGGCGCCATACCCTGGTTCCGCGGCCACCACCTCGACCCCTGGGACCACACCGAGGCCGCCATGGCCCTGGACACCGCCGGCGAGCACGAGGCCGCGGCCCGTGCCTACGCGTGGCTCGCCCGGCACCAGAACGCCGACGGCTCCTGGTACGCGGCCTACCGGGACGGCGACCCCGAGGACGTCACCGACCGCGGCCTGGAGTCCAACTTCGTCGCGTACGTCGCCGTCGGGGTCTGGCACCACTACCTGTCGACCGGCGACGACGCCTTCCTCGACCGCATGTGGCCCGTCGTCTACGCGGCCGTCGAGTTCGTCCTGCGGCTCCAGCAGCCGGGCGGCGAGATCGGCTGGAAGCGCGAGGCCGACGGCACGCCCGTGAACGAGGCGCTGCTCACCGGCAGTTCCTCGATCCACCAGGCGCTCCGCTGCGCCCTGGCGATCGCCGAGGAGCGCGAGGAGCCGCAGCCCGACTGGGAGCTGGCGGCCGGCGCGCTCGGCCATGCCATCCGCAGCCACCCCGAGCGCTTCCTCGACAAGTCCCGCTACTCGATGGACTGGTACTACCCGGTCCTCGGCGGCGCGGTGACGGGTCCCGAGGCCACCGCGCGGATCGACGCCCGCTGGGACGACTTCGTCGTGCCCGGGCTCGGTGTGCGCTGTGTGCTGCCGAACCCCTGGGTCACCGGCGGCGAGAGCTGTGAGCTGGCCCTGACCCTCTGGGCGATGGGGGAGTCGGACCGGGCCCTGGAGATCCTCCAGTCCATCCGGCACCTGCGGGCCGACAACGGCAACTACTGGACCGGTTACGTCTTCGAGGGCAACCGGGCGGTCTGGCCGGAGGAGCAGACCACCTGGACCGCCGGTTCGCTGCTGCTGGCGGTGGCGGCGCTCGGCGGCGACGAGGCCACGGTCGCGGTCTTCGGCGGCGAGCGGCTGCCCCGGGGACTGGAGCCCGACTGCTGTTCCTGATCCGTGCGCGATGCACGTAAAAGCGGTCGTTCGACCGGCTCTAGTATGTCCACGTCCATGGCTGGCATGGACATGCATATCAGGGAGAATCGGTCAAGATGGACCGTGCGGGGTCGGTCAGAGACCTTGCGGGCGAACTGCTCGCGCTGAAGAAGGCGTCGGGAGCGAGCTTCGCCCAGCTCAGCGAGAAGACCCACTACGCCAAGTCGTCGTGGGAGCGGTGGGTCAACGGCAAGCAGTTCCCGCCGCGCGACGCGGTCGAGAGCCTCGCCAGGCTCTGCGGGACCGACCCGGCGCCGCTCCTCTCCCTCTGGGACGAGGAGGAGGCCCGGCGCACCGCTCCCGAGGGGGAGGCGGACGCCGCGGACGAGGAAGCCGGGGGCGCGGCGGCCCCCAGGAACCGCCGCACCCTGTGGCTCTCGCTCGTCCTCGCCGTCCTCCTGGTGGCGGGCGCGGGCACCTGGGCGGTCGTCGCCCTCTCCGGCTCCGACGAGCCCACGGCGCCCAAGCCGAAGCCCGTCGTGAAGGTCGCGGGCCCGGCCACCGGCTGCACCCTCACCGGGTGCGAGGGCAAGGACCCGAAGAAGATGAACTGCGGCGCCGACGCGGTCACCGTCCGCACCGGCTCCATCCCCAAGGACCTCGTCATCGAGCTGCGCTACAGCCGCGCCTGCAAGGCCGCCTGGGGCCGCATCTCCTACGCCGAGGTCGGCGCCACCGTCGTCGTCAACAACTCCGACGGCGCCGCCCAGGCCGATGTCGTCCACTACGACCGCGACGTCTACACGCCGCTGATCGCCGCCCCGGACGACGGCTCGGTCTTCGTCTGCGCCGCCCTGCCCAAGAAGAACGGCAAGGACAGCGTGCCCACCTGCACCGGCCGCTTCATCCCCAGCCAGGAGAAGGCGCAGCAGCCGTAGCCGCAGGGTCAGGCCTTGCCCGCGAGCACCTCGCGGGAGGTCTTGTCCTGCCGGGCGAGCAGCGCCGCCCAGTCCCTGCCGACGGCCGGGTTGGCGTCGAGCCAGCGCTGCTGGACGGCGGCCAGCCGGGTGTACGCGGTGGTGAGATAGCCGGTCTCGCTCTTGCAGCGCAGATCGGCCTTCAGGACGTCCCGCCCGCCGAGCCGCGCCTTCTGGCTCGGCAGCGTCTTCAGGAGCGCCTGCGGGTCGCGCTGCCCGGGGAAGCCGGCCCGCTCCATGCACTGCTCCCAGCGGCCGGTCGCGTTGCGGAACTCCGGGTCCTTCTCGACCTCCGTGCGCGCGTACTCCTGGCCCTCGAAGAGCATGATCCGCACCTGGAGCCAGCGCGCCCGGCCGTCGCCGAGCACCCGGGTCTCGGCCTCGGCCAGACACCCGTCGCCGGGCCGAGTCACGCTCATGCCCTTCGCGCCCCTGACCGTGATGCGCTTCGATTCGTCGCCGAAGAGCGCCTTGGCGTAGGCGGCAGAGGCCTCCGGGCTCCCGGGCTTCGGGGGCGTCTCGCCCGGCTGCTGCGCAGCGGGCGGCGCCGTGGAGGGCGCGGTCTCCAGACCGAAGGGCCGCGGACGCTCGTCCTCGCCGCTGCCCGCCGGGGGAGTGGCCTTGGGCGCGTAGCGGAAGCCGGCGCGGGCCATGCAGTCGATCGCGTAGTCCCGCTGGGCCTCGGCGCTGCGCGCCTGGACCTCGTCCCAGGTGAACACCTGCTCCGTGATGGGCGGGAGGCGGTGCAGCCGCTCCAGGCCCGCCGTCGAGGCGAGGGGCTCGTCGCCGTGCGCGGGAGTCCCGCCGGACGTGGCCAGCAGCGTTCCGCCGACGAGGGCCGCTCCGCCCGCCACGACGGCGGAGAGCGTGAGCTGGACGCGGCGGGGACGGCGGGTCCCTGACATGGTGGCGGTTGCCTTTCGTCGGCGGCGAGTGGCGGACGGGGGCCCGGTGCACCCCTGTAGCACCGGGCCCGCGTCACGCGCGGGGAGCGAGGATCAGACGTGCGGGATCAGAAGCACTTGATCGTCGTGGAGGGGCGCAGCTGCAGGGAGCTGGCCTGGTCGCGCTGCCAGTCGGCGAGGCTGCCCATGAAGACCTGGCTGCCCGGGTTCACGCAGAACAGCAGGCCGCCCTGGTAGTTGATGTCCCGGTAGTAGTGGCTCTCGTAGCCGCCCGTGCTGGAGTTGCTGGCCGACGACACGTTGTCGTTGACGACCGCGCCGGTGCCGGGCGCCGGGCTGTTGTCGTTGAAGTAGTCGTTGGTGAAGTTGGCGTCGCTGTTGTAGAAGTCGTGCGAGCCGCTGTCGCCCAGGTTGCCCCAGTACGCGCAGTGGTAGCCGGCGCCGCACATGTATCCCGCGGACGCCTGGGTCGCCGTGGCGATGCCGCCGCCGACGAGCAGCGCGGTGGTGGCGGCGACGGCCGCGGCCTTCCTGCGGAGCCCCGTGCTCATGCCCATGACTTATCGTTCCCTACTCGTGTCGACGTTGCGTACGCACCCGCACGCGAGCGCCAGACTCACACCCGGCGCGTGGTCCCGTATTGGAAAAAACCGCAGGCCGGAACGGTCCCTCAGCCCGCGATCCACGCGCTCGCCGTCCCCCGGTCGGCCAGGAAGCGACCCGGGGGCAGCCCGGTCATCGCCGTGAAGTCGCGGCTGAGGTGGGCCTGGTCGTAGTAGCCGCACCGGGCCGCCGTCTCCGCCGCCCGGCCGCCGGCCGTGAGCAGTTTGATCGCGTGGTTCAGGCGCAGGATCCGGGCGAGCCGCTTCGGCCCGAGCCCGATCTGCTCGCGGAACCGGTTCTCCAGATGGCGCTGGCTCCAGCCCGTCGCCGCCGCCACCTCGCCGATCCGCAGCGCCCCCGCCGAGCGCTCCAGGAGCCGCCAGGCCTCCAGGACCGCGGGAGCGGGGCCCGCGGCCCCCTCCGCCTCGGCCGACCAGCGCAGCAGCGTCTCGTCGAGCAGCGCGAAGCGCTCGGGCCAGCCCGGGGCCTCCGCCAGGGCCTCGGCCAGACCCCGGGCCCGCGCGCCGATCACGTCCGCCGGATCGGCGAGGGTGTCGGCGAGCTCCGCCAGCGGGGCGCCGAACAGCCGCTGCGCCGCCCACGGGGCCAGGGCCAGCTCCACGCCGTGCACGTCCCCGCCGTGCCCGAGGACCCGCGCACGGGTGTGCAGCCCCGACACCACGGACGTGTGCCCTCCCGCCCCGCGCACCCGCAGCTCGCCGCCGAAGCCGATGAGCAGCGACACCCGCCCGCTCGGCACCACGAGCCGCTCCTGGGGGACCCCCGCCGTCGAACGGAACCCCCGATACGTACCGATCCCCCTGCCGAGCCGGGCGTCCGGCTTCTTGTAGAGCCACTCACACCGGCCGCCCCCCGCACACACGCGGCGCCTCACCATCGCACTCCCGCACGTCACGCGCCCGGAACCGTCCCGGGCCGCCGATCCACTCTTGGACGGGCACGAGAGGTGATCCAGAGGCGCCGCCGTCCCAGGGACGTGGTGGGACGTCCCACGGCTCTGACCTGCAGGGATGTGGGAAGGAAGGGACGGAGGGGGCCTCGCGTGGACCCCGAACGGAGTCACTCCGGTGGTGGATCGGGAGACCCCGGGCGAGGCTGGCGCCACCAGTCCCGGGAGGTTTCACCGTGCCCAGTCTCCTGCGCGCCCGCCGCGCGTTCGCCGCCGTCTTCCTGTCCGGTGCGCTGCTCGTCACGACCGCGGCCTGTGGCGGCGACAGCTCGCAGTCCATGACCACGAGCGCCGACTCGACCCCGACCGCCTCGGCGAGCTTCGAGCAGCAGAAGCTGGCCAAGACCCGGTTCGTGGCCAACGCGGGCCTGGCGGCCGGCGCCACGTACCAGTGGATCGTGAAGCCCTATCGGGCGGGCAAGTTCAAGAAGGGCGCGGACGGACGCACCTTCGCCCTCGTGAAGGCCGGCCTCGCGGGCGCGTTCACCTACAACCGGCTCAAGGCGGCGGTGAACAACGCCAAGGGCGACCCGCTGCTCTCCAAGGCGGTGGCGCCGATGAGCGCCGGGATCGAGTCGCTGAAGAACCTCGGGACGAAGCTGCGCAAGGGCGAGGCGACCGACGCGGACATCGGCTCCTTCGACAGCATCATCAACCAGGTGAAGGAGGCGGGGAAGAGCGCGGGCGCCGAGGTCGTCGACAAGGTGCCCAGTGCCTCCCAGCTGAGCGGCGGCTGACGGCCCGGGCGGCTGACGGCCGTGCGCTAGGCGTTGAGCTCCGCGAGGACGCGGAGCGTGGCGGGGTCCGGTGCCGTGACCAGGAGGTCGGTGACCGGGCCCTTCCGCCATGCGGCGAGCCGTTCGGCGATCCGCTCGCGCGGGCCGACCAGGGAGATCTCGTCGGCGAAGGCGTCCGGCACGGCGAGCACGGCCTCGTGGCGCCGTCCGGCGGCGAAGAGCTCCTGGATGTGCCGCGCCTCGGCCTCGTACCCCATGCGCCCCATGAGGTCGGCGTGGAAGTTGCGGGCGGTGTGCCCCATGCCGCCGATGTAGAAGCCGAGCATCGCCTTGACGGGGAGCAGTCCCTCGGCGACGTCGGCGCAGACCTGGGCGCGGACCATCGGGGCGACCGTGAAGGACTCCGGGAGCCGGTCGGGGAGCGCGTAGACCTCCGCCCAGCGGGTGGGGGACCAGTAGAGCGGCAGCCAGCCGTCGGCGATCTGGAGGGTCTGCGCGATGTTCTTGGGGCCCTCGGCGCCGAGCAGCACCGGCAGGCCGGCCCGCAGCGGGTGGGTGATCGGCTTGAGCGGCTTGCCGAGCCCGGTGCCGTCGGCGCCCGCGTACGGGTGGGAGTGGTAGCGCCCGTCGAGCCGGACGGGGCCCTCGCGGCGCAGCACCTGGCGGATGACGTCCACGTACTCCCGGGTCGCGGTGAGCGGAGAGCGCGGGAAGGGGCACCCGTACCAGCCCTCGACGACCTGGGGTCCGGAGAGCCCGAGCCCGAGCATCATCCGGCCGCCGGAGAGGTGGTCGAGGGTGAGCGCGTGCATCGCGGTGGCGGTCGGGGTGCGGGCGGCCATCTGCGCGACGGCGGTGCCGAGCCGGACGCGCTCGGTGTGGGCGGCGATCCAGGTGAGCGCGGTGAAGGCGTCGGAGCCCCACGCCTCGGCGGTCCACACCGAGTGGTAGCCGAGCCGCTCGGCCTCGCGGGCGAGGTCGAGGTGGGCGGCCGAGGGGCCGCGGCCCCAGTAGCCGAGGGCGAGTCCAAGACGCATGACGGCCAGCCTTTCTGACGGTACGTCAGCTTCGTCGGTCGGCTGGACTGTACGACAACGGCCCCCCGCCCGGAAGGGATCCGGGCGAGGGGCCGTCTGCCGCGCGCCGGTGCTGCTAGCCGCGCTGGATGCCGGTGGTGTCCTGGAGGACGCCGCGGCGGCCGTCCTGGGTCTGCGCGACCAGGGCCGGGCCGCGCTGCTCGACCGCCAGGTACCAGGTGCCGGGCGCCAGCTCGGCGATCGGCGCCTGGGAACCGTCCTCCGCGTACAGCGGGCGGGCCACCGGGACGGCGAACCAGAACGGCGCGAAGTCCCCGGCGGGCGCCGGAGCGGCGGCCTCCTGCTGCGGGGCCTGCTGCTGGGCCTGGGGCTGCGGGGCGTGCTGCTGGGCCTGCGGCTGCGCGCCGAAGGGCTGGCCGCCGAGCGACGGGTCCGGCTGGCCGCCGTACGGCGGCTGCTGGGCGCCCGGGTAGCCGTAGCCGCCGGGGACGCCCTGCTGGGCGCCCGGCTGCATGCCGTACGGCTGCGGCGTCTGGGGCTTCGGGGCGCCGACGAGCGGGCCGCCGAGGGCCGGGACCAGCGGGGCGGCGACGGCCGTGCCGGCGAGCACCAGCGAGGCGATCAGGCCGAGGATGAGGCCCGCGCCGGCGTCGACCCCGCCGAGGTCGATGATCGTCCAGAAGAGCGACCAGGCCGTGAAGATCGTGGCGGCGACGCCGAACTGGCCGAGGTCGAGGCCCAGCACCTTGCGCGGCTGGGGCAGGGCCCGGGTGAGGACGATCAGCGCCGCGCCGATCACGCCCACCAGGTACACGCCGATGGCGTTGCCCAGGGAGTCCCAGGCGTTGGGGGATTCGGGCCCCAGGCCCTTGTAGGAGACGTACTCGAGGAACGAGGCGATGAACAGCACCACCGCTGCACCGATCAGCACGCCATCGCCTCGAGTGAGGGAGCGGATATTCACGTAAGAGTCCTTCGTCGGGTCGTCTCGTCGGGGTGGCGCGGATCACGGGGGCGGCCCCATCGTACGGAGCATCGAGCATCGTACGGAGCGAATCTATCGTCCGTCCGCTCGGACGGTGGCCCTACCCCTTGAGGTAGGCGCCGATGCCGTCGGCGATCCCCTGCGCGGCCTTCTGGCGCCACGCGGCCTCGGTCAGCAGCGCGGCGTCCTGCGGATCACGCATATTGCCGCATTCGATGAAGACCTTGGGGACGGTCGAGAGGTTGAGCCCCCCGAGATCCCTGCGTACATCCAACCCGGTCCCGGAACCGATGTAGTTGGCGGGGTGGGTGCCGGTCGCGCGCCCGAACTGCGTGACCAGCTTCTCGCCCAGGGTCCGCGAGGGTCCCACGATCGCGGTGGTGTCGGCGGCGCCCTCGTGCACACGTGCGGGCAGGATCACATGGAAGCCGCGGTGCCCCACGGCCGAGCCGTCCGCGTGGACGGAGACGACGGCGTCCGCCCCGGCCGCGTTGCCGATCCGGGCGCGCTCGTCGATGCAGGGCCCGTAGGGGCGCTCGGCGTCGTGGACCAGGACGACCTCGGCGCCGCGGGCCTTGAGGAGATCGCGGAGACGGTGTGAAACATCGAGGGTGAACGCGGCCTCGGTGTAACCGGCGTTCGTGGAGGTCCCGGTGGTGTCGCACTCCTTGCGGTTCGTCCCGATGTTCACGGTCTGATTGATTTCCGAGGAATGACGGAAATTGCCGGGATTGTGACCGGGGTCGATCACGATCGTCCGCCCCGCGAGCGGCAGCTTCTTCCGCGGCGGCCCGGCCGGGATCGCCCCGGTCGCGGGGGCCGACGCCTTGGCCTCGCCGGTACGCGGAGAGGGCCCCGACGACGCCTGCGTCGCCGACTCGGCGGAGCCCCCGCAGCCCGCGAACGCGGCGCAGGCGGTCAGGGCCAGGGGGAGGGCGAGGAGTTTCCGGTGGTCGTACGGCACCCCGCGACTGTAGGCGTTCCGGCGCCGGATTGCGCGCATCGCCGGACGTGTGTGGGGAGAGCGTGAAGGGTATGTGCGGGGCACTGTCGCAACGACCACAGAGGGGGAACCTGTGGCGGGGGAAGACCAGGACCGCAGCAACGACGCCCACGACGCCCACGACGCCCACGGGGCGGGGAGGCAGCCCTCCCCATGGGAATGGACCGGCCCGGGGGCCCAGCAGCCGCCGTCGGGTCCGCCGCAGTCGCAGCCCTTACCGCCGCAGCCGGCGCCCGGTCCGTACGGGCAGCCGCCCGAGCCCCCGGGCCGGCCGCCGGTGACGGTCGCCGCCCCGCCGCCCCCGCCCGGCCCTCCGCCCGGCCCGCCGAACCCGGCGCAGGCCCTCGCCGTCGCCCTCCTGAACCTCTCCTGCCTGGGCCTCGGCTACGTCCTGCTCAAGCACTGGAAGTCCGCCGCCCTCTGCTGGGCCGCCACCGCGGCCCTGCTCGTCGTCGCGCTCCCCGCCGACCCGGACGGCGTCCCGCCCGGCGTCCTCGTCGGGTACGGCGTCTTCCTGCTGGTCGTGGCCGCCGACGGCGCCCGCCGCGGGCTGCGCGGACACGCCCCCGCCCTCCAGGCCCCCGGCCGCCGCAAGCTGGTGCTCCCCCTCGCCCTCGTGCTCCTGCTCCTCGTCCCGGCGGGCGGCACCCTCGCCTACGGGGCCGCCCGCGACGAGGCCGTCGAGCAGCAGCTCCTGGACCGGCTGGCCGCCGCCGACGCGCAGGTCAAACAGAGCGAGGGCCAGAGCTTCACCAGCGTCGAGGCCACCTACCGCAAGGTCCTCGCGACCTACCAGGACCTCGGCACCCGGCACGCCGGCTCGCGCGCCGGAAAGCTCGTCCCGGACCGCCTCGCCGCCTACTACACCTCGGTCTCCGCCCCGTACGCCAAGAAGGACTACTGCGCCGCCGTTCCCGCGCTGGAGCACCTGCGCGCCCTGCCCGGCACCGTCGACCGCAAGCTGCTCGGCAACCTGGTCGGCAAGGCCGACGAGCCGCTGGCCGAGTCCTGGTTCGAGTGCGGCACGCGGACGATCGGCTCGGCCGGCCAGGAGACCGCGTCCGGCGGCCACCTCAACGACCTGATCGCCACGTTCCCGCAGTCCCCCTTCACCCAGCGGATCGAGCCCACCCTCCGCGAGGGCCTGCGCACCCGGGACAAGGCCGTGCGCACCGCGCCCTGCGACGCCATCGCCGAGCTCCGCCGCTTCGACACCACGGTCGCCCTGCTTCCCAGCGCGACCTACGCCGACCTCGGCGAGGACACCCGGCGGGCGATCCAGCGCGGCGACTTCGCCTGCGGGCTCGACTACTTCAAGAAGAAGGAGTTCGCCGAGGCCCTGTCCGCGATGAACGACTACGCCAAGGCGTACCCCTCCAGCCCGCAGACCGCCCAGGCGCGCAACATCGCCATCGCCGCCGAGATCGCCGAGGAGACCCCGGCGGCCGGCGACAAGGTGCCCTCGGCCGCCACGTCCGACGGCTCCGGCATGGTCATGGTCGTCAGCAACGACGGCCCGGGCGAGGTCGAGCTCCTCTACACGGGGCCGGTCACCGGCCGCATCACGATCCCGGCCTGCGGCACGTGCACCAGCTACCCGACCCTCCTGCTGCCGAGCCCGAAGCTCAAGCCGTGCTCGGGCCCCTCCTCCAAGTACCCGAAGCGGACGCTGACGCTGCCTCCGGGCAACTACCAGATGCTCCAGAAGCGGGCGGCGACGGGCAGCTCCGCGGGCATGAAGAAGCCGAGCAACACGAAGATCGAATCGGGCTACAGCTACACCAACTGCCTGTACGTGACCTCGGGATTCTGAGCGCGGACGCGCACGGCGGGGATCAGGGGGCCGGCCGGGACGCCGGACGGCCGGCCTCCGCCTCCCGCTGCCGGGGCAGTCGCGGCCTCGGCCGGGAGCCGTCGGGCCCGCGCCGGTGCGGGGACTGGACGGCGAACAGCGAGACGGCGTACCAGACCATGACGCCCGCTCCCCACCAGCCGAACGCGTCCCACGCGAGGACCACGCTCGGGATCAGCAGGCACACATAGGCGAGCCGGAGCCGCCAGCGGTGGAAGGGGAGCGAGGAGACGTCCAGCCGGATGCTGTACTCGCTGATGATGATCCAGTCGTCGATGAAGAACGCGAACACATAGGCGAGCGACGTCATCCAGATGCCGTCGAGGCCGTGCCCCCGGAGCAGCCACATGATGGTGAGCGCCGAGAGGAAGACGCCGCCCTGGGCGTTGGTGATGTTGAGCTGCCGCAGCTTCTTCCAGAGCTCCACCGTGGTGCCCTCGTGCCGGAAGAGCGTGCGCAGCAGGAGGGTGTGCCGCATCACCACGGTCACCGCCACGGCGACGGTGGTGATCTGGAGGATCAGGGAACCGCTCGCCAGCCGGTCCGCGAGCAGGTCGAGCGTGCGCTGACGGTCGGTGAAGAGCAACGGCAGCCAGTCGGCGAGGGAACCGATCGGCCCGCTGAGCGCCATCACCGAGCAGGTGACCGCGAGGGCCAGGTTCGTGGCCCCCTGGCCGAAGCTGGTGCCGAGCACCCGCGCGTGCTCCGACCGGGAGCGACGTAACGCCCGCGCCGCGGACTCGAAGGGCAGCTGGCCTTCCAGCTCCTGCACCTCCGCGCGCATCCCGCCGAGACCCGACACCACGCAGGCCAGCACGTACGTGACGACACCGGCGATGGTCGCCGAACGGATGACGGGGTCGTTGAGCAGCTGCATCTGGGACCTCTTGCGCGGGACGTCCTCGCGGACGGTGGCGGCCGAAGGTGCGCCATCATCGCAGCAAGTCGGGTACCGGTGAAGGCGTTTGCGCCGCATTCGCCCGTACGGTGCCGACCCCGGTCCCCGCCCCGCCGGATCAGCCCCGGCGGCGCAGCACCCGCATCGAATCGGTGACCGAGATCTCCTCGAACTCGCCCGACTCGATCGCCCGCAGATAGATCCGGTACGGGGCCTGCCCGCCGTCCCGGGGGTCCGGGAAGACGTCGTGGATGACCAGGGTGCCGCCGGGCGCGACCTTCGGCGCCCAGCCCTCGTAGTCGTTGGTCGCGTGCTCGTCGGTGTGCCCGCCGTCGACGAAGACGAAGCCGAGCTGCCCGGCCCACACCTTCGCGACCTGTGGCGAACGCCCCACGACCGCGATCACGTGCTCTTCGAGGCCCGCCTTGCGCAGCGTGCGCCGGAACGTCGGCAGCGTGTCCATGACGCCGACCTCCGGGTCCACCACCGTCGGGTCGTGGTACTCCCAGCCCGGCTGCTGCTCCTCGCTGCCCCGGTGGTGGTCCACGGTCACCGCCACCGTCCCGGCCGCCCGCGCCACGTCCGCGAGCAGGATCGTCGAGCGCCCGCAGTACGTCCCGACCTCCAGCAGCGGCAGCCCCAGCTCGGCCGCCTCGGCCGCCGCCGCGTACAGCGCGAGCCCTTCCTTGACCGGCATGAAGCCCTTCGCGGCCTCGAAGGCGGCGAGGATCTCGGGGGTGGGCTCGGCGGCGACCATGGTCGGGTCCTCCTACTGGCGGGTACGCGCTTACGGGCGCCCATCGTGCCCTACCCGTCGCACTCGAACCACACCGTCTTCCCGTCGGCCCCCTCCGTCACCCCCCACCGGTCCGTCACGGCCTCCACCAGCGCGAGCCCCCGCCCGCCCTCGTCCAGCGGCCCGGCCGCCTTCGCGACGAGCGGCCCCGGCATTCCGTCGGCCACCTCGACCCGCAGCCCGCCCGGCTCCCGCAGGATCAGCACCGTGCACCGCCGGCCCGGCACATGCCCGACCACGTTCGCGACGAGCTCGGTGAGCGCGAGCTCCCCGGCATCGGACAGGCGGCCGAGCCCCCAACGCGCGAGGAAGGCGCGCAGGATGCGGCGCATGTGACCGGCCGAGTGTTCACCCACGGTGAAGCCCATCCGGTAGCTCGTGGCAAGTTCCGTGGGAAAGAGGTCCGTTGCGTGATTCATGCCACCAGGTTGGAGCCGGGTCACTACGCTCTGCTACGGACTGGACGCAACGCTTGCAAGCGTGAGTTTGG
The DNA here is from genome assembly GCF_044386705.1 of Streptomyces sp. NPDC020422. NCBI lineage: Bacteria > Bacillati > Actinomycetota > Actinomycetes > Kitasatosporales > Streptomycetaceae > Streptomyces > Streptomyces sp. NPDC020422. The sequence continues at coordinate 51,003 of NZ_JBIRVJ010000002.1, read as the reverse complement.
GGGTGACCTCGCCGTGGCCAATATCCGGAACCTCGATCCCAGCGCCTCGCCGCTGGACTACTACGGCTCGGAATTACGCCGGTTGAGGGAGGAGGCGAAGCTCAGTCAGGATCAGTTGGGTGACATCCTCTTCTGCACGGGCTCACTGGTGGGCCAGGTGGAGACGGCGAAGAAGGTTCCGACGAGGGAGTTTTCAGAGCGGCTGGACGCCGCCCTGATGACGGGTGGCCTGTTCTCGCGGTTGATCGGGCTGGTGCTGAAGAGCCAGCTCCCGAATTGGTTCCAGCCATACGCCGAGATGGAAGCCAAGGCGACGTACATCTACTCGTATCAGGCGGGGTTGGTGGACGGGCTGCTCCAAACCCCGGGCTATGCAAGCGAGATCCTCGGTGTGCGAGCGGAGGGTGACCTGGACGCCAAGGTTGCGGCGCGTATGGAGCGCCAGCGCATCCTGGTGCGCGAGACTCCGCCGCTGCTTTGGGTGGTCGTGAGCGAGGCGGTACTCCACCAAGAAGTCGGAGGTCGCGACGTCATGCGGACTCAACTCGCCCACCTGTTGGGAATGCAGGAACGCGCGTGGGTGAAGATCCAGATCCTGCCGTTCACGGCGGGAGCGCACACGGGCGTGATGGGGTCCTTCAATCTGCTGCGCTTCGAAGACGATCCGGACATCGTCTACACCGAGGACTTCGTCCGGGGGCACATGACCGCGGATCCGGCCGCCGTCCGCGAAGGCTTCCTCCGTTACGATCATCTCCGGGCCGCTGCCCTTTCCGTGGAGGCGTCGGCCCAACTGATCGCCCGGGTGATGGAGGAGCGGTATGGGGACCGAGCTGAACCTGACGGCAGCGCGTTGGCGTAAGTCCTCCTACAGCGGCGACACCGGAGGTCAGTGCATCGAGGTCGCCGACCTCGCCGCCCACGTCGCCGTGCGCGACTCCAAGGACCCCGCCGGGCCCTCCTTCCTGGCCAGCCCGGCGGCGTTCACGGCCTTCGTGACCGCCGCCGCCGAGGGGCGGATCGGCCGCTGACCCGCATCGCGCCCTCGCCGGCCAAGCTCGCCGCCTGGACGGCGGCGCTCGCGCTCGTCGCGGGCGGTGCCGTCCACGCGTACGGGCTGACGTACCTCCCCTTCCTGTTTCCGGAAGACGCCTGCTACTTCAACGCGGGCGAGAAGGTCACCCCGGACTCGGCGGGCGCGCTGCCGGTGAGTCTGGTCTGCGGGGGCGAGGAGGTCGTCCCGGGCTGGCTCAACCCGACGCTGCTCGCCCTCGCGGTCACCGTGGTCGCCGCGACCCTCGCCTCCGTCGTGCTCGCGCTACGCGCCCGCGCCCGCCAGCACCGCCCGTAGCCGCAGCACGCCCGCCTTCCACTCCTCCCCGCCCGACTCCTCCCACAGCTCCAGCAGCTCCGAGTCCTCGCCGAGCACCCGGTCGAGGGCCGCGACGGCGAGGGGGCGGAGGGTGGCCGGGAGGGCCGGTATGCGCTCGTCCGGGCCGTACGCCGTGGTGACGGCGTCCCCGCCGGGGCACTGCGCGGCGACGAGGGCCGCGGCGGCCACCGCCTCCGCCGCGAAATCCGAGTCCAGGTAGTCGTCACCGGTCTCGGTGACCTCGCGGAAGGCGGCGAGGAGGACCGCCGCCTTGTCCGCCGCGGCGGCCTCGTCGACCCGCGCCGAGAAGTCCGCGGCGGTGTCGTTGTCGAAGGGGCCGATGTCCCAGGTGCCCATGGTCTGCTCGCTCACTCTCTCCGTGCGGGCGGCGCCCGACTACTGCTCCCCATGCTGGCACCCGCCACTGACAACGCCCCCGACGCCGCCGATTCCCACCGCATCTGACCTTCCGTCAGATTGGAACGTGTTCTAGTCTGCCGTGCCATGGGCATCGCCATCACGCACGAACAGCGGGAGCTCGCCCGATCCGTCCGCGGCTGGCTCACCCGCGCCGTACCGCCCGAGGACGTCCGCAAGCACCTCGACGCGCCCGCCGCGGCGGGCGAACGCCCCCCGTACTGGGACGGGGCAGCGGCGCAGGGCCTGCTCGGCATCCACCTCCCCGAGGAGTACGAGGGCGGGGGCGGCGGCGACCTGGTGGACCTCGCGGTCGTCCTGGAGGAGGCCGGGCGGGCGCTGCTGCCGGGACCGTACGTGCCGACCGTGCTCGCCGCCGAGCTGCTGCACCGGGCCGGGCGGGGCGAGGAGGCCGGCGCGCTCGCCCGCGGGGAGCGCGCCGCGGCCGTCGCCCTGGGGCCGGGCACGCTGACCGCGGCGCCCGCGACGACGACCGACGGTTTCGTACTCGACGGGACGGCCCCGCCGGTCCTCGGCGCGGCCCAGGCCGAACTCCTGATCCTCTCCGCGCGCACCCCGCACGGCACGGTGTGGCTCGCGGTGGACGCCGACACCCTCGCCGTACGCCCGCACGAGAGCGCCGATCCGACCCGGCCGACCGCGGAGGTCGCCGCCGACGGGGTGTTCGTGCCCGCGAGCCGGCTCCTCGGGGGCGTCGACGCGACGCTCGTCGCCGACCTCGCCGCGGTCGTCTACGCCGCGGACGCCTGCGGGGTGGCGTCCCGGTCCCTGGAGGTCGCCGCCGAACACGCGCGTACACGCGTGCAGTTCGGGCGTCCCATCGGACAGTTCCAAGGCGTCAAACATCTCTGCGCCGACATGCTCGTACGGCTCGAACAGGCCCGGGCGCTCACCTGGGACGCCGCCCGCGCGGCGCGCGAGGACGCCGCCGACGTACGGGCGCTGACCGCCGCCCTCGCCGCGGGGACGGCGCTCGACACGGCGTACAAAGCGGCCAAGGACTGCATCCAGATCCTCGGCGGCATCGGCTTCACCTGGGAGCACGAGGCCCACCTCCATCTGCGCCGGGCGCTCGTCGCCCGCCAGCTCCTCGGCTCGGGCGACGCCCACCGGCTCGCCGCCGTCCGCCACGCGGGCGCCGGTACCCGGCGCGAGCTGCGGCTCGAACTCCCGGCGGAGGCGGAGGCGTTCCGTGCCGCCGCCCGCGAGGCCCTCGCCCCGGCCGTCGGGCTCGACCCGCGCGCCGCGCGCAAGGCGCTGGCCGGCACCGGCTACGCGGCCCCGCACCTCCCGCCGCCGTACGGGCTCGGTGCCGGTCCGCTGCAACAGCTCGCCGTGCAGCGGGAGATGGCGGCGGCGGGGGTGAGGCTCAGCCCGCTGTCCATCGCCACCTGGGTGGTGCCGTCCCTCCTCGCCTACGGGACGCCCGAGCAGCAGACCCGCCACCTCGGCCCCACCCTGCGCGGCGAACAGCAGTGGTGCCAGCTCTTCTCCGAGCCCGAGGCCGGCTCGGACCTCGCCTCCCTCCGTACCCGCGCCGAACGCACCGAGGACGGCACGGGCTGGCGGATCAGCGGGCAGAAGGTGTGGACGAGCGCGGCCCAGTGGGCCGACTACGGCATCCTGCTGGCCCGGACGGACCCCGGGGCGCCGAAGCACCAGGGCCTCACCTACTTCGTCGTCGACATGAAGAACACCCCCGGCATCGACATCCGGCCGCTCAAGGAGATCACCGGGGAGTCGCTCTTCAACGAGGTGTGGTTCGACGACGCCGTGCTGCCCGCCGACGCCGTGGTCGGCGAGGTCGGCGGCGGCTGGCGGGTCGCCCGCAACACCCTCGGCAACGAGCGCGTCCACATGGCCGACCAGGTCGCCTTCGACAGCGGCCTCGAAGCGCTCGTCGAGCGGGCCGGCGGCGAGGACGGCGCCGTACGGGTCAGGATCGGGGCCCTCGTCGCCGAGGCGCACGCCCTCGCCTGCATCGGCCTGCGCACGACGCTGCTCCAGGTGTCCGGCCTCGAACCGGGACCGGGCGCGAGCGTCCGCAAGCTGGTGCAGACCCTGCACCAGCAGAAGCTCGCCGAACTCACCCTCGAACTCCTCGGCCCGGAAGGCGCCCTGCGGGAGGGGCCGGGGGAGCGGGCGGTGCACGGACTGCTGATGTCGCGCTGCCTGACGATCGCGGGCGGCACCACCCAAGTGCAGCTGAACGTCGTCGCCGAGCGCCTGCTCGGCCTGCCGAGAGACTGAGAGACTGAGGGAGTGGCTTCGATGAAGTCGTACATCGTCGGTGTGGGCATGACGAAGTTCGAGAAGCCGGAGACCCGGGACTGGCAGTACTGGGACATGGCGAAGGAGGCCGGCACCGCGGCCCTGACCGACGCCGGCATCCCGTACGGGCTCGTCGAACAGGTCCCGGTCGGCTACTGCTTCCAGGCGTCGACGGCCGGACAGCGCGCGGCGTACGAACTGGGCCTGACCGGCGTCCCGGTCTACAACGTCAACAACAACTGCGCCACCGGCTCGTCCGCCCTGATGATGGCCCGCCAGCTGGTCGAGGGCGGGATCGCGGACTGCGTCCTGGCGCTCGGCTTCGAGAAGATGGCACGCGGCGCGCTGGGCGGCGGCTCGGACGGCGGCGACTTCAAGACCTCCCCCGTGGCCCGGCACTACGGGATCATGGCGGCGGCCCACGGCTTCGAGATGACCCCGCCCACCGCCCAGATCTTCGGCAACGCGGCCCGCGAGCACATGGACCGGTACGGCACGACGGAGGTCCAGCTCGCGGCCGTCGCCGCCAAGAACCACCGCCACTCCTCGCGGAACCCCAACGCCCAGTTCCAGGACGTGTACACGGTCGAGGAGATCCTCGCGGCGAAGACCATCCACCGCCCGCTGACGAAGCTCCAGTGCTCGCCGACCTCGGACGGCGCGGCGGCGGCCGTGGTGGTGTCGGAACGCTTCGCGGACTCCCACGGGCTGCGCGGCCGGGCGGTGGAGATCGCGGCCCAGGCGATGACCACCGACACGGAGGAGTCCTTCGCCTCCGGCAGCTGCATCGACGTGGTCGGCCGCCCGATGTCGCGGGCGGCGGCGCTCCAGGTCTACGAGGCGTCGGGCCTGGGCATCGAGGACGTCGACGTCGTCGAACTCCACGACTGCTTCTCCGTCAACGAGCTCCTGACGTACGAGGCGCTGGGCATGTGCGAGGAGGGCGCCTCGGGCAAGCTGGTCGAGTCGGGCGCGACGACGTACGGCGGCCGGTGGGTGGTGAACCCCTCCGGCGGCCTGATCTCCAAGGGCCACCCGCTGGGCGCGACCGGCCTCGCGCAGGCGGCGGAACTGGTGTGGCAGCTGCGCGGCGAGGCCGGCCCGCGGCAGGTGCCCGGGGCGGCGGTGGGCCTGGCGCACAACATCGGCCTCGGCGGGGCGGCGGTGGTGACGCTGCTGCGGAAGTCCTAGGTCCCGGTCGTACTCCGTTATCCCGATGTACGGGGCGGGACGGCTCTGCAACCATGACACCCATGCCGCGAACCGACACGAGCAAAGCCACCCCCTCAGCAGAACCGTCCCTACCCGGCTCGTCCGGATCGCCCCGCCTCTGGCTGGTGGTGCTGCTCGCCAGCGCGGGCCAGTTCCTCGTCGTCCTGGACGTGTCGGTGGTGAACGTGGCGCTGCCGTCGATGCGGACGGACCTGGGGCTGACGGCCTCGGGCCTCCAATGGGTGGTGAACGCCTACTCGATCGCCTTCGCGGGCTTCATGCTGCTGGGCGGCCGGGCGGCGGACCTGTTCGGCCGCAAGAGCATGTTCGTGGTCGGCCTCGGCCTGTTCACGGCGGCCTCGGTGGCGGGCGGCGTGGCCCAGGAGGGCTGGCAGCTCCTGGCCGCCCGCGCCGCCCAGGGCCTGGGCGCGGCCGTCCTGTCCCCCTCCACGCTCACCCTGCTCACCTCCGCCGTCCCCGCGGGCCCCGCCCGCACCCGGGCCGTCAGCACCTGGACGGCGGTCGGCGCGGCCGGCGGCGCGGCGGGCGGATTCGTCGGCGGCGTGCTGGTCGACCTCTTCTCCTGGCGCTGGGTCCTGCTGATCAACGTCCCGATCGGCGCCGTGATCCTGCTGGGCGCGTGCCTCCGGCTGACCGAGAGCCGCGTGGCCGGCGGCCACCGCCTGGACCTCCTGGGCGCGGTCCTCGTCACGGCCGGCCTGGGGACCCTGGCGTACGGCATCGTGCAGACCGAGGAGGCGGGCTGGGGCGCGCCGGAGACCGTTCTCCCGCTGGCGGCGGGCGCACTCCTGCTGGCGACGTTCGTGTTCTGGGAGACCCGGGCCGCGGCCCCCCTGATGCCCCTGCGCATCTTCCGCACCCGTGCGGTGTCGGCGGCGAACGCGACGATGGCGCTGTGCGCCTCGACGACGTTCGGCTCCTGGTTCTTCATGACGGTCTACGCCCAGAACGTCCTCGGCTACACCCCCCTCCAGGCGGGCCTGGCCCTGGTCCCCAGCTCGGTGAGCGTCATCGCGGGCTCCAAACTCGCCCCCCGCCTGCTGCCCCGCCTCGGCTCCCGGACCCTGGCCGTCCTGGGCGTCCTCATCGGCGCGACGGGCTTCGCCTGGCAGTCGACGATGACCCCGGACAGCGGCTACGCCACCGGCATCCTGGTCCCCGGCGTCCTGATGATGTTCGGCATCGGCCTGGGCTCGACCCCCCTGGCGATCCTGGCCACCACGAGCGCCCCGCCCTCGGAGGCGGGCCTGGCCTCCGGCCTCATCAACACCTCCCGCACCATGGGCGGCGCCCTGGGCCTGGCCGTCCTCTCCACCGTCGCCGTCGCCCGCATCTCCGGCGCCACCACCCCCGCCTCCCTGACCGAGGGCTACGCGGCGGCGTTCCAGGTCGGCGCGTGCGTCCTGCTCGGCACGGCGGCGGCGATGGCGGTGTGGCTGCCGGGGCGGGAGCGGAAGGCGTAACGCGGGTCCTACAACCACCCCTGCTGACGGGCCGCCCGGACGGCCTCCATCCTGTTCCGGGTCCCGGTCTTCCCGATGGCGGACGAGAGGTAGTTCCGCACGGTCGACTCCGAGAGGTGGAGGGCGGCCGCGATGTCCGCGATCGTCGCGCCGTCCACCGAGGCGCCGAGGGCGTCGCGTTCGCGGGCGGTCAGGGGATTGGGCCCGGCGCTGAGCGCGGCGGCGGCGAGGGCGGGGTCGATGACCGTCTCGCCGCGCAGGACCTTGCGGATCGCCTCGGCCAGGTCCTCGACGGGCCCGTCCTTCACCAGGAAGCCGGCCGCGCCCGCCTCCATCGCCCGGCGCAGATAGCCCGGGCGGCCGAAGGTCGTGAGGATCAGGACCCGGCAGTCCGGGACCTCGTCCCGCAGCTCGGCCGCCGCGTCCAGGCCGGACCTGCCCGGCAGCTCGATGTCGAGGAGCGCCACCTCGGGCCGCGCGATCAGCGCCCTGTCCACGATCTCGTCCCCGCGGCCCACCTGAGCGACGACCTCGATGTCGGGCTCCATGCCCAGGAGCAGGGCGAGCGCGCCCCGCATCATCCCCTGGTCTTCCGCCAGGAGTACGCGGATGCTCTTGGCGGGGCGGTGGTCCTGCGGCATCTCGTTCACGAGGAACAGGGTAGGCCGGACGGCCGCACGCAACCCGTCGGCAGCGCGCTCGTTGGCAGGGCATGAAGATCGCACAGCGCACCCTCGTCGCCCTGGCCCTCGCGGGCGCCGCCTCGCTCTCGGTGGCCGGTGCCGCCCATGCCGACGGGGTCGTCGGTCGTGACGACTCGGCCGACGTGACGGCGGACGGCCTCGGCCGTGACGTCAACAAGGGGGTCGGCAAGCTCCTCCTCCACCAGCCGCTGGCGGCGGTGGAAGGCGTGAACACCGGTCACGTCATCTGAGGGCCCCGTCATTCGAGCGCGCAACCCGGGTCGGTCCGGCTCGTTTGCAGCGCATGAGCAACCTGAGCAACCTCACGCACCCGAAGCGTCTCCTCGCCGCCTCCGTCCTCCTCGCCGGTGCCGTCGTCGGGCTCGGCGGTACCGCGCAGGCGGCGCCCCTCGACCTTCCCGGCGGCGGGCTCGCCGGCCTGCTGACCGCCGGCCACCCGGACGGCGGGGACGCGCAGAGCGCCGTCATCGAAGGGAACGGGTCCGAGCAGCGCATCGGGTGAGCCGGGGGGCCTGTCAGTGGCGCCGTCTACGATCCCCGACCATGGCTCCTACTCTGCGCACACGTCTCGCGGTCCTCGGGTCCGCGCTGCTCGCCGCCGCGTCAGGGCTCCTGGCGGCCGGCCCCGCCCAGGCCGCCACGCCCTTCGGGCAGCTCGACGACGCCACCGTCGCGAGCTTCCAGCTGCGGCCCGGCAACACCTTCGCCGACAACGACGCCGCCATCAAGGCCGTCGAGGCCCAGGGCGCCGTGACCGTCCGCAACGCCACCCAGGTCCTCACCTCCGGCGGCCGCACCGGCCGCAACGGGCTCTGTCACACCACCGGCCTGTCCGCCTCCCTCGCCCCCGGCGGCTTCTGCTGGGACAAGGCCGACGACACCTCCAACTCCTACACCGACGCCGGCGGCTGGACCCCGCAGGGCCTGACCGGCTCGTACGACGCCCAGCCCGACGGGCTGTGGGACGGGCGCACCGCCTTCCTCGCCTCCTGGCACTTCAGCCGGGGCATGCAGACCGGCGGCGCCCACGTCGCCAACGAGTTCAGCCGGGTCAGCCTCGTCGACACCGAGGGCGGGCAGATCCGCTACAACCACCTGCTCCTGGTCCGCCCCACCGTCGACGCCGACGGAAAGGGCAGCTTCACGGGCGTCTCCAGCCACTCCGACGGCGTCGTCTGGTACGGCAACAAGGTGTTCGTCGCCAACGGGCGCTGGCTCCAGGTGTACGACCTGCGGCACATCTGGCAGGTCAACTCCAGCACCGAGTCCGTCGGCGTCAGCGGCTCGACCTCCTCGGCCCGCTGGAGCACCTACGCCCTGCCGATGATCGGCGAGTACGTCACCAGCTCCGACGGCGGCGCCTGCGCGACCGGCACCGGCGACCGCCCCTGCCTCAACTCCCTGAGCCTCGACCGCACCGGCCAGGACGGCCTCGTCTCCGCCGAGTACAAGCCGGGCGCGGCCGGCGGCCGGGTCATCCGCTGGGCCCTCGACGCCGGCACCGCCCTCCCGTACGGGCACGCCACCGTCGCGTACTCCTCCCCGATCTGGGCCATGCAGGGCGCCGCCACCGACGGCACCTCCTGGTACCTCGCCGGTGACTGCCCCAGCGGGGTCGGCGGCGGCTCCGGCGACCCGTCGGGCGCTCCGTACTCCTGCATCCACAAGACGGCCGCCAACGCCGCCCCGCACGTCCTGACCACCGCGCCCGTCTACACCCAGAACCTCGGCTACGCGCCGGTGACCGGCCGGATCTGGGGGCTCAACGAGCGGATCAACTCGACCGAGGGCGTGCGGGTCGTGTTCTCCGTCGACCGCGCCTAGCAGGCGTCGCGGAGCTGCCCCGTCGTCTCCACGGGCAGCTCCGCCGTCACCGTGAAGCCGCCGCGCGGGCCCGGGCCCGACTCCAGCGTGCCGCCCGCCGTCGCCACGCGCTCGCGCAGGCCCTTCAGGCCGCTGCCGGGGGTGCCGTCGCCGGTGCCGCGGCCGTTGTCCGTGACGGTGAGGCGGACGCGCTCCGGGGTGCCGCCGAGCTCGATCTCGCAGCGGGTCGCGCGGCTGTGGCGTACCGCGTTGGTCGCCGACTCGCGGACCACCCAGCTCAGCAGGGCCTCCGTCTGCGGTTCCAGGGGCGGACCCGACTGGCGCACGACCGGCTCGATGCCGGCGGAGGACAGGGCGTCGCGGGCGCGGTCGAGCTCCGCGGCGAGGGTGACCTCGCGGTAGCCGCTGACCGCCTCGCGGATCTCCGTGAGGGCCTGGCGGCCGACCGACTCGATGTCCGTGATCTGCGCCAGCGCCGCGTCGAGGTCCCGCGGGGCCAGACGGCGGGCCGCCTCCGACTTCACCACGATCACCGACAGCGTGTGGCCCAGCAGGTCGTGCAGGTCGCGGGAGAAGCGCAGGCGCTCCTTCTCCACCGCCGTGCGGGCCAGCTCCTCGCGGGTCGCGCGCAGTTCCTTCACCGTCTCGGAGAGGGTGAGCACGGCCGCCGTCACCATGGCCGAGATGAACGTCCCGTACGCCACGTTGATCGCGCCCCACCCGTCGCGGAAGCCCGCCACCAGGCCGGCGACCACGCAGAGCGGGAAGACGACCCGGGCCAGCATCCGGCCGCGGACGACGGAGCCGACGGCGAGCCCGAGCAGCGGGAAGAAGAGCAGGTACGGGCCGGCGAAGGCGAGGGCGAGGGCGAGGGTGACCGCGGTCAGCGCGGCGAGCAGCCACCAGGTGGCCGGGGCCTCGCGCCTGGTGCGGTCGAAGGCCCGGAAGACGACCGTGATGTAGAGGGAGTTGAAGGCCAACAGGCCGAGGGCGCCGAACCAGGGGCTGGAGGTCTCTCCCTGGAGGAGGTTCGACACCGCGCCCATGCCCATCAGCAGCCACGGCAGCATGGCGAAGCCGTTGGGCGGGCCCATCTCTTCCGGGGTGCGGTCCCCGCGTCGCTTGCGCATGATGACTCCTCAGGCCGTCCGTGCCGAACGACGGTACGAGATCGCCGCGTACCCGCCGAACAGCGCCGCCCACGCGGCCAGGATCGTGAGCGCCGCCGCCCCCGGCATCGTCCCCTCCGTCAGCGCGCGGCCGAGCTCGGCGAAGCGGTTGGTCGGGGTGTACGAGGAGATCGTCGCCAGCCAGTGCGGGAAGAGGCTCACCGGGAACCACAGGCCGCCGACGACCGCGAGCCCCAGGTTGCAGGCCACGTTGACCACACCGGTCGTCTGGGGCGAGAGCCGGTAGCCGTTGCCCAGGCCGAGCAGCGTGAAGGGGAGCGAGCCGGCCCACAGGGCCAGGGCCACCGCGGCCCACTGCCAGGCGTCGAGCCGCACGCCGTTGACGAGCGCCCCCGCGAGCAGCACCGCGGCGATGGCCGGCAGCACCACGACCGTGCCGGTCAGGGCGCGGCCCGTGACGACCTGGCGCGGGGTCATGGGGGTGATCCGCAACTGGCGCAGCCAGCCGGAGGACTTGTCCTCGGCGACCCCGGTGCCGAGGGACAGGGCGGCGCCCAGCGCTCCGTACGCCGCCATGCCGACCATGGCCGCGGCCTTGAACTCGGGGCCGTTCTGGTCGCCGAGGTTGGTGAAGAGCAGGTACATCAGCACCGGCATGGCGATCGAGGAGATCGCGAAACCGACCTCGCGCAGGGTGCGGCGGACTTCCAGGCGGACATAGGCGGTGATCATCGGGCCGGCTCCAGGGTCTTGGCGGCGGCGCCGCCGGTCAGGGTGAGGAAGGCGTCGTTCAGGGAGACCGGGGCGACCTCCAGGCCCCGGACCGCGTGCTGCGCCGCCAGGGCGAGCACGGTGGCGTCGGAGTCGTCGCTGCGCAGATGCGCGCGGTCGCCGCGGATCTCGACCGAGGTGACGCCGGGCAGCAGGGTGAGGCCGTCGGTCGGACCGCCCGCCAGGTCGAAGGAGACCCGAGCCCCGCCGACCCTTCGCTTGAGCTGCTCGGCGGTGCCGTCGGCGAGCACCCGGCCCGAGTCGACGACGACGATCCGGTCGGCGCTGGCGTCGGCCTCCTCCAGGTAGTGGGTGGAGAACAGCACCGTGTTGCCGCGCCGCGCATAGGCCTCCATCGACTCCCAGAAGGCCTGGCGGGCCTCGACGTCCAGGGCGGCGGTCGGCTCGTCCAGCACGATGAGCTCGGGATTGCCGGCCAGCGCGACGGCGAACCGCACGCGCTGGGCCTGGCCGCCGGAGAGCCGGTCCGCCCTGCGGTCCGCGAACCCGGTCAGGCCCGCGAGTGCGAGGGCCTCGGCGACCGGCATGGGGGAGGGGTAGGTGCGGGCGACGAACGTGACCAGCTCGCGGACGGTGACCCGGGGGACCGGCCGGGCGTCCTGGAGCATGGCGCCGACCCGGCCCGCCGCGACCGCGCGGGCGGGGGTGTCGCCGAAGAGGCGGACCCGGCCGCTGTCGGGGGCGTCGAGGCCGAGGAGCAGGCCGATGGTGGTGGACTTGCCGGCGCCGTTGCGGCCCAGCACGGCGACGGTCTCGCCGCGGTGGATGGTGAGGTCGATGCCGTCCACGGCGCGGACGGGACCGTAGGTCCTGGTGGCCGCCTCGAAGGCGACCGCGGGCTCGTTCCCCGGCTCTTTCTTCATGACCACGACGCTACGGAGCGGGGCCCGGGGTCCGGCAGGAGCGCATGTACGGACCTGGCCGTGACAAATGTCCTGGGTGCCGGCCGGGGGAGGGGGAGAGGGCGGCGTCCTCCGCGGCGACCCGCGAATCTGACATGCCGTCAGGAGGGTTCCCAACCCCCGGGGCCTCCGCTATACATGGGGGTCACCGAACTGGAACAAGTTCTAGCTGTGCCCGCGTGTTCCGGCTTCGGTCCCCGCACGGCCTCGGTGCGGTCGACGGTGCGGACGGCCGCACCGAGGTCTTCCACTCCAAGGATCCCCAAGGAGCAGCAAGCCGATGCCCATTGACGCCGCCAAGGCCGTCGCCGCCGAACCCCGCAGCGCGGAGATCGGCTGGGACCACAAGGACGTCCAGCTCTACCACCTCGGCCTCGGCGCGGGCGTCCCCGCGACCGACCCCGACGAGCTGCGCTACACCCTCGAGTCACGGCTGCACGTGCTGCCCAGCTTCGCCACCGTCGCCGGCGCCGGCATGGGGGTCGTCGGCGGGCTCTCCGCCCCCGGCATCGACATCGACCTCGCCGCCGTCCTGCACGGCGGCCAGTCGATCACGCTCCACCGCCCGCTGCCCGTCTCCGGCCGGGCCGTCTCCACCTCCCGCGTCGCCGCCGTCTACGACAAGGGGAAGGCCGCCGTCCTGGTGCTCCGCTCCGAGGCCGCCGACGCGGACGGCCCGCTGTGGACCAGCGACGCGCAGATCTTCGTACGCGGCGAGGGCGGCTGGGGCGGCGACCGCGGCCCCTCCGAGCGCCTCGAACTGCCCTCCCGCGCGCCCGACGCCACCGTCGAGCGGCCCATCCGCGAGGAGCAGGCCCTGCTCTACCGCCTCTCCGGCGACTGGAACCCGCTCCACGCCGACCCGGAGTTCGCCAAGCTCGCGGGCTTCGACCGGCCGATCCTGCACGGCCTCTGCTCGTACGGCATGACCCTGAAGGCCGCCGTCGACACCCTCCTCGACGGCGACGTCACGCGCGTGCGCGCCTACCGCACCCGCTTCGCCGGGGTCGTCTTCCCGGGCGAGACCCTGCGGATCCGGATGTGGCGCCAGGAGGGCGACCGCATCCAGATCACGGTCACCGCCGTCGAGCGGGACGACGCCCCCGTACTCGCCGACACCGTCGTGGACCACTCCTGACACCACCCCCGAGGGGAGCCGCACCATGCGCGCAGCCGTACTGCACGAGATCGGCCAGGACAAACTCGAAGTCCTCGACGACGTCGAGGCGGTGGGCTTCGGCCCCGGCCGGGTGAAGATCCGGGTCCGGGCCACCGGCCTGTGCCACTCCGACGTCTCCGCCATGAGCGGCGTGCTCCCGCAGCCCGCGCCCTTCGTCCCCGGACACGAGGGCGCGGGCGAGATCGTCGACATCGGCGACGGGGTCGCCGGCCTCAGCGAGGGCCAGCGGGTGCTGCTGTGCTGGCTGCCCGCCTGCGGCAGCTGTCCGGCCTGCAAGCGCGGCCAGACCCAGCTCTGCCTGGCCGGCTTCATGAACGCCGGCATCCCCAACTTCAAGCGCCCCGGCGGCGACGTCTTCGGCTTCGCCGGCACCGGCACCTTCGCCGAGGAGGTCGTCGTCGACGCGGGCTGCGCCGTCCCCATCCCCGACGACGTGCCCTTCGACATCGCCGCGCTCATCGGCTGCGGCGTGACCACCGGGCTCGGCGCGGCCATCAACACGGCCAAGGTGGAGGCCGGTTCGTCGGTCGCCGTCATCGGCTGCGGCGGCGTCGGCATCTCCGCGATCCAGGGCGCCAAGCTCCAGGGCGCGGCCGAGATCGTCGCCGTCGACCCCGTCGAGTCCCGCCGCGAGGCCGCCCTCCGCTTCGGCGCCACCGAGGCCGTCGCCCCCGACGCGCTCGGCGACGCCAAGCAGCGGATCACCGGCGGCGAGGGCTTCGACTACGTCTTCGAGGTCGTCGGGAAGTCCGCCACCGCGCGCACGGCGTACGAGACCACCCGCCGCGGCGGCACCCTCTGCGTCGTCGGCGCGGGCGCCCTCGACGACCACCTCCAGCTCAACATGTTCGAGCTCTTCTTCGACGAGAAGCGGATCCTGCCGTCGATGTACGGGGGCGGGGACGTGCTCCGCTCGTACGAACGGGCCATCGCGCTCTGGCGGGCCGGCCGCATCGACCTGGAGTCCCTGATCACGCACCGGGTGCCGCTGGCGGGGATCAACGAGGCGCTGGAGCAGATGCGGACGGGTGTCGCGCTGCGCACCTGCATAGAGATCTGACCGGCCCCCACACCTGAGAGGACCTGCCCCATGTCACTCCCTCTTGAGGGACTGAGCGCGATCGTCACCGGTGCCGGCCGCGGGCTCGGCCGGGCCGAGGCGCTCGAACTGGCCAGGCTCGGCGCCGCCGTCGTCGTCAACGACTACGGCCAGCCAGGGCGGGACGGCTCCGGCGAGGCGTCCGCGACCCCCGCCGAGGAGGTCGTCGCCGAGATCCGCGCGGCGGGCGGCCGGGCCGTCGCCCACCTCGGCGACATCGCCGACTTCGAGACCGCGCGCGGCCTGGTCGACCTGGCCGTGGCCGAGTTCGGCAAGCTGGACGTCCTGGTCAACAACGCCGGCATCCTGCGCGACCGGATGGTCTTCTCGATGAGCGAGGAGGAGTGGGACTCGGTGATCCGGGTCCACCTCAAGGGCCACTTCAACACCACCCACTTCGCCGCCGTGCACTGGCGCGGCCGGGCGAAGGCCGGGGAGACCGGCGTGTACGGGCGGATCGTCAACACCTCGTCCGAGGCCTTCCTCGCCGGTTCGGCGGGGCAGCCCAACTACGCGGCGGCCAAGGGCGGGATCGTCGGGCTCACCACGTCCACCGCGCTCGCCCTCGCCAAGTACGGCGTCACCGCGAACGCGATCTGCCCCCGGGCGCGCACCCGGATGACCGAGGACGTCTTCGCCGGGTTCGCCGAGCCGACCGCCGAGGACCAGCTCGACCCGCTGTCGCCGGAGCACGTGGCACCGCTCGTCGGCTACCTCGCCTCCCCGGCCGCGGCCGGGGTCAACGGCCAGCTGCTCGTCGTGCACGGCGGGATGGTGGCGATCGTGGACCGCCCCAAGGTGGCCGCGAAGTTCGACACGGCGAAGGACGCCTTCACCTACGAGGAGCTGGACGGGCTGCTCACCCCGCACTACGCGGCCCGGCCGGCGGGGGAGACCTTCGCGGCGGCGGAGGTGCTGGGTCTGAAGAAGGGCTGACCGCGGTCGCGCGGACCGGTCGGGCGAGGTGGGGAAGGGGAAAGGCCCCCGGGGTGTCCCGGGGGCCTTTCCCCTGTGCGGCGGGCGGGTCAGCGCCCTTCCGGCTCGCGGCGGTGGCGGCCGTTCGGCGCGGCCGTCGAGGCCCCCGAGTCCTCCGCCGGCGCGGCCTCGCCCCGGTGCTTGCCCGAGCCGTTCGACCCCTGCGCGTCCGTGTTGCTCATGGTGGAACTCACCCCGTTGATCTCGCTCTTGCTCTGCGGCCCGTGAGTCTAACGAGCGGGTCTACGGTCCGTCAGAGGAGCCTGCTGCAACGGGACGGGCCGGCAGACCTTGGGCCGGGCGAGGGCCGCCACCGGCTCGGGGAGCTCGGCGGGCTCCTCCAGGTGCGCGAGGCCGCAGGGCGTCCCGGCCGTCGCGTACGGGAGCCGCAGCACCCCTTCGGGCGTCCACAGGCCCGCCCCGGCGAGCCAGCCCTCGGGGGCGGCCAGCTGGTGCATCCGGCGCGAGGAGGGCCGCCACATGCCGACCCAGCTGCCCGCGGCGGCGTCGATCCGCAGCGCCACCCCGCAGCCCTCCGGCATGAGCACCTGCCCCGGCTGGACGGCGAAGGGCGTCACCGCCGCGTCGTCGAGGCGCAGGCACTCGGGGAACCGCACCGGCAGCAGGCTGCCCAGGACGCCCCAGCCGAGCCGGTCGTGACCGGGCGAGGGGGCGTCGGAGCGGATGAGCAGCAGCCCGCTGTCGGGGTCGGCGAGCAGCAGCCGGTCGTGGCTCTCCTCGGTGATCTGCAGCAGCGGGGTCACCTCGCCGCCGCGCTCCAGGTCGACCGCGACCGCCTTCACCGGACCGTCGTCGAGGCGCCGGTCGAGGGCGAGCATCCGGCCCGTACGGTCCAGCCAGACGCCGCCGGAGCAGCGGCCCTTCACCTCGGCGACCTGCTCGGGCCCGAAGGCGCCGCCCGCCACCAGCCACAGGGTGGTCGTGTCCGGGCCGACGCACATCGCGTACGCGCAGATGCCGTCCGGCGACGGCGGGAGCAGCACCAGCTCCTCGGAGCCGGGCGCCTCCACGGCGCCGAGCACCAGCTCGCCGGTCTCGGGACCGGTCGGGTACAGCAGCGAGAACGTGTGCCGGCGTCCGTCGACGCGGCGACCGACCAGGACCCGCCCGTCGGCCAGCGGGAGCAGCAGCGTGCCGGGCTCCTCGGGCTGGGCGAGGGGGAGCGGTACGGCGTACGGCTCCGGGCCGTCGAGCGTCCACCGCTCGACGTACAGCGCCTCCCCGGATCCCGCGAGCCGGGCCGCGTAGGCGCCGTTCGCGGTGATCGTGAACGCTCCCCGGCCGGCGCGCGTGGGCCACACCGGGGTGCCGTCCCCGGCGGCCGTCTCGATGGCACAGGCTGTCATCGACTCGTCACCTCCGGCCACGAAGCTAGTTTTCGCACTTCCAGCCGAACAACACGACCCCACCCACTTCACCCCAAAGGGTGGCGGTCTCCGGGTTCGGCTGAGCGCGGGGGGCGGGTTGTGCTGGTGGGGCTGGGGGTAGGTAAGGTAAGGCGACCCTAAGTGGAAGCTGTCGGTCCGCTGGGTGGCCGCATGACGTCGCCCGTTGCCGTCCCGTATGCGTACAGGAGATCCCCCATGTCCCTCCGCCGTCGCGGCACCGCCGCCGCAGCCCTCGGTCTCGTCGCCGCGCTCACCCTCGCGGCCTGCGGAGGGGGTGACGGCGCCTCGGACGGAGCGAAGAAGGACGAGGGCGGCAAGAAGAAGGACGTGGCCGTCGGCGGCAAGGACTTCGGCGACGCGGCCGCCAGGACCGCCGCCCTGGGGACGGACGCCAAGCCGGGCCAGTTCCCCCGCACGCTCACCCACGCCCTCGGCGCGACCGAGATCCCCGCCGCCCCCAAGCGCGTGGTGGTCCTCGACGTCGGCGAGCTCGACAACGTCGTCTCCCTCGGCGTCAAGCCCGTCGGATACGCGCCCTCCGAGGGCGACGACGGCATCCCCGGCTACCTCAAGAAGGACGCCGGCGCCCCCGAGTCCGTCGGCACCATCAACAACCTCAACCTGGAGGCGATCGCCAACCTCCAGCCCGACCTCATCCTCGGCAGCCAGCTGCGCGCCGCGGACAAGTACGACGAGCTGTCGAAGATCGCCCCCACCGTGTTCTCCATCCGCCCGGGCTTCACCTGGAAGGAGAACTACCTGCTGAACGCCGCCGCCCTCGACAGGACCGCGGAGGCGAAGTCCAAGCTCGCCGCCTACGAGACCAAGGCGAAGCAGCTCGGGACGGACATCGGGGCCGACAAGCCGACCGTCTCCATGGTCCGCTACCTCCCCGGCAAGATCCGCCTCTACGCCAAGGCCTCCTTCATCGGCACCATCCTGGAGGACGTCGGCCTGCCCCGGCCCGCGAACCAGCGGGTGAACGACCTCGCGGTCGAGGTCAGCCCCGAGAAGATCGACCAGGCCGACGGCGACTGGATCTTCACCGGCGTCTACGGCGACCCCAAGGCCACCAAGCGCGACACCGCCCAGGCGAACCCGCTCTGGAAGAACCTGAAGGCCGTCAAGGCCGGCCAGGCCAAGGACGTCCCGGACGAGACCTGGTACCTCGGCCTCGGCGTCACCGCCGCGAACAGCGTCCTCGACGACCTGCGCGCGTACCTCGTGAAGAAGTAGGCGGCAGGGGGCGCTAGGGGGCGTAACGGGCGTACGGGGACGGAAGCGAGCGAGAGCGGCGGAAGGCCGGCCGGGCGAGCGGACGCGGGTGCGGGCGAGGGCTCGCGGGTGTCGGCGGGGGCCGCCGGTGCCAGCGGGGCGCTTGCGGGGGCTCGCGGGTGTCGGCGGGGCGCTTGCGGGGGCTCGCGGGTGTCGGCGGGGTGCGGGCGGGGGGTCCGCGGCGCGCGGACCGGCGCCGGGGGCTCCGCCGCGAGCGGCGCCGGTTCAGGCGCAAAGGCGGGACAGGTAGCCTTTCCTCCGTGCCCCGTCTGTCTGAAGTCATCGCCGAGCTCGACGCCCTCTGGCCGCCCGAGCGGGCCGAGCAGTGGGACGCCGTCGGCACCGTCTGCGGCGACCCCGACGCCGAGGTCTCCCGCGTGCTCTTCGCCGTCGACCCCGTCCAGGAGATCGTCGACGAGGCGATCGCCCTCGGCGCCGACCTGGTCGTCACCCACCACCCGCTCTATCTGCGCGGGACGACGACCGTCGCGGCCTCCCACTTCAAGGGCCGTGTCGTACACACGCTGATCAAGCACGACATCGCCCTCCACGTGGCCCACACCAACGCCGACACCGCCGACCCCGGCGTCTCCGACGCCCTCGCCGGCGCCCTCGACCTGCGGGTCACCGGACCGCTCGTCCCCGAGAACAACCTCGGCCGGATCTGCGAGCTGGACCGGCCCGAGACCCTCGCCGAGTTCGCCGCCCGCGCCGCCAAGCGGCTGCCCGCCACCGCGCAGGGCATCCGGGTGGCCGGCGACCCCGACATGGTGCTGCGCACCGTCGCCGTCAGCGGCGGCTCCGGCGACAGCCTCTTCGGCGCCGTGCGCGCCGCGGGCGTGGACGCCTTCCTCACCGCCGACCTGCGCCACCATCCCGTATCCGAGGCGACGCAGCACGCTCCGATCGGGCTCGTCGACGCCGCCCACTGGGCCACCGAATGGCCCTGGTGCGAGCAGGCCGCCGCCCAGCTCGACACGATCTCCGACCGCCACGGCTGGGACCTCCGCGTCCACGTCTCGAAGACGGTCACCGACCCCTGGTCCTCCCACCACACCTCTTCTGGAGCCCCCAACTGAACGCCGCGCCCGCCGACCAGATCCGACTCCTCGACGTCCAGGCCCTGGACGTGCGCCTCCAGCAGATCGCGCACAAGCGCCGCTCGCTGCCGGAGCACGCCGAGATCGAGTCGCTGAACAAGGACCTCACCCAGCTGCGCGACCTGCTCGTCGCCGCGCAGACCGAGGAGAGCGACTGCGCCCGCGAGCAGACCAAGGCGGAGCAGGACGTCGACCAGGTCCGCCAGCGCTCCGCGCGCGACCAGCAGCGCCTCGACTCCGGCGCCGTCTCCTCCCCGAAGGACCTGGAGAACCTCCAGCGCGAGATCGCCTCGCTCGCCAAGCGCCAGGGCGACCTCGAGGAGATCGTCCTGGAGGTCATGGAGCGCCGCGAGTCCGCCCAGGAGCGCGTCGCCGAGCTGACCGAGCGGGTCGCCGCCGTGCAGGCCAAGACCGACGACGCCACCGGCCGCCGCGACGCCGCGCAGGCCGAGCTGGACGCCGAGAGCGCCTCGGTCGCCAAGGAGCGCGAGCTCGTGGCGGGTTCCGTCCCGGCGGACCTGATGAAGCTGTACGAGAAGCTGCGCGAGCAGCAGGGCGGGGTCGGCGCGGCGCGGCTGTACCAGCGCAAGTGCGAGGGCTGCCACATCGAGCTGAACATCACCGAGCTCAACGAGGTCCGCGCGGCCGCCGCCGACGCCGTGGTGCGCTGCGAGAACTGCCGTCGGATCCTGGTCCGCACCTCCGAGTCCGGCCTGTAAGGACGACCCGTCATGGCGACGTCGAGGGAGCTGATCGTCGAGGCCGACGGGGGCTCCCGGGGCAACCCGGGGCCCGCCGGTTACGGGGCGGTGGTGCTGGACCCGGTGACGGGGGAGACCCTCGCGGAGCGGGCCGAGTTCATCGGCGTCGCCACGAACAACGTCGCCGAGTACAAGGGGCTGGTGGCCGGACTGACGGCCGCCAGGGAGCTGTTCCCCGAGGCGACGGTCCATGTCCGGATGGACTCCAAGCTGGTCGTCGAGCAGATGTCCGGCCGCTGGAAGATCAAGCACCCGGACATGAAGCCGCTGGCGGCCGCGGCCGCGCGCGTCTTCCCGCCGGGCCGGGTCCGTTACGAGTGGATCCCGCGCGAGCGCAACAAGCACGCCGACCGGCTCGCCAACGAGGCGATGGACGCCGGGCGCCGGGGCGAGCAGTGGAGCCCCGCCGCGTCGACCGCCGCGCTGAACCCGACGGCCGACCTGGCCGCCGCCCGCAAGGCCGCGGGCGACGCGACGGCGGGCGCGGCCCGCGCCCGCGCCGCCCTGGCCGGCGCCCGCCCCGAGCCCGAGGGCCTCTTCGCCCCGGACGCGGCGCGCGCCGCGCTCGCCACGGCGGCGGAGGCGGACCGCGAGGCGGCCCGGAGCGCCGCCCCGGAAGCGACCGGCGACTTCGAGGCAGAGGCCGGACGCGAGGCTCCGACGGGCCACGCGGCGCGTGCGGCGGGGGCGGCCCCGGGCGCCCCGATGGCGCCTGCGGCCACGGGAGCCGCGGCGCCGACTTCCGCGCCTGCTGCGGCTGCGGCGCAGGCTCCCGCGCCTGCTGCGGCTGCGACCACGGCACCGGCTCCCGCGCCCGCGGGCTCCGGGCCTGCGGCTTCCGCGGCTGCGGCTACGGCGCCGGCTACCGCGCCCGTGGGCTCCGGGCCTGCGGCTTCCGCGCCTGCTGCGGCTACGGCGCCGGCTACCGCGCCCGCCGCTCCCGCCGCCCCCGCCCCGCAGTCCGCCGCCCCCGTCTCCCAGGGCTGGTCCGGCCCCGACATGGGGGCCCCGGCGACGTTCGTGCTGCTCCGGCACGGGGAGACGGCGCTCACCCCCGAGAAGCGCTTCTCCGGCAGCGGCGGCGGCGACCCCGAGCTGTCGCCCGCGGGCCGCCGGCAGGCGGAGGCCGTGGCCGCCTCGCTCGCCGCGCGCGGCACGATCCAGGAGATCGTCAGCTCGCCGCTCACCCGCTGCCGCCAGACCGCCGAAGCCGTCGCCGCGCGCCTCGGCCTGGACGTGCGGATCGAGAACGGCCTGCGGGAGACCGACTTCGGCGCCTGGGAGGGCCTGACCTTCGCCGAGGTCCGCGAGCGCTACAAGGACGACCTCGACGCCTGGCTCGCCTCTCCGAAGGCCGCGCCGACCGGCGGCGGGGAGAGCTTCGCGACCGTCGCCCGCCGCGTCTCCGCCACCCGCGACCGCCTGACCGCCGCCTACGCGGGCCGCACGGTCCTCCTGGTCACCCATGTGACCCCCATCAAGACCCTGGTCCGCCTCGCCCTCGGCGCCCCGCCGGAGTCCCTGTTCCGGATGGAGCTGTCGGCGGCGTCGATCTCGGCCGTGGCCTACTACGCCGACGGCAACGCGTCCGTACGCCTCCTCAACGACACCTCGCACCTGCGCTAGGGGCGCGCGGGTCCGGACAGGGGGAACCGTCATGGGCTGGCACCTCACCGAGGACCCCGGCGTGTTCCGGGCTGCGGTCGAGGGGTACCTCGCAGCCGCGCCCGCCCGGAACACCGCCCTGCTCACCCAGCTCGACACGGCCGGGCCGCGCGGCTGGTGGGCCGACCCCGCGGACGGGCGGGTCGCGGGGGCGTTCCTGGTCTCGCCGCCGGGGGTGCCGCTGCTCGGCACGATGCCGGACGTCGCGGCGCGGGAGCTGCCCGGCCTGCTGGCGGATCTGCCGGAGGGCGTCGTCAGCGGGGTGCGGGGTGAGACGGCGACCGTCGAGGCGTTCGCCGAGGCCGACGGGCGCCCCTTCGTCCG
The DNA here is from genome assembly GCF_044386705.1 of Streptomyces sp. NPDC020422. Classification (NCBI taxonomy): domain Bacteria; kingdom Bacillati; phylum Actinomycetota; class Actinomycetes; order Kitasatosporales; family Streptomycetaceae; genus Streptomyces; species Streptomyces sp. NPDC020422. The sequence goes on along the minus strand of NZ_JBIRVJ010000002.1, from coordinate 29,086 downwards.
CACCCGCGGCATGCGGCTCTACCGGCTCGGCGGGGCGCTCACCCCACCGCACCCCGCGCCGCCCGGCCGGGCCCGCGTCGCGGGACCGAAGGACGTGCCGCTCGCGGTCGCCTGGATGCGGGAGTTCGCGCGGGACATCGGGGAGGACCCGGACGCCGACTACACCGCGAACATCGAGGGGCGCGTCGCCGACGCCCGGCTACGGCTGTGGGAGGTGGCGGGCCGACCGGTCGCGATGGCCTCCGTCTCGCGGGTCGTCGCGGGCCAGGCGCGGGTCTCGCCCGTCTACACCCCGCCCGCCGACCGCGCCCGCGGCTACGGAGGCGCCGTCACCTGTGCCGTCAGCCGGGCCGCCCTCGACGCCGGCGCCCGGCAGGTGCTGCTCTTCACCGATCTGGCCAACCCCACCAGCAACGCGCTCTACCAGCGGCTCGGATACCGGCCGCTCGGCGATCACTGCGCCGTCGAGTTCGGCTGACGGGCCAGGCCCGCCGCCTCCCGTGCGAGCGTCTCCACGCGCCCCCAGTCGCGGGCCGCGAGGGCGTCCGGGGGGAGCATCCACGTACCGCCGACGCAGGCGACGTTCGGCAGGGAGAGATAGGCCGGGGCGGAGGCGAGGGAGATGCCGCCGGTCGGGCAGAAGCGGGCCTGGGGGAGGGGGCCGCCCAGGGACTTCAGATACGGCACGCCGCCGGCCGCCTGGGCCGGGAAGAACTTCATGTCCGTCACCCCGCGTTCGAGCAGTGCCACGACCTCCGAGGTCGTCGACACCCCGGGCAGGAACGGCACGCCCGAGCCGTGCATCGACTCCAGGAGGGCGTCCGTCCAGCCGGGGCTGACCAGGAAGCGCGCCCCCGCTGTGACCGCGTCCGCCGCGTGCGCGGGCGAGACGACCGTGCCCGCGCCGACGACCGCGCCCGGGACCTCCGCCGCGACCGCCCGGATCGCGTCGAGGGCCGCGGGGGTGCGCAGGGTCACCTCGATCAGCGGGAGGCCGCCGGCCACGAGGGCGCGGGCCAGCGGTACGGCGTCGGAGGCGTCCTCGATCACGACGACGGGGACGACGGGGGCGGCGGGGGCAAGGTCGAGCACGCTCGTCATGGCCCCATCCTGCCGACGGCGAACGGTTGCTGCAACGAGCGTTGCGCATGTTGCAACGCACTGCGAGGGCGCAGGCGGCGGGCCTAGTGGATCTCGTCCACCAGGACGTCGAGCACCCCGGCCTTGCCACCCTCCTCGACCACGTACCCGAGGTCCCGCAGCGCCACCGTCAGCTCCGCGCGGTCCGCGGGGGCCGCGCCCGCCTCCAGGAGGCTCCGCACGATGCGCCCCTTCGTCGCCTTGTTGAAGTGGCTGACCACCTTCCGGGTCGGCGCGTGCAGCACCCGGACCGTCGCCGTGCGCGCCGCGAGCTCGCCCTTCGGCTTCCACGCCGCCGCGTACGCCGAGGAGCGCAGGTCCAGGACCAGGCCGTCCCCGGCCTCCTCCGGCATGACCGAGGCCATCGCCCCGCGCCAGTGCGCGCCGAGCGCTCCCAGGCCCGGCAGCTTGACGCCCATCGAGCAGCGGTACGAGGGGATCAGGTCGCCCACCCGCACGGCGCCCCACAGCCCCGAGAAGACCAGCAGCGCGCGGTCGGCGCGCTTCCGGGCCGCCGCGTCCAGCGTCGCCAGGCCCAGCGCGTCGTACAGGACGCCCGTGTACACCTCCCCTGCGGGCCGCGCGCCGGCCGTCCGCAGCTCGGCGTTCTTCGCGACCTCGCCCCGCAGGCCCTCGCTCAGCCCGAGCACCTCGCGCGCCTTCTCCTCGTCGGCGGCGCACAGCTCGACCAGCTCGTCGAGCACCGCGGCCCGCGCCTGCGCGAGCCCCGGCAGCGACAGCCCCTCGAGCTTCAGCGGCGCCCCACGCCCCGAGGAGGCCTTGCCTTCGGAGGGCGGCAACAGGACGAGCACGGCGGTTCTCCTTCGTACGTACGGGGTGGGGGTGCGGCCCCGGTGCACCAGCGTACGAGGTGCCGGGCGCCGCACGGCGCGGCCTCCGGCACGGTCGGGCGCGCCCCGCCCCGCGCCCGCCCTCCGTCCCGTCCCCGCTCCCCGTCCCCGCTCCCCGTCCCGCGCTCGGCGTGCGCCGCCGCCGCGCCCCCGCACGCCCGCCCGCTCCCGCTCCACCCCCGTCCCCCGCACGACATGCCGCCCCCGGCACCCCGTCCTACGCTCGGGTCCATGCCCCGCAGACACATCCACGTGACCGCCGCAGCGGACGCCCCGCTGTCGGCCGCCCTGCGCGCACTCCGTACCAAGCTGGCGATCCCGGTCGCCTTCCCGCCGGCCGTCCTCGCCGAGGCGGAGGCCGCGGCCAAGGAGCCGCACCTGCCCTCCTACGACGCCACCGACATCCCCTTCTTCACCATCGACCCGCCGACCTCCAAGGACCTGGACCAGGCCATGCACCTGGCCCGCCGCCCCGAGGGCGGCTACCGCGTCCACTACGCCATCGCCGACGTCGCCGCCTTCGTCACCCCCGGCGGCGAGATCGACGCCGAGGCGCACAAGCGGGCGACGACGCTCTACCTCCCCGACGGCAAGGTGCCGCTGCACCCGCCCGTGCTCTCCGAGAAGGCGGCCAGCCTCCTGGCCGGCAACACCGCGCCCGCCCTCCTGTGGCGCATCGACCTCGACGCCGACGGCCGCCAGGTCTCCGTCGACGTGCGCCGCGCCCTCGTCCGCAGCCGGACCCGGCTCGACTACGCGGGCGCGCAGGCCCAGATCGACGCGGGCACCGCTCCGGAGCCGCTCGCGCTCCTGAAGTACGTCGGAGGCCTGCGCGAGGCCCTGGAGATCGAACGCGGCGGCGTCTCGCTCAACGTCCCCGAGCAGGAGGTCGTCGAGACCGACGGCACCTACGCGCTGCACTACCGCGCCCCGCTCCCCGTCGACGGCTGGAACGCGCAGATCTCCCTGCTGACCGGCATGGCCGCCGCCGATCTGATGATCGCCGCGGGCACGGGCATCCTGCGCACCCTGCCGCCCGCCCCGGACGGGGCCGTCGCCCAGCTGAGGCTCTCGGCCAAGGCGCTGGGGATCGACTGGCCGCACCACATGTCGTACGCGGACCTCATCCGCTCCCTCGACCCGGACAACAGCCGGCACGCCGCCTTCCTCCAGGACGCCACCAGCCTGCTGCGCGGCTCCGACTACACCCCCTTCACCGGCGGGCACACCCCGCAGCCGGCGGTGCACGCCGCCGTCGCCGACGAGTACACCCACGTCACGGCCCCGCTGCGGCGCCTGATCGACCGCTACGCCGGCGAGCTGAGCCTCGCCGCGGTCGCGGGCACGGCGCCGCCCGAGTGGGTCCTCAGCGCCCTCGACGGGCTGCCCGCGGACATGGCGAAGGGGACGAAGCTCGCCAACAAGGCCGAGCGGGAGAGCGTCGACATCGTCGAGGCGGCGCTGATGAGCCACCGGATCGGCGAGACCTTCGACTCGATCGTCATCGACGTGCAGGAACACGAGCCGGGCGTCGGCACCGTCCACCTCCCCGAACCGGCCGTCGTCGGCCGCGTCGAGGCCGACGGGGCGCGGCTGCCGCTCGGCGATCCGCTGCGGGTCAGACTGACGAAGGCGGATCCGGGACGGGACAAGGTGCTGTTCGCCCCGGCGTGAGCGCGCCCCGCGAGCCGTACGCCTCGCGCGCTTCCCCCACCGCCCGTACGAGCGCCCGCGCGTCGTCCGCGTGCAGCCGGACCACCCGCACCGGACGGGGCGCCCCCAGCAGCCGGGGCGCCGGGACCGGCTCGGTGAGCTCGACCGTGACGGAGGTCTCCGAGCCGACCGCCAGGTTCAGCTCGCCCTCCGCCTTCCCGTGGGAGAACAGCGACTCCCGGCGGACGGCGGCGATCCGCTCCAGCGGGATGCGCACGTCGACGTGGGCCGCCTGCCGCACCCGCAGCGCCTCCGCGGTGAGCAGGTGCGGCCGGGTCGCCGAGGCGGCGTGCAGCCCGAGGACGAACAGCACGGTGTACACGTCGAGGACCAGGAAGACGGCGTGGACCACCGGCCACGGCGCCAGCAGGTACGACATGCCGACGGTCTCCACGACGCACACGAAGGCGAAGCCGTACATGAGGGCCGCCTGGTCCCGCGCGTGCGGGAACGCCCGGACGCCCGGACCGACTCCGTGCGGCCGGCGGGCGACCCAGCGCCCCAGGCTCGCGAGGAGCCGCAGCTCGTGCCCGACCAGCCGCAGCACGGGTTCCGGTACGAGCCGTCCGAGCGCGGCCCGGGCGGACAGCCCGCGCCGCCGCAGCCGCAGGTAGCCCACGGCCTCGGCGGCGAGGAGCAGGACCACGGCCGCCTCGGCGCCGGCCAGGACGGGCCCGGGGATCCGTATCCCGGCGACGAGGCAGAGGCCGAGCACGAGCTCGGCGGGGAGCAGGGCGTACGCGGCGTACCTCATCGCGTCCGCTCCCACACCAGCCGCAGCGCGTGCCGTACGGCCGTGGCCTGGGCGGGGGCGAGCTCGCCGAAGAAGACGTCGGCGGGCCCGCTCCCGGGCAGTTCCACGCCCGCCTCGTCCGGCAGACAGGCGGCGAGCACCGCGCCCGCCTCCGCGACCCCCGGGTCGTCGGGCGCCGCCTCCGCGAGGGCGTCGAGGCGCGCGTACACCTCGGGCGCCTGCCCGGCCGCGCCGCGCATCAGCTCCATCAGCCGGGCCCGCTCCTCCGCCGGCACCACGGTGTCGAACAGGGCCAGCAGCTCCCGGTCCTTGGCGGCCGTCGGCGACGCGGCGACGCCGGGCGCCTCGCCCAGCTCGGCCAGCAGCCCGGCCAGCTCCGCGGAGACCGGCCCCTCCGCGGGCAGCCGTCCCTCCCGGGCCTGCGCGAGCAGCTCCGCGAGCCGCGCCCGCCGCTCCCGGATCACCCGCTCCTGCCGCGCGAGGTCCCCGTCCAGCTCCTCCAGGACCTCCACCAGCTCCCGCCCGGCCTGGTCCGCGAGCACGTCCCGCACCTCGTCGAGCCCGAGCCCCAGCTCGGTCAGCCGCCGGATCCGCGCGAGCAGCACGGCGTCCCGGATCCCGTACTCCCGATACCCGTTCGCCCGCCGCGCGGGCTCGGGCAGCAGCCCGAGGTGGTGGTAGTGCCGCACGGCCCGGGGGGTGACCCCGACGAGCGCGGCGAACTCGCCGATCCGCATGCCTTTGCCCATGGGGCCAGTAGAAACCCTGCCGCTGCGACAAGGTCAAGCGGGCTTCGGGACCCGGTGCGGATGGACCCTCGCGCTCCCGGCCCCCTTCGGCTTCGGGCCGGAGACCGCCGACTTCCTCTGACCGGATCGGCCCCGATCGGCAGGTAGCATGGGCGGCACGGCAGACGAGCCGGGCGGGCGGCCGCGTGGAGACCTTCGGGTCTTCCCGAGGAACGTCCGGGCTCCACAGGGCAAGGTGGTGGCTAACGGCCACCCGGGGTGACCCGCGGGACAGTGCCACAGAAAACAGACCGCCGGGGACCTCGGTCCTCGGTAAGGGTGAAACGGTGGTGTAAGAGACCACCAGCGCCTGAGGTGACTCAGGCGGCTCGGTAAACCCCACCAGGAGCAAGGTCAAAAGGGAACACCCCGGTGTTCCTGCGCGGACGTTCGAGGGCTGCCCGCCCGAGTCCGCGGGTAGACCGCACGAGGCCGGCGGCAACGCCGGTCCTAGATGGATGGCCGTCACCCCGACGACCGCGAGGTCCCGGGGTACAGAACCCGGCGTACAGCCCGACTCGTCTGCCCCCGAACGTGAAGCCCCCGCCTGCGCGGGGGCTTCGTTCGTTCCGGCCCGCCCCGTTCCCCCGGCCGGGGGCCGTAGTGGTGTCGGTGCCGGAGGGTGGCCGTCCCGGGGTGTACGGGTGGGGCATGACCATTCCCGTGGACCGGCTCAGCGACCCCACCGTGCGGGCCTTCGTCACCGCTCTCAACGCCAACGACCGGCAGGCCTTCGCCGCCGTGCTCGCGCCCGGCGCCACCATGTCCGACGACGGGTCGGACCGGAACCTGGAGGAGTGGACCGAGCGGGAGGTGTTCTCCTCCAACGGGCGCATGGAGGTCGAGGCGGAGTCGGACGGCGGGCGGTCGCTCGTCGCGACCTACAGCAACGACACCTGGGGGGCGATGCGGACCGCCTGGCGGTTCGTCGTCGAGGGCGGGAAGGTCGCCCGGTTCGAGACCGGCCAGGCACCCGCCGACTGACGCCCGCTCGTCGGGCCCCGGGCCGGGGCAGCCCCGCCAAGGGCGCTGTCGTTGTGCTGGTCGATGCTGCGCAGGCCCGGGCCGGGTCAGCCCCGTCCGATGTACGGCATCGCCGTCGCCATCACCGTCGCGAACTGCACGTTCGCCTCCAGCGGCAGGCCCGCCATGTGCACCACGGTCGCCGCCACGTCCGCCGCGTCCATGACCGGCTCCGCCGCCAGCTCGCCGTTGGCCTGGAGGATGCCGGTCTGCATGCGGGCCGTCATCTCCGTCGCCGCGTTGCCGATGTCGAGCTGACCGCACGCGATCCGGTACGGGCGCCCGTCCAGCGACAGGGACTTCGTCAGGCCCGTCATCGCGTGCTTGGTCGCCGTGTACGCGATCGAGTGCGGGCGCGGCACGTGCGCCGAGACGGAGCCGTTGTTGATGATGCGGCCGCCCTGCGGGGACTGGTCCTTCATCGCGCGGAAGGCGGCCTGCGCGCACAGGAACGCGCCCGTCAGGTTGACGTCCACGACCGCCCGCCAGGTCTCCGGGTCCAGGTCCTCCACCGGCGTGCCGCCGCCCGCGAACGTACCCGCGTTGTTGAAGAGCAGGTCGACCCGGCCCCAGTGCTCCCGGACGGCCTCGAAGAGGGCCGCGACCTGCTCGGCGGAGGTCACGTCGGTGGGGACGCACAGCGCCCCGGCGGGTGAGGGGAAGGCCGCCGCCGTCTCCTCCAGGGCCGCCGCGCGGCGGCCCGCGAGCGCCACCGACCAGCCCGCCCCGGCCAGGGCCCGCGCCACGCTCCGGCCGATGCCCGATCCCGCTCCCGTCACCACTGCGATGCTCATGGGCGCGCAGCGTACGGCAGACCGGTGCCCCATGAACTCATCCGTCCGACACGTGGATGTCCTGTACCCGACAACGGGGGGTCGCTCCGTCCGCCTGCAATACCCGACGGACAACATCCGTCAGGGGAGGGGTACATGACCACCGACCACGCCCACGCCGACGAACTGCGCGCCGCCGCCAGCCACTTCGGGCGCCGCCGCTTCCTCACCGTCACCGGCGCCGCCGCCGCGCTCGCCTTCGCCGTGAACCTGCCCGCCGCCGGCGCGGCGGCCGCCGCCGAGCTCGACGCGCGCCGGATAGCCGAGGACCCGTTCACCCTGGGGGTGGCGTCCGGCGACCCGCTGCCCGGCTCCGTCCTGCTGTGGACGCGGCTCGCGCCCCGCCCGTACGAGACCGGCGGCGGCCTGCCCGCCGGCCGCCGGGTGGGCGTCGAGTGGGAGCTCGCCCATGACGAGCGCTTCCGCCGGGTCGTCCGGCGCGGAACCGCCCTCGCGCACCCCGAGCTCGACCACACCGTCCACGTCGAGGTCGAGCACCTCGCCCCCGGGCGCCCCTACTTCTACCGCTTCCGCGCCGGGGAGTGGACCAGCCCGGTGGGCCGCACCCGCACCGCGCCCGCGCCCGGCGCGTACCCCGCGGGCCTCAGGCTCGCCGCCGTCTCCTGCCAGGCGTACCACGACGGCTACTTCACGGCCTACCGGCACCTCGCCGACGAGGACGTCGACCTCGTCTTCCACCTCGGCGACTACCTGTACGAGTACGCCGTGAACGGCGCCGGCGGCGCCCGCGCCTACAAGGACCGGGTGCTGCCCGGCGTGTTCGACCGGGAGACCCTGACCCTGGAGGACTACCGGCTGCGCTACGCGCTCTACAAGTCCGACCCCGACCTGATCGCCGCCCACGCCGCCCACCCCTTCGCCGTCACCTGGGACGACCACGAGACCGAGAACAACTACGCCGGCGACATCCCCGAGAACGACGTGCCGCCGGAGGAGTTCCTGATCCGCCGCGCCGCCGCCTACCGCGCCTACTGGGAGAACCAGCCGCTGCGCCGCCCCCAGCGGCCCCAGGGTCCGGACATGCGGCTCTACCGGCGGCTGCGCTTCGGGCGGCTCGCGCAGTTCGACATCCTCGACACCCGGCAGTACCGCTCGGACCAGGCGTACGGCGACGGCTGGCAGGTCCCCGGCCCGGAGTCGGAGGACCCGGCGCGCACCCTGACCGGCGCCGCCCAGGAGCGCTGGCTGACCGACGGCTGGCGCGAGTCCCGGGCGCTGTGGAACGTGCTGCCCCAGCAGGTGGTGTTCTCCGAGCGCCGCAGCGTCCCCAACGAGGCCTTCAAGCTGTCGATGGACTCCTGGGACGGCTACCCCGCCTCCCGGCGGCGCGTCCTGGCGGGCGCGGAGGCGGCCGGGGTCGAGAACCTCATGGTGCTCACGGGGGACGTGCACGTCGCGTACGGCATGGACATCAAGGCCGACTTCCGCGACCCCGACTCCCGGACCCTCGGCACCGAGATCGTCACCACCTCGATCAGCAGCGGGAAGAACGGTGCCCAGCGGCCGTCCAACTACGCCGACCTCACCCGGGCCAATCCTCATCTGAGGTTCTACGACGGGCGCCGCGGCTATGTGACGGTCGCGCTCGGGCGGGACAGCGCGCGGGCCGACTTCCGTACGGTCGCCGCCGTGACGACCCCCGGCGCCCCGGTCACCACCGCCGCGTCGTTCGTCACCGAGGCGGGCGCCCCCGGACTCACCCCCGCCTAACATAGGGAAGGATTCAACGAAACGGAGCAGCGATGCCGGACAGCGGCCGGACCACCACCAAACCCCACATAGCCGACACGCCGACCGCTTCCGCCCGCAGGGCCGGGCTGCTCGTGACCCTCGTGCTCGGCGGTCTCACCGCCCTCCCGCCGCTCTCCATGGACATGTACCTGCCGGCCCTGCCGGAGGTCACCGAGGTGCTGCGCGCACCCGCCGCCACCGTCCAGCTCACGCTGACCGCCTGCCTCGCCGGCATGGCGCTCGGCCAGCTCGTCGTCGGCCCCATGAGCGACAAGTGGGGCCGGCGGCGGCCGCTGCTCGTCGGCATGATCGTGTACGTCCTGGCCACCGCCGTCTGCGCCCTCGCCCCCTCCGCCGGTCTCCTCATCGGCTTCCGGCTGCTCCAGGGCCTGGCGGGTGCCGCCGGCATCGTGATCGCCCGCGCGGTCGTCCGCGACCTGTACGACGGCGTCGAGATGGCCCGGTTCTTCTCCACCCTGATGCTGATCTCCGGCGTCGCGCCGATCGTCGCCCCGCTCATCGGCGGCCAGATCCTGCGGGTCACCGACTGGCGCGGCGTCTTCTACGTCCTCACCGGCGTCGGGCTCGTCCTCACCCTGGTCGTGTGGCGCTTCCTCCACGAGAGCCTGCCGCCCGAGCGGCGCCACGCGGGCGGTGTCGGCCAGGCCCTGCGCACCATGCGCGGCCTCGCCGCCGACCGCGTCTTCACCGGCTACGTGCTGTCCGGCGGACTCGCCTTCGCCGTGCTCTTCGCGTACATCTCCGCCTCGCCCTACGTCATCCAGGAGATCTACGGCGCCTCCCCGCAGACCTTCAGCCTGCTCTTCGGACTCAACTCGGTCGGGCTCGTCGCCGTCGGCCAGATCAACGGCCGGCTGCTCGTCGGCCGGGTCAGCCTGGACAAGGTGCTCGGCTGGGGCCTCGGCATCATCCTGCTCGCCTCCGTCGCCCTGCTCCTGCTGACCACCGGCGTCTTCGGCGAGCCCGGTCTCGCGCCCGTCGCCGCCGGACTCTTCGTGCTGATGTCGGCGATGGGCCTCGCGATGCCCAACACCCAGGCCCAGGCCCTCGGCCGCACCCCGCACGCGGCCGGCTCCGCCTCCGCCCTCCTCGGCACCTCCTCCTTCCTCATCGGCGCCGTGGCCTCCCCGCTCGTCGGCATCGCCGGCGAGACCACCGCCGTCCCCATGGCGGTCGTCCAGGTCACCTGCTCGGTCGCCGCCCTCGGCTGCTTCCTGCTGCTGTGCCGCCCCTGGCGCGTCACGCCGGAGCCGCGGGACGCCTGATGCGGCGATCCGGGGGATGTGCCACTGCTGCGGTCGCGTGACGTCCCCCTGATCGAGGAGTTCGTCGCCGAGCACGAGGCCGTCACCGACCTCGGCGGGGACGCGGTGCGGGTGCGGGCCCTGGACGCCGGCGACCGCGTCCGCGCAGCCGCCTCGTCCGCCGCCTTTCCCGGCGCCCCGGCCGGCGCCCGGGAGCGCTGAGGCGCCCGGGAGGGCTGAGGTGCCCGGGAGCGCTGAGGCGCCCGGGAGGGCTGAGGTGCCCGGGAGCGCTGAGGCGCCCGGGAGGGCTGAGGTGCCCAGGAGCGCTGAGGCGCCCAGGAGCGCTGAGGCGCCCGGGCCGTGGACGGCGCCTAGAATCGTGCGGTGAATGGATCCCCCGCCTCCGCCGAGTCCCTGCGCGCCGCCCTCGCCGGGGTCGTCGACGGGCTGCCGCCTTCGGGCGCCGCCCGGGCCGTCGAGCGACTGATCGCGCACTACCGGGGGAGGACCCCGACCGACGCGCCCGTGCTGCGCGACCGGTCCGACGTGGTCGCCTACGCCGCCTACCGCATGCCCGCCACCTTCGAGGCCGCCCGGGCCGCCCTCGCGGCGCTGCGGGACGCCGCCCCGGACTGGGTGCCCGCCACGCACACCGACGTCGGCGGCGGGACCGGCGCCGCCACCTGGGCGGTCGCCGAGCTGTGGGAGGGGCAGGGGCCGCGCACCCGCGTGCTCGACTGGGCCGAGCCCGCGCTCGCCCTCGGACGGGAGCTGGCCGCCGGAGTCGTCGAGGCGGACTGGCGGCGCGAGCGCGTCGGCACCGCGCTGCGGCTCGACGAGACGGACCTGGTGACCGTCTCGTACGTGCTCAAGGAGCTGACCGAGCAGGACCGCGCCGCGCTCGTCGCCGAGGCGGCCCGTGCCGCGCAGGCCGTCGTGATCGTGGAGCCGGGCACCCCCGACGGCTACGAGCGGATCATCGCCGCCCGCACCCTGCTCGTCGAGAGCGGCTTCACCGTCGCCGCGCCCTGCCCGCACAGCGGCGCCTGCCCGATCGTGCCGGGCACCGACTGGTGCCACTTCGCGGCCCGGGTCAGCCGCTCCTCGCTGCACCGGAAGGTGAAGGGCGGCTCGCTGCCGTACGAGGACGAGAAGTACAGCTACGTCGCCGCCGTCCGGTTCCCCGTGACCCCGGCCGCCGCGCGCATCACCCGGCGCCCGCAGATCCGCAAGGGCCAGGTCCTGCTGGAGCTCTGCGGGTCCGACGGCCTCGGCCGCGAGACGGTCACCAAGCGGCACGGGCCCCTGTACAAGCAGGCCCGTGACGCGGAGTGGGGCGACGCCTGGCCGCCCGCGGAGGACGCCTAGGCGCCCGGACCTAGGGCCGCAGCTCCTGGGTGCAGCACTTCACGCTGCCGCCGCCCTTGAGCAGCTCGCCCAGGTCCATGCCGAGCGGCTCGAAGCCGCGCTCCCGCAGCGGGGCGAACAGGCCCACCGCCGCCTGCGGGAGCAGCACGTGCCGGCCGTCGCTCACGGCGTTCAGGCCGAGGGCGGCGGCGTCCTCGGCGGTCGCGATCAGCGCGTCGGGGAAGAGCCGCTCCAGGACGGAGCGGCTGCCGGGGGAGAAGGCGTCCGGGTAGTACATGACCTCGTCGCGGGCGGAGTCCAGGACGCACAGCGCGGTGTCCAGGTGGTAGTAGCGCGGGTCCACCAGCTCCAGGCCGATCACCGGCCGGCCGAAGAACTCCTGGGCCTCGTCGTGCGAGAGCGGACTGGAACGGAAGCCCCGGCCGGCCAGGATCCAGGAGTCGGTCACGGCGAAGTCGCCCTCGCCCTCGTTCACATGCTCCGGCACCCGCACGTCGGCGTCCGGGTAACCGTTCCTGCGGAACCAGTCCAGGTGCGCGGCGGCCTCGTCCGAGCGCTCCGGGTAGGCGAACCTGGCGCCGAGGACCCGGCCGTCCACCACGGTGGCGCCGTTCGCGGCGAAGACCATGTCGGGCAGGCCGGGGGTCGGGTCGAGCAGTTCGACGGTGTGGCCGAGCGAGCGATAGCGGTCGCGCAGGTCCTCCCACTGCGCGAGGGCCAGCGGCAGGTCGACCGGCTTCGTGGGGTCCATCCAGGGGTTGATGGAGTAGGTCACCTTGAAGTGCGTGGGTGCGCACATCAGATAACGGCGGGGCGAGGCCTCGCGCGGAGTGTGGCGCAAAGAGGGCTCCTCTACGGTCGCTGTTCGTCGCTCCCATGGTCCGCCTTCCGGGGGCCGTGCGCAGTGGACCGTTCGGGTGGTTCGGATGAAGAGCGGATGCCGGGGAAGTGCCGTGCGGAGCGGCGTGGAGCGGTGCGTGGAACGGTGCTTGGAGTGGCCCGTGGAGCGGGCCGTGAAGCGGTGCTTGGAGCGGCCCGTGGAGTGGCTCGTGGAGTGGCCCGTGGAGTGGCCCGTGAGGGGCGGAACGCGGCGAGACGTGACGTCTCGCCGCCTGCTAGGTTGGCCGCATGACCGACACCAAGGCCCCCGACTCCTCGCGCCGCAGCGAGCGCTCCCGCCGCGCCATCTACGCCGCCGCCCTCGACCTCGTCACCGAGAACGGCTACGCCAGGACCACCGTCGAGGGCATCGCCGCCCGCGCCGGCGTCGGCAAGCAGACCATCTACCGCTGGTGGCCGGTGAACTCCAAGCCCGCCGTCCTCATGGAGGCCTTCCTCGACCTCGCCGGCCAGGCGAACGAGGCCCTCGGCGGCACCGCCGGGAGTGAGATCCCCGACACCGGCGACCTCGCCGCCGACCTCAAGCTCGTCCTGCGCGCCACCGTCGACGAGCTCAACGACCCCCGGTACGACCGCCCCACCCGCGCGCTGGCCGCCGAGGGGATCGTCGACCCCGAGCTCGGCGCCCAGTTCACCGCCCGGCTCCTGGAACCCGCGCTCCAGCTGTACGTGCGCCGCATCGAGGCCGCCCAGGCCGCCGGCGACATCGACCCGGCCGTCGACCCGCGCATCGCCCTCGAACTCCTCGTCGGACCGCTCCACCACCGCTGGCTGCACCGCACCCTGCCCCTCACCCACGCCTACGCCGACACCCTCGTCGACTACGCCCTGCGGGGACTCGGCGCGGGGCGCTGACCTCACGTTCCCGACCCCGGTTCCCGACTCCGGTCACCCGAGGAGCAGGATGGTGGGACCATGGAGAGCCCGTGGGACCGAACGGGCGAGCATGAGGTGTGAGGGGATAGATGGGCGACGGCATCGGCCGCTACCGCGGCACGGAGAGCAGACTCGCGAAATTCGTGCAACGGCTGCGCAGGAGCCCCGAGCGGAACGCGGCCGACGCCGAGAACGACCGCGAGAACGCGCTCCTGGCCGTCGCCGCGGCGGGGCTGCCGCTGGCCCCCGCCGCGTACCCCGTGGGCTACCGGTGTTCCTGTGAGCGGATCGGCTGTCCCACCCCCGCCCGGCACCCCGTCTCCTTCGCCTGGCAGACCCAGTCGACCACCGACCGCGCCCAGATCGAGCGCTGGGCCCGCAACCAGCCCGAGGCGAACTTCGTCACCGCCACCGGCATGGTCCACGACGTCCTCGACGTCCCCCTCGCCGCCGGCCGCGCCGCCCTGGAGCGGCTGCTCGCCGAGGGTGTGGAGGTCGGCCCCGTCGCCGTCTCCGGCGCCGCCGACGAGCGCCCCGACGAGGGCCGCATGCTCTTCTTCACCGCCACCCGCGGCACTCCCGAGGACGAGGACGAGTGGTGGCCGTGCGAGCTGGACTGCCATCCCGAGACCATGGACGAGCACCCGGGGCTGCGCTGGCACTGCCGCGGCAGCTACGTCCTCGTGCCGCCGTCCCGGCTCCCCGGTGACGAGGGCTCCCAGCCGGTCGTCGCCTGGGTCCGCGGCCCCGAGCACGCCCTGCCCGAGCCGCTGAACCTCCTGGAGGCCCTCACCGACGCCTGCGCCCGGCACGCGGCGGAGCAGGGGGAGCCCGCGGACCACGGCGTCGCCTGGCCGCTCAGCCGCTGAGACCCGGCGCGAGCCCCCGCCCGTGCCGGGGGCACGTCGCGGAGGCAGCCATGGCCCCCGGCGTCGAGGCGTGTCCCGGAGGGCGCCGCGCCCCCGCCGGTGAGGCTCACCGGCGCGGGGGTGTCACGAGCCCTCCGCCGCCGTCACTCCCTGGAGGCGGCCCACGACCGCGACCGCGTCGCGCTGCGGGCCCGCCGGCTTCACCCGTGCCGTCTGGCTCGACACCCAGCGCTTGGTGACCGTGTTCTTCACCTCGCCGGTCAGCAGCGCCTGCACGTCCTTGCCGACCTTCGGCCGGTAGCCCTGCGCCGCGGTCTGGCGCTCGAAGGAGCGGATGGCGAAGAAGACCAGGGCCCCGCCGTCCTCCGTCGCGAGCCCCAGCGGCGCGAAGTCCCCGCCGTCCTCGGCCCGGTCGACGTACTGCGTGACGAGCCCCGGGCGCTTGGCGTTCCTCTCCCGCTGTGCCCGCCACTCGGTGGTGTGCGGGCCGGGCGTGAACGGACCCGGCTGCCCGGCGGCGCCGGCCTGCAGGAACGCCACGTACCGCTCCCCGAGCTGCCGGGGCGCGACCGCGAGCCCCGTGGAGTCCGCGGTGACCGGCACCGCGTACCCCGCCTCGCTCTTGAAGGCGGGCACGTCGCCGGGGCTCAGCACCGACAGATAGGCGACCTCCCAGAGCTGCTGGGCGCCGCCACGCACGAAGACCAGGAGCCAGCGGTTGTCGCCGGGCCCCTGGTCGGTGTCCCGGTTGGAGTCGGTGTCCGCGACGAAGAAGCGCGGCCAGCCGGCCTTGCGGGGAATGGAGAACTTCGCGTCGCCGAGCTCCAGCGGCCGGTGGTCCGGGTTGCCGCCGGGGCTGGACTTCTGGCGCGACCGCAGTCCCGCCTGGTTGATCTCGCCCATCGGGCCGGTGACCCGGCCCGCGTCGAGGGCCGGGTCGTAGGCCTTGTCGGCCTTGTTGTAGGCGTCCGTGAAGTCCTTGAGGGCCTGCTCGGCCTCGGCCCTGGTCGCGGCGGGCGTCAGCTCCCGCTCGCCGTGCACGGTCACACAGCCGCTCGCGGTGAGGGCGAGGACGGAAGCCGTCACCGCCGCGAGGAGCGTGTCAGCCGGTCGCCTCCACGCCGGTCGCCTCAGCCTTCTCATCGGTCTCGGTCGCCTTCTGCTTCGCCACCCGCTTGGACGGACCCGACCCTACCGGGGCCAGGAACAGACCGAGCGTCGGGATCAGATAAGCAGCCCACACCGTGACCTGAAGGACCGTCGGATCGGGCTGGAAGTTGAACACGCCCTTCAGGAGCGTGCCGTACCAGCTGTCCGGCGGGATCGTCGCGGAGACGTCGAAGGCCTTGTCCGACAGACCGCCGAGGAAGGCGGCCTCCTGCAGGTCGTGCACGCCGTACGCGAGCACACCGGCGGCGACCACGACCAGCATGCCGCCGGTCCAGGTGAAGAACTTCGCCAGGTTGATCTTCAACGCGCCCCGGTAGAACAGCCAGCCGAGCAGGACGGCCGTCAGCAGACCGAGGACCACCCCCGCCAGCGGCGCGTACGTGCCGTCCGACGAGGCCCGGACCGACGCCCACACGAACAGCGCCGTCTCCAGGCCCTCCCGGCCCACCGCGAGGAACGCGGTCGCGACCAGCGCGCCCGTGCCCATCTGCAGCGCCGCGTCCAGCTTGCCGTGCAGCTCGGACTTCA
Source organism: Streptomyces sp. NPDC020422 (assembly GCF_044386705.1). NCBI lineage: Bacteria > Bacillati > Actinomycetota > Actinomycetes > Kitasatosporales > Streptomycetaceae > Streptomyces > Streptomyces sp. NPDC020422. The sequence goes on along the minus strand of NZ_JBIRVJ010000002.1, from coordinate 13,256 downwards.
GGTGCCGCGCCGTGCGACGCATCCAGAAGACCATCCAGGTCACCAGGACCACGGCGACGATCGACAGCGAGCCGCCGAGCAGCTCCTGCGCCTCGAAGGTCAGCTCCTGCGAGCCGAAGGTGAGGCCGGCGCCGAAGGCGAGCGCGAGCCCGACGGCGACGCCGATGCCGATCCAGATCGGCCGCAGGGCGTCCCTGCGCCCGGTCTTCACCAGGTACGCGATGAGGATGCAGACGACCAGGCTGGCCTCGAGCCCCTCGCGCAGGCCGATCAGATAGTTGCCGAACACGTCGGTCCCTCCTTGGATGACGGGTTGTACGCGGCCCGGGCCTAGGCGAACAGCGCCCGGCCCCACCAGTCGTCCTTGTCACGGACGCCCGGGGGGATCGCGAACAGTGCCGAACCCACGTGCTGGGTGTACTCGTTGAGCGCGTCGTGCCGCGACAGCGAGGTCTGCACCGGGATGAAGCCGGTACGGACGTCCCGCATGTACGCGAGGAAGAACAGGCCCGCGTCCAGACGGCCCAGGCCGTCCGTGCCGTCGGTGAAGGAGTAGCCGCGGCGCAGGATGGTCGCCCCGCCGTTGGAGTCGGGGTGCGCCAGGCGCACGTGCGAGTCCGGCTTCATGGCCTTCAGGAACGGCTCGTCGTGCTCCTTGGCCTTGCCGACGGGCGCGCCTTCCTTCTTGTCGCGGCCGAAGATGTCCTCCTGCTCGGCGAGCGGGGTGCGGTCCCAGGTCTCGACGTTCATCCGGATCCGGCGGGCGACCAGGTACGAGCCGCCGTCCATCCAGGCGGCCGGACCCTCCGCGCCCTTGCCCGACACCCACACGTGCTTGTCCAGGCGGTCGGTCTCGGTGCCCGCGATGTTGCGGGTGCCGTCCTTGAAGCCGAACAGGTTGCGCGGGGTCTGCGCGTCCGGGGTGGTCGAGGAGGTCTTGCCGAAGCCCAGCTGCGACCAGCGCACCGCGACCTTGCCGAAGCCGATGCGGGCCAGGTTGCGGATCGCGTGCACGGCGACCTGCGGGTCGTCCGCGCAGGCCTGGACGCACAGGTCGCCGCCGCTGCGGGCCGGGTCCAGGTTGTCGCCGGGGAACTTGGGCAGGTCGACCAGGGCCGCCGGGCGCTTGCCCGCGAGCCCGAACCGGCCGTCGAAGAGGGAGGGGCCGAAGCCGATGGTGATCGTGAGCCGGGAGGGCTTGAGGCCGAGGGCCTCGCCGGTGTCGTCCGGCGGGGCCTCCGGCAGACCGCCGTAGGCGCCCTCGCCGACCTCGTGGCCCTGGGTCATGCGCTCGGCGGCACGGGTCCAGTCCTTCAGGAGCTGGATCAGCTCGGCGCGGTCCTTCGTCTTCACGTCGAACGCCGCGAAGTGCAGCCGGTCCTGGACGGCGGTGGCGATGCCGGCCTGGTGCTCGCCGTGGAAGGGGACGGCCGCGCCGCTCTCCGCCACCGGGGCGGTGGAGTCGCCGCCGCCCCGGGTCAGGGCGACGGTGCCGCCGGCCGCGACGGCGCCGAGCGCGAGGCCGGCACCGCCCCAGCCGATGACGCTGCGACGGGAGGGCGCGGTGGCGGCCGGCTCCCCGGCGATCGCCTCGGTGTTCCCGGCGTTCCCGGTGTTCCCGGTGTTCTCGATGTGCTCGGTCATGGTGGTGTCCCCCTGCCCTGCTACTTCACGACCGCGGCGGCGAGCTTGGAGAGCGGCTCGGCCAGCGCGTTGACGCCGTCCGAGAGCTCCTTGCGCTGCTCCTTGGAGACCTTGTCGTACGAGGTGAAGACGTAGCTCGCCTTGTCCGTGCGGTACTTGTCGAGCAGCGTGTTCAGCGCGGCGAACTGCTTGTCGAGCTCGGCGACGAGCTTGGGGTCGTTCTTCTGCGCGACCGGCTTGAGCAGCTCGAAGGACTTCTGGGCACCCTCGACGTTGGCCTTGAAGTCGACCAGGTCGGTGTGGGAGTAACGCTCCTCCTCGCCGGTGACCTTGCCGGTGGCGACCTCGTCCAGGAGCTCCTTGGCGCCGTTGGCCATGGAGGTGGGAGTGATGTCGGCCTTGCCGACCCGCTTCTGCCAGTCCGCCAGGTCCTTGTCCAGGAGGGCGGCGAGCTGCTTCTCGCGGTCGCCGATCTTCTTGTCCTGCCACAGCGCCTTCTCCAGGCGGTGCCAGCCGGTCCAGTCCTTCGCCGGGTCCTGGCCGGCCTCCAGGCCGTCCTCGCGCACGTCGACCTTGGGGTCGATGTCGCCGAAGGACTCGGCGACGGGCTCGGTGCGCTCCCAGCCGATGCGGGAGTCGGCGTACGCCTTCTTGGCGGCCTCGACGTCACCGGCGCGGACGGCGTCGGTGAAGGTCTTCACCTTCGGGAGCGTCTCGTCGGCCTGCGCCTGCACGTACTGGCGGTAGGCGGCGACGGCGGCGTCCATCTCGGGGGAGCGCTTCGCGGCGGCGGCACCGGTACCGGTGGCCTTGACCTGCCGGCGGATCCCGTCGCCCTTCATGCCGGGCTTGCAGGCGATCTCGTAGTCGCCGGCCTTGATCTCGGCGGTGATGGAGGCCTTGGTGCCGGGGCCGATGTTCTCGCGCTCGGCGACGATCCGGTCGTCCGGGTAGAGGACGTAGACCTCGGTGACCTTGCTGCCGCGGTTCTCCACGTTCAGCTTGAGGTGCCCGGCCGGGAACTCCGTCTTGGAGACCTCGCAGGAGTCGTCCTTCGCGATCACCTGCACGGCGCCGTCCTCGGACTTGGCGTCGCTTTTCTGGGTGCAGCCCGTGACGGCGGCCAGAGTCGCCGCGGTGGCGGCGGCGGTGACGACGGTGAGACGGACGGCTCGCATGGGGGCTCCACTCGGGGACACGGCGCTGGGGACGGGGTGAGGCGGACCTAACTTAACCGAGGCTTACCTCAGCAATACCCACCCGTCCAGTGATTCAGCTCTCAGGGCCGGTGGCTCGGACACGGCACGGTCACGGCTGGCTCATGGGGACTTCAGGGCTTGGTCAAGGACTGGTCAAGCGGGGCGGATTGTCCTGGTTCGGGGTACGCGCCGGTAGCACCCCGGGCCCCGGACCCGCGGCGGGCGCGTCCGCGCCCCCTTCCTCGGGAGTGCGGGCGCGAAGGCGGGCCTGGGTGCTTCAATTCCGCCATGAACACGACGCTCACTGACATCGACGTCCTGCGGGTCTTCTGTGCGGGCGACGGCCGGCACGGCAACGCGCTGGGTGTCGTGCGCGACGGACGCGGCCACCCGGACGAGGCGTCCCGGCAGGCGCTCGCCAAGGAGCTCGGCTTCAGCGAGACCGTGTTCGTGGACGACCCGGAGCGCGGGAACGTCGACATCTACACGCCCGGTCTGCGCCTGCCCTTCGCCGGCCACCCGCTCGTGGGTGCCGCCTGGCTGCTGGACCTGGAGGTGGTCCGCCCGCCGGCGGGCGAGGTGTGGGTGCGCGGCGACGGCGAGTTCACCTGGATCGAGGCCCGCGCCGAGTGGGCCCCGCCGCGCACGCTGAGGCGTTACGCCTCGGCCGCCGAGGTCGACGCCCTGGACGTCCCGGAGCCGGGGGAGTGGATCTACGCCTGGGCCTGGGAGGACGAGGCCGCCGGGCGGGTCCGCGCCCGGGCCTTCCCCGGGCGCGGCGACGGCATCGACGAGGACGAGGCGACGGGCGCGGCGGCGCTGCTGCTCACGGCGGAGCTGGGTCGGGCGCTCAACATCACCCAGGGCCGGGGCTCCCAGCTGCTCACCGCCCCGGGCCCGGACGGCATCGTCGAACTGGGCGGCCGGGTCCGGCTGGAGCGGACGCTCACCCTCTGAGCGCTCCCGGACCCGTCCGGGGCGGTCAGGCGGCGCTGAGCGGGAACTCGCCCGCCAGTTCGCGGAACACCGCCCCGTTGAAGTCGAAGGCGCGCTTGCACTCGTCGATGATCCGCTGCTTCTCCAGGTCGTCCGCGTTCACCCCGTCGAGGAGCTCCCGGTACGCCCGCTTGAAGGCGGCCGGGTTGGGGATCGCGTCGAAGACGTAGAAGCGCACGCCGTCGCCCTTGCGGGCGAAGCCCCAGGTGCGCTCGGCCTTGTCGCGGATGATCTGGCCGCCCGAGAGGTCGCCCAGATAACGGGTGTAGTGGTGGGCCACATAGCCGGCGGGCCAGTCGCGGGCGCACTCGGCGACCCGCTCCGCGTACGCCGCGGTGGCCGGCAGGGCGGTGAGTCCGGCGCGCCAGTCGGGGCCCCGCAGATGGGCGAGGTCCTGCTCCAGGGCGGCCGTGCGGAACAGCTCGGGGCGTATGAAGGGCCCGGCCACCGGGTCGGCCGTCAGCGCCTCGGCGCCGTCCTCCAGGGCCCGGTAGACGAACCAGAGCTGCTCCGTGTAGCGCGCGTAGGCGTCCACGGCCAGGCGTCCGCCGAGCAGGTCGCTCATGAACGACGACGTCTCCGCTTCCGTGTGCTGCTCGTGCGAGGCGGTGCGGATGAGCGTGGAGAAAGGCGTGTCCAAGGCGTGCCTCCGGGATCCTCGGGGTCGGGAACCAGGAGGATCATGGCGACTTAGGCTTACCTAAGTCAACTGGTTCCCGACGTCCTGTCGGTAAAACGCTACCCCTCGGACGGATCAGGGCAACGTAAGAATCTCGGCCCCGGTCTCGGTCACCACGAGCGTGTGCTCGAACTGCGCCGTCCGCTTCCGGTCCTTGGTCACCACGGTCCAGCCGTCGTCCCACATGTCGTACTCGTGGGTGCCCAGCGTCAGCATCGGCTCGATCGTGAAGGTCATGCCGGGCTGGATCACCGTGGTGTGGTGCGGCGAGTCGTAGTGCGGAATGATCAGCCCGGAATGGAACGACGAGTTGATGCCGTGCCCCGTGAAGTCGCGTACGACGCCGTAGCCGAAGCGCTTGGCGTACGACTCGATGACCCGGCCGATGATGTTGACCTGGCGGCCCGGCTTGACCGCCTTGATGGCCCGGTTCAGGGACTCCCGGGTCCGCTCCACGAGCAGCCGCGACTCCTCGTCGACGTCGCCGCACAGATAGGTGGCGTTGTTGTCGCCGTGGACGCCGTTGATGTACGCGGTCACGTCCAGGTTCACGATGTCGCCGTCCTTGAGGACGGTCGAGTCGGGGATGCCGTGGCAGATGACCTCGTTGACCGACGAGCACAGCGACTTCGGGAAGCCGCGGTAGCCCAGCGTCGACGGATAGGCACCGTGGTCGCACATGAACTCGTGCGCGACCCGGTCCAGCTCGTCCGTGGTGACACCGGGCGCGATGTGCTTGGCGGCCTCCTCCATCGCCTGCGCGGCGATACGGCCGGCGATCCGCATCCGCTCGATGGTGTCGGAGTCCTGCACCTCGGGACCGGAGTACGGGGTGGGGGCGGGCTTTCCGACGTACTCGGGGCGGCGGATGGACCCCGGAACGGAACGGTGGGGGGAGAGCTCCCCCGGTACGAGAAGCGACTGGCCAGACATGTCAGCGAGTCTAACGACCGCGTCTGGGGCAGCATGGCGACAGAGGAAGGAGCCGACGATGGCCCTGTTCAAGAAGCGCACGGCCGGCAAGCCGGGCGAGTGGTACTACTGCCTGGAGCACAAGAAGGTCGAGGAGGGCCCGGAGTGCCCCGCCAAGAACCGCTTCGGTCCGTACACCAGCCGCGAGGAGGCGTCCCGCGCCATGGAGACGGCACGGGAACGGAACGAGGAGTGGGAGACCGACCCCCGCTGGCACGACAAGACCGGTGACACCGGGGAGTCCGCCGACTAGGAGAAGTGCGCCGTGGCCAGGACGGTCCCGTCCGCGCCGAGCAGCCTGACAGCGGCCGGCGCCGCGGGACCGAGGTCCGCCGGAGCGCCCCAGTAGCCGTAGCCGTCCTCGAGCGCGAACGAGCCGAGCGCCACGGAACCGCCGTCGGAGCGGTCCAGCACGCACCGCACCCGCCCGCCGTCCGCGCCGGCCCCCTCCAGGTCCACCGACATGTACACCCAGCCCGGCTCTCCCGGGTGGGCGAAGACCTGGCCGACCTCGTGCCCGCCGGAGACCAGCGCCGCCTCGACGAGAGCCGGGTGGGTGGAGACGGCGGGCGCGCCCTCCACCACGGTGCCGACCGCCCAGCCGCCGAAACCGAAGGCCAGCGCCGCGGCCACCGCCGCCCCGGCCAGCCGGAGCCGCCGGCCGCGGGGCCGACGCGCCGGCGCCGGGGCCAGCGCGGCCACCACCCGGCTCTCGAAGCCGACCGGCGGCTCGGCCTCCGGCAGCAGCCCGAGCAGACCGTCCCCGACCGCCGTCAGCCGCTCCACGTGCTCCCGGCAGTCCGGGCAGCGGTCCAGATGGGCGACCGCCTCCGCCCGTTCCCGGGCCGGCAGCACCCCGAGCGCCAGCTCGGCGGCGAGCTCCCGCAGTCGCGCGCACTCCATGCCGCTCACCGCCCCTCCTCCTCCCGCTCCAGAGCCGTTCGCAGCTTCGCCGTCCCCGCCCTGATCCGGGTCTTGGCCGTGCCCAGCGGAACGGACTCGAAGGCCGCGACCTCCCGGGCCGTCATCCCGTAGATCCCGGCCATCACCAGCGCCCTCGCCTGCTCCGGCGGCAGCTGCCGCACCGCCCGCCGGACCCGCGCCGAGCCGTCCTCGGCCACCGCCCGCCGCTCCGGGGTCTCGGTCACGGACCCGAGCAGCGCGTCCAGGTCCTCGGGGGCCACCGGCGTCGCCCGCCGGGCGCGTACGGCGTCGACGGCCAGATTGTGCGCGATGGTCGTGAGCCAGCTCCGTACCGAGCCGCGCCGCGGGTCGTACACCTGGGCGTGCCGCCAGGCCCGCTCGAAGGTCTGCTGGGCGATGTCCTCGGCCAGCTGCGGGTCGCCGACGACGGCGACGGCCACCCCGAAGACGACGCGCTGGAACCGGCGTACGAAAGCCACCGCGATCTCCTGGTCGCCCGTGGTCAGACCGGTGAGCAGTGCCTCGTCGGGTACCCGCCCGAGGGACGGGCCCATGTGCCGCATACCCATGGATACGTTCCGCAGCCCCCGGGGGATTGCCTGTCGCCGCCCCTCGTCCATTGTCCGCGCAATCCCTTTCCGCGGCCGGACCGTATCCCTTGCGGGAGGACCGAACCATGACCGGAACGATGAACACTCCGCGCACGTCACGCATCCGCGGCCGCGTCGCCCTCGGCCTGTCGGCCGGCGCCCTGGCCGCCCTGCTCGCCGCCTGCGGAGACGGAGGCGGCGGCACCGGCAGCGGCACCCCGCCCCCGCCGCCGCCCGCGGCGACCACCCCCGGCCCGGCGACCCCGGCGAACCCCGGCACGACCCAGGTGAAGGCGGACCTGGCCGACTTCCGCATCACGCTCTCGCAGAAGACCTTCGAGCCGGGCGCCTACTCCTTCACCGTCAAGAACACCGGGCACCACGACCACGCCCTGGAGATCGAGGGACCCGGCGGGGAGAACAAGACCAAGACGCTCGGACCGGGCGAGTCGGACACCCTCAAGGTGACCCTGAAGTCCGGCACGTACGAGGTCTACTGCCCGGTCGACGGCCACAAGGACATGGGCATGAAGACCGAGATCTCGGTGGGCGGCGCGACGGACACCACACCGGGCAACGGGTCGGGCAATGGCTACTAGGGACCGGCGTGCCGGACACCGGCTCGTGCCGCGCGTCCTCGCCGCCGGGCTCACCGCGGCGATGGCCGCGATCCATCTGCACCTGTGGGCCGACGGCTACCGCAGCCTCGCCACCATCGGCACCCTGTTCCTGATCAACGGCATCGTCGGCTGCGTCCTCGCGGCGGCCCTGCTGGTGGCGCCCGCCCGCCTGCTGGGGGCCGTCGCCCTCGGCACCGCGCTCTTCACGGCCGGCACGCTCGGGGCGCTCGTGCTCAGCCTGACCACCGGACTGTTCGGCTTCCAGGAGTCGATCGACGCGCCCCTGGTGCGCCCCACGATCGTCGTCGAGGCCGTGGGCGTCGTCGTCCTGACCGCCCTGGCACGGCCCGCCCGAGGACGGTGGCGCCGGTGAGCGCGGCCCCTCAGGCGGCGGCCGCCGCCTGCTGCGCCTTGCGGGCCAGCGCGTCCTCGTCCTTCTCTGCGTCGTACGCCAGCAGCTTCGGCAGCGCCAGGCAGAGCAGCCCCACCGAAGCCACGCACGCCACTCCGCCCGACCAGACCGCCGCCCGGGTGCCCGTCCAGCCGGCCATCGTGCCCGCCCTGACCTGCCCGAGCTGCGGGCCCACGCTGTACGACAGCACCTCGATGCCCGCGAGCCGCCCGCGCAGCTCCTCGGGGATCGTCTGGTTCCAGATGGTCGACCGGCCCAGCCCGCTCAGCATGTCGCCGGCGCCCGCGAACGCCAGGCACAGCAGCACCAGCCACACGTTCCCGAACCAGCCCGCCGCCGCGATGGCCACGCCCCAGCCCGTCGCACCGGCCACGACCAGCACCCCGTGCCGGCGCACCTTCGAGGTCCAGCCGCTGGTGAGCCCCAGCACGAGGGAGCCGACCGAACCGGCGGCGTACATCAGCCCGAGCGCCCACTTCGCGTCCAGCTCGTCCGCCAGGAAGGGGAAGATCGTGTTCGGGAAGGCGAAGAACATCGCCGCGAGGTCGATCGCGTACGTGCCGAGCAGCACCGGACGCGCACACGCATAGCGCGCGCCCTCCACGATCCCGCGCAGCGACGGCCGCTCCGCGTCGTGCGCCGCGGGCGCGGGCGACAGCCGCCGGCACAGCAGCACCGACACGACGAAGCCACCGACGGCCACCCCGTACGCCGGGGCGTGCCCCGCGTAGGCGACGACCAGACCCGCGAGCGCGGGACCGGCGATGGACCCCAGCTGCCAGCGCAGCGAGTTCAGCGCGGCGGCGGCCGTCTGCTGCTCGTGCGGCACGATCCGGGCCATCAGCGAGTCGAGCGCCGGCCGCTGCAGCCCGGCGAGCGCGGAGACGCCCGCGGCGACCACGTACAGCGGCCAGAGCAGCGGCTGCGGCAGCAGCGCGTTCAGGAGCAGGACGAGGGCCAGGAGGGTGAGCCCCGCCTCGGTCGCCACGATCACCTTGCGCCGGTCGACCGCGTCGGCGAGCGCCCCGCCGTACAGACCGAACACGACCAGCGGCACCAGCTCCACCGCGCCCATCGCCCCCACCGCGAACGGCGAGTCGGTGAGGTCCTTGATCTGCAGCGGCAGCGCGATCAGCGCCATGAAGCTCGCGAAGTACGCCACGATCCCCTGCACCCACAGGAGCCGGAAGTCACGGGAGGAGCGCCAGGGCGCGAGATCGGGGAGCAGACGGAGGAGGCGTTTCACGAGGGGCCATGCTCGGCCGGGGCGGCTGCCGCGGGCAACCGAATTACGCGCGGGCCCCACCGCGCGGTGGGGCCGGCCCGGGGCCCTCCGCGCCGCCCGGCGGCGACGCCGCCAGGCCCCCCTCGCCGCAGCGGGCGGTGAGGACCGGCCGCTCTCTCACCACCGCGCCGGCGGCGGCGCCGTCAGCTGGTCGGCGAGGCGCGAGAGCCGGTCGCGGAACCGCAGACGCCCGCGCGGGGCCGGCGGCAGGCAGTTCTCCCCGGTCGCCGCGCTCACCAGGTGCTGGACGGTGTCCAGGTCCACCTCGGCGTCCGCCGCCACGGCCAGCGTCTCGTGCGCGAGGCCGCGCAGCTCCGTGTCGCCGCCGTCCAGGGACAGCACCGTCGCCCCGGCCCTGCGGGCGTCGTGGACCCGTTCGAGCAGGCCCTCGTCCGGCCGCGAGGGCGCCACCATCAGGAGCGTCGCACCGCGCCCCGCCGACTCGATCCGCCCGAGCCCGACGGACAGGTGCGCCGGGTCGCCGGGCCGCACCCGGTGCCGGACGAGGGTCGGCGCGAGCTCCGGGCAGCCGGACCAGGCCGACTCGTCGACCAGGTGGGCGGCCAGGTGCCAGGGCTCGTACTGCTCCGTCCCGACCAGCAGCAGTCCGCCGCCGTGCGAGACGACGGAGGAGCGCAGGGAGCCCGCGAAGCGACGGGCCGCCGCCGGCCACTCCGTACCGGCGAGCACTTCGCGCAGCAGCGCGACACGTACGGCGTCCATGGCCCCGCATCATGGCCTGCCCGGGCCCCGGGCGAGGGCGTTCGGACAACTCTCACCCGTACGGGATCCACCGCGCCGACCGGTCGGTAATGTCGGGGCCATGACTTCCACGCCCTCCTCCAGCAGCCCCGCCCCCGCCCCCAAGGACCCCTGGGACCTCCCCGACGTCTCCGGCCTGGTCGTCGGCGTCCTCGGCGGCACCGGCGACCAGGGCCGCGGCCTGGCCTACCGCCTCGCCAAGGCCGGCCAGAAGGTGATCATCGGCTCCCGTGCCGCCGACCGGGCGCTGGCCGCCGCGGGCGAGCTCGGCCTCGGCGTCGAGGGAGCCGACAACGCCGAGTGCGCCCGCCGCAGCGACATCGTGATCGTCGCCGTGCCGTGGGAAGGGCACGCCAAGACGCTGGAGGCGCTGCGCGAGGAGCTCGCCGGCAAGCTCGTCGTCGACTGCGTCAACCCGCTGGGCTTCGACAAGAAGGGCGCCTACGCGCTCAAGCCGGAGGAGGGCTCGGCCGCCGAGCAGGCCGCCGCGCTGCTGCCCGACGCGCGGGTCACCGCCGCCTTCCACCACCTGTCGGCGGTGCTGCTCCAGGACGAGTCGATCGACGAGATCGACACCGACGTGATGGTCCTCGGCGAGGTCCGCGCCGACGTCGAGATCGTGCAGGCCCTCGCCGGCCGCATCCCCGGCATGCGCGGCGTCTTCGCCGGCCGGCTGCGCAACGCCCACCAGGTCGAGTCGCTGGTCGCCAACCTGATCTCGGTCAACCGCCGCTACAAGGCCCACGCGGGCCTGCGCGTCACCGACGTCTGAGCCGGCCGACCGAGCCGGTCCCGGAGCGGACCGGGGCATGGGGGACACTGGACGGGCACCACCCGCCGTACCCGGACAGGAGCCGACCCCCATGCCCCGCCTCGCCCTCTACGCCCTGGTCGTCTGCGCGCTCGCCGTCGTCGCGGCCGTCGTCTCCTTCGTCCAGGGCAACCTCATCGGCATCGTCTGGGTGCTGCTCGCCGGACTGTCCTCGAACATGGCCTGGTACTACATCCGCCGCGCCAAGGCCTCCGCCGCGAACGGCTAGCCCGCCGGGCCGCGGGGCCGCGCCTAGGCCAGGCAGAACTCGGGGGTCTCCTCCCAGAAGCGGAAGAGGTCCGAGCCGCAGTAGCGCGACAGCTCCGGAACCCCGAGCGCCCGCATCAGCGCGTCCACGCCGTCGAAGAACGCCCCGTTGATCGCCGGGACGAAGAGCAGCGCGATCACGACGAAGAAGCCGTACGGCGCGTACGGCTCGATCTGGCGCTTGATCCGGTACGACAGCCACGGCTCGACCACTCCGTAGCCGTCGAGTCCCGGCACCGGCAGGAAGTTCAGCAGCGCCGCCGTCACCTGGAGGAACGCCAGGAACGCGAGCGCGTACTGGAAGGCGAGCGGCACCCCGTCGAGCGCGCCCAGCCAGAACGGCGCCGTGCAGACGACCGCGAACAGCACGTTCGCCAGCGGGCCCGCCGCGGAGATCAGGCTGTGCTTCCAGCGGCCCCTGACCCGGTCCCGCTCGATGAAGACCGCGCCGCCGGGCAGGCCGATGCCGCCCATGATGACGAAGAGCACCGGCAGGACGACGCTCAGGACCGCGTGCGTGTACGCGAGCGGGTTGAGGGTCAGATAGCCCTTCGCGCCGACGGTGATGTCGCCGCCGTGCAGCGCGGTGCGGGCGTGCGCGTACTCGTGGAGGCAGAGCGAGACGATCCACGCCGAGGTCACGAAGAGGAAGATCGCCAGGCCCGTGGAGGCCGCGAAGTCCGTCCACACGGCCCAGCCGGTGACGCCCATCACCGCGAGGATCGCCAGGAAGACGGGGCTGATCCGCTGTTCGTGACGGCGGTGGGCGGTCGTGGTCATTCGGGACTCCAGGGGCGACGGACCGGACGGGCGGCTGGTGCCCGGGAAACGTACCGGGCCCGGTGGCCGGTTCCTGCGGTGGGGCCTCGTTCCGGCACCCGGGCCGCCGGACGGGAGAATGGGCCCGTGCGCTACTCCGTCCTCGGCCCGGCGCGGGCCCACACGTCAGAAGGCACCGACGTCGCCGTCGGCGGGCCCCGGGTCCGCGCGCTGCTGACCGCGCTCGCGCTGCGGGCCGGCCGCGCCGTGCCCGTGGGCGTGCTGGTCGACGAGGTGTGGGGCACCGAGCCGCCGGCCGACCCGGTCGCCGCGCTCCAGGCGCTGGTGGGCCGGTTGCGCAGGGCGCTCGGCCACGAGCGGGTGCTCTCCGTGGAGGGCGGCTACCGGCTGGCCGCCGCCCGCGAGGACGTGGACGTCTTCCGCTTCGAGCGGAAGGCCGCCGACGGCGCCCGGGAGCTCGACGCCGGCCGCCCCGGACGGGCCGCGGAGCTCCTCGACGAGGCCCTCGGCCTGTGGAAGGGCGACCCCCTCGCCGACCTGCCGGACCGCGAGGCCGAGGCCGCGCGCTGGGAGGCCCGCCTCCTGGACGCCCGCCGGGCCCGCCTCGCGGCCGCCCTCGCGCTGGGCGAGGCGGCCGGCGCGCTGCCCGAGCTGACCGCCCTGTGCGAGGCCCACCCGCTCGACGAACCCCTCCAGGCGCTGCGCCTCCGTGCGCTGCGGGACACCGGCCGCTCGGCGGAGGCGCTGGCGGCGTACGACACCTTCCGCCGCGAGCTCGCCGACCGCCTCGGCGCCGACCCGTCACCCGAACTGCGGTCCCTCCACGCCGGGTTGCTGGCGCTTCCCGAGCCCGCTCCGGCGGCGCCCGCGACCCCGGCGCCGCCCGCCGCCACCCCCGGGAACCTCCGGGCCCGGCTCACCAGCTTCCTCGGTCGCGACGCCGAACTGGAGCAGCTGGCGGCCGAGTTGCGGCGGTCACGGCTCGTCACCCTGCTCGGCCCCGGCGGCGTCGGCAAGACCCGGCTCTCCCAGGAGGCCGCCGAACGCGTCGCCGGCGCCTGGCCCGACGGGGTCTGGCTCGTCGAACTCGCCCCCGTCACCGACCCGGAGGCCGTCACCGAGGCCGTCCTCGGCGCCGTCGGCGCCCGCGAGACCGTCCTGCGCGGCGCGGGCGCCGAGGAGCTGCGCCTCGGCGAGGACCCCGCCGACGCGGCCGGGCGCCTGGTCGAGCACTGTGCCCGACGCCGGATGCTGATCCTGCTCGACAACTGTGAGCATGTGGTGGCTGCGGCGGCGGAGTTGGTGGAGGTGTTGT